>NZ_CAKAKA010000001.1:0-913327 GCF_916618775.1 Citrobacter sp. Marseille-Q3906
TAAACCGGGATGACTAATCCGGGTAGTGACAAAGAAATTCGGTGGAGCGGTAGTTCAGTTGGTTAGAATACCTGCCTGTCACGCAGGGGGTCGCGGGTTCGAGTCCCGTCCGTTCCGCCACTTATTAGAAAATTAAGCCTGCTATTAATGCAGGCTTAATGATAATAAAATTTAGGGGCGTAGCTCAGTTGGTAGAGCACCGGTCTCCAAAACCGGGTGTCGCGAGTTCGAGTCTCTCCGCCCCTGCCAGAAACAATCCTTAGCATTTTTGCTAAGGATTTTTTTTACCTGAAAATTGTGCCAATAGACCCTCCTGATTTCAGTTTCCCGGCATCCTTGCCAGTATTTTCTCTAACCTTCCAAAATATTCGTTTTTAGAAGATCTCGAATAAGCGGGTACTTATCGCTATTTTGTAGCCAAACTGCATACAATGGACGTGAAAGCGTAGCGCTATCGGCAACTGTGTGGAGATCACTTTTTGCTTTTGCCCAATTGACGGGAAGCCAGCTAAACCCCTTAAGTACAGAAAGTTGTTGCCTTGCCAGTTCAGCTGAACTGGTGGTAAGTACCGGAACTTCATCGGCTGCGATCAATCCAGTTTCATGTTGTTGAAAGTCCGGCCCCCATTCCAGGCGCAAATAATTCAATTCATCTTTTGTTAGTGATGGTGTACTGCAATAAAGTGCCAGCGTGAAATATCCCAGCAATTGGCTACTAAATTCGTCCATTTTTGGGGCTTCAGTTGTGATCAGCAGATCAAGTTGTCGCTCATGAAGCTGTTTAACTAATGACTGACGCTGAGCGATCCTGGCTTCAAATTGCAGGCTGGATTGTGGCTCTTGCAACTGATACAAACGACCCAACCAGTTATTAAGCATGCACTCCCAAAGGGATGCGCTGGCTCCGATAGAAAACTCATTATGTCGCGAGGTATTTGCAACTTCCTTACGTGCTGCTTGCCACGTATTCATCAGCGTTTCTGCATAGGGCAATAATTTTTCACCCGCAGCGGTCAAACGGATATTGTTTCTGTGTCGGGTGAAGAGGTTCACACCAAGTTGATTTTCCAGCTGTCTGATCCGAAAACTTACTGCCGATTGGGTCAGGTAGAGCGCTTCAGCAGCCCGACCAAAGTGGCGTGTCCGGCTAACTTCCAGGAAAGTTTTTAACAATTCCGTATCCACAACTCGCTCCGTAAAATTATTTGTCGTTATGATTTAAATCTTTTGTTTGACGCTCTGTCAAGCGTAACTAATACTCCGCGCCATAAATAGCTCGGCCAAAGAATTAGGAGCGTGCAGGATGGCGGAAAGCTTTACGACGACTAATCGATATTTCGACAATAAATATTATCCCCGCGGATTCTCCCGTCATGGTGATTTCACCATTAAAGAGGCACAGCTGCTTGAGCGTCACGGTTATGCCTTCAATGAGTTGGATCTGGGCAAGCGTGAACCGGTAACTGAAGAAGAAAAACTGTTTGTTGCGGTATGCCGTGGTGAACGTGAGCCGGTTACCGAAGCTGAACGTGTGTGGTCTAAATACATGACGCGTATTAAGCGTCCGAAGCGTTTCCACACTCTGTCTGGCGGGAAACCTCAGGTAGAAGGTGCTGAAGATTACACCGAGTCAGATGATTAATAAAAAAAGGGCGAAAGCCCTTTTTTTATGCCAGTAGTTTCTGCAAATGAATTAATAATCTGTCTATTGCCCGATAACCAACAGCTTCCTGTAAGTGCTGGCGGGTTATATGGTCGCATTGTTCAATATCTGCAATAGTTCGAGCGACCTTTATCAGCCGTAGCCAGGCGCGGATGGATAATCCAAGGTGCGCTAACGTTTCTTCCAGCCAGCGTGCGTCATCGCTGCGCAGCTCGCAAAATTTATGTATATCCTGGCTATTCAGATGCGCGTTTAATTTCTTTTGTCGCTGATACTGACGCTCTCTTGCCACCATGACGCGTTTCTTCACTGTAGCGCTGTCTTCTCCTTTCATTACGCTCTGGCAAAGTATGCCTGGAGGCGGCAGGGGTACTTCGAGTGAGAGATCGAAGCGGTCGAGAAAAGGACCTGATAATCGACTGAGATAACGTAGCGTTTGCTCTGGGGTACAACGGTTGTGGTTTCCCTGATAGTGGCCCGTTGGGCTTGGGTTCATTGCAGCAACCAGTTGAAATCGTGCAGGGTAAGTTATTTTTGCCCGAGTGCGTGATAAATGGATCTGCCCGGATTCAATAGGTTCGCGTAGTGCATCCAGCGTACGCCGTTCAAACTCGGGTAATTCATCCAGAAACAATACGCCGTTATGTGCCAGAGAAATTTCTCCTGGCGCGGGAATGGATCCACCACCCACCATTGCGGTTAATGAGGCGCTGTGATGAGGTGAGCGAAATGGACGTTGCTTCCACTGCTTTTGTATCGTGTCGGAATTGACCAGACTGAGGATTGCTGCGCTTTCCAGAGCCTCGTCATTGCTAAGAGGTGGTAACAACCCTCTCAGACGACTTGCCAGCATCGTTTTCCCCGTCCCGGGAGGACCTATTAGCAGGAGATTGTGACCGCCTGCAGCGGTGATCTCTAACCCTCGTTTGCCCTGTTCCTGACCGATGACGTCACTAAGGTCATCAGGAAAAAAAACTCTGGGTGTGGAATCTGCGGATATCGGCCTTTCCAAATCATGCTTACCTTCCAGAAATGCGCATACGGCCTGCAAGTGATCGGCAATCAAACACCCTTCACCGTGTATCAGTCCAACTTCTGCTGCATTCTCTTTTGCGACAATAATTTGCCTGCCTGCACGAATTGCTTCGGTCGCGCTGGATATAGCTCCTGGAACGCCGCGTAGTGCGCCTGTAAGCGCTAATTCGCCTACCAGCTCATATGTGTTGAGATTATGAGTTGTAAGCTGCTCAGAAGCGGCCAGAAGCGCGATGGCGATAGGTAAATCGTATCTCCCCCCTTCTTTGGGAAGATCTGCCGGGGCGAGGTTAATCGTTATCTTTTTTGCCGGAAATTCATACCCGCTATTAATAATCGCACTGCGAACCCGATCGCGGGCTTCTTTCACCGTCGTTTCGGGTAACCCCACCATGGTTAAACCTGGCAGACCATTGCTGATATGTACCTCAATGGTAATGGGTGGCGCATTCACACCAAGCGCGGCGCGTGTGTAGACAATTGACAGTGACATATCCCCTCCTGAGATAGGTATTATGTCGTAAAAAATAGCGGCAATATCTTGTCTTTTTGATATTTTTAGATGCTTATTCACGTATTTTTGTGTAATTGCAAACTGCCTATGTAACCTCTGGAATCGTGCTAGCAAAGGTAAGTTAATCAGCTCAAAGTCGATAGATAGCGCCGTCGAAATTGCTCAATAACGTGAAATATTTTCATTTTCTATTTTTTGTATAAAAAACAACGGTGTTTATATAAACCGTTAACTACGTCAGAAAAATGAATGTAAAAATATCTTGTGTCATCTTTAAATTCTATGGTAACTCTTTAGGTATTCCTTCGAACAAGATGCAAGAAAATACAAAAATGACAGCCCTTCTACGAGTGATTAGCCTGGTCGTGATTAGCGTGGTGGTGATTATTATCCCACCGTGCGGGGCTGCACTTGGACGAGGAAAGGCTTAGAAAACAAGCCTTAACGAACTAAGACCCCCGCACCGAAAGGTCCGGGGGTTTTTTTTGACCTTAAAAACATAAACGAGGAGCAGAAAGTGAACGGTAGCATAAAATTCTGTTTCTCAAGATTTACGGCGGGGATGTAACTATGAATGGGGCACAGTGGGTGGTACATGCGTTGCGTGCACAAGGGGTTAAAACCGTCTTTGGTTATCCCGGGGGCGCAATTATGCCGGTTTACGATGCATTGTATGACGGTGGCGTAGAACACTTGTTGTGCCGACACGAGCAAGGTGCGGCGATGGCGGCGATTGGCTATGCCCGTTCAACGGGTAAAACCGGCGTTTGTATTGCCACCTCTGGTCCAGGTGCTACTAACCTGATCACCGGTCTGGCTGATGCCTTGTTAGATTCCGTTCCCGTTGTTGCCATCACCGGCCAGGTGTCCTCCCCGTTTATCGGAACCGATGCGTTCCAGGAAGTGGACGTTCTGGGATTGTCGTTGGCATGTACTAAACACAGTTTTTTGGTGCAATCATTTGAAGAGTTACCACGCATCCTGGCTGAAGCTTTCGAGGTTGCGAATTCTGGTCGCCCAGGCCCGGTATTGGTGGATATCCCAAAGGATATCCAACTGGCCAGTGGGTCGCTGGAACCCTATTTTTCTACCGTCGAAAACGCAGCGGCTTTCCCATATCCTGAGGTTGAACAAGCCCGTAAGATGCTGGCGCAGGCACAAAAGCCGGTTCTGTACGTTGGCGGCGGTGTGGGCATGGCGCAGGCGGTTCCGGCTCTGCGTGAGTTCATTGCAGTAACGCAGATCCCAGCGGTTTGTACACTGAAAGGTCTGGGTTCTGTCGATGCAGCTTACCCGTACTACCTGGGTATGTTGGGAATGCACGGTACCAAAGCTGCAAACTTTGCCGTGCAGGAGTGCGACTTGCTGATTGCTGTCGGTGCTCGTTTTGATGACCGGGTGACCGGTAAGTTAAATACTTTCGCACCGAATGCCAACGTGATCCATATGGATATCGATCCGGCCGAGATGAACAAGCTGCGTCAGACGCAC
This sequence comes from Citrobacter sp. Marseille-Q3906, assembly GCF_916618775.1. Taxonomy (NCBI): domain Bacteria; kingdom Pseudomonadati; phylum Pseudomonadota; class Gammaproteobacteria; order Enterobacterales; family Enterobacteriaceae; genus Citrobacter; species Citrobacter sp. Marseille-Q3906. Next base: position 4,704 of record NZ_CAKAKA010000001.1, read on the forward strand.
GTTGCGCTGCAAGGTGATTTGAATACGCTGTTACCCGCATTACAACAACCGTTGACCATCAACGAATGGTGCCAATATGCCGCAGACATGCGGGCTGAACATGCCTGGCGCTACGATCATCCTGGCGAAGCTATCTACGCGCCATTGTTATTAAAACAATTGTCCGACCGTAAACCTGCCGATAGCGTAGTCACCACCGATGTCGGTCAGCATCAGATGTGGTCCGCACAGCACATGACCTACGCTCGCCCGGAGAACTTCATCACCTCCAGTGGCCTCGGAACAATGGGTTTTGGCTTACCTGCGGCGGTGGGCGCGCAGGTGGCTCGCCCGGACGATACGGTAATCTGTATCTCCGGTGACGGCTCTTTTATGATGAACGTACAGGAGTTGGGCACCGTAAAACGCAAGCAGTTGCCGCTGAAGATTGTCTTACTCGATAACCAGCGGTTAGGCATGGTGCGACAATGGCAGCAGCTGTTTTTCCAGGAACGTTATAGCGAAACCACTCTTACCGATAACCCCGATTTTCTTATGTTAGCCAGCGCCTTCGGCATCCCTGGCCAACACATTACCCGTAAAGACCAGGTTGAAGCGGCACTCGACACTATGCTGAATAGTGAGGGTCCATACCTGCTTCATGTCTCAATCGACGAACTTGAGAACGTCTGGCCTCTGGTACCGCCAGGTGCCAGTAACTCAGAAATGCTGGAGAAATTATCATGATGCAACATCAGGTCGCCGTTGAGGCTCGTTTCAATCCGGAAACGTTAGAACGTGTTTTACGCGTGGTACGCCATCGTGGTTTTCAGGTGTGTTCCATGAACATGGAAGCAGCTTCCGATGCTCAAAATATAAATATCGAATTGACCGTTGCCAGCCCCCGGTCGGTCGACTTACTGTTTAGTCAGTTAACTAAACTGGTCGATGTTGCACATGTTGCTATCTGCCAGAGTTCTACCACATCACAACAAATCCGCGCCTGAGCGCAAAAGGAAGAAAAATGACGACGAAAAAAGCTGATTACATTTGGTCCAATGGCGAGATGATTCGTTGGGAAGATGCGAAGGTTCACGTGATGTCCCACGCACTGCACTATGGTACTTCAGTATTTGAAGGTATCCGTTGCTACGATTCTCACAAAGGCCCGGTGGTGTTCCGTCATCGTGAACATATGCAGCGTCTGCGTGATTCAGCCAAGATCTATCGTTTTCCGGTATCTCAGAGCGTTGATGAACTGATGGAAGCCTGTCGCGCGGTGATCCGCAAAAACAATCTGACCAGCGCCTATATCCGTCCGCTGGTATTTGTTGGCGATGTGGGTATGGGCGTTAACCCGCCGGCAGGATACACCACGGATGTGATCATCGCTGCGTTCCCGTGGGGGGCGTATCTGGGCGCTGAAGCGCTGGATCAGGGGATCGATGCGATGGTTTCCTCGTGGAACCGTGTTGCACCAAACACTATTCCTACCGCTGCTAAAGCGGGTGGTAACTACCTGTCTTCGCTGCTGGTGGGTAGCGAAGCACGTCGTCATGGCTACCAGGAAGGGATTGCGCTGGACGTAAATGGCTACATCTCCGAAGGTGCAGGTGAAAACCTGTTTGAAGTTAAAGATGGCATTCTGTTTACCCCGCCATTTACCTCCTCCGCGCTGCCAGGCATCACGCGTGACGCGATCATCAAGCTGGCGAAAGATCTTGATATCGAAGTGCGTGAGCAGGTGTTGTCCCGCGAATCCCTGTACCTGGCCGACGAAGTGTTCATGTCCGGTACTGCGGCAGAAATCACTCCGGTGCGCAGCGTTGACGGTATCCAGGTGGGTGAAGGCCGTTGTGGCCCGGTGACCAAACGTATCCAGCAAGCCTTCTTTGGCCTCTTTACCGGTGAAACGGAAGATAAATACGGTTGGTTGGATCAGGTTAACCAATAAACATAAATTTGGGACGGCACGCACCGTCCCAATTATTAGATAGACGGGAGTAAATACAGCATGCCTAAGTATCGTTCTGCCACCACCACCCACGGCCGAAACATGGCGGGTGCACGCGCACTGTGGCGCGCCACCGGGATGACCGATGATGATTTCGGTAAACCGATTATTGCCGTGGTGAACTCCTTTACCCAGTTCGTACCGGGCCACGTGCACCTGCGCGATCTCGGTAAGCTGGTTGCCGAACAGATTGAAGCCTCAGGCGGCGTGGCGAAAGAGTTCAACACTATCGCTGTGGATGACGGTATCGCCATGGGGCACGGGGGTATGCTTTATTCACTGCCGTCGCGCGAGCTGATTGCCGATTCGGTGGAGTATATGGTGAATGCTCATTGCGCTGATGCGATGGTTTGCATTTCCAACTGCGACAAAATCACCCCGGGGATGTTAATGGCCTCTCTGCGGCTGAACATTCCGGTGATTTTTGTTTCCGGCGGGCCGATGGAAGCCGGTAAAACCAAGCTCTCCGACCAAATCATCAAGCTCGATCTGGTTGATGCGATGATTCAGGGTGCAGATCCGAAAGTCTCTGACTCCCAAAGCGATCAGATTGAACGTTCCGCCTGCCCAACCTGTGGTTCCTGTTCCGGGATGTTCACCGCTAACTCGATGAACTGTCTGACAGAAGCATTGGGCTTGTCGCAGCCGGGCAATGGATCGCTGCTGGCAACCCACACTGACCGTAAGCAGCTGTTTCTCAATGCCGGTTCACGAATCGTTGAGCTGACCAAACGCTATTACGAGCAGAATGATGATTCCGCCCTGCCGCGCAATATTGCCAGCAAGGCGGCATTTGAAAACGCCATGACGCTGGATATCGCCATGGGCGGTTCCACTAACACCGTTCTGCACTTGCTGGCCGCCGCGCAGGAAGCGGAAATTGACTTCACGATGAGTGATATCGATAAGCTGTCTCGCAAGGTTCCACAGTTGTGTAAAGTGGCGCCAAGTACGCAGAAATACCATATGGAAGATGTTCACCGTGCGGGCGGCGTACTGGGCATTTTAGGCGAGCTGGATCGTGCAGGTCTGTTGAATCGTGATGTGAAAAACGTACTGGGGCTGACTTTGTCGCAGTCTCTGGAGCAGTACGATGTGATGCTGACTCAGGATGAGGCGGTGAAAAAGATGTTCCGCGCAGGCCCGGCGGGTATTCGTACCACCCAGGCATTCTCGCAGGACTGCCGCTGGGATACGCTGGATGATGATCGTGCCGAGGGTTGTATCCGCTCGCTGGAACATGCCTACAGCAAAGATGGTGGCCTGGCGGTACTGTACGGTAATTTCGCTGAAAATGGGTGTATCGTCAAAACCGCTGGTGTGGACGACAGTATTCTGAAATTCACTGGTCCTGCCAAAGTTTATGAGAGTCAGGATGAGGCGGTAGATGCGATTCTTGGCGGTAAAGTTGTTGCGGGCGATGTGGTCGTTATTCGCTACGAAGGGCCTAAAGGTGGACCGGGGATGCAGGAAATGCTCTACCCAACGACCTTCCTGAAATCGATGGGGCTGGGTAAAGCGTGCGCGCTGATAACCGACGGTCGTTTCTCCGGTGGAACATCGGGTCTCTCTATCGGTCACGTCTCTCCGGAAGCGGCCAGCGGCGGCAATATTGCTATCATTGAAGATGGCGACATGATTGCCATCGATATCCCGAATCGCGGTATTCAATTGCAACTCAGCGATGCGGAAATTGCTGCCCGCCGTGAAGCGCAGGAAGCCCGCGGCGATAAAGCCTGGACACCAAAAGATCGTCAGCGTCAGGTTTCCTTTGCTCTTCGCGCTTATGCCAGTCTGGCAACCAGTGCCGACAAAGGTGCGGTACGTGATAAATCGAAATTGGGGGGGTAATGACTATGGCTGATTCACAACCCCTGTCTGGCACCCCTGAGGGTGCCGAGTATCTCAGGGCGGTGCTGCGTGCGCCGGTCTATGAAGCGGTACAGGTGACGCCGCTGCAAAAAATGGAAAAGCTCTCATCGCGCCTCGACAACGTCATTCTGGTGAAGCGCGAAGACCGACAACCGGTTCACAGCTTCAAGCTGCGTGGTGCCTATGCCATGATGGCGGGCCTTACAGAAGCGCAAAAAGCGCATGGTGTAATCACCGCATCTGCAGGTAATCATGCCCAGGGAGTTGCCTTTTCTTCTGCTCGTCTTGGCGTGAAGGCGTTGATTGTCATGCCGACCGCGACTGCGGATATCAAAGTGGATGCGGTACGCGGTTTTGGCGGCGAGGTGTTGCTGCACGGCGCAAATTTTGATGAAGCTAAAGCTAAAGCCATTGAGCTTTCGCAACAGCAGGGCTTTACCTGGGTTCCACCGTTCGACCATCCTATGGTTATTGCCGGACAAGGGACGCTGGCGCTGGAATTACTTCAGCAGGATGCGCACCTGGATCGCGTTTTTGTTCCGGTGGGTGGCGGCGGACTGGCGGCAGGTGTTGCGGTGCTGATTAAACAGCTGATGCCGCAGATCAAAGTCATTGCGGTTGAAGCTGAAGATTCTGCTTGCCTGAAGGCGGCGCTGGAAGCCGGTCATCCGGTAGATCTTCCGCGCGTCGGATTGTTTGCAGAGGGGGTGGCGGTCAAGCGTATCGGTGACGAAACTTTCCGCCTGTGTCAGGAATACCTTGATGACATCATCACCGTTGACAGCGATGCTATCTGTGCGGCGATGAAGGATCTGTTCGAGGACGTGCGTGCTGTGGCGGAACCGTCTGGTGCACTGGCGCTGGCGGGGATGAAAAAATACATTGCCCAGCACAATATTCGCGGCGAACGTCTGGCGCATGTGCTCTCTGGCGCTAACGTCAATTTCCACGGTCTGCGCTACGTTTCTGAACGCTGCGAGCTGGGGGAACAGCGTGAAGCGTTGCTGGCGGTGACGATCCCGGAAGAGAAGGGCAGCTTCCTGAAATTCTGTCAGCTGCTGGGTGGGCGCTCGGTCACCGAGTTTAACTACCGTTTTGCCGATGCCAAAGACGCCTGTATTTTTGTCGGTGTGCGCCTGAGCCGTGGGCTGGAAGAACGTAAGGAAATCCTCCAGTTGCTCAATGACGGTGGTTACAGCGTGGTGGATCTTTCCGACGACGAAATGGCCAAGCTGCATGTGCGCTATATGGTTGGTGGGCGTCCGTCAAAACCGCTACAAGAGCGTTTGTACAGCTTCGAGTTTCCCGAGTCTCCGGGGGCGCTGTTGAAATTCCTGCATACCCTGGGTACCCACTGGAATATTTCCCTTTTCCACTACCGCAGCCACGGTACCGACTATGGTCGGGTGCTGGCTGCATTTGAACTGGCCGATCATGAACCGGACTTTGAAACCAGACTGAACGAGTTGGGTTATGACTGTCATGATGAGACTCACAACCCGGCGTTTCGCTTCTTCCTTGCAGGTTAGTATTAACGTTCGTTGGGCGGATAGGGCGCAAGCGTACTATCCGCCCAGGTTTTAATGGTTGGGTAAAATTTTCCAGAATGCATCAATCAGCGGCTCATGCAGCCGCTTTTTTTGTGCACAAACGCCCAGCTCAAACGGTGTTCTTTCATCGCTACGTTCTAATATCATCACGCGGTTACGCACCGGTTCAGGGCTGTTTTCCAGCACCACTTCTGGCAGCAATGCCACGCCACACCCGAGCGCCACCATCGATACCATGGCTTCATGCCCACCGACTGTGGCGTAAATCATAGGGTTGCTGATTTTATTACGCCGGAACCACAGCTCAATACGGCGGCGCACCGGCCCCTGATCGGCCATGATAAACGGTATCGATGACCAGTCAGGTTCATCGGCGGAGATTTGGCTGCGAACCGGGCAAGGCAGCGCCGGGGCGATGAGCACCACCGTCAGATTTTCCAGCATCGAAAAAGCCACTGCGCCAGGCAATGTTTCTGGTTTCCCGGCAATGGCCAGATCGGCTTCTCCGGTGACCACTTTTTCCATCGCATCAGCGGCGTCGCCGGTTGTGAGCTTAATTTCTACTGACGGATGTTCGGCGCGAAAGCGATCCAGAATTGGCGGCAGATGGCTGTAGGCGGCGGTCACTGAACAGAAGATATGCAACTCACCGGACAGCGATGGCCCTTGCTGATCAAGGGTATGACGCAATTGCTGATATTGGAGCAACGTCTGTTGGGCAAACACGCGCAACTCTTCTCCCGCCTCGGTCAGCGTGACCGTGCGATTATCGCGCACAAACAGTGGTTGCCCGAGATCTTCCTCAAGGCGCTGAATCTGTCGGGAGAGCGTGGAAGGACTGACGTGCATCGCCCGTGCACTGCGGCCAAAATGGCGGCTTTCCGCCAGGTGCAGGAAGGTTTTCAGATCGCGTAAATCCACAGGCTTAGCCCTCGATGTTGACGTTGCAGAAATTGCAATGTGACGTTGTGAATATATCAATTTCCGCAATAAATTTCCTGTTGTAATGTGAGTACATTCTCGCTTAAACGCGAACCGAACAATAAGAAGCACAACATCACGAGGAATCACCATGGCTAACTACTTTAATACACTGAATCTGCGCCAGCAGCTGGCACAGCTGGGTAAATGTCGCTTTATGGGCCGCGAAGAATTCGCCGACGGCGCGAGCTACCTTCAGGGTAAAAAAGTGGTTATCGTCGGCTGTGGTGCTCAAGGTCTGAACCAGGGGCTGAACATGCGTGACTCTGGTCTGGATATCTCCTATGCCCTGCGTAAAGAAGCGATTGCTGAGAAGCGCGCATCCTGGCGCAAAGCAACAGAAAACGGCTTCAAAGTAGGTACTTACGAAGAGCTGATCCCGCAGGCTGATCTGGTGGTTAACCTGACGCCAGACAAACAGCACTCTGACGTTGTGCGTTCCGTTCAGCCGCTGATGAAAGACGGCGCGGCGCTGGGCTATTCCCATGGCTTCAACATCGTGGAAGTGGGTGAGCAGATCCGTAAAGATATCACCGTGGTGATGGTAGCGCCGAAATGCCCGGGAACCGAAGTGCGTGAAGAGTACAAACGTGGTTTCGGTGTACCGACCCTGATCGCCGTCCATCCGGAAAATGACCCTAAAGGTGAAGGCATGGCGATTGCTAAAGCCTGGGCTGCGGCAACCGGTGGTCACCGTGCTGGCGTACTGGAATCCTCTTTCGTCGCGGAAGTGAAATCTGACCTGATGGGTGAGCAGACTATCCTGTGCGGTATGCTGCAGGCCGGTTCTCTGCTGTGCTTCGATAAACTGGTGCAAGAAGGTACTGACCCGGCTTACGCAGAAAAACTGATTCAGTTCGGCTGGGAAACCATCACCGAAGCGCTGAAACAGGGTGGTATTACGCTGATGATGGACCGCCTGTCTAACCCGGCGAAACTGCGTGCTTACGCGTTGTCCGAGCAACTGAAAGAGATCATGGCGCCGCTGTTCCAGAAACATATGGATGACATCATCTCCGGCGAATTCTCCTCCGGTATGATGGCGGACTGGGCCAACGATGATAAGAAACTGCTGACCTGGCGTGAAGAGACCGGTAAAACTGCGTTTGAAACTGCGCCGCAGTTTGAAGGCAAAATTGGCGAGCAGGAGTACTTCGATAAAGGTGTACTGATGATTGCGATGGTGAAAGCGGGCGTTGAGCTGGCATTCGAAACCATGGTGGCGTCCGGCATTATCGAAGAGTCTGCTTACTATGAGTCACTCCATGAGCTGCCGCTGATTGCCAACACCATTGCCCGTAAGCGTCTGTACGAAATGAACGTGGTTATTTCCGATACTGCAGAATACGGCAACTATCTGTTCTCTTACGCTTGCGTACCGCTGCTGAAAGAGTTCATGACTACGTTGCAGACAGGCGACCTGGGTAAAGCGATTGCCGAAGGTGCGGTAGATAACGCACAGCTGCGTGATGTGAACGAAGCGATTCGCAGCCATGCAATTGAGAAAGTGGGTCAGAAGCTGCGTGGCTACATGACTGACATGAAGCGTATTGCTGTCGCGGGCTAAAAATGTGTCGGGTGGCGTTAACGCTTACCCGACTTTCATCGTAGTACGTAGCTGCCATCCGGCAGATAAACCCGGCGCTTATACTCACCGGGTTTTTTATTAGTTGCGGTACAGCACCTTAATGATGTGGTAACCGAACTGCGTATGCAGTGGGCCGGTGGGTTCCAGTACCGGGCAGGAGAAAACCACTTTATCAAACGCCGGAACCATCTGGCCTTGACGGAACTCACCCAGGTGACCGCCTTTTTTACCTGACGGGCAGGTAGAGTGTTTCTTCGCCAGTTTCTCGAAGTCTGCGCCGTTTTTAATTTGTTCCAGAAGATCCAGAGCCAGTTTCTCTTCTTTAACAAGGATATGCAGTGCTGCTGCTGTTTTTGCCATGATCGTGCCTTGAGTGGGATGGTTGAGGCTGGCTATACTACCATGCTCTAAATCTCCCCTCCCGACTTTCATTGAGTGACCTTTATGCGTTTAAACCCCGGACAACAACAAGCCGTCGAATTCGTCACCGGACCTTGCCTGGTGCTGGCGGGGGCCGGTTCTGGTAAGACGCGCGTGATCACGAATAAAATTGCCCATCTGATTCGCGAATGTGGCTATCAGGCACGGCATATTGCAGCGGTGACCTTTACTAACAAGGCCGCGCGCGAGATGAAAGAGCGTGTGGCGCAGACGCTGGGCCGTAAAGAAGCGCGTGGTTTGATGATCTCCACCTTCCACACTCTGGGGTTGGATATTATCAAGCGTGAGTACGCGGCGTTGGGGATGAAATCCAACTTCTCTCTGTTTGATGATACCGATCAGGTGGCGCTGCTTAAAGATCTGACCGACGGGTTGATCGACGATGATAAAGTGGTGCTGCAACAGCTGATCTCGACGATCTCCAACTGGAAAAACGATCTAATGACTCCGGCGCAGGCGGCGGCTAGCGCTAAAGGGGAGCGTGACCGTATTTTTGCCCATTGCTACGGTTTGTACGATGCCCATATGAAGGCGTGTAACGTTCTCGATTTTGACGATCTGATTTTGCTTCCGACTTTGCTACTACAGCGCAATGAAGAGGTGAGAGAACGCTGGCAGAACAGAATCCGCTATCTGCTGGTGGATGAATACCAGGATACCAACACCAGTCAGTACGAGTTGGTTAAGCTGCTGGTGGGACGCCGTGCGCGCTTTACTGTGGTGGGGGACGATGACCAGTCTATCTATTCCTGGCGTGGTGCACGTCCGCAGAATCTGGTGCTGCTGAGCAAAGATTTTCCGGCGTTGCAGGTGGTCAAGCTGGAACAAAACTACCGTTCTTCCGGACGTATTCTGAAAGCGGCAAATATTCTCATTGCCAACAACCCACATGTCTTTGAAAAAAGGCTCTTTTCCGAACTGGGTTATGGCGCTGAACTAAAAGTACTGAGTGCCAATAACGAAGAGCACGAAGCAGAGCGCGTGACCGGAGAACTGATTGCCCATCACTTTGTTAACAAAACACAGTATAAAGATTACGCGATCCTCTATCGCGGTAATCATCAGTCGCGGGTGTTCGAAAAATTCCTGATGCAGAACCGCATTCCGTACAAAATTTCCGGCGGAACGTCGTTTTTCTCGCGCCCGGAGATCAAAGATTTGCTGGCCTATCTGCGGGTATTGAGCAATCCGGATGATGACAGCGCATTTCTGCGCATAGTGAATACCCCGAAACGTGAAATCGGCCCTGCCACGCTGCAAAAATTGGGCGAGTGGGCAATGACGCGTAATAAAAGTTTGTTTACTGCCAGCTTTGATATGGGGCTTAGCCAGACGCTTACCGGGCGTGGTTATGACTCTCTGACTCGTTTTACTCACTGGCTGGGTGAAATTCAGCGCCTGGCAGAGCGCGAACCGATTGCAGCAGTACGTGACCTGATCCACGGCATTGATTACGAATCCTGGCTGTATGAAACCTCGCCCAGTCCGAAAGCTGCAGAAATGCGCATGAAAAACGTCAATACGCTGTTCAGTTGGATGACGGAGATGCTGGAAGGCAGCGAGCTGGAAGAGCCGATGACGTTGACCCAGGTGGTGACGCGCTTTACGTTACGCGACATGATGGAGCGCGGGGAGAGCGAAGAAGAGTTGGATCAGGTGCAGTTAATGACGCTACACGCCTCAAAAGGGCTGGAGTTTCCGTATGTGTTTATGGTGGGCATGGAAGAGGGATTCCTGCCGCACCAGAGCAGCATTGACGAAGACAACATAGATGAAGAGCGTCGCCTGGCCTATGTAGGGATCACCCGTGCACAGAAAGAGCTTATCTTCACGCTGTGTAAAGAGCGTCGCCAGTACGGCGAACTGGTGCGCCCGGAACCGAGCCGTTTTCTGCTGGAATTACCGCAGGATGACGTTATCTGGGAACAGGAACGTAAAGTGGTGAGTGCTGAAGAACGGATGCAAAAAGGACAGAGTCACCTGGCGAATCTGAAAGCAATGATGGCTGCAAAGAAAGCGAAATAGTCGATCGGGGCGGGTCTGAAATGTGCTGACAGACCCGATAAGATGCGCTGGCATCACCATCCGGCATGTGAAACGTTACTGTACTTCCAGTGGCCAGTGGACGTAACTTTGCCACTGGCTTTCCTGATCGATAAGCTCTTTACCCAGCGGATGATGCGCCAGCCAGCCTTCTGGCAATCTTACCGTAAGGTGCTCATTCTTTGCGACCAGATGAATTTCTGGCACTAAGTCGTCACGGCGACGACTGGCGAAAATAATCGCCAGGCGTAGCAAGCGGCAAAGATGTTCTGCGATGCGAGGCGGCACGGCATTTTGCTGGTGGAGTGAGGAGAGATCGACCGGATTGGTCTGGTTTAATAATAGCGTCGCTAACAGTTTTTTCTGTGCCGGGGTAAATCCTGGAAGATCAAGGTTTCGCACCAGCCAGGCGGCATGTAGTGGTGCCTGCTTATATTCCACACTCAAGCCTATTTCATGCAACTGACAGGCACTTTGCAGCAGTTCGCTACTGATAGCTTCAAGATGCCACTCATTTTTCACTTGATCGAATAAATGTACTGCCAACTTTGCAACGCGGTTTGCCTGATCGGTATCGACCATAAACCGACGCTGAATATTGCGTAACGTACGACTGCGAATGTCCTGATCCACCGGCAAGTGCAGCATGCCGTACACCAGGCCTTCACGTAATGCACCGCCCGCGAGAGTCATACACTGAATGTTCAGTTCGGTAAAAATGGCGATCAGAATCGCCAGCCCGCTGGGGAACACCAGTGCGCGCTCCAGTGTTAGCCCTTCGATTTCCAGCTCTTCCAGACGTCCGCAATGAATGGCGCGTTGTTTTAACTGCTGGAGTTTTGCCAGAGTAATGCGTTCATCCATGCCCTGCGCCATCATAATTTCCTGCAAAGCCTGTACGGTGCCAGAAGCACCTACGCAGACTTTCCAGCCATGAAAGCGCAGCTTGTCAGCGACCGGGCGCAGAACGTCACGTGCTGCTTTCTCGGCTTCGTCAAAGTTTTCTTGTGCCAGATTTCGATCGGTGAAATACCGTTCGAGCCACGTAACACAGCCCATTGACAGACTAAACAGTGAGGTTGTTTGCGCACCAGAGCCAGTTACCAGCTCTGTACTGGCTCCACCAATATCAACGACCAGACGCTGATCAGCGCCGCCGGTGGTGTGGGCAACGCCCTGATAGATAAGACGCGCTTCTTCTTCGCCGCTAATAACCTGAACAGCACAGCCGAGGATCTCTTGCGCTTTCGCAATAAAAACATCGGCATTGACGGCGATACGCAATGTCGCTGTGGCGACCACCCGGATTTGCGGCTGAGGGATATCCTGCAGACGCTCAGCAAACAGGCGCAGGCATTGCCAGCCGCGCTCCATTGCTTCTGCGGAGAGAATATTTTCGCTGTTCAGCCCAGCAGCCAGACGCACTTTGCGCTTAATTCGCGTGAGTGTCTGAATACTCCCTGCTACTTCGCGCACTACCAGCATATGAAAACTATTGGATCCGAGATCTATTGCTGCATAGAGCGAAGTAGAGTTGAGCATGACTTAGTTAACCTGAACGACGACGATTACGTGGAGCACCACCAGTACGACGTGGGCCATTGCCAGGGCGCGAGCGCGTCAGGCGCAGCGGTTTTGGCAGATCGGTCATCAGCGCGTCTGGGTTGTACTTGCTAACCGGAATCGAGTGGCCGATATAGGTCTCGATTGCAGGTAAATTCAACGCGTACTCTTCACAGGCGAGGCTAATAGAGTGACCGCTCGCTCCAGCGCGACCCGTACGACCAATACGGTGAACGTAATCTTCACAGTCATCTGGCAGGTCATAGTTGAACACGTGTGTTACGGCCGGAATATGCAGACCACGCGCGGCAACATCAGTCGCAACAAGAATGTCGAGATCGCCACGGGTGAACTCTTCCAGAATACGCAGGCGTTTTTTCTGTGCCACGTCGCCAGTTAGCAGACCTACGCGATGACCGTCGGCAGCAAGACTGCCCCAGATATCTTCACAGCGGTGCTTGGTATTGGCAAAAACAATGGCGCGATCCGGCCACTCTTCTTCAATCAGCGTTTGCAGCAAACGCATTTTCTCTTCATTTGAAGGATAGAAGAGCTCTTCTTTAATACGGTGACCTGTCTTCTGTTCCGGTTCGACTTCAACGTATTCGGCATTGTTCATCTGTTCGAACGCCAGTTCGCGAACGCGGTAAGAGAGGGTTGCGGAAAACAGCATGTTCAGACGCTGGTTGGTTGGCGGCATACGACGGAACAACCAACGGATATCTTTAATAAAGCCCAGATCGTACATGCGATCGGCTTCATCCAGTACGACGACCTGAATCGCGCCCAGGTTAATGTGGTTCTGCTTTGCGTAGTCAATTAGACGGCCAGTGGTGCCGATAAGAATATCGACCCCGCTCTCCAGCACTTTTAACTGCTTGTCGTAACCGTCGCCGCCATATGCCAGGCCTAATTTCAGTCCTGTTGTCTGCGCGAGTGGCTCGGCGTCTGCGTGGATCTGCACGGCTAACTCACGCGTTGGCGCCATAATTAACGCACGCGGTTGGTTCACCTTGCGATCGGCAATCGCGGGATGAGAGAGAAGGTAATGAAACGTTGACGTAAGAAACGCCATCGTTTTTCCGGTACCGGTTTGCGCCTGCCCTGCTACATCACGACCAGCCAGCGTAAGCGGGAGGGCCAGTGCCTGAATGGGCGTACAATTATGAAACCCTTTGTTTTCAAGGGCTTCTATCACCTTTGGGTGCAGGGCGAAGTCGGAAAACTTCTGTTCTGTTAAATGTGTTTTGCTCATAGTGTGGTAGAATATCAGCTTACTATTGCTTTACGAAAGCGTATCCGGTGAAATAAAGTCAACCTTTAGTTGGTTAATGCAGTACATAAAGCATTCATGATGCGTCGAGGCGGCAAGTGAATGAGTCACTGGAGCGTACAATAGTACGTGACTGGGACACAGAGCGCAGCCAACAATGAGGCAGCTTGAAGGATGATGTGTATACACCAACACACCAGGCTTATTCCTGTGGAGTTATTATGAGCGATAAAATTATTCACCTGACTGACGACAGTTTTGACACGGATGTACTCAAAGCGGACGGAGCTATCCTCGTTGATTTCTGGGCAGAGTGGTGCGGTCCGTGCAAAATGATCGCTCCGATTCTGGATGAAATCGCTGACGAATATCAGGGCAAATTGACGGTTGCTAAACTGAATATTGACCAAAACCCAGGCACCGCGCCGAAGTATGGTATCCGTGGCATCCCGACCCTGCTGCTGTTTAAAAACGGCGAAGTTGCGGCGACGAAAGTCGGCGCGCTGTCCAAAGGTCAGTTGAAAGAGTTCCTCGACGCCAACCTGGCGTAAGGAAGTATCATGATCGGGCGCCCATACTCCAAAATGATTCGGATGACTGGACGCCCGACTTGAGTCGTGCTAAGTTAGTGTTGACTTCGTATTAAACATACCTTATTAAGTTTGAATCTTGTTTTATCCACTGCTTCCCGTTGTTTCTCGTGCGAGAAGTGGACAGATTCCTGGCTTGTCACTCAATCCGTCTTGTCGTTTCAGTTCTGCGTACTTTCCTGTGACCAGACAGCGAACAGACATGAGTCGAAGGCCGTAAACAGGCATGGATGACCCTGCCATACCATTCACAACATTAAGTTCGAGATTTACCCCAAGTTTAAGAACTCACACCATTATGAATCTTACCGAATTAAAGAATACGCCGGTTTCTGAGCTGATCACTCTCGGCGAAAATATGGGTCTGGAAAACCTGGCTCGTATGCGCAAGCAGGACATTATTTTTGCCATCCTGAAGCAGCACGCAAAGAGTGGCGAAGATATCTTTGGTGACGGTGTGCTGGAGATATTGCAGGATGGATTTGGTTTCCTCCGCTCTGCAGACAGCTCCTACCTCGCCGGTCCTGATGACATCTACGTTTCTCCCAGCCAAATCCGCCGTTTCAACCTCCGCACTGGTGATACCATCTCCGGTAAGATTCGCCCGCCGAAAGAAGGTGAACGCTATTTTGCGCTGTTGAAAGTTAACGAAGTTAACTACGACAAACCGGAAAACGCCCGTAATAAAATTCTCTTTGAGAACTTAACGCCGCTGCACGCAAACTCTCGTCTGCGTATGGAGCGTGGTAACGGTTCTACTGAGGACTTAACGGCTCGCGTACTGGATCTGGCTTCTCCGATTGGCCGTGGCCAACGTGGTCTGATTGTGGCACCGCCGAAAGCGGGTAAAACCATGCTGTTGCAGAACATCGCACAGAGCATTGCCTACAATCACCCAGACTGCGTGCTGATGGTTCTGTTGATTGATGAACGCCCGGAAGAAGTGACCGAGATGCAGCGTCTGGTGAAAGGTGAAGTAGTTGCTTCTACCTTTGACGAACCGGCATCCCGTCACGTTCAGGTTGCTGAAATGGTTATCGAGAAAGCGAAACGTCTGGTTGAACACAAGAAAGACGTTATCATCCTGCTCGACTCCATCACTCGTCTGGCGCGTGCATACAACACCGTGGTTCCTGCTTCCGGTAAAGTGCTGACGGGTGGTGTGGATGCTAACGCTCTGCACCGTCCGAAGCGTTTCTTCGGTGCCGCGCGTAATGTGGAAGAAGGCGGTAGCCTGACCATCATTGCAACCGCGCTTATCGATACCGGCTCTAAAATGGATGAAGTTATCTACGAAGAGTTTAAAGGCACCGGTAACATGGAACTGCATCTCTCGCGTAAAATTGCTGAAAAACGCGTCTTCCCGGCTATCGACTACAACCGTTCTGGTACCCGTAAAGAAGAACTGCTCACGACTCAGGAAGAGCTGCAGAAAATGTGGATCCTGCGCAAAATTATCCATCCGATGGGTGAAATTGATGCGATGGAATTCCTCATTAATAAGCTGGCGATGACCAAGACCAATGACGACTTCTTCGATATGATGAAACGTTCGTAACTCTGGCATCATCCGAAAACGCCACGTTTTTACGTGGCGTTTTGCTTTTGCGATTCATCCTAATGTCTGGTCGGATAAACTAGTCATTATTGTCGGCGTCGAAGAGATGTCACAATGTGCGGCATGAACGACAAGAGGTCAGAAGTGTAATGTTTTAGTTGGTCTCTTCAAGGAGACCTCGTAACGCATTATACTTTAAGGAAATGATATATGCTGAGAGCACATACACTGTGAATTTACTCGCTGCTTTATCTGAGCTAATCAGTATTTTCTTATTCACTACCATTTTTATTTTTTTTGCGCGAAAAGTAGCCATAAAAATAGGTTTAGTGGATAAGCCTAATTTCCGCAAACGACACCAGGGGATCATTCCTTTAGTTGGTGGGATTTCTGTGTTTGCAGGAATTAATTTTATGTTTGGCCTCTCGGATTATTACATCCCGCATGCCTCGTTATACCTCTTTTGTGCTGGTGTGCTGGTGTTGATTGGTGCACTTGACGACCGTTTTGACATAAGCGTAAAGATACGAGCCGTTGTTCAGGCTGCGATTGCTATTGTTATGATGGTAAAAGGAAATCTTTATTTGAGTAGCCTGGGATATATCTTTGGTTCCTGGGAGTTGATACTCGGTCCCTTTGGTTATTTCCTCACCCTTTTTGCCGTTTGGGCAGCAATTAACGCCTTTAATATGGTAGATGGCATAGATGGATTATTAGGCGGATTGTCGAGCGTCTCATTCGCAGCGATGGGATTTATTCTGTGGTTTGATGGTCAGACTAGCCTGGCTATCTGGTGCTTTGCCATGATCGCCGCAATTCTACCTTATATCCTGCTGAACCTGGGGGTTCTTGGACGCCGTTATAAAGTCTTTATGGGCGATGCTGGTAGCACGCTGATTGGTTTTACCGTTATTTGGATCCTGCTGGAAACTACGCAGGGTAAAACGCATCCTATCAGCCCGGTTACCGCACTGTGGATTATCGCCATTCCGTTGATGGATATGGTGGCAATCATGTACCGTCGTTTGCGTAAAGGCATGAGTCCTTTCTCTGCTGATCGCCAGCACATTCATCATTTGGTGATGCGTGCGGGGTTTACTTCACGACAGGCATTTGTTCTGATTACGCTGGCCGCCGCGATTCTGGCCTCCATCGGTGTGCTGGCTGAATATTTTCGTTTGGTCCCTGAATGGGGCATGCTGGTGCTCTTTTTACTGGCATTTGGCCTTTATGGTTATTGCATTAAGCGAGCCTGGAAGGTGGCGAGATTTATCAAACGAGTGAAGCGCAGATTGCGAAGAATCCGTGAAAGCAAACCAAACTTAACCAAGTGAACTGAGGATGCGATGACACAACCATTACCGGGGGAAGACGCCGTGAGCGCTGAAAATGAACTGGATATTCGTGGCTTGTTTCGTACCTTGTGGGCAGGAAAGGTGTGGATTGTCGGTATAGCTCTCGCCTTTGCGCTCATTGCGCTCGCCTATACTTTTTTTGCCCGCCAGGAGTGGAGTGCAACGGCCATTTCGGATAAGCCTACGGTTAATATGTTGGGCGGATATTATTCCCAACAACAGTTTTTGCGTAATCTGGATATTAAGGCCAGCCTCGCGTCAACGGATCAACCGTCGGTAATGGATGAGGCCTATAAAGAATTTGTCATGCAACTTGCTTCCTGGGATACGCGCCGCGATTTCTGGCTGCAGACCGATTATTACAAGCAACGTATGGTCGGTAACAGTAAAGCCGACGCGGCAATGCTGGATGAACTGATTAATAACATTCAGTTTATGGCTGGCGATGCAGCGCGTAATACCAATGACAGCGTGAAGCTGATTGCGGAAACGGCTCCTGACGCCAATAACCTGCTACGCCAGTATGTGGCGTTTGCCAGCCAGCGTGCGGCGGGTCATCTGAACGATGAGTTAAAAGGGGCGTGGGCTGCGCGCACTGTACAAATGAAGGCGCAGGTTAAACGTCAGGAAGAAGTGGCAAAAGCTATTTTCTCTCGCGGTGTTCATAATATTGAGCAGGCGCTTAAAATTGCAGAACAAAATAACATTTCTCGCACATCAACCGATGTCCCTGCTGATGAATTACCTGATTCTGAACTGTTTTTACTCGGACGCCCGATGCTGCAGGCGCGACTCGAAAACCTGCAGGCAGTTGGCCCGGACTTCGATCTGGACTATTTTCAAAATCGGGCCATGCTGAACACGCTGAACGTGGGGCCAACTCTGGATTCGCGTTTTCAGACCTATCGTTATTTGCGAACGCCGGAAGAACCGGTAAAACGTGATAGCCCACGTCGTGCCTTCCTGATGATTATGTGGGGCATCGTTGGGGCTCTGATCGGTGCCGGTGTCGCGTTAACCCGTCGTCGCTCGATTTAGCAACTCCGTTGCAGTGAGGGGCTGGGCCCTCACTGCCAATCCTAAGAGAATCGATGTGAAAGTACTGACTGTATTTGGCACGCGACCAGAGGCTATTAAAATGGCACCTCTGGTTCATGCGCTGGCAAAAGATCCTGATTTTGAAGCGAAAGTTTGCGTCACTGCGCAGCATCGGGAGATGCTCGATCAGGTGTTAAACCTCTTTTCTATTGTACCTGACTACGATCTCAATATTATGCAGCCAGGCCAGGGACTCACAGAAATTACCTGCCGAATTCTGGAAGGATTAAAACCCATTCTGGCTGAGTTCAAACCCGATGTCGTATTGGTGCACGGTGATACCACAACGACAATAGCCACCAGTCTGGCCGCCTTTTACCAGCGTATTCCGGTGGGGCATGTTGAGGCTGGATTGCGAACTGGCGATCTCTACTCACCCTGGCCGGAAGAGGCAAACCGCACGCTGACAGGGCGTCTGGCAATGTATCATTTTGCTCCAACCGAAAATTCACGCCAAAATTTATTACGCGAAACAATTCCCGATGACCGTATTTTTGTCACGGGCAATACGGTTATTGATGCATTGATCTGGGTTCGGGATCGCGTACTCGAGAATGAAACGCTGCGCGCTGAACTGGCTGAACACTATCCTTTCCTTCGTTCTGATAAAAAGATGATCCTGGTGACCGGTCATCGTCGGGAAAGCTTCGGTCGCGGTTTTGAGCAAATTTGCCATGCGCTGGCGGAAATTGCTGCAGCAAATCAGAATGTGCAAATTGTCTATCCGGTACACCTGAACCCTAATGTCAGCGAGCCGGTTAATCGCATCCTGGGCCACGTTGAAAACGTGATTCTGATTGAACCTCAGGACTACTTGCCGTTCGTCTGGTTGATGAACCATGCCTGGCTGATCCTTACCGATTCCGGCGGGATTCAGGAAGAAGCCCCCTCTCTGGGCAAACCTGTGCTGGTGATGCGTGAAACGACTGAACGCCCGGAGGCCATCACTGCAGGTACTGTTCGTCTGGTGGGAACAGACTCGCAGCGAATTGTGGAAGAAGTCACCCGTTTGCTGCATGACGAAAATGAATATCAGACCATGAGCCGCGCCCATAATCCGTATGGTGACGGGCAGGCGTGTGGCCGCATTTTACACGCGTTAAAAAATAATCGGATATCGCTATGAGTTTTACGACCATTTCTGTCATCGGGCTGGGTTATATCGGGCTGCCAACGGCAGCCGCCTTTGCTTCCCGTCAAAAACATGTCATTGGCGTAGATGTAAATCAACATGCGGTAGATACCATTAACCGTGGTGAAATCCATATTGTTGAACCGGATCTGGGTATCGCGGTGAAAACAGCAGTCGAAGATGGATATCTTCGCGCTACCACAACACCCGTAGAAGCTGATGCGTATTTAATTGCCGTACCAACACCGTTTAAAGGGGAACATGAACCCGATATGGTGTACGTCGAGGCTGCCGCGAAGTCTCTTGCACCAGTGCTAAAAAAAGGGGCATTGGTGATCCTCGAATCGACTTCACCTGTAGGATCAACGGAACAGATGGCTGCGTGGCTTGCAGAAATGCGGCCCGACCTGACTTTTCCACAGCAGGTAGGGGAACAGGCAGACGTAAATATTGCGTACTGTCCAGAACGTGTTCTGCCAGGCCAGGTGATGGTTGAGCTAATTAAAAACGATCGCGTGATTGGCGGGATGACCCCCGTCTGTTCCGCGCGTGCCAGCGAGCTGTACAACATCTTCCTTGAAGGTGAGTGTGTGGTGACCAATTCCCGTACGGCGGAAATGTGCAAGCTGACTGAGAATAGCTTCCGCGATGTCAATATTGCTTTTGCCAATGAACTGTCACTGATTTGTGCCGATCAGGGGATTAACGTCTGGGAACTGATCCGTCTGGCGAACCGCCATCCACGCGTGAATATTCTGCAGCCTGGACCGGGGGTTGGTGGGCACTGTATTGCGGTCGATCCGTGGTTTATCGTGGCACAGAACCCAGAGCAGGCGAAATTAATCCGCATCGCGCGTGAAGTGAATGATGGCAAACCTCACTGGGTCGTTGATCGGGTAAAAGCCGCCGTGGCGGACTGCCTCACGGAGAGTAACAAACGTGCCAGCGAAGTGAAAATTGCCTGTTTTGGTCTGGCATTTAAACCGAATATCGACGATTTACGTGAAAGCCCGGCGATGGGAATTGCGCAAAGTATTGCGCATTGGCATAGCGGCGAAACGTTGGTGGTGGAACCGAATATTCATCAATTGCCGAAAAAACTGGATGGTCTTTGCACGCTGGCGAAACTGGATGATGCGCTGACAAGCGCAGATGTGCTGGTAATGCTGGTTGACCATAATGAATTTAAAGCCATTAAGGGCGATGCGGTTCAACAGCAGTATGTGGTTGATACCAAGGGAGTCTGGCGGTGACAATCCGTGCCAGTATTGAGCCCCTTATCTGGGAAAATACGTTCTTTGGCGTTAATAGCGCCATTGTACGTTTTGACCCGCACGGGGCGGTCCTGACTGCGGAAGCATTGCAGTCCTGGGGACGGGTACAGGCAAAAATTCCCGCCGCGAACACTCACGAATTAGACGTTTTGCAGCAACTGGGTTTCTCGCTGGTAGAAGGCGAAGTGGATTTTGTGTTGCCGGTAACGCGCGTCTGCGATAATTCCGGCGTGCAGGTGGCGCAACCCGCAGATATCCCGGCACTACGCCAGCTCGCGAGCCAGGCGTTCGCACAAAGCCGCTTTCGTGCTCCATGGTATGCGCCGGATGCCAGCGCCCGTTTCTACGCGCAGTGGATTGAAAATGCGGTGTTGGGCACATTCGATCATCAATGCCTCGTTTTTCGCACAGCGACAGACGAGATCCGCGGGTATGTCTCGCTGCGTGAGCTGAATAACACTGACGTGCGAATTGGCCTGTTGGCAGGTCGCGGTGTGGGTGCAGAATTAATGCAGGCGGCGCTTTTCTGGGCGCAGGCTCGCGGTAAAACAACATTGCGGGTGGCGACCCAGATGGGCAACACCGCCGCGCTTAAACGTTATATACAGAGTGGTGCGAATGTGGAAAGCACCGCGTACTGGTTATACAGGTGACAAAATGATTCCATTTAACGCACCGCCGGTGGTGGGAACTGAGCTTGAGTATATGCAGTCTGCGATGAGCAGCGGCAAATTGTGTGGCGATGGCGGTTTTACCCGTCGTTGCCAGCAGTGGCTGGAACAGCATTTTGGCAGTGAGAAAGTGCTGCTGACGCCGTCCTGTACTGCATCACTTGAGATGGCAGCATTGTTGCTGGATATCCAGCCTGGTGATGAAGTTATCATGCCAAGCTACACCTTCGTCTCCACCGCTAATGCCTTCGTGTTGCGCGGGGCAAAAATCGTCTTTGTTGATGTCCGACCAGATACCATGAACATTGACGAAACTCTGATTGAAGCGGCGATCACCGACAAAACCCGCGCTATCGTACCGGTGCATTACGCGGGCGTCGCCTGCGAAATGGATACCATTATGGCGCTGGCGACACGGTACAATCTGTTTGTAGTGGAGGATGCTGCACAGGGCGTAATGTCTACCTACAAGGGACGTGCGCTGGGAACGATTGGTCACATTGGGTGTTTCAGCTTCCACGAAACCAAAAACTACACCGCGGGTGGTGAAGGTGGCGCAACGCTGATTAACGACCGTAAATTAATCGAACGTGCAGAGATCATCCGTGAAAAAGGCACCAACCGCAGTCAGTTTTTCCGCGGCCAGGTGGATAAATATACCTGGCGTGATATCGGCTCCAGCTATCTGATGTCCGATCTGCAGGCTGCCTATCTGTGGGCGCAACTGGAAGTGGCCGATCGTATCAATCAGCAGCGTCTGGCATTGTGGCAAAACTACTACGATGCACTTGAGCCGCTGGCGAAAGCCGGGCGGATTGACCTGCCTTCCATACCGGATGGTTGCGTGCAAAACGCCCATATGTTTTACATCAAGCTGCGTGATATTGATGATCGCACGGCGTTGATTAACTTCCTCAAAGAAGCCGAAATTATGGCGGTATTCCATTATATCCCGCTGCATGATTGCCCGGCTGGCGATAAATTTGGTGAGTTCGCGGGTGTCGATCGTTACACCACCAAAGAAAGCGAGCGTCTGCTACGCCTGCCGCTGTTTTACAATCTGTCGCCGGTGAACCAGCGCACAGTAATTACGACCCTGTTGAACTACTTCGCCTGAGATGTCGCTTGCTAAAGCGTCCCTTTGGACGGCAGCCAGTACGCTGGTAAAAATCGGTGCAGGCTTGTTGGTGGTAAAACTGCTGGCGGTGTCGTTTGGCCCTGCGGGAGTCGGGCAGGCGGGTAACTTTCGTCAGATGGTCACTGTGCTGGGCGTGCTGGCAGGAGCCGGAATTTTCAACGGTGTCACAAAGTATGTGGCACAGCATCATGATGATCCGGCGCGGCTACGCAACGTGGTTGGCACATCTTCCGCCATGGTGTTGGGATTCTCCACACTGATGGCCGTGATCTTTTTGTTGGCGGCTGCGCCCATAAGCCAGGGTTTGTTTGGTCATACGCATTACCAGGGGCTGGTGCGTCTGGTTGCGCTGGTACAGATGGGTATTGCCTGGGCGAATCTCTTACTGGCGTTAATGAAAGGCTTCCGTGATGCCGCAGGCAATGCACTGTCGCTGATTGTTGGCAGTCTGGTCGGTGTTGTGGCTTATTATGGCTGCTATCGACTGGGGGGCTATGAAGGTGCTTTGCTGGGCCTGGCGCTGGTGCCTGCGCTGGTGGTTGTGCCAGCCAGTTTTATGCTGATCAAGCGTGGAACCATTCCACTGCACTACCTGAAACCCTCATGGGATAACAGTCTGGCAGGGCAGTTAAGCAAGTTTACGCTGATGGCGCTGATCACCTCTGTGACGCTGCCAGTGGCATATGTAATGATGCGAAACCTTCTGGCTGCGCATTACAGCTGGGATGATGTTGGGATCTGGCAAGGGGTAAGCAGTATCTCCGATGCCTATCTGCAATTTATCACCGCCTCATTCAGCGTTTATTTGCTGCCGACGTTGTCGCGCCTGAGCGAAAAGCGTGACATTACGCGTGAAGTGGTGAAGTCGCTGAAGTTTGTGTTACCGGCGGTTGCCGCCGCGAGTTTTACCGTTTGGTTACTGCGTGATTTTGCTATCTGGCTGCTCTTTTCCGCTAAATTTACTGCCATGCGAGACCTGTTTGCCTGGCAACTGGTGGGCGATGTACTGAAGGTCGGTGCTTACGTTTTCGGGTATCTGGTGATCGCGAAGGCGTCGCTGCGGTTTTATATTTTGGCTGAAATTAGCCAGTTCATTTTGTTGACGGCATTTGCCCACTGGCTGATCCCCGCGCATGGCGCTCTGGGGGCAGCGCAGGCTTATATGGCAACCTATGTGGTCTATTTTTCTCTTTGCTGTGGCGTATTTTTACTCTGGTGTAGGCGGGCATGACAGTACTGGTTCACGTTCTGGGATCGGATATCCCTCACCATAATCAAACCGTACTGCGGTTTTTTAATGATTCGCTGGCCGCGACGAGCGAGCACGCGCGCGTATTTATGGTTGCAGGTCAGGATGCGGGATTCAGTGCAAGCTGCCCGGCGTTATCGCTGAGCTTCTATGGCGGAAAAAAGGCACTGGCGGAAGCGGTAATCGCGAAAGCGAAAGCAGATCGCCAGCAGCGTTTCTTCTTCCATGGTCAGTTCAACACCAGCCTGTGGCTGGCGCTGTTGAGCGGAGGAATTAAACCAGAGCAGTTTTACTGGCATATCTGGGGCGCAGATTTGTATGAAGTCTCCAGTGGGCTGAAATTCCGCCTGTTTTATCCGATTCGCCGCATGGCGCAAAACCGTGTGGGCTGCGTGTTTGCCACTCGAGGTGATTTGAGCTATTTCGCACAGCAGCATCCCCGTGTGCGCGGTGAACTGCTCTATTTCCCTACGCGTATGGATCCGTCGCTGAATAATATGGGCAGTGAGTGCGAACGCAGCGGGAAAATGACGATTCTTGTAGGTAATTCTGGCGATCGCAGCAATGAACATATCGCAGCGTTACGCGCCGTACATCAGCAGTTCGGTGATACGGTGAACGTTATTGTGCCAATGGGCTATCCGGCTAATAACGGGGCGTATATTGATGAAGTACGCCAGGCTGGCCAGGAATTATTTAGTGCAGGAAATCTGCAAATTCTAAGTGAAAAACTGGAATTTGATGCCTATCTGGCATTACTGCGTCAGTGCGATCTCGGTTACTTTATTTTTGCACGCCAGCAAGGGATTGGTACATTGTGTTTGCTGATCCAGGCCGGTATTCCGTGCGTGCTAAACCGCGAAAACCCTTTCTGGCAGGATATGGCAGAGCAGCACCTCCCGGTACTGTTTACCACCGATGAACTCAATGCCGATGTTGTGCGTGAAGCGCAGCGTCAGTTGGCCTCGGTTGATAAAAGCACGATTACCTTTTTTAGCCCGAATTACCTGCAACCGTGGCATAACGCGCTGAGCATTGCCTCCGGAGAAACCCTATGAGTCTGATGCAATTCAGCGGTCTGCTGGTAGTATGGCTACTCTCTACCTTATTTATCGCTACGCTGACCTGGTTTGAGTTTCGACGTGTGCGCTTTAACTTCAATGTGTTCTTCTCATTGCTGTTTTTGCTGACGTTTTTCTTCGGATTTCCCCTGACCAGCGTACTGGTGTTCCGTTTCGACGTCGCGGTCGCCCCACCGGAAATTCTGTTACAGGCACTGCTTTCCGCCGCCTGTTTCTATGCCGTCTACTACGTGACCTATAAAACGCGTTTACGTAAGCGAATACCGGAAAAGTCACGCAAACCGCTGTTTACCATCAACCGCGTTGAGGCCCATCTGACATGGATTATCCTGATGGCGATTGCGCTGGTGAGTGTAGGCATTTTCTTTATGCACAACGGTTTCCTGTTATTCAGATTGCAGTCCTATAGCCAGATCTTCTCCAGTGAAGTTTCTGGTGTGGCCCTGAAACGCTTCTTCTACTTCTTCATTCCGGCAATGCTGGTGGTGTATTTCCTGCGCCAGGATAGTAAAGCGTGGCTGTTCTTCCTGGTGAGCACCGTCGCGTTTGGTCTTCTGACTTATATGATTGTTGGCGGCACGCGCGCCAATATCATTATCGCGTTTGCCATCTTCTTGTTTATCGGCATTATTCGCGGCTGGATTTCACTGTGGATGCTGGCTGCGGCCGGTGTGCTGGGAATTGTCGGCATGTTCTGGCTGGCATTGAAGCGCTACGGGATGAACGTGAGCGGCGATGAGGCATTCTATACGTTCCTGTATCTCACGAGGGATACCTTCTCACCGTGGGAGAATCTGGCGCTGTTACTGCAGAATTACCACAATATTGAGTTCCAGGGACTGGCACCGATTGTCCGTGATTTCTACGTTTTTATTCCCTCCTGGCTGTGGCCTGGACGGCCGAGTATCGTACTCAACTCTGCGAACTATTTTACCTGGGAAGTGCTGAACAACCACTCGGGCCTGGCTATCTCTCCAACGTTGATTGGTTCGCTGGTGGTTATGGGGGGAGCGTTGTTTATCCCGTTAGGCGCGATCGTGGTCGGGTTGATAATCAAATGGTTCGACTGGCTGTATGAGTTAGGCAATCAGGAAAAAAACCGCTATAAGGCGGCGATTTTGCACAGCTTCTGTTTTGGTGCCATTTTCAATATGATCGTTTTGGCACGAGAAGGGTTGGATTCGTTTGTCTCGCGAGTGGTCTTTTTCCTCGTGATTTTTGGTGTCTGTTTGCTGGTAGCAAAATTATTGTTCTGGCTGTTTGATAGTGCAGGACTTGTCCATAGACGAATAAAGACGCTGCCCCGGACACAGGTTGAAGGATCGTAATGACAGATAATACAACTGCGCCGCTATATTCGCTGCGCGGATTAAAACTTATTGGCTGGCGTGATATGCAGCATGCGCTGAATTACCTGTTTGCTGAGGGGCATCTCAGACAGGGGACGCTGGTGGCTATTAACGCCGAGAAAATGCTAACGGCGGAAGATAACCCCGAGGTTCGGGCTTTGATTGATGCCGCTGAGTTCAAGTATGCGGATGGAATTAGCGTGGTGCGTTCCGTGCGTAAAAAATACCCACAAGCACAGGTTTCACGCGTGGCCGGAGCCGATCTCTGGGAAGCCTTGATGGCGCGCGCTGGACGGGAGAGCACACCCGTATTCCTGGTTGGTGGTAAGCCAGAGGTACTGGCGCAAACAGAAGCAAAACTGCGAGCACAGTGGCGCGTCAATATTGTTGGTAGCCAGGACGGATATTTCACGCCAGAGCAGCGGCAGGCATTGTTTGAACGTATTCATGCCAGCGGTGCGCAGATTGTTACGGTGGCAATGGGTTCGCCTAAACAAGAGATTTTTATGCGCGATTGCCGCCTGGTACATCCGAATGCGCTGTATATGGGGGTGGGTGGCACCTATGATGTGTTTACCGGACACGTAAAGCGAGCGCCTAAATTCTGGCAGAATTTGGGGCTGGAGTGGCTGTACCGCTTACTGTCACAGCCGAGCCGTATTACCCGTCAACTTCGTTTATTGCGCTATCTCCGCTGGCACTATACCGGCAATCTCTAACATTTTCTCTCCTCTGATAAGTAGTGTGTTCTGCTAAATGCGCTACTTATTCACAACATAATCGCTGCTTTCTCGCACAATCTATTTATTTTTTGAATGCTTTAATTGCCATTTAGACGATTTTAAGAAACCATTCGCAACAATCATTTCAGTGTCGTGGTGTTTTTGGCGCCAACCGTAAAGCGGTCGGCGCTGGATGGCCTGTTATGGCATAAGAAGATGTACCCATAACGATAACCGGTAATACCGGAAACAATACAAACACAACAAGAGGATTTATGGCAGAGAACAAACCAGAGCTACAGCGTGGGTTGGAGGCTCGTCATATCGAATTGATTGCCCTTGGGGGCACCATTGGCGTCGGATTGTTTATGGGCGCCGCCAGTACCCTGAAATGGGCGGGGCCATCGGTCCTGTTGGCGTATATCGTTGCCGGACTATTTGTCTTCTTTATCATGCGTTCCATGGGCGAGATGTTGTTCCTGGAGCCGGTTGCCGGTTCGTTCGCCGTTTACGCTCACCGCTATATGAGCCCTTTCTTTGGTTATCTCACCGCCTGGTCATACTGGTTTATGTGGATGGCTGTGGGGATCTCGGAGATTACCGCCATTGGGGTCTACGTGCAGTTCTGGTTCCCGGAAATGGCGCAGTGGATACCCGCGCTGATTGCCGTAGGCCTGGTGGCGCTGGCAAATCTGGCTGCGGTTCGCCTGTATGGTGAAATTGAATTCTGGTTTGCCATGATCAAAGTGACAACCATCATTGTGATGATTGTTATAGGAGTGGGTGTCATTTTCTTCGGCTTTGGTAATGGTGGTCAGGCGATTGGCTTCAGCAACCTGACTGAACACGGCGGCTTCTTTGCCGGCGGCTGGAAAGGCTTTCTGACTGCATTGTGTATTGTGGTAGCCTCCTACCAGGGCGTGGAGCTAATCGGTATCACGGCGGGCGAAGCCAAAAACCCACAGGTCACGTTGCGTAGCGCGGTAGGTAAGGTGCTGTGGCGTATCCTGATTTTCTATGTAGGCGCGATCTTCGTTATCGTCACCATCTTCCCGTGGAATGAGATCGGTAGCAACGGTAGCCCGTTTGTTCTCACGTTTGCCAAAATTGGTATTACCGCTGCGGCCGGGATTATCAACTTTGTGGTCCTGACGGCAGCGCTTTCTGGTTGCAACAGTGGGATGTATAGCTGCGGCCGCATGCTCTACGCCCTGGCGAAGAATCGTCAGTTGCCTGCGGTTGTCGGAAAAGTCTCTCGTCATGGCGTGCCAGTTGCCGGCGTTGCGATTTCTATCGCCATCTTGCTGATTGGCTCATGCCTGAACTACATCATTCCGAATCCGCAGCGCGTATTTGTCTATGTCTATAGCGCCAGCGTGTTGCCGGGCATGGTGCCGTGGTTTGTGATCCTGATAAGCCAGCTGCGTTTTCGCAAAGCGCACAAAGACGCGATTGCCAGCCATCCCTTCCGTTCCATTTTGTTCCCGTGGGCGAATTATTTGACGATGGCGTTCCTGGTTTGCGTATTAATCGGTATGTACTTTAATGAAGATACCCGTATGTCGCTTTTTGTCGGTATCGCCTTCCTGCTGGGTGTGACGCTCATTTATAAGGTTTTTGGCCTGAATCGTCATGGTGTGGCCCAAAAACTGGAGGAATAAGCGACAAAACGCACAAAGCATGACCAAACGATAATTTATTTTAAAAAAGCACTAGACAGCAGACCGAGACCTCCGTAATATCCAGCCCCGCAACGGCGCTAAGCGCCCGTAGCTCAGCTGGATAGAGCGCTGCCCTCCGGAGGCAGAGGTCTCAGGTTCGAATCCTGTCGGGCGCACCATTTAGTAAGGTGCCGGAGCTGCGGTGGTTTTAATACCGCGTAAAAGATTTGCAGTGGTGGCTATAGCTCAGTTGGTAGAGCCCTGGATTGTGATTCCAGTTGTCGTGGGTTCGAATCCCATTAGCCACCCCATTAATTTAAAGTTGTGAAATGCGAAGGTGGCGGAATTGGTAGACGCGCTAGCTTCAGGTGTTAGTGTTCTTACGGACGTGGGGGTTCAAGTCCCCCCCCTCGCACCACGACTTAAAGAATTGAACTAAAAATTCAAAAAGCAGTAAAACGGCGAGTAGCGCAGCTTGGTAGCGCAACTGGTTTGGGACCAGTGGGTCGGAGGTTCGAATCCTCTCTCGCCGACCAATTTTGAACCCCGCTTCGGCGGGGTTTTTTGTTTTCTGATTTCCCTTTCTCTCTGCTCTTGTGCCAGTCAATACCGGCGTTACGCCACCAATCTGACCTGAATTACCTGATGTCCTAAAAATCCCGAAGACCTGGTTTTTGCAGTGCAATCATGCCATGTGTTGTGCGATAATATTTGGGTAGATGCTCATTCCATCTCTTATGTTCGCCATCAGGCCTCATAAACTCAGGAATGACGCAGAGCCGTTTACGGTGCTTATCGTCCACTGACAGATGTCGCTTAGCCTCATCGAACACCATGGACATAACGTTGAGTGAAGCACCCATTTATGTTGTCATACAGACCTGTTTAACGCCTGCTCTTAACCGAGCGGGCGTTTTTTTATGCATACACTTCACTCTTCAGACGCCTCTTTATTGGCGGCGTCCTCTCACCCTGCTACTTACTTATGTAAGTGCTCTGAGTTTGTCTCAATGTGTTTCGAATGATTCTGTGTATTGGTGTAAGCCCGGTAAGCATTTCGCTACCGGGCTTAAAGGATTACTGCGGGGGATTGTTCTGTAGTGTCAGCATTAAGCCATCACGGCGCATGGTAGCGGCCTCTTCCGGCTGATGCAGTCTGTCCAGCGCATCAGCAAGCCACGCGTAGTCGTATGCATCCGGGCGTTGTTTGAGCGCCGCACGGAAGGCGAGAGTGGCTTCCTGCCATTCGCCGTGCTTCATCAACGACTGACCAAGCGTACTCCACAACAGCGGACGATCGCCCACGGCTTTAATCTGCTGGCGCAGAACTTTTTCAATCTGCTCTGGGTTGTTTGTTTTCAGACGCGGGATTGGCAGCACCAGACGGTCATCATACTGACGTTTCAGGCCGTCGATGATGATCTGTTGTGCTGTATCGTGATCGTCGCACTCAATCAGATGTTCCGCCATTGCCACCTGCAGAGCGATCTGATGACGGGTCTTACGGTTTTGATTTTTCCACCAGGCACGTAGCCCCTCACTGCCCTGATCGGCACGAACCTGATCCATCAGGCCAACCCATGCCTGCTGTTCCAGCATGGCGCGGTGCTCTTCATCACCAACGTGCGCTTTTGCCATGGATGGAATGATATCCAGCAGGGAACTCCATGCGCCAGTGCGAATGTAAGCCTGCTCAGCCAGACGCAATACTTCCGGGTGACGTGGAGTCACCTCCAGCAGTTTATCTACACTATGGCGCGCGGCGTGATTTTCATTCCGGGCCAGTTGCAGGCGAACGCGAGCGATCTCTACCGGAATCGTGTCATTTCCGGCGAGCTCGGCTGCGCGCTCAAGGTGTTGATTGGCCCGAGCCTCGTCACCACGTTGTTGAGCCGCTTCTGCCGCCAGAAGGTAATTCACCACCGGCTGTTCTGCGTGATCGGCATTTTTCGACATTAGTTTTTCGACTTGCTGATAATCGCCTTCTGCCAGCTTGAGCAGCGCCTGTTCGGTCTGTTTGCGGGCGCGGCGGCGCTTGCGACCGACGAACCAGCCACGCGTGTGTGCGCCGGTACGGAAAATACGACGCAGCAACCACTCAATCGCAAACAGGACCACCATGGTGACGATCAGAATGATCACCAGGCCAGTTACGCTGGTCTCGATGTTGTAGTTATCCGTCTGGATCAGTACGTAGCCTTGATGACCGGCAATCATCGGACCGATGACGATCCCGGCGATCAACAGCACAAAGAGCAATAATACTTTTAGCATCGTTACTCTCCTTGCGGCGCGGTTGCCGGGGTTTCTGCCTGAGGCGCTGGCGCAGGAGCTGCTTCAACCGGAGATGTTGCTGGCTGGGCCAGTAAATTACGCACACGGGTCTGCATTAATTTCTCAAGAATGGTCTGGCTTTGAAGCGTTTCTGGTACATCCATACTGATGCTTTGTTGGCTCAGTTGGTCCACTTCTTCAAGGAAGGCTTTCGTCGCTGCATCGTCGGTATCGTAGTACGCGCGCACCCAGGTGGAGACATTTTCCAGCGCCTGCCGGTATGTCTCTTCTTGATGGCGTGGTACGGCCTGCGCGGCCACTAACAGACGGGAGCGGATGTTCTCACGTAAGTACACGTCCTGATTTGGTGCTAACAGCGGTACGGCGGTTTCATCGCGACGTCGAATGGTAATAAAGCTGTCCATAAAATTTTGCCAGCTTTTTTGCAGATTGACGCGCCATTCGCTAATGGAGCTGGAAAGCTCGCTGCTGTCGGAGTCCATCGGCGAATCATCAGTATCATTGTCGGCCAGACGTAGGTTATCAATCTGATTAGACAACTGATTTATCTTGAGAATGATGCCGTCATAATCCACCTGAGAGACAGAAGAGAGGCTGGCGATATCATCAGTAATCGCTCGACGGGCGGTGATTAAACTTGGATCGTTCATATCGGCCAGGCTGGCATCGGCGCTTTTCAATAGCGCCGCTGCGGTGGTAACGTCCTGATCGCTCCATAATTTACGACCGGCCAGTTTCACCAGAAAATCAGCCTGCGCCAGCAGCCACGTTTTAGCATCGCTGCCAGAGATTGTGGCAACCTTTTGCTGCACTTCATCAAGCTGTTTAGCCAGTGCTGCTTGCTGACGGTTTGCTTCATCCAGCAGTGTTGCCTGCTGTTTAATAATACCTTCCAGCTCAGTTTTCTGGTTTTCCTGCGCTTTTTGCAGCGCCGTGAGCTGATTAGCCAACGCATCGCTGGTTGCAGTCTGTGTTGTTGCCTGTTGTTTCCCCCAGCCATACAGTCCGACGCCTGCCGCCAGTGCAATAGCGATCGCTACTGCACTTAGTATCAGTGCGGTGCTGCCCTTGCTCTTTTTTTCAGCATTGACTGACTGTGACGTGGTTTCCACGGCCTCCCTGGTCTCTTCAACCACGGCGGAGGATTTTTCTTGTTCCGTCATTATGGCATCCCATTATGAGAGTTATTGTAATGCGCGTAGCAGCGCATCGTTGTCGGCGTTATCAGCGACCTTAATATCTTGCCAGCCCAGTTCCCGGGCGAGGTGCGCCAGACGCTCACTGACGACCAGCAGCCGACAGCGTAGTAACCAGTGCTCACGATACCACTGCGGAATGAGCGACCAGAGCTGTTGTAGCATCTCTCCGCTAGTGACAACCACCGTCGTCACGCCGCGAGATTGCCATCGCATCGCTTCTTCCGCACCATCGTAATACTTTGCACTGCGTTGATAACATTCACAAAAATCTACATTGGCCCCACGTGCTTTCAGAGTTTCGCCTATCAACTCCCGACCGCCGTTGCCGCGTAAAATAAGCGCTTTTTTTCCCGCAATATTTTGTAATTCAGGTAATTGTAGCAAGACTTCGCTAATTTCCCGATCCAGAGGATAGTGAATATTGCATCCATTAACGGTATGGAGCGCCAATGCCGTGGTGCGGCCAATGGCAAAATAGCGCGGGAGGGAGGGCCAGCGCTCTCCTTGCTGCTGAAGCTGAGCATCAGCAAAAGTGACCGCGTGCTGCGAGAGAGCTAAAACCAGATCGTTTTCCGTCAGTGTCGACAGGCGGGAGGCTAGTGTTGCCAGTTCCCTGCCTGGCGAAAACTCAATGAGCGGAAAGCTCCAGGCCACCTGCCCCAGTGTGCGCAGACGGCTCACTAACTCTTCCCCTGCGGGAGATGGGCGGGTGACCAGAATACTCATGCGGGTGCTTCTCCGTTATAAACATCAGCCAGAATGGCGCGTGCACCGTTTTCCAACAGTTCTTCCGCCAGAGAAATGCCCATTTGTTCGGCATTATTTGGTGTGCCGCGACGTTCCCCGCAAACCATCTGTGAGCCGTCAGGAGCACCGACCAGCGCACGTAGCCAAATCTCACCGTTAATGAGCTCAGCATAGCTGCCGATGGGCACCTGACAACCCCCTTCCAGGCGGGTGTTCATTGCGCGTTCGGCTTTTACACGCAGAGCGGTTTCTTCATGGTTGAGCGGTGCTAACAGTGCTTGAGTACGCAGATCATCGAGTCGACATTCTATGCCTACTGCGCCCTGTCCGACAGCTGGAAGAGAGACTTCCGGCGACAGCGCTGTGCGGATCCGCGACTCCAGCCCTAAGCGTTTTAACCCGGCTACGGCCAGAATAATCGCATCATAGTCGCCGTTATCCAGTTTGCTCAGGCGTGTTCCCACGTTGCCGCGTAGCGAACGGATAACGAGATCCGGGCGACGTTTAGCCAACTGGCACTGGCGACGTAAGCTGGATGTTCCAACGATGCTGCCTGCAGGAAGTTCATCCAGCGTGTTGTACTTATTCGAGACAAAAGCATCGCGTGGATCTTCGCGTTCGCAAATAGTGACCAGTCCGAGTCCCTCAGGGAATTCGACCGGCACATCCTTCATGGAATGCACGGCGATATCGGCACGTTTTTCCAGCAGCGCGACTTCCAACTCTTTAACAAACAAACCTTTACCCCCCACTTTTGCCAGTGGAGTATCCAGAATCACATCGCCACGGGTCACCATAGGTACCAGTTCTACGATCAGACCGGGGTGGTTTGCCATTAAGGCGTCTTTGACATAATGTGCCTGCCAGAGCGCAAGGGGGCTTTGGCGTGTGGCAATTCTCAAAACATTGTCTAACATGCTTGTTACCGTCATTATCAATCATTGACCATCCTAACATCCTTATCAAAGGGATGTCAGCGTTACGCTCAAACGTTAGTGAGAGGAAAAAGGCGCTGCATCATCACTGGCAGTGATTAATGACGAGAAACCTCCCGACCGTATGAAGGAATTTACACGTAACGAACGGTGCTACACTTGTATGTAGCGCATCTTTCTTTACGGTCAATGAGCAAGGTGTTAAATTGATCACGTTTTAGACCATTTTTTCGGCTGTACTCCATAAAAAAAGAGGGCGAAAAAAGGGTAACGGTTATTTTTGACATACGGTTTATCCGAATGGATGAAGATTATTTGCGGGCGTATATGCCGCAACGATCGACAACATGACGGATAGCAACATCAGGCGATACGTCTTGTACCTCTATATTGAGACTCTGAAACAGAGACTGGATGCCATAAATCAACTGCGTGTGGATCGCGCGCTTGCTGCCATGGGACCTGCCTTCCAGCAGGTATACAGTCTGCTGCCGACATTATTGCACTACCACCATCCGCTGATGCCGGGTTACCTCGATGGTAACGTTCCCAAAGGCATATGCTTTTACACGCCTGATGAAACCCAACGCCACTACCTGAATGAACTGGAACTGTACCGTGGTATGTCACCGCAGGACCCTCCCAAGGGCGAACTGCCTATTACCGGCGTTTACTCGATGGGCAGTACCTCTTCAGTAGGGCAAAGTTGTTCCTCTGACCTGGATATTTGGGTCTGCCATCAATCCTGGCTGGATAGCGAAGAGCGTCAGCTGCTGCAGCGTAAATGTAGCCTGTTAGAAAGCTGGGCTGCCTCGCTGGGCGTGGAAGTCAGTTTCTTCCTGATTGATGAAAACCGTTTCCGTCATAATGAAAGTGGCAGTCTGGGTGGTGAAGACTGTGGCTCGACGCAGCATATTCTGTTGCTTGATGAATTCTATCGCACCGCCGTGCGCCTCGCGGGCAAACGTATTCTGTGGAATATGGTGCCGGGCGATGAAGAAGAGCATTACGACGATTACGTCATGACGCTCTACGCGCAGGGGGTGTTAACACCAAACGAATGGCTGGATCTGGGCGGACTCAGCTCGCTCTCTGCTGAAGAGTACTTTGGTGCCAGCCTCTGGCAGTTGTACAAGAGTATCGACTCCCCGTACAAAGCGGTGTTGAAAACGCTGCTGCTGGAAGCTTATTCCTGGGAATACCCGAACCCACGCCTGTTGGCGAAAGACATTAAACAGCGCCTGCACGACGGCGAAATCGTTTCTTTTGGTCTTGATCCGTATTGCATGATGCTGGAGCGCGTCACCGAATACCTCACGGCGATTGAAGATCCGACTCGTCTGGATTTAGTGCGTCGATGTTTCTACTTAAAAGTCTGCGAGAAACTGAGCCGCGAGCGCGCGTGCGTTGGCTGGCGTCGTGAAGTGTTAAGTCAGTTGGTGCAAGAGTGGGGGTGGGATGACGCCCGTCTGACGATGCTTGATAACCGCGCCAACTGGAAGATTGACCAGGTGCGCGAGGCACATAACGAACTACTCGACGCGATGATGCAGAGCTATCGTAATCTGATCCGCTTTGCGCGCCGCAATAACCTTAGCGTCAGCGCCAGCCCGCAGGATATCGGCGTACTGACCCGTAAGTTGTATGCTGCGTTCGAAGCCCTGCCGGGTAAAGTGACGCTGGTGAACCCACAGATCTCACCGGATCTCTCGGAACCGAATCTGACCTTTATCCATGTGCCGCCTGGGCGTGCCAACCGTTCAGGTTGGTATCTCTACAACCGTGCGCCCAATATGGATTCCATCGTCAGCCATCAGCCGCTTGAATATAACCGCTACCTGAACAAGCTGGTGGCGTGGGCGTGGTTTAACGGTCTTCTGACGTCGCGTACGCATCTGTTTATTAAGGGTAACGGCATTGTCGATTTGCCGAAGCTGCAGGAGATGGTGGCTGATGTGTCGCACCACTTCCCGCTGCGTTTACCTGCGCCCACACCAAAAGCGCTCTATAGCCCGTGCGAAATTCGCCATCTGGCGATTATCGTTAACCTTGAATACGACCCGACAGCAGCGTTCCGTAATCAGGTCGTGCATTTTGATTTTCGTAAGCTGGATGTCTTCAGCTTTGGCGAAGAACAAAATTGTCTGGTGGGTAGTGTAGATCTGCTGTACCGCAACTCGTGGAACGAAGTGCGTACGCTGCACTTCAACGGCGAGCAGGCGATGATTGAAGCGTTAAAAACGATTTTGGGCAAAATGCACCAGGACGCGGCGCCGCCAGATAGTGTTGAAGTCTTCTGCTACAGTCAGCATCTGCGTGGCCTGATCCGTACCCGCGTCCAGCAACTGGTGTCTGAATGCATTGAACTGCGCCTTTCCAGTACGCGCCATGAAACCGGACGCTTCAAAGCGCTGCGCGTTTCCGGTCAGACGTGGGGACTGTTCTTCGAACGCCTGAACGTATCAGTACAGAAACTGGAAAACGCCATTGAGTTTTATGGCGCGATTTCGCACAACAAACTGCACGGTCTTTCCGTACAGGTTGAGACTAACCATGTGAAATTGCCGTCTGTGGTGGATGGTTTTGCCAGTGAAGGGATCATTCAGTTCTTTTTTGAAGAAACGGGCGATGAACAGGGCTTTAATATTTATATTCTGGATGAAAGTAACCGTGTTGAAGTGTATCACCACTGCGAAGGCAGCAAAGAGGAGCTGGTACGTGATGTCAGTCGCTTCTATTCATCGTCGCACGATCGCTTTACCTACGGCTCCAGCTTTATCAACTTTAACCTGCCGCAGTTTTATCAGATCGTGAATACCGACGGGCGCGCGCAGGTAATCCCGTTTCGTACTCAGCCGATTAACCCTATTCCTCCGGCTAATCAGGATAACGACACACCGATGTTGCAGCAGTATTTCTCGTAATTGCGCTTACCCGGAGGCGCTATGCTTGCCGGGCCTGGATGCATAGCGCTGCTTGTAAGCCGGATAAGGCGAGGCTCCTATCCGGCAAAAAGACATTAACGGAACCGAACGTCTTCACCTGCCTGCAGCGTTGCTGCCTGTTCCAGCAGATCCCAGAACGTTTCGCCGCTACGATCGCAAATCCATTCATCACCCTTCAGATCAAAATGGTAGCCGCCTTGTTTAGTTGCCAGCCATACCTGATGCAGCGGCTCCTGACGGTTAATGATAATTTTGCTGCCGTTTTCAAAACTGATGGTCAATACGCCGCCGTTGATCTCACAATCAATATCGCTGTCGCCATCCCAGTCATCCAGACGCTCTTCAATAGTCATCCACAGGGTGTCGGCAAGGCGATGAAATTCACTGTCGTTCATTTTTTTATCCTGTTTTTCGTGATGGTCGCAGTATAACGCGAAATAAATCACGTTGCAGTTTGCAGGCAAACTCTTGCTTTTACGCCTTCTCCTGCGATGATAGAAAACAGAAAGTATGAACTTACAGGCAATCCATAATGAAAAACGTGTTTCAGGCACTCGCTGTACTTTTTACTCTGTTCAGCCTGACGGGCTGTGGTCTGAAAGGTCCACTCTATTTTCCGCCAGCAGATAAAACCGCGCCGCCTCCGACAAAGAGCATTGAGCCACAAACGCAATCCACGGTGCCCGAGAAAAACGATCGGGCAACGGGAGATGGCCCTTCTCAGGTGAATTACTGACGGTAAGTCTCTGTACCCGCGTAAACGGAGTGAACAATGCAATTCTCTAAAATGCATGGCCTTGGCAACGATTTTATGGTCGTCGACGCGGTAACGCAGAATGTCTTTTTCTCACCGGAGCTGATCCGCCGCCTGGCAGACAGGCATCTTGGCGTTGGGTTTGATCAACTGCTGGTGGTTGAGCCTCCGTATGATCCGGAGCTGGATTTCCATTACCGCATCTTCAATGCCGACGGCAGTGAAGTGTCACAGTGTGGTAATGGCGCTCGTTGCTTTGCCCGGTTTGTTCGCCTGAAAGGGCTAACGAACAAACGTGATATTCGAGTCAGCACCGCCAATGGTCGCATGGTATTGAGCGTAACGGACGACGAGCTGGTGCGGGTGAATATGGGAGAACCCAACTTTGAACCTTCGCAGGTCCCTTTTCGCGCCAATAAAGCAGAGAAGACCTATATTATGCGAGTGGCTGAGCAGACAGTATTGTGCGGCGTAGTCTCAATGGGGAATCCGCATTGCGTGATTCAGGTTGATGATGTTGAAACTGCCAAGGTGGAAACGCTGGGGCCAGTTCTGGAAAGCCATGAACGCTTTCCTGAACGCGCAAATATCGGGTTTATGCAAGTAGTGAAACGCGAGCATATCCGACTGCGCGTCTATGAACGCGGGGCGGGTGAAACACAAGCCTGCGGCAGCGGCGCGTGCGCAGCTGTTGCTGTTGGTATTCAGCAGGGCCTGCTGGCAGAAGAAGTGCGCGTGGAATTACCGGGTGGTCGACTTGATATCGCCTGGAAAGGTCCGGGTCATCCGTTGTATATGACTGGCCCGGCGGCACATGTCTACGACGGATTTATTCACTTATGAAGCAACCAGGGGAAGAACTACAGGAAACGCTCATGGATCTGGACGATCGGGCGGTCGTCGATTATCTGCAACGTAATCCTGAGTTTTTTATCCGTAATGCCCAGGCAGTTGAAGCGATGCGTGTCCCGCACCCGGTGCGAGGCACGATCTCTTTAGTTGAATGGCATATGGCAAGGGCGCGTAATCACATCAACGTGCTTGAAGAGAACATGGCGTTATTGATGGAACAAGCAAACGCCAACGAAAGTCTGTTCTATCGTCTGTTAAATCTGCAAGGGCGCCTGGTGGCAGCCAACAGTCTCGACGATATGCTGATGCGATTGCATCGCTGGGCGCGAGACCTGGGGCTGGCAGGCGCTACGGTTCGCTTGTTTCCGGATCGCTGGCGACTCGGCGCACCGTCGAAATTCACTCATCTGGCATTAAGTCGTCAGGCGTTCGAACCGTTGCGTATTCAGCGTCTGGGTCAGTCGCAGCATTACCTTGGCCCACTTCACGGCCCGGAACTGCTGGTCATGATGCCGGAAGCGAAAGCTATCGGTTCTGTGGCCATGTCGCTGCTGGGGCAGGATGGCTCTCTTGGTGTCATGCTGTTTAGCAGTCGTGATGCCAATCATTACCAGCAAGGGCAGGGAACGCAGCTATTACAGGAAATTTCGCTGATGTTGCCGGAGCTGCTTGAGCGCTGGATTGAACGCGTATGACCGACTCACCGCTTTCTCAGGACGTTGCACGCTTCTTACGCTATCTGGGCGTTGAGCGTCAACTTAGCCCGATAACGCTACTCAATTATCAGCGTCAGCTTGATGCCATCATCGCGTTAGCCGGAGAAACCGGCCTGCAAAGCTGGCAACAATGTGATGCTGCGATGGTTCGTAGTTTTGCCGTGCGTAGCCGGCGCAAAGGTTTGGGACCTGCGAGCCTGGCATTGCGCCTCTCTGCGTTGCGCAGTTTCTTTGACTGGCTGGTCAATCAGGGAGAGCTGAAAGCCAACCCGGCAAAAGGTGTATCCGCACCGAAAGCACCGCGTCATCTGCCAAAAAATATTGATGTGGATGACGTTAACCGTCTGCTGGATATCGATCTCAACGATCCCCTCGCCGTTCGTGACCGGGCGATGCTGGAGGTTATGTACGGCGCAGGATTGCGTCTATCAGAACTGGTTGGGCTGGATATTAAACATCTCGATCTCGACACAGGCGAAGTCTGGGTGATGGGAAAAGGTAGCAAAGAACGCCGTCTGCCCATTGGTCGCAACGCGGTGGCGTGGATTGAACACTGGCTGGATCTGCGTGGATTGTTTGGTGGTGATGACGATGCTCTTTTCCTGTCAAAACTGGGTAAACGCATCTCGGCGCGTAACGTGCAGAAGCGTTTTGCTGAATGGGGTATTAAGCAGGGGCTAAACAGCCACGTGCATCCACATAAATTACGCCACTCATTTGCGACACATATGCTGGAGTCGAGTGGCGACCTGCGCGGTGTACAAGAGCTGTTGGGACATGCCAACCTTTCTACCACCCAAATCTACACCCATCTTGATTTTCAACACCTGGCTTCAGTGTACGATGCGGCGCATCCGCGCGCCAAACGGGGGAAATAATGCGTTTTTACCGGCCGTTGGGGCGCATTTCTGCGCTCACCTTTGACCTTGATGATACCCTTTACGATAACCGTCCCGTGATCCTGCGCACCGAGCAGGAAGCGCTTGCCTTTGTACAAAATTATCACCCGGCGCTGAGTACGCTAAAAAATAGCGATCTACAGCGTCTGCGTCAGGCTGTACGCGACGCCGAACCGGAGATCTACCATGATGTTACCCAGTGGCGTCATCGTGCTGTAGAGCGTGCCATGCTGGAGGCTGGCCTGTCGGCGGCAGAGGCAAAAATGGGGGCGAACGCCGCGATGATGAATTTCGCGAAATGGCGCAGCCGCATCGACGTCCCGCAGTCTACACATGACACATTGAAGGCTCTGGCCCGCAAGTGGCCACTGGTTGCTATTACCAACGGTAATGCGCAGCCGGAACTGTTTGGTCTGGGCGATTACTTTGAGTTTGTGCTGCGTGCCGGACCGGATGGACGATCCAAACCGTTCAGCGACATGTACTCACTGGCGGCGGAAAAACTGAATATGCCAATTGGTGAAATCCTGCATGTGGGCGACGACCTGACAACAGACGTCGCTGGCGCGATTCGCTGTGGTATGCAGGCTTGTTGGATCAAACCGGAAAATGCCGACCTGATGCAAACATCTGACAGTCGTTTACTGCCGCATATCGAAATTTCACGGTTGGCATCTCTGACCTCGCTGATATAATCACCAACAGAACTCTGTATATATACCCAGCTTTTTGGCGGATGGCGTTGCGCTTATCCGCCCTACATACTTTTACGCGGCGGTGCCAATGGACGTTTCTTACCTGCTCGACAGCCTCAATGATAAACAGCGCGAAGCGGTGGCCGCGCCACGCAGCAATATGCTGGTATTGGCGGGGGCGGGGAGTGGTAAGACCCGCGTGCTGGTGCACCGCATCGCCTGGCTGTTGACCGTAGAGAATAACTCACCGTACTCCATTATGGCTGTGACCTTTACCAATAAGGCCGCGGCGGAAATGCGCCATCGTATTGGTCAGATTATGGGGACCAGTCAGGGCGGTATGTGGGTGGGGACTTTCCATGGTCTGGCGCATCGTTTGCTGCGCGCACACCATATGGACGCTAATCTGCCGCAGGATTTTCAGATCCTCGACAGCGAAGACCAGCTGCGTCTGCTTAAGCGTCTTATTAAAGCGATGAACCTTGATGAGAAGCAGTGGCCACCGCGTCAGGCAATGTGGTTTATCAACAGCCAGAAAGATGAAGGCCTGCGTCCGCACCATTTACAGAGCTACGGCAATCCGGTTGAACAAACCTGGCAGAAAGTCTATCAGGCTTACCAGGAAGCGTGTGACCGTGCGGGGTTGGTGGATTTCGCTGAGCTGCTGCTGCGCGCCCACGAACTGTGGCTCAACAAACCACACATCCTGCAGCACTATCGTGAACGCTTTACCAACATCCTGGTGGATGAATTCCAGGATACCAACAATATCCAGTACGCGTGGATCCGCTTGCTGGCAGGTGATACCGGTAAGGTGATGATCGTCGGTGATGACGACCAGTCGATTTACGGCTGGCGCGGAGCACAGGTGGAAAATATCCAGCGCTTCCTCACCGACTTCCCTGGTGCAGAGACTATTCGCCTGGAGCAGAACTACCGTTCGACCAATAATATCCTCAGCGCTGCCAACGCCCTGATTGAGAATAACAACGGGCGTCTGGGCAAGAAACTGTGGACTGACGGTGTCGATGGTGAACCGATTTCGCTTTACTGTGCGTTCAACGAACTCGATGAAGCGCGCTTTGTGGTTAACCGTATCAAGACCTGGCAGGACAACGGCGGTGCGCTGGAACAGTGCGCCATTCTGTACCGTAGTAACGCCCAGTCGCGTGTGCTTGAAGAGGCTTTATTACAGGCCAGTATGCCGTACCGTATTTACGGTGGTATGCGCTTCTTCGAGCGCCAGGAAATCAAAGATGCACTCTCTTACCTGCGCCTGATCGCTAACCGTAACGACGATGCGGCCTTTGAACGTGTGGTGAATACGCCCACGCGTGGTATTGGTGATCGTACCTTAGATGTGGTGCGCCAGACGTCGCGTGACCGCCAACTGACGCTGTGGCAAGCGTGTCGTGAACTGTTGCAGGAGAAAGCCCTGGCCGGTAGAGCCGCCAGCGCATTGCAGCGCTTTATGGAGCTGATTGACGCGCTGGCCCAGGAAACGGCCGATATGCCGCTGCACGTGCAGACCGACAGGGTGGTAAAAGACTCCGGTCTGCGCATGATGTACGAGCAGGAAAAAGGCGAGAAGGGCCAGACGCGTATCGAAAACTTAGACGAACTGGTGACGGCAACGCGCCAGTTCAGCTACAACGAAGAAGATGAAGATTTAATGCCATTGCAGGCATTCCTCTCCCATGCGGCGCTGGAAGCTGGTGAAGGGCAGGCGGATACCTGGCAGGACGCGGTACAACTGATGACTTTGCACTCGGCAAAAGGCCTCGAGTTCCCGCAGGTGTTTATCGTCGGTATGGAAGAGGGTATGTTCCCCAGCCAGATGTCACTCGACGAAGGTGGACGACTTGAAGAGGAACGTCGTCTGGCCTACGTTGGCGTCACCCGCGCTATGCAGAAACTGACGCTGACCTATGCGGAAACGCGCCGTCTGTACGGTAAAGAGGTTTACCACCGACCATCGCGCTTTATTGGTGAATTACCCGAAGCGTGCGTGGAAGAAGTTCGTTTACGTGCAACGGTCAGCCGCCCTGTGAGCCATCAACGGATGGGCACTCCGATGGTGGAAAATGACACCGGCTACAAGCTGGGACAGCGTGTTCGGCATGCGAAGTTCGGCGAAGGTACTATTGTCAATCTGGAAGGGAGTGGCGAACATAGCCGTTTGCAGGTTGCATTCCAGGGCCAGGGGATAAAATGGCTGGTAGCCGCCTACGCAAGGCTGGAAACGGTGTGAAGGTGCTAACGCTCTGATTTGTAGGCCGGATAGGATGCAGCCGCTATCCGGCAATCTGTCGCTTAATCTTCTGAAATCATAGATAAATACCCTTATTCTGCTAACCTTGGTGCATGAGGGGAAATTATTACTTTTTCGCCATCTGTTGCGTGTTGACGTCAAAATTTTGCTGGCGTAACATGCGCGCACGATTACGCTAAGAGGACATTCGCCTTGGACACACCCAGTAGATACTGGCTCATTATCCTGTCATCCAGGATCAACTCCTAAGGCTATCCCTTTTTGCTGATAGCCTTCGCGGTTGTCAGCGACCTTCTGTTTTTTCCCGTCGCGCTGAGTCAGGCTGTTTAATG
Source organism: Citrobacter sp. Marseille-Q3906 (assembly GCF_916618775.1). Lineage (NCBI taxonomy): Bacteria > Pseudomonadati > Pseudomonadota > Gammaproteobacteria > Enterobacterales > Enterobacteriaceae > Citrobacter > Citrobacter sp. Marseille-Q3906. The sequence continues at coordinate 47,528 of NZ_CAKAKA010000001.1, forward strand.
GTCTGAAACCCAATTTGTTTCTGTGTGCCCACCGAACTGTCCGATAATTTTTTGCATTGGGAGTCCCGGTCATGCTGAGCGCATTTCAACTGGAAAACAATCGTTTAACTCGCCTTGAGGCAGACGAGATCGAGCACCTGGCCAGTTCGGTTTGGGTCGATTTAGTCGAGCCGGATGACGAAGAACGAAACCGTGTGCAAAAGGACTTGGGCCAGAATCTGGCTACGCGCCCTGAACTGGAAGACATCGAAGCATCCGCACGTTTTTTCGAAGACGAAGACGGTCTGCATATTCACTCCTTCTTCTTCTATGAAGATGCCGACGATCACGCGGGCAACTCAACTGTCGCATTTACCATTCGCGAAGGGCGCCTGTTTACCCTGCGTGAGCGCGAACTGCCGGCATTCCGTTTGTACCGTATGCGTGCGCGAAGCCAGGCGATGGTAGATGGCAACGCTTACGAGCTGTTGCTCGACCTGTTCGAAACCAAAATCGAACAACTGGCAGATGAAATAGAAAACATCTACAGCGATCTGGAAAAGCTCAGTCGCGTGATTATGGAAGGGCGTCAGGGCGATGAATATGACGAGGCGCTCTCTACGCTGGCGGAACTGGAAGATATCGGCTGGAAAGTTCGCCTGTGTCTGATGGATACCCAGCGCGCATTGAACTTCCTTGTGCGCAAGGCGCGTCTGCCAGGCGGTCAGTTGGAGCAGGCGCGTGAGATCCTGCGAGATATCGAATCCCTGCTGCCGCACAACGAATCACTGTTTCAGAAAGTTAACTTCCTGATGCAGGCGGCGATGGGCTTTATCAATATCGAGCAGAACCGTATCATCAAGATCTTCTCGGTGGTATCTGTGGTATTCCTACCGCCAACACTGGTGGCTTCAAGCTACGGGATGAACTTTGAGTTTATGCCTGAGCTGCACTGGAGTTTTGGTTACCCAGGGGCGATTGTCTTTATGATGCTCGCAGGGCTGGCGCCATATCTGTACTTTAAGCGCAAGAACTGGTTGTAATTTTTATGCCTGATGGCGACTTAGCTTTTCCCGGCCTACGTAATCTGTAGACCAGATAAGCCCGCGCCATCAGGTAAACGATATTAAAGCCCTTTGCGCGTCCTGTGCTGGGTGTAAATCGCATCCGCAACAAAAATCGCCAATGCTACCCAGATAAAGGCGAACGTTACCATTTTATCCGCACCCGGAACCTCGCCGTAGAATGTCACTGCCAGCAGGAACATCAGCGTTGGGCCGATGTACTGGAAAAAGCCCAGCGTGGACAGACGCAGACGCGTGGCTGCGCCGGTAAAACAGAGCAGGGGAATAGTGGTTACGATCCCCGCAGCAATCAGCAGCAGATTCAGCGACATAGGGTTCTGAGCCATGTGGCTGGTTGGACTATCTGCAATACCAAACAGATAAATTGCCGCAACGGGTAATAACCACAGGGTTTCAATCAGCATGCCAGTTTGCGCCTCGACGGCAATCTTCTTACGTACCAGACCATAAAAAGCAAAGCTGAAAGCCAGCCCCAGCGCAATGATGGGCAGTGAACCGAATGTCCACAGTTGTACCAGTACACCGCAGGCGGCTAACAGTACGGCCAGCCACTGCATGCGGCGAAAGCGCTCGCCGAGGAAAATCATCCCCAGCACAATATTTACCAGCGGGTTAATAAAATAGCCCAGGCTCGCTTCCAGCATATGGTGGTTATTGACCGCCCAGATAAAAAGCAGCCAGTTTCCGCCGATGAGCACCGCTGATAGCGCCAGCAGGAAAATCTTCTTTGGCGTTTGCAGCAGCGTTTTGATGCCCGACCATTGGCGGCTGACGCTCATCAACACCACCATAAAGAAAAACGACCAGATGACGCGGTGCGTCAGGATTTCGTCGGCGGGGACATAGTAAATCAGCTTGAAGTACGCGGGTGCGATGCCCCAAATAAAATAGGCAGCAAGAGCGAGTAACACGCCCTGCCGCGTTTGTTTAGCATCCATCGGGAAAACTCGGTTCAGAAATGTAACAGCAGTTTACCTGTTTTTACGCGCTTACCCCACCATATAAGTGGCGGTTGCGCTGGCGATATAAAGTTGTTCCTCGTTATGCAGTTCCACACGAGCAACAGCAACTTTGTTGCCCGCTCTCAGCAGACTACTGGTCGCCGTGAAGCGATTGCCCCTGCCCGGGCGCAGGTAATCAACACGTAGATCGATAGTCCCCATACGAGACATCCGTTGGCGCAGTTCGTCCTCGCTGATGGTTTCGTGGCGGGTCAGCGTACTGCCAACGCATACCAGTCCGGCGGCAACGTCCAATGCTGAGGCGATTACGCCTCCATGCAGGATACTTTGCGCCCAGTTGCCGACCATCATGGGTTGGTTATTAAACGCTAATTGCGCAAACTCTTTTTCATAGCGTTCCAGTTCCAGCCCCAGAGCCCGGTTAAACGGCATATGGTAGACAAACATTTCACCCACTAATTTCAGCGCTTGCTCAGCAGTAAGTACGGCAGACATACGATCCTGATACCCCATTGGTTAATGAAATGTTGATATTATGCTTATTATTTGTTGTTTTCTACTTTAAGACGGGATAACTAACGAGAAGCCAGCTAAGTATGTAGAATACTTGCCAGATAATTATACAATTCATCAATATTTGGTCTGGAGAACACTAAAAATGCGGGCGATTCTGGGTTGGTTATTACCAGCAGTCATGCTGCCGTTGACCGCGTATGCGCAGGAAGCGACAGTGAAAGAGATTCATGATGCACCAGCGGTGCGCGGCAGTGTTATCGCCAATATGCTGCAGGAGCATGATAACCCCTTCACGCTTTACCCTTATGACACCAACTATCTCATCTACACCAATACCAGCGACATGAATAAAGAGGCTATCAGTAGCTATAGCTGGTCTGATAATGCGCGTAAAGATGAGGTTAAGTTCCAGCTGAGCCTGGCGTTTCCGCTCTGGCGCGGGATTTTAGGCCCGAACTCTGTGCTCGGTGGCTCCTATACCCAGAAATCATGGTGGCAGCTTTCCAATAGTGAAGAGTCCTCACCGTTTCGCGAAACCAACTACGAGCCGCAACTTTTCCTCGGTTTTGCCACCGACTATCGCTTTGCTGGATGGACGCTGCGTGATGTCGAAATGGGTTACAACCATGACTCTAACGGTCGTTCCGATCCGACCTCGCGTAGCTGGAACCGCCTGTATACCCGCCTGATGGCAGAACAGGGTAACTGGCTGGTGGAAGTGAAACCGTGGTACGTCATCGGTAGCACAGATGACAACCCCGATATCACCAAATACATGGGTTACTATCAGCTCAAAATTGGTTATCACCTGGGGGATGCCGTGTTAAGCGCCAAAGGTCAGTACAACTGGAATACGGGCTATGGCGGCGCGGAGCTGGGTTTAAGTTACCCCATCACGAAGCATGTTCGTCTTTATACCCAGGTCTACAGTGGCTATGGCGAATCGTTGATCGACTACAACTTTAATCAGACGCGCGTGGGTGTGGGCGTGATGCTCAATGACATTTTCTGATCTGCGCAATGATTGTGTTTTAAACATTGCAGTTTCTCTCTCAGGCGCTGAAAATAGCGCCTGTTTTTATTTATAGCTAATGGGGTTAATGTGGCGCAGGCGGAAGTGTTGAATCTGGAAATGGGCGCTAAACAGGTTTTACAGGAAACCTTTGGCTACCAACAGTTTCGCCCTGGTCAGGAAGAAATCATCGACACCGTGCTCTCTGGCCGCGACTGCCTGGTCGTCATGCCGACCGGTGGCGGTAAATCCCTCTGCTATCAAATTCCCGCATTATTGCTGAACGGGCTAACCGTTGTCGTTTCACCGCTGATTTCCCTGATGAAAGATCAGGTCGATCAACTGCTGGCAAATGGCGTAGCGGCTGCGTGTCTGAACTCCACCCAGAGTCGCGAGCAGCAGCTTGAGGTGATGGCCGGTTGCCGCAGCGGGCAAATCCGCTTGCTGTACATTGCGCCCGAACGTCTGATGCTGGATAACTTTCTTGAACATCTGGCGCACTGGAATCCGGTGCTGTTGGCTGTTGATGAAGCGCACTGTATTTCTCAGTGGGGGCATGATTTTCGTCCGGAATACGCCGCACTGGGCCAGCTGCGTCAACGTTTTCCTGCTCTGCCGTTTGTCGCACTGACGGCAACCGCTGATGAAACAACCCGACTGGATATTGTTCGTCTGCTGGGGCTGAACGATCCGTTAATTCAGATCAGCAGCTTTGACCGACCGAACATTCGCTACATGCTGATGGAGAAGTTTAAGCCTCTCGATCAACTGATGCGTTACGTGCAAGAACAGCGCGGCAAGTCCGGTATTATTTACTGTAATAGCCGTGCGAAAGTAGAAGATACCGCCGCACGTCTGCAAAGTCGTGGGATCAGCGCAGGGGCCTATCATGCCGGGCTGGAAAACAGCATTCGTGCTGAGGTGCAGGAGAAATTCCAGCGCGATGACCTGCAAATCGTCGTGGCAACCGTGGCGTTTGGTATGGGAATTAATAAACCTAACGTACGCTTTGTGGTGCACTTTGATATCCCACGTAACATCGAGTCGTATTACCAGGAAACGGGGCGCGCCGGGCGTGACGGCCTGCCTGCAGAAGCGATGCTGTTTTATGATCCAGCCGATATGGCGTGGTTACGCCGCTGCCTTGAAGAGAAACCCGCCGGGCAATTGCTTGATATTGAGCGACATAAGCTGAATGCGATGGGGGCGTTTGCCGAGGCGCAAACCTGCCGTCGTCTGGTCCTGCTGAATTATTTTGGTGAAGGGCGTCAGGAGCCGTGCGGCAACTGCGATATTTGTCTCGATCCGCCGAAACAGTACGATGGTTTAATGGATGCGCGTAAAGCGCTGTCGACGATATATCGCGTTAACCAACGTTTTGGGATGGGCTATGTCGTCGAAGTGCTGCGCGGAGCAAATAACCAGCGTATTCGTGAGCTGGCTCATGACAAACTGCCAGTCTACGGTATTGGACGTGAGCAGAGCCACGAGCACTGGGTGAGCGTGATCCGCCAGTTGATCCATCTTGGCCTGGTCACGCAGAATATTGCCCATCACTCCGCGTTACAGTTAACCGAAGCGGCGCGTCCGGTACTGCGCGGCGATGTCCCGCTACAGCTTGCCGTGCCGCGTATTGTGGCGCTAAAACCGCGTGCGATGCAGAAATCCTTTGGCGGCAACTACGATCGCAAGCTGTTTGCCAAATTGCGTAAGCTGCGCAAAGCCATTGCAGATGAAGAGAATATTCCACCGTATGTGGTCTTCAACGATGCCACGCTGATTGAAATGGCGGAACAGATGCCAGTTTCACCGAGCGAAATGCTGAGCGTCAATGGCGTAGGGATGCGTAAACTTGAGCGATTCGGCAAAGAGTTTATGGCGCTTATTCGTGCGCACGTTGATGGTGACGACGAAGAGTAGTCAGCCAGGCAAAAAAGTGCCAGGATGGTGACTCACTGAACTATTCCCCCGCGAGTCAATTTTATGTTAACGCTATTTTTTACCGTTGCGTTGGTACACATCGTTGCGCTGATGAGCCCTGGCCCCGATTTTTTCTTTGTTTCTCAAACGGCCGTCAGCCGTTCGCGTAAAGAAGCGATGATGGGCGTGCTGGGCATCACCTGTGGTGTCATGGTCTGGGCAGGTGTGGCGCTGCTCGGTCTGCATCTGATCATCGAAAAAATGGCCTGGCTGCACACTATTATTATGGTGGGTGGCGGTCTGTATCTGTGCTGGATGGGCTACCAGATGCTGCGTGGCGCGTTTAAAAAACAGGATGTCGCTGCTCCCGCACCGCAGGTTGAGCTGGCACAGAGTGGACGCAGCTTTATCAAAGGCCTGCTGACCAACCTGGCGAATCCTAAAGCCATTATCTATTTTGGCTCTGTATTCTCGCTGTTTGTAGGTGATAGCGTAGGTACCGGCGCGCGCTGGGGCATTTTTGCCCTGATAATCGTAGAAACGCTGGCCTGGTTTACCGTGGTCGCCAGCCTGTTTGCGCTACCGAAAATGCGTCGTGGCTATCAGCGTCTGGCGAAGTGGATTGATGGATTTGCTGGCGCGTTGTTCGCTGGTTTTGGTATCCATTTGATTATTTCGCGTTAATTCGGTTACCCGCCTGGGTAGACCCAGGCGGAGAGCTGTTTATTGCGCAAGTTTCTGTAATTCATCCTTCGAAAGGCCGGTCATTTCCATAATTGCATCAATATCCAGACCTCGCTTAAGCATTGCTTTTGCAATGTCCAGTATGGCAATACGTTTGCCCTCTTCGCGACCAATTTGCTTTAGCTGATCCGCCATTGTCATCAGTTTGTCTCCATGCTGCGGCACGCGCTGTGCCAGCTTATACAGTAATGTCTGAACATCTTGTGTATTCCCTGCTTGCACCATGTAGTTTATCAGCACGATTATTTGTTGTCCGCTCATCTTCTCCAGCATAAACAGGCGGGTAAGTTTATCCAGCAACTGCGCCATGTCACGCTGGCGAATATGTTTTTGCACTAATGTCAGTGCTGCCATACTGCGATGCTGCATGATTTCATCATCGGGGATTATCGTCACATCCACCAGTGGAAATGGCGTGCTGTAAAGCTGACGGGCGGTACCCGGATCCTCAAAGTGATCCAGCCAGTTCATTGAACCTTGCCAGGGCGTTTGCTTCCCATGGTAAAAGAGAACAGGAATAACCAGCGGTAGAGTATCGTTTCCTGCCTCCAGATGACGTTGCATGGCTGCGATTGCATAGCGCATCAGTCGAAACGACATATATTTATCCGGTGAGCTTTGATGCTCAATAAGCACATGTACGTAGCCATGGCCGCTGGTGGTTTCCAGTGAATAGAGGATGTCACTGAAATAGGGACGCAGATCGTCCTCCACAAAGCTACCTGATTCAAGTTGCAGCGTTTCCAGTTTGCAAATTTTGAGTAATGAGGGAGGAAGATGAAGTTCGATGAAGTCCCGCGCGGTTTCCACGCGGGAGAGGAAGGTCTTAAATACAGCATCGTGTGGTGTCGTTGCTTCCGCCATCGTCCATCATCCGTGAAAGGTGAATGTGGCTGAATTCTGGCATGAGCAATTAACCCCCTGATAGCGCAGAATAAAAGACTTTTATCCCTTTGCGGCGAGGCCCGAAAAGCCATGTACAGATGTTCTGACTGTCAGTATTTCAGTGCGAGCACTGTTCCATTTGCTACGCATGCCGAGCTGATGCCAACAGGGCGCCTATCAGCATAAACAGTGACCCAAACACTTTGTTTAGCGCCTTCATTTGCTTTGGCCCTTTAATCCAGCCTGCAATGCGCGTGGCCAGTGTCGCGTAACCGATCATCACTATCACATCGACCACAATGGTCGTGATGCCAAGCACGACATACTGCATTAACTGAGGCTCCTGCGGCATAATGAACTGGGGGAACAGTGCGGCGAGAAACACAATACTCTTCGGGTTAGTCAGATTGACAAAAACGGCCCGTTTGAACAGGCGACTGCGTGATTGTGAATTCGCCATGGTGTTCAGGTCGATAGCGCCCGCAGCGCGCCATTGTTGAATTCCCAGCCAAATCAGATAAGCCGCTCCCGCCCATTTCAACACCTCAAATGCGATAACCGAACGTGAGAATAACGTTCCCAGTCCAACGCCAACCAGCACGATATGGATACCCAGCCCGGTTTGCAAACCAGCAATCGATGCACTTGCTCCCCGATAGCCGTGGCTGATGGCGGTAGTCATGGTATTGATTGCACCTGAGCCCGGAGACAAGCTCAAAATAATAGAGGTCAGCAGGTAGGCGAACCACCATTCAAAGGTCATGAGAAACTCCCGGATTGTCTATTTTTATGCCACAATACGCTACTGTCGCTGCGTTGTGTCAGACACGGCGAAAAAAACGATTTTACTTGGTCAGCGAGGCTGGATACCTGATGTTTCAGCAGCAAAAAGACTGGGAAACAAGAGAAAACGCGTTTGCCGCTTTTTCCATGGGGCCACTGACAGATTTCTGGCATCAGCGGGAGGAAGCGGAGTTTACAGGCGTAGATGATGTCCCTGTTCGTTTCGTCCGCTTTCGTGCAGAAAAAAACGATCGTGTGATCGTTATCTGTCCTGGGCGCATTGAAAGCTACGTGAAGTACGCTGAACTGGCGTATGACCTGTTTTATTCTGGTTTTGACATACTCATTATCGATCACCGCGGGCAAGGGCGTTCCGGGCGGATGTTATCGGACCCGCATCGTGGTCATGTGGATAACTTTAATGACTATGTTGACGATTTAGCCGCCTTCTGGCAGCAGGAAGTACAGCCAGGTCCGTGGAGAAAACGTTACATACTAGCGCATTCCATGGGCGGTGCGATTGCAACGCTGTTCCTGCAGCGCCATCCTAATCAGTGTGATGCCATCGCGCTCTGCGCCCCAATGTTTGGTATTGTGATGCGTTTTCCTGACTGGATGGTGCGCCATATTCTTGACTGGGCCGAGGGGCACCCGCGCATTCGCGAAGGCTATGCTATGGGAACCGGTCGCTGGCGGGCACTGCCGTTTGGGATGAATTCGCTAACCCATAGCCGACAGCGCTATCGGCGTAATTTGCGCTTCTATGCTGATGATCCGCAACTGCGTGTCGGCGGTCCCACTTATCACTGGGTGCGTGAAGGCATTCTGGCTGGTGAGCAGGTCCTGGCCGGAGCTGGAGATGACGCTACCCCAATGCTGCTAATTCAGGCTGAAGAAGAACGTGTGGTGGATAACCGCATGCACGATCGTTTTTGTGAACTCCGCGCCGCAGCGGACCATCCTGTAGAAGGAGGTCAGCCGCTTGTCATAAAAGGTGCGTACCATGAGATCCTTTTTGAAAAGGACGCAATGCGCTCAGTCGCGCTCAACGCCATTGTTGAATTTTTCAACAGGCATAACTCATCCAGCGGAAATCGCTTTGCTTAGAGGTTTAATTTTCTTATGTATCAGGTTGTTGCGTCTGATTTAGATGGTACATTGCTTTCCCCCGACCATACCCTGTCCCCTTATGCCAAAGAGACACTGAAATTGCTGACTGCTCGTGGTGTCAACTTTGTGTTCGCAACCGGTCGGCATCATGTTGATGTGGGGCAAATTCGCGATAACCTGGGGATTAAATCCTACATGATCACCTCCAACGGCGCGCGTGTGCATGATCCTGATGGAAAGCTGGTGTTCTCGCATAACCTGGATCGTGACATTGCCAGTGACCTGTTTGGTGTGGTGAATGCAAATCCGGACATCGTGACTAACGTTTATCGCGATGATGAGTGGTTTATGAACCGCCATCGCCCGGATGAAATGCGTTTTTTCAAAGAAGCGGTATTTAACTACTCGCTGTTTGAACCTGCGCTACTGGAGCCGGAAGGCATCAGCAAAGTGTTTTTCACCACCGACTCACACGAAAGGCTGCTACCGCTGGAGCAGGCGATTAATGCCCGCTGGGGCGATCGCGTGAACGTCAGTTTCTCCACTCTCACTTGCCTGGAAGTGATGGCTGGCGGCGTCTCGAAAGGCCATGCACTGGAAGCGGTAGCGAAAGCGATGGGTTACAGCCTTCAGGACTGCATTGCCTTCGGCGACGGAATGAATGATGCAGAGATGCTCTCCATGGCAGGAAAAGGCTGCATTATGGGGAATGCGCATCAGCGCCTGAAAGATCTGCATCCGGAACTGGATGTGATTGGTCTCAATGCCGACGATGCCGTGCCGCACTATCTGCGCGATCTCTTTTTAAAGTAATTGTTCTTTAGTTGACCAGTTGTCAACTAAACTCTTCGCTACAATGGGTGTACCTTTTGTTCAGAGACATCCATTGTGGCGTTACTCATCATTACCACGATTCTGTGGGCCTTTTCTTTTAGCCTGTTTGGCGAGTACCTTGCTGGTCATGTCGATAGCTATTTTGCGGTACTGGTTCGTGTTGGGCTTGCGGCGCTGGTATTCCTGCCGTTTCTGCGTACCCGTGGGCACGGCGGAAAAACAATCGGTCTGTACATGTTGGTGGGAGCCATGCAGCTTGGCATCATGTATATGCTGAGTTTCCGTGCCTATCTCTATCTGACGGTTTCAGAGTTACTGTTGTTTACTGTCCTGACGCCGCTCTACATTACGCTAATTTATGACCTGATGAGCCGACGCCGCTTACGCTGGAGTTACGCGTTCAGCGCGTTACTGGCGGTGATTGGTGCAGGGATTATTCGTTACGATCAGGTGACCAGTCATTTCTGGACCGGCCTGCTTCTGGTGCAGCTTTCCAACATTAGCTTTGCCATCGGTATGGTGGGTTACAAGCGTCTGATGGAAACTCGTCCAATGCCACAACACAACGCCTTTGCCTGGTTTTATATGGGGGCGTTGCTGGTGGCGATTGTTGCCTGGTTCATGTTGGGGAATGCCCAAAAAATGCCTGAAACCACGTTGCAGTGGGGGATCCTGGTGTTTCTTGGGGTGGCGGCATCTGGCATTGGTTACTTTATGTGGAACTATGGCGCGACGCAGGTGGACGCGGGTACGCTGGGCATTATGAATAATATGCATGTGCCTGCGGGACTGTTGGTTAACCTGGCAATCTGGCATCAACAGCCTCACTGGCCGAGCTTTATCACTGGTGCGGCTGTGATAGTGGCCTCACTGTGGGTACATCGGCATTGGGTCGCTCCGCACTCCGCACAAACGGTAAGTGATCGCAGGCGTGATTCCGCGCTGAACGAATAAACGCTTCAGTGACTGGCTGGCGCTGCTCACCGTCGCGTACAGCGGCGTACAGTCGACTCCACAATCCATCGCCCAGGGTTTTGGTCACCACCAGACCCTGGCGTTCAAAACTCTCCACTACCCAGTGCGGCAAGGCGGCGATACCCATTCTGGCGGCAACCATCTGAATCAACAGCAGGGTGTTATCCACGCTCTTCAACGACGGGCTAATGCCAGCAGGCTGCAGGAAATGACGCCAGACATCCAGTCGACTGCGCTGTACCGGATAAATGAGAAGAGTCTCACTGGCTAAATCTTCCGGCGTGATCTGCGTTTTGCTGGCCAGCGGGTGATCGGGTGCCAGGATCAGACGCACTTCAAAATCGAACATCGGTGAGTAGTGCAGGCCACTACGCGGCAGAATGTCGGACGTCATTACCAGATCCAGCTCATCCTGCTGTAATGCCGGCTGCGGATCGAACGTCACGCCGGATTTAAAATCCATCTCTACTTGCGGCCAATTTGCGCGGAAATTCTCCAGCGCGGGGGTCAACCACTGAATACAGCTATGACACTCAATGGCGATACGCAGCCGGGTTTGCTGCGGCTCATTACATGCCTGCAGCGCACGACCAATTTGTGGCAGCACCTGGTTTGCCAGTTGCAGCAAAATTTCGCCCTGCGGCGTAAAGCGCAAAGGCTGACTTTTGCGGACAAATAGTCGAAAGCCAAGACGCTGCTCCAGATCGCTGAACTGGTGAGACAGGGCGGATTGGGTCTGATGCAGCGTCGCTGCTGCGGCTGCCAGCGAACCACTATTCCGCAACGCTTGCAGCGTTTTCAGATGTTTAATCTCGATCATGAAAGTCCTTCACCTCGGCATGAACAAATTGCGCTTGAGGAATACACAGTACCTTTACATTATGGATGTGTAAACATCTGGACGGCTAAAATCCTTCGTCTTTTAAATTTATGGTGTGTTGGCTGCGTTTTTCCACCCCGGTCACTTACTTCAGTAAGCTCTCAGGGATGAATAAACTTGCCTCCTTCCCTAAATTCAAAATCTATAGGATTTACATATAATTAGAGGAAGAAAAATGACAATACTTAATCACACCCTCGGTTTCCCTCGTGTTGGCCTGCGCCGCGAGCTGAAAAAAGCACAAGAAAGCTACTGGGCGGGAAATTCCTCTCGTGAAGAGTTGCTGGTAGTAGGCCGTGAGCTGCGTGCCCGCCACTGGGATCAACAAAAGCAAGCGGGTATTGACCTGCTGCCGGTGGGGGACTTTGCCTGGTACGATCACGTCCTGACCACCAGTTTGCTGTTGGGTAACGTCCCGGCCCGCCATCAGAACAAAGACGGCTCTGTCGACATCGACACCTTATTCCGCATTGGCCGTGGCCGTGCACCGACCGGTCAACCGGCGGCGGCGGCAGAAATGACCAAATGGTTTAATACCAACTATCACTACATGGTGCCGGAGTTCACTAAAGGTCAGGAGTTCAAACTGACCTGGACCCAACTGCTGGACGAAGTTGACGAAGCGCAGGCGCTGGGTCACAAAGTGAAACCGGTGCTGCTGGGTCCTGTGACTTACCTGTGGCTGGGCAAAGTGAAGGGCGAGCAGTTTGACCGTCTGAGCCTGCTGAAAGACATTCTGCCAGTTTACCAGCAGGTGCTGACTGGGCTGGCGCAACGTGGCATTGAGTGGGTGCAGATTGATGAACCGGCACTGGTGCTGGAACTGCCGCAGGAGTGGCTGGATGCTTACAAATCAGCGTATGACGCGCTCACAGGACAAGTGAAGCTGCTGTTGACCACCTATTTCGAAGGAGTAACCCCGAATCTCGACACCATCACCGCACTGCCGGTACAGGGTCTGCATGTTGACCTGGTCCATGGTAAAGATGACGTGGCAGAACTGCACAAACGTTTGCCGGATGACTGGTTGTTCTCTGCAGGTCTGGTGAATGGCCGCAACGTCTGGCGTGCCGATTTAACCGAGAAATATGCGCAGATTAAAGACATTGTCGGCAAACGTGCGCTGTGGGTAGCCTCTTCGTGTTCCCTGCTGCACAGCCCAATTGATCTGAGTGTCGAGACTCGCCTTGATGCTGAAGTGAAGAGCTGGTTTTCTTTCGCTCTGCAAAAATGCGGTGAGCTGGCGCTGCTGCGTGATGCGCTGAACAGCGGTGATACTGCCGCGCTGGAGGAGTGGAGCGCGCCGATTCAGGCTCGTCGCCATTCAACCCGTGTACATAATGCAGCCGTTGAAAAACGTCTGGCTGCGATCACAGCACAGGACAGCCAGCGTACCAATGCTTATCCGGTACGTGCCGAAGCACAGCGTGCGCGCTTTAACCTGCCGGCATGGCCGACCACGACCATTGGTTCCTTCCCGCAAACCACGGAAATTCGCGGTCTGCGTCTGGACTTCAAGAAAGGCAATCTTGACGCCAACAACTACCGCACCGGCATTGCGGAGCACATTAAACAGGCCATTGTAGAACAGGAGCGTTTAGGCCTCGACGTGCTGGTACACGGTGAAGCCGAGCGTAACGACATGGTGGAGTATTTCGGTGAGCATCTGGATGGCTTTGTCTTCACCCAGAACGGTTGGGTACAGAGTTACGGCTCTCGCTGCGTGAAGCCGCCAGTGGTAATTGGTGATGTCAGCCGTCCGGAAGCGATTACCGTTGAGTGGGCGAAGTACGCACAGTCACTGACTGATAAACCGGTTAAAGGCATGCTGACTGGCCCTGTGACTATTCTCTGCTGGTCATTCCCACGTGAAGATGTGACTCGTGAAACTATCGCTAAACAGATTGCGCTGGCGCTGCGTGATGAAGTCGCGGATCTGGAAGCCGCTGGCATTGGCATCATCCAGATTGACGAACCGGCATTGCGCGAAGGTCTGCCACTGCGTCGCAGCGACTGGGCAGCATACCTGGAGTGGGGCGTGGAAGCTTTCCGCATTAATGCTGCGGTGGCGAAGGACGAAACCCAAATCCACACTCATATGTGTTATTGCGAGTTTAACGACATCATGGATTCGATTGCGGCGCTGGACGCAGACGTGATCACTATTGAAACCTCACGTTCTGACATGGAGCTGCTGGAGTCATTCGAAGAATTTGACTATCCGAATGAAATCGGACCGGGCGTGTACGACATCCACTCACCGAACGTTCCAAGTGTCGAGTGGATTGAAGCCCTGCTGAAGAAAGCTGAGCAACGTATCCCCGCAGAGCGTCTATGGGTGAACCCGGACTGCGGTCTGAAAACCCGCGGCTGGCCGGAAACCCGTGCCGCACTGGCAAACATGGTCAAAGCCGCGCAGAACCTGCGTCAGGCGTAAGATTAAAAACGGAGGCGCAAGCCTCTGTTCTGATGAGATGTTTTGTAAGCCGGGTAAGGCGTAGCCACTACCCGGCAAAATACGTTATTTCTTCCCGCCATAAAGTGCGAACCACTCCAGCATTCTTTGCCAGCCGTCTTTTGCAGACTCTTCGTGATAGCTCGGACGGTAATCGGCGTTAAACGCGTGTCCGGCATCGGGATAGACCACGATTTCCGCTTTGGCATTCGCGGCGCGTAATGCCTGACGCATCGTTTCGATAGTCTCTTGTGGAATGCTGTAGTCCTGACCGCCGTAAAGCCCCAATACCGGTGCATTCAGGTCGGTAGCGATATCGACAGGGTGTTTAGGTGAGTTCAGGGTTTTGTCGCCAATCAGTTTTCCGTACCACGCCACAGCCGCTTTGAGCTGTGGATTGTGAGCGGCATACAGCCAGGCGATACGACCGCCCCAGCAAAAACCGGTGATCATCAGTTGATGTGCATCACCGCCGTTGCGGGAGGCCCAACTGGCAACGTGGTCCAGATCGGCCAGCACCTGGGAGTCAGGCACTTTAGCTACCAGGCCACTCAGTAGCGTAGGGATATCTGCAAAATCATTTGGATCGCCCTCGCGAAAATAGAGTTCCGGGGCGATAGCCAGATACCCTTCCAGCGCAAGTCGGCGGCAAACATCACGGATATGTTCATGAATGCCAAATATTTCCTGCACGACGATGACTACGGGCAGCGGGCCATCAGCCTGTTTTGGCCGCGCGTGATACGCCGGCATATCATCGCCTTGAGAAGGTATTGACGTTACACCTGCGATAATCGCGTTATCCGGTGTGTGAACTGTTGTTGATGCGGGTGGGGATGCAGCAGGTGCAAAGCCAGATTGTCGTATTGTTGTCATGGTATTCTCCGTACCCTTAAATAATCAGCAAAAAAGCGCATTGTTAACTATAGACACATGCAACGAATCACATTGCCTTAAACGGTCTATCTTTTGTGCAAGGCTTCCCGATGATGAGTGGTTAATGTGATGTGTGTCACTTTTTCACGGTAAATTAATGCAATTGATTTACATCATGGTGATGACTGTCACGAAAATATGTTTATGCCTTCGGTAAAGTGTCTTTTTGCTTCTTCTGACAAAACCGATTCACAGAGGAGTTTTTTATGTCTAAGTCTGATGTTTTTCATCTCGGCCTCACTAAGAACGATTTACAAGGGGCCCAGCTCGCTATCGTCCCTGGCGACCCGGAGCGTGTGGAAAAGATCGCCGCGCTGATGGATAAGCCGGTCAAGCTGGCATCTCATCGCGAATTCACTACCTGGCGTGCAGAACTGGATGGTAAAGCAGTGATCGTCTGCTCCACCGGTATCGGCGGCCCATCTACTTCTATCGCTGTAGAAGAACTGGCTCAACTGGGCATTCGTACCTTCCTGCGTATCGGCACTACTGGTGCTATTCAGCCGCATATCAATGTTGGTGATGTGCTGGTAACCACGGCATCCGTTCGCCTGGACGGTGCAAGCCTGCACTTTGCGCCAATGGAATTCCCGGCTGTTGCGGACTTCGAATGCACCACCGCGCTGGTTGAAGCAGCGAAATCTATCGGTGCAACTACTCACGTGGGCGTTACTGCCTCTTCTGATACCTTCTACCCAGGCCAGGAGCGTTACGACACCTTCTCTGGTCGTGTGGTGAGCCGTTTCAAAGGTTCTATGGAAGAGTGGCAGTCCATGGGCGTTATGAACTATGAAATGGAATCCGCTACGCTGCTGACTATGTGCGCAAGTCAGGGTCTGCGTGCAGGTATGGTTGCTGGTGTTATCGTCAACCGTACTCAGCAAGAGATCCCGAATGCAGAAACCATGAAGCAAACGGAAAGCCACGCGGTGAAAATCGTGGTAGAAGCAGCGCGTCGCCTGCTGTAATACACCCTTCTTTGTAAAAAGGCCGACGTGTTCGGCCTTTTTATTTTGCGTAGTGCCTCGCAGGAAATTCCTTTTAAACTGGACGTTTATACAGCACAATTCTATTTTGTGCAGGTAAGTCGTTGCTGTAAGGGGGCGTTGTGGATATTTCAATTATGATGAGTGCTGTGGTGGCGTTGGCTGCAGGGCTGCTTGTGGGTTGGCTGGCGACCAAAGCGCGTGCCGATCAGATCCGAGCAGATCTCATCGAAGAACGGCGTGAGTTGGATATTGCGCTGAGCGCCGCCCGGCAACAGCTTTCGCAGGAAGCCCACTGGCGAGAAGAGTGTGAGCTACTCAATAACGAGTTACGCAGCTTACACAGCATCAACACCTCTCTGGAAGCCGATCTCCGGGAAGTCACCACCCGTCTGGAAGCGACGCAGCAGCACGCTGAAGATAAAATTCGCCAGATGATCAACAGTGAACAGCGTCTGAGCGAGCAGTTCGAAAACCTTGCGAACCGTATTTTTGAGCACAGCAACCGCCGCGTTGACGAGCAAAACCGGCAAAGCCTGAATAGTTTGCTTACGCCATTGCGTGAACAGCTGGACGGTTTTCGCCGTCAGGTTCAGGATAGCTTTGGTAAAGAGGCGCAGGAAAGGCACACTCTGGCGCACGAAATTCGTAATCTCCAGCAATTGAACGCGCAGATGGCGCAGGAAGCCGTTAACCTGACGCGGGCGTTGAAAGGGGATAACAAGACCCAGGGGAACTGGGGAGAAGTGGTGCTCACGCGAGTGCTGGAGGCTTCCGGTCTGCGTGAAGGCTATGAATATGAAACCCAGGTCAGTATTGAAAATGACGCGCGTTCACGGATGCAACCGGATGTTATTGTCAGACTGCCACAGGGAAAAGACGTGGTTATCGACGCTAAAATGACGCTGGTCGCCTACGAGCGCTATTTTAATGCAGAAGATGACTACACCCGGGAGAGCGCGTTGCAGGAGCATATTGCCTCTGTGCGTAACCATATTCGTCTGTTGGGACGCAAAGATTACCAACAGCTCCCAGGGTTACGCACGCTTGACTATGTACTGATGTTTATTCCCGTTGAACCTGCTTTTTTGCTTGCGCTGGACAAACAGCCCGAACTGATAACCGAAGCACTCAAAAATAACATTATGCTGGTTAGCCCTACTACGTTGTTGGTGGCATTGCGCACTATCGCGAATCTGTGGCGTTATGAACACCAGAGCCGTAACGCGCAGCAGATTGCAGATCGGGCCAGCAAGCTTTATGACAAAATGCGGTTGTTTATCGATGATATGTCGGCGATCGGCCAGAGTCTGGACAAAGCGCAGGACAGCTACCGACAGGCGATGAAAAAACTCTCCTCAGGGCGTGGAAACGTCCTGTCGCAGGCAGAAGCGTTTCGTGGATTAGGTGTAGAAATTAAGCGCGAGATTAATCCTGAACTGGCTGAACAAGCCACAACTCAGGATGAAGAATACCGCTTACGCTCGGTCCCGGAGGCGCAGCTGGATGAGGCTTATCCCGATAATGCGGCGGCAAATCAGCAATCGAACTAGCCCGTTTGGGGTAGTTGAACCCGGCAGAAGGGTAGGGCAAATTAGCCCAATCTGTTACACTTCTCGAACATTTTATTGATGAGTAGGCACTGAGATGGTGGAAGATTCACAAGAAACGACGCACTTTGGCTTTCAGACCGTCGCTAAAGAGCAGAAAGCTGACATGGTGGCCCACGTTTTTCATTCTGTGGCGTCTAAATATGACGTTATGAATGATTTAATGTCATTTGGCATTCATCGTTTGTGGAAGCGCTTCACCATTGACTGTAGTGGCGTGCGTCGCGGACAAACCGTTCTGGATTTGGCGGGTGGTACGGGAGATCTGACGGCGAAATTTTCTCGCATGGTTGGTGAAACCGGTCAAGTCGTCCTGGCGGATATCAATGACTCAATGCTCAAAATGGGTCGCGAAAAGCTGCGCAATATCGGTGTGATTGGTAACGTCGAGTATGTCCAGGCAAATGCTGAGGCACTGCCTTTCCCTGACAATACCTTCGACTGCATCACGATTTCGTTTGGTCTTCGTAACGTAACGGAAAAAGAGAAAGCATTACGATCCATGTATCGGGTATTGAAGCCCGGTGGACGCTTGCTGGTGCTGGAGTTTTCCAAACCGATTATCGAACCTCTGAGCAAAGCGTATGATGCTTACTCTTTCCATATTCTGCCACGTATTGGTTCAATGGTGGCCAACGATGCAGAAAGCTACCGTTATCTGGCGGAGTCCATCCGCATGCATCCCGATCAGGACACCTTAAAAGCGATGATGCAAGATGCCGGGTTTGAAAGCGTGGATTACTACAACCTGACAGCAGGTGTGGTTGCGCTGCACCGTGGCTATAAGTTCTGACAGGAGATCGGGGATGCCTTTAAAACCCTTAGTGACCGCAGGAGTTGAAAACCTACTCAACACCTTTCTGTACCGTTCGCCTGCGCTGAAATCAGCCCGAACGCGTCTGCAGAGCAAGGTGCTGCGTGTGGATCTCAAAGGATTTTCGACACCGTTAGTCCTGGTGTTTAGTGAGCGCCAGGTCGATGTGCTGGGGGCCTGGGAAGGCGAAGCCGATTGCACCGTGATCACACATGCCAGCGTTTTACCGAAATTACGCGACCGGCAGCAACTCACAACCCTTATTCGTAGCGGCGAGCTGGAAGTTCAGGGCGATATTCAGGTGGTACAGAACTTTGTCGCTCTGGCTGACCTTGCAGAGTTTGATCCTGCTGAACTGTTAGCGCCCTATACCGGCGATATCGTCGCGGAAGGGGTCAGCAAAGCCCTGCGTGGTGGGGCGAAGTTTCTGTGTCACACCATGCAACGTCAGCAGCGTTACGTTGCCGAAGCGATCACTGAAGAGTGGCGTATGGCTCCTGGTCCGCTTGAGGTTGCATGGTTCGCGGAAGAAACGTCAGCCGTTGAGCGTGCGGTTGAATCTCTGGCCAAACGGCTGGAAAAACTGGAGGTCAAATGACGCCAGGTGAAGTACGGCGCCTTTATTTCATCATTCGCACTTTTTTAAGCTACGGTCTTGATGAACTCATCCCCAAAATGCGTATTACGCTGCCGCTTCGGTTGTGGCGTTACACCTTGTTCTGGATGCCTAATCGGCATAAAGAAAAGCCACTGGGTGAGAGACTGAGACTGGCGTTGCAAGAATTGGGGCCAGTGTGGATCAAGTTTGGTCAAATGCTCTCCACCCGTCGTGACCTTTTCCCTCCGCATATCGCCGATCAACTGGCACTGTTGCAGGATCGTGTTGCCCCCTTTGATGGACAAAGAGCAAAACAGCAAATTGAAGAAGCAATGGGTGGGTTACCCGTTGAGGCATGGTTTGATGATTTTGAGATCCAGCCACTGGCATCTGCGTCCATTGCACAGGTACACACGGCCCGACTGAAATCGAATGGTAAAGAGGTCGTGATCAAGGTTATTCGCCCGGACATTCTGCCGGTTATCAAAGCGGATTTAAAACTGATCTATCGCCTTGCCCGTTGGGTTCCTCGCTTGCTGCCTGACGGTCGCCGTTTGCGGCCGACGGAAGTGGTTCGCGAATATGAGAAGACATTAATTGATGAGTTGAATTTGCTGCGTGAATCGGCGAATGCTATTCAATTGCGCCGCAATTTTGAAGACAGCCCGATGCTGTACATCCCGGAAGTGTATTCCGACTATTGCAGTCAGAACATGATGGTGATGGAGCGTATTTACGGTATCCCCGTTTCGGATGTTGCAACGCTTGAGAAGAACGGCACCAACATGAAGTTGTTGGCCGAGCGCGGTGTGCAGGTCTTCTTTACTCAGGTATTCCGTGACAGTTTTTTCCATGCCGATATGCATCCTGGCAACATTTTTGTCAGCTATGAACACCCTGAAAATCCAAAGTACATCGGCATAGATTGCGGGATTGTTGGCTCATTAAATAAAGAAGATAAACGCTATCTGGCTGAAAACTTCATTGCGTTCTTTAATCGTGACTACCGTAAGGTTGCAGAGCTGCATGTAGATTCTGGCTGGGTTCCACCGGATACCAACGTCGAAGAATTTGAATTTGCTATTCGTACCGTCTGCGAGCCGATATTTGAAAAGCCGCTGGCGGAGATTTCATTTGGTCACGTGCTGCTGAATCTGTTTAATACGGCACGTCGATTTAACATGGAAGTCCAGCCCCAACTGGTGCTGTTGCAGAAAACACTGCTGTATGTTGAAGGCGTTGGGAGACAGCTTTATCCGCAGTTGGATTTGTGGAAGACGGCCAAGCCATTTCTTGAATCCTGGATTAAAGAGCAGGTCGGAATTCCCGCCCTTGTCAGGGCATTTAAAGAAAAAGCACCGTTCTGGGTCGAAAAAATGCCAGAAATACCTGAACTGGTGTATGACAGTTTGCGCCAGGGCAAATATTTACAGCACAGTGTTGATAAGATTGCGCGCGAGCTTCATGCGAATCACGTCCGTCAGGGACAATCTCGTTATTTATTGGGTATTGGCGCGACGTTGTTGTTAAGTGGGACATTCTTGCTGGTAAGTCGTCCTGAGTGGGGGCTTATGCCTGGTTGGTTAATAGCGGGCGGCGTCATTGCCTGGCTGATCGGCTGGCGCAAAATGCGCTGAATTTTTCATCGCTCAAGGCAGGTCGTGTAACGTATACTACGGCCTTATTAATTCATCATCTATGACAGAGGAACATGTATGGGTGGTATCAGTATCTGGCAGTTGTTGATCATTGCCGTCATCGTTGTGCTGCTATTCGGCACCAAGAAACTCGGCTCCATCGGTTCCGATCTTGGTGCGTCTATTAAAGGCTTCAAGAAAGCGATGGGAGATGATGAACCCAAGCAGGATAAATCCAGTCAGGACGCTGATTTTACTGCTAAATCCATCACCGATAAGCAGGGCGAAGTGAAAAAAGAAGACGCCAAAAGCCACGATAAAGAGCAGGTATAATCCGTGTTTGATATCGGTTTTAGCGAACTGTTATTGGTGTTCGTGATAGGCCTCATCGTATTGGGGCCACAACGATTGCCGGTTGCGGTAAAAACGGTCGCGGGCTGGGTTCGTGCGTTGCGTTCCCTTGCAACTACTGTTCAGAATGAACTGACCCAGGAGCTTAAGCTTCAGGAGTTTCAGGACAGCCTGAAGAAGGTTGAGAAAGCGAGCCTGACAAATCTGACGCCGGAGCTGAAAGCATCGATGGATGAATTGCGTGAAGCTGCAGAGTCGATGAAGCGTTCTTACAGCGTTAACGAGCCTGAGAAAGCGAGCGATGAAGCGCACACTATCCATAATCCGGTGGTGAAAGATAGCGAAGCGCAGCATGAAGGGGTTACTCCTGCTTCCGCTGAAACGCAGGCCAGCTCGCCGGAGCAAAAACCGCAATCCACGGGTACCAGGACATCTGAATCGACGGAAACCGCGTCCGAAACAGTGATGGACGCTGAAAAGAAAACCGCCGCGCCTGTTGTCGAATCCTCCCCATCGTCGAGTGATAAACCGTAAACATGGCTGTAGAAGATACTCAACCGCTCATCACGCATCTTATTGAGCTGCGTAAGCGACTCCTGAACTGCATTATTGCCGTAATGGTAATCTTTTTGGCGTTGGTTTATTTTGCCAACGACATTTACCATATGGTTGCGGCACCGCTGATAAAACAGATGCCGCAGGGTGCGACGATGATCGCCACGGATGTGGCCTCGCCGTTTTTTACCCCGATAAAACTCACTTTCATGGTGTCGCTGATCCTTTCAGCGCCAGTGATCCTGTATCAGGTATGGGCGTTTATTGCTCCTGCTTTGTATAAGCATGAGCGTCGCCTTGTTGTGCCGTTACTGGTTTCCAGTTCGTTGCTGTTCTATATCGGTATGGCATTTGCCTACTTTGTCGTCTTCCCGTTAGCCTTTGGTTTCCTTGCTAATACGGCACCGCAAGGCGTACAAGTATCGACAGATATTGCCAGTTACCTTAGCTTCGTGATGGCGCTATTTATGGCTTTTGGGGTCTCTTTTGAGGTTCCTGTTGCCATTGTGCTGCTGTGCTGGATGGGTATTACGACGCCTGATGACTTGCGTAAGAAACGTCCATACGTTGTTGTCGGTGCATTTGTCGTGGGGATGTTACTGACCCCGCCAGATGTCTTCTCGCAAACGCTGTTGGCAATACCAATGTACTGCCTGTTTGAAGTGGGCGTTTTCTTCTCCCGTTTCTATGTCGGTAAGCGACGTACGCGAGACGAAGATAACGAGGCTGAGAATGCAAAAGAAGCTGAAGCCACCGAGAAAACCGAAGAATAAATTCAACCGCCCGTCAGGGCGGTTGTCATATGGGAGGAAGCATGTTTGATATTGGCGTTAATTTAACCAGTTCACAATTTGCGAAAGACAGGGATGAGGTTGTAGCGCGCGCCTTTGCGGCCGGTGTTCACGGTATGCTTCTGACCGGAACGAACCTGCATGAAAGCCAGCAGGCGCTAAAGTTGGCGCAGCATTACCCGAATTGTTGGTCCACAGCCGGCGTCCATCCGCATGATAGTAGCCAGTGGCAATCCTCAACCGAAGAAGCGATAGTCGCTCTGGCAAACCAGTCTGAAGTGGTCGCCATTGGTGAATGCGGTCTGGATTTCAATCGTAATTTCTCCACGCCACAAGAGCAGGAGCGGGCTTTTGAGGCACAACTGCGTATTGCTGCTGAATTGCAGATGCCAGTTTTCATGCATTGCCGGGATGCGCATGACCGTTTTCTGGCATTGCTGGAGCCCTGGCTGGACAGCATTCCAGGCGCGGTACTGCATTGCTTCACCGGTTCACGTCAGGAGATGCAGGACTGCGTGGACAGAGGGCTTTATATTGGTATTACCGGATGGGTCTGCGATGAGCGTCGGGGGATGGAGCTTAGGGAGCTGTTACCTTTTATTCCGGTAGAGAGGCTCCTGATCGAAACTGATGCGCCTTATTTACTGCCCCGCGATCTAACACCTAAACCGTCTACACGGCGTAATGAGCCGGCCTACCTGCCGCACATTCTTGAACGGATTGCACACTGGCGCGGGGAAAATCCTCAATGGCTATCAACAACAATCGACTCCAACGTGAGAACGCTGTTTGAAGTTACCTTCTAAGGTAGATTAAATTTTTCGAAAACCGGTGTTTTTCACGCTCTGCTTAACCTCTTTATTCAACAGGTTAAGCAGAAGCATAGAGCGTGCTTCGCCATCAGGTTCAGTGAAGATCGCTTTCAATCCTTCAAATGCACCTTCAGTGATAATCACATAGTCCCCTGGATAAGGGGTTTCCGGATCAACAATACCCTCGGGTTTGTAGATGGAAAGCTGGTGAATAACTGCAGAGGGAACCGTCGCTGGTGTTGCTCCAAAGCGTACGAAATGGCTGACGCCACGCGTGGCATTGATCGTCGTGGTGTGGATCACTTCCGGGTCGAATTCGACAAACATGTAATTAGGGAAAAGTGGCTCACTGATTGTGGTACGTTTGCCGCGCACCATTTTTTCCAGGGTGATCATAGGCGTCAGGCAGTTCACCGCCTGCCTTTCCAGGTGTTCCTGGGCACGCTGAAGTTGCCCGCGTTTGCAGTACAGTAAATACCAGGATTGCATAATAACTCTTATCCGCTTGTTCTGAGCGCAAGCATAACAAAAGCCATGCGCTAAGTTAATTATACCCGACTTAAAGCAACTCGAAATCCGTTGGGTATATACTCCCGGGGCTTAGATGTACCGCCAGAGTTCACGCTAATTTAACAAAAATACAGCATCGCAATGATGAACGCCGTATAATGAAGCGCTTACGAAGAGGCCACAATGGACGCCATGAAATATCACGATTTACGCGACTTCCTGACGCAACTTGAGCAGCAAGGCGAGCTCAAACGCATCACGCTTCCGGTGGATCCCCATCTGGAAATCACTGAAATAGCCGATCGCACCCTGCGTGCTGGTGGGCCTGCGTTGCTGTTTGAGAATCCCAAAGGCTATTCAATGCCAGTGCTGTGTAACCTGTTTGGCACGCCGAAGCGTGTTGCCATGGGAATGGGACAAGAAGATGTCTCTGCGTTGCGGGAAGTGGGTAAGTTGTTGGCGTTTTTGAAAGAGCCTGAGCCGCCAAAAGGATTTCGCGATCTGTTTGATAAGTTGCCGCAGTTCAAGCAGGTACTGAACATGCCGACTAAGCGGTTACGCGGTGCGCCTTGTCAGCAAAAAATCTATTCAGGCGATGATGTCGATCTAAACCGTATTCCGATAATGACCTGCTGGCCGGAAGATGCAGCTCCGCTGATCACCTGGGGACTCACCGTAACGCGGGGCCCCCATAAAGAGCGACAGAATCTGGGTATTTATCGCCAGCAGCTGATTGGCAAAAATAAACTCATCATGCGCTGGCTTTCTCATCGTGGCGGCGCGCTTGATTATCAGGAGTGGTGTGCGGCTCATCCAGGCGAACGTTTCCCGGTTTCCGTTGCGCTGGGCGCTGATCCGGCAACGATTCTGGGGGCCGTAACGCCAGTACCTGATACGTTATCGGAATACGCTTTTGCGGGCTTGTTACGTGGTACCAAGACCGAAGTGGTTAAATGTATTTCCAACGATCTCGAAGTTCCTGCCAGCGCGGAGATTGTGTTGGAAGGGTATATAGAGCCGGGAGAAATGGCGCCGGAAGGCCCGTATGGCGACCATACAGGCTACTACAATGAGGTGGATAGCTTCCCTGTTTTCACCGTTACACACATTACTCAGCGTGAAGATGCGATTTATCACTCGACTTACACCGGCCGTCCGCCAGATGAGCCTGCGGTACTAGGCGTGGCGCTGAACGAAGTTTTCGTGCCTATTCTGCAAAAACAATTCCCGGAAATCGTCGATTTTTACCTGCCGCCGGAAGGCTGCTCTTATCGACTGGCCGTAGTGACGATGAAAAAGCAGTACGCTGGCCATGCTAAACGCGTCATGATGGGTGTTTGGTCGTTTTTACGTCAGTTTATGTACACCAAATTTGTTATTGTCTGCGATGATGATGTCAACGCACGTGACTGGAACGATGTGATTTGGGCAATTACCACCCGTATGGACCCGGCAAGGGATACGGTTCTGGTAGAAAATACGCCAATTGATTACCTGGATTTTGCCTCGCCGGTTTCCGGCCTTGGTTCAAAAATGGGACTGGATGCCACAAATAAATGGCCGGGTGAAACCCAACGTGAGTGGGGACGCCCGATTAAAAAAGATCCTGAAGTGACTGCGCGTATTGACGCAATTTGGGATGAATTGGCCATCTTTAATGACGGCAAAAGCGCCTGAGGCGCGATCATTTTGCCTATTGATCCGACAGAGAGAGCGCATGACAACCTTAAGCTGTAAAGTGACCTCGGTAGAAGCTATCACTGACACCGTATATCGCGTTCGTTTAGTGCCAGACGCGGCGTTTTCCTTTCGTGCTGGTCAGTATTTAATGGTCGTGATGGATGAACGGGATAAGCGTCCGTTTTCCATGGCATCTACACCGGATGAGCACGGATTCATTGAGCTGCACGTTGGCGCCTCTGAGCTAAATCTTTATGCCATGGCCGTTATGGATCGAATTCTGAAAGACCGGGAAATTAAGGTCGATATTCCACACGGTGAAGCCTGGCTGCGTGATGATGAAAATCGTCCGCTGATCCTGATCGCTGGCGGTACAGGGTTCTCTTATGTGCGCTCAATTCTGCTAACAGCACTGGCGCGTAATCCAGACCGTGATGTCACGATTTACTGGGGCGGGCGAGAAGAGAAGCATCTTTATGATCTCTCCGAGCTGGAAGCCCTGTCAGTTAATCACCCTAATCTGCGCGTTGAGCCAGTGGTGGAACAACCTGAAGCGGGTTGGCGTGGTCGCACGGGCACAGTATTAACCGCTGTATTGCAGGATTACGGTACCCTGGCGGAACATGATATCTATATCGCCGGACGTTTTGAGATGGCAAAAATCGCACGCGACCTGTTTTGCAATGAACGCAGCGCGCGTGAAGACCGCCTGTTTGGCGACGCTTTCGCATTTATTTAAGCAGGGTGCGCCGGAGCTTTTCCGGCGCATTCAGGTCGTTAATGCCCGATCACTCACTCCCTGAATTGCTGAGATTGCTGGTTCGGTCTCTGTGAATCTCCCCGTTCGTGACGAATTACCCTCATCGTTATTTTTTAGTAAACACAGGTGTTCTGCCTTGACGCTCTATTTGCCATGTTTTTATATAAAAACTATCGTCAAAATTCTATTTTGTGATGTCTGTCTTTGTGTTTAGTAAACAAAAAAGTCAGTCTGTGCAGAGATAATTTTGCGTCAAGCGAATGGGGGAATCATGAGGCTCGGACTGGATATTGGTGGGACTAAAATCGAAGCAGTGGTGATTGATAACACGGGTGAGATTATTTACCGCGAACGATGCAGTACACCAAAGCAGAGCTACGGCGATTTTTTCCGGGTCGTCACGGACGCTATCGTGAAAGCCATGAAGACCGTTAATCGACCATTATCAGTCGGTGTGGGTGTGCCCGGCGCAGTCGACAGTGATGGGTTAATAAAAAACTCCAATATTCTGGTGCTCAATCAACAACCCTTCGCACGCGATCTTGAGCAGGCGCTGGGAATACCTGTGCCCGTAACCAACGACGCCAACTGTTTTACGTTGTCGGAGGCCATGGACGGAAGCGGACGCGGGTATGGAGTAGTGTTTGGAGTGATCCTTGGTACGGGATGCGGTGGTGGATTGTGTGTCGATAACCGTTTGATCTCAGGCCCTAATGCCTGTGCGGGAGAGTGGGGACATAATGCGCTACCGCGTTACAATGAAGAGCGGGACGGCGCGGCGGTAACGTGCTATTGCGGGCAGTTAAACTGTATTGAGAGTTTTATTTCGGGCAGCGGCCTGGAGCGTCAGTACCTGAATCACACCACGCAACATGCCGGTGTTCCTCAAATAATGAAACGGGTCGAGTCTGGTGACGTAGACGCCTGCCTGCTATGGGAGCGCTACTGCGATCAATTAGCCCGAGCGTTAGCTGGCGTGGTCAATACGCTTGATCCAGATGTTATCGTGTTGGGCGGCGGAGTATCCAATATTGGCATACTCTATTCAGGCTTACAGGCGCGGGTGGCACAGTACGTATTTGGAAAACAGTGCCGCACGCCGATTGTCCAGGCTCGTCACGGCGACAGCAGCGGCGTACGTGGTGCCGCCTGGCTGGGTGCACAACAGCCTGCGACCGCAACTACCCGTATGATGACGCACGATCAATGAGAGTGAAATGACGAAACCTGTACGAATCAGAGATATTGCCGAAGCCTGCGGTGTGTCGGTTGGCGCTGTTTCCCGCGCACTAAAAGGGCAACCGGGACTGCGTGAGGATACCCGATTGCGCATTATTTCCGTGGCGGAACAGCAGGGCTACGATTTCTCCCGTCTGCGTAGCGATAAACTCAGGCGCGTCCTGTTTTTGTTGCATCGCCAGCACAACATTAGTCGGGCATTACCGTTTTATTCACCGCTGTTGTTGGGCATAGAAGAAGTATGTCGTGATCACAATATTGCGCTGAGCTTTCTCTCTATTGGTCCTGGTGACGCAGTGGGTGAACAGGTGATGCTGCATCAGCCTGATGCGCTGATCTGTGCCGGATTTTTTGAGCCTGAACTGCTTGGGCTACTGCAACAAATGAAGCTGCCAATGGTACTGGTGGATTTGTGGGTGCCTGGTTTGCCATGCGTCAATCCGGATAATACCCAGGGTGGCTATCTGGCCACTCGACATCTAATCGAACAAGGGCGCAGTCGCATTGCCTTTCTTGCCAGCACACTCTCTCATTACAGTATTCGCCAGCGTGAGAAGGGCTATCGCCAGGCGTTGTATGACGCTCGTCTACTGATGCCGCCAGAGTATGAAGCCATTGCGCCACCGCTTCTGGATACTGAACAATCACTGGTCCAAGCGGTCAACGAATTGTTCAGGTTGCCCGAGCCGCCCGATGCCATTTTTGCTTATAACGATGCGGCAGCGCTGGTGGTTCAGCGAGTGTGTGCGCAGCAAGGTATACGTATCCCGGAAGATCTTTCACTGGTAGGGTTTGATGATATTGATGCCGCAGCCTGGTCACATCCGCCGCTGACCACCATTGCCGTTGATAAACAGCAACTGGGGCGTGAAGCACTGCGTTTGTTGTTGGAAGAACAGCAGGAACAGAATTTGTTGCTACCCGTGCAGTTAGTGGTCCGTACCAGTTCTGTGAAATAAAAAACCCGCCCCTGACAGGCGGGAAAAACGGCAACTAATTGTTATACAGTGGCGCTGTCGTTGCAGGCCGGATAAGACGATATTGCGTCGCCATCCGGCATGGTTGCCGGGGCATTTCGCTTACCCGACCTGCAATAGATGACACTCTCTGATTAAACTCGCTCAAATACTGTCGCGATCCCCTGACCCAACCCGATACACATCGTCGCCAGACCAAACTGCACGTCTTTGCGCTCCATCAGGTTCAGCAAGGTGGTGCTGATACGTGCACCGGAACATCCCAGTGGATGACCCAGTGCGATCGCGCCGCCGTTGAGGTTGATCTTCTCGTCAATCTGCTCCATCAGTCCCAGATCTTTAATGCATGGAAGGATCTGCGCGGCAAAGGCTTCGTTCATTTCAAACAGACCGATATCGCGGGTGGAGAGCCCTGCTTTTTTCAGCGCCAGCTTTGAGGCCGGGACCGGGCCATAACCCATGATTGAGGGGTCGCAGCCGACAACCGCCATTGAACGAATACGGGCGCGTGGTTTCAGACCCAGTTCACGAGCGCGGCTTTCACTCATCACCAGCATGGCAGCTGCGCCATCAGAGAGAGCTGAAGATGTTCCGGCAGTAACTGTACCGCTGACTGGGTCGAACGCCGGGCGCAGGGTGGACAGCGCTTCGACGGTGGTTTCCGGGCGGATAACTTCATCGTAGTTAAACTGTTTCAACACGCCGTCAGCATCGTGGCCACTGGTCGGGATTATTTCATTTCTGAATGCGCCAGACTGTGTCGCTGCCCAGGCCCGGGCGTGTGAGCGTGCGGCGAAGGCATCCTGCATTTCACGGCTGATACCGTGCATACGGGAGAGCATTTCTGCCGTCAGGCCCATCATCCCCGCCGCTTTAGCAACGTTGCGACTCATACCCGGATGGAAATCGACGCCGTGACTCATGGGGACGTGGCCCATATGCTCCACGCCGCCAACCAGACACGCTTGTGCATCGTCGGTCATGATCATGCGTGCCGCGTCGTGCAGTGCCTGCATGGATGAACCGCACAGGCGATTGACCGTTACTGCCGGGACGGAGTGCGGAACTTCTGCCAGCAGCGCGGCGTTACGGGCGATGTTGAACCCTTGCTCCAGCGTCTGCTGTACGCAGCCCCAGTAAATGTCATCGAGAGCCGCAGGATCAAGCGCGGGATTACGCGCCAGCAGGCTACGCATTAAATGTGCGGAGAGATCTTCTGCCCGCACGTTACGAAACGCCCCCCCTTTCGAACGGCCCATCGGGGTACGGATCGCATCAACAATTACAACCTGTTCCATTGTGACTCCTTAAGCCGTTTTCAGGTCGCCAACCGGGCGGGCAGGCTCAACCTGGGGATAATACGGTTCGTTATGACGTGCTTTATTGCGCAATCCTTCCGGGACGTCATACAGCGGACCGAGGTGCTGATACTGTTGCGCCATATCGAGATATTTCGCGCTGCCGAGCGTATCCAGCCAGCGGAACGCACCGCCATGGAACGGAGGGAAGCCCAGGCCGTAAACCAGCGCCATATCTGCCTCTGCTGGACTGGCAATAATGCCTTCTTCCAGGCAGCGCACCACTTCGTTGACCATCGGGATCATCATACGGGCGATAATCTCTTCATCGCTAAAATCGCGCTTCGGCTGACTGACATCTGCCAGCAGACTATCAACAGTGGCATCCTCTTCTTTCTTCGGTTTACCTTTGTTGTCTTCTTTATAGCTCCAGAAGCCGAGGCCGTTTTTCTGTCCAAAGCGACTGGCGTCAAATAATGCGTCAATCGCGTCGCGATAATCTTTTTGCATGCGTTGTGGGAAGCCTGCTGACATGACTGCCTGCGCGTGATGGGCGGTATCAATGCCGACGACATCCAGCAGATATGCCGGACCCATCGGCCAGCCAAACTGTTTCTCCATCACTTTATCGACTTTGCGGAAGTCCGCTCCATCACGCAGTAGCTGGCTGAAACCAGCAAAGTACGGGAACAGCACACGGTTAACGAAGAAGCCGGGGCAGTCGTTGACCACAATCGGCGTCTTACCCATACGGCTTGCCCAGGCGACAACTTTGGCGATGGTTTCATCCGAGCTTTTTTCACCGCGAATGATCTCTACCAGAGGCATACGGTGCACCGGATTAAAGAAGTGCATGCCGCAGAAGTTTTCCGGGCGCTTCAGAACGCTGGCCAGTTCACTAATTGGAATAGTGGAGGTGTTTGAGGCCAGCACGGTATCATGGCGAACCTTCTCTTCGGTCTCTGCCAGTACCGCTTTTTTCACTTTCGGATTCTCAACGACCGCTTCCACTACCACATCTACGCGCTCAAAGCCGGTATAGTCGAGGGTGGGATGAATGGTTGAAATCACGCCTGCCATTTTCAGACCATCAATCTTGCCGCGCTCAAGCTGTTTGTTCAGCAGTTTGGCGGCTTCAGTCATACCAAGCGTCAATGATTTATCATTGATGTCTTTCATGATAACCGGCACACCTTTCCAGGCAGACTGGTAAGCGATACCGCCGCCCATAATGCCTGCGCCCAATACTGCGGTCTGCTTCGGTGCCTCAATGTCTTTAGTCAGCTTCTTCGCTTTTGCTTTTACGTACTGATCGTTGAGGAAGATACCGACCAGCGCGCGTGCTTCACTGGTGTGCGCCAGTGGCACAAAGCTTTTATTTTCCAGATTCAGTGCTTCTTCACGACCAAAGCGTGCTGCGGCTTCAATCGTTTTTACCGCGGTGATGGGGGCAGGGTAATGTTTACCTGCAGTCTGCGCGACCATGCCTTTGGCGATGGTAAAACTCATTGCGGCTTCAATTTTGCTGAGTTTCAGTGGTTCCAGTTTCGGCTGGCGTTTGGCCTTCCAGTCGAGGTCGCCGTTGATTGCCTGACGTAATACAGCCATCGCGCCATCAAGCAGTTTTTCCTGCTTAACAATGCCATCGACCAGGCCAACTTTCAGTGCCTGCTCAGCGCTGATATCTTTACCCGCCGCAATAATTTCCAGAGCGCTGTCGGCGCCCAGTATACGTGGCATACGCACAGAGCCGCCAAAGCCCGGCATAATGCCCAGCTTCGTTTCCGGCAGACCGATACGCAGGTCCGGTGTTGCCAGACGGTAATCGGTCGCCAGCACGCACTCGCAACCGCCGCCCAGCGCATAACCGTTTACGGCGGCAATGGTTGGCACCGGTAAATCTTCCAGCCGGTTAAAGACGCTGTTGGCAAAATGCAGCCACTGGCTTAGCTGCTCTTCAGGAACAAGAAACAATGAAAGGAATTCGGTGATATCGGCGCCAACAATAAAGGCCGCTTTATTCGAGCGCAGCAGCAGACCTTTTAAATCTGTCTGCTTTTCCAGCACATCAAGCGCATGGCCCAGGCTGGCTACGGTTGCCGTATCGAGTTTGTTGACCGAGCCAGGGGCATCGAACACCAGTTCGGCGATGCCATCTTCCAGCCAGTCGAGGTACAGGGTGTCGCCTTTGTAAAGCATGTCAGTCTCCTGAATCCGCAAGGTGATCTGGTCATACCAGATGAATCGAAGTGTGTGTTTTATGTTAATAAAATGCAAATGAATGATTAAAGAAATGACGATTCGATCACGCTCGGCAGAAATCACGCAGCTACAGAACGATGTGCTAAGATGCGGTGACTTGAGGTCAAAAAAACAGAAGGGTAAATAATGGAATCACTGGCCGCACTCTATAAAAATCATATTGTTACCTTACAGGAACGGACCCGCGATGCGCTGGCTCGTTTTAAGCTGGATGCGTTACTTATTCACTCCGGCGAGCTGTTAAACGTTTTTCTCGACGATCATCCATATCCGTTTAAGGTTAATCCGCAGTTTAAAGCTTGGGTACCTGTCACGCAGGTTCCTAACTGTTGGTTGCTGGTAGATGGCGTTAATAAGCCTAAATTGTGGTTCTACTTGCCGGTCGACTACTGGCACAACGTTGAACCGCTACCGACCTCTTTCTGGACGGAAGAAATTGACATTATTGCGCTGCCAAAAGCCGATGGTATTGGCGGCCAACTGCCAGCTGCTCGCGGTAATATCGGTTATATCGGCCCGGTTCCTGAGCGTGCGTTGCAACTGGACATCGCTGCCAGCAATATCAACCCGAAAGGGGTGATCGACTATCTTCATTATTATCGTGCGTATAAAACGGATTACGAGCTGGCCTGTATGCGTGAAGCGCAGAAAATGGCGGTGAGTGGGCATCGTGCGGCAGAAGAAGCCTTCCGTTCCGGTATGAGCGAGTTCGACATTAACCTGGCCTATTTGACTGCCACGGGTCATCGTGACACCGACGTGCCTTACAGCAATATCGTGGCCCTCAACGAACATGCCTCCGTACTGCATTACACCAAACTGGATCACCAGGCGCCGTCAGAAATCCGCAGTTTCCTGCTGGATGCTGGCGCGGAATACAACGGTTATGCGGCAGACCTGACGCGAACCTGGTCGGCGAAAAGCGACAACGACTATGCGCAGCTGGTGAAAGACGTTAACGACGAAGAACTGGCGCTGATTGCAACCATGAAGGCGGGCGTCAGCTATGTGGATTATCACATTCAGTTCCATCAACGTATTGCAAAGCTGTTGCGTAAACATCAAATCATCACCGGTATGAGTGAAGAGGCGATGGTAGAGAACGATCTCACCGGGCCGTTTATGCCGCACGGCATTGGCCACCCGCTGGGTCTGCAGGTTCATGATGTTGCTGGCTTTATGCAGGATGACAGCGGTACACACCTTGCTGCACCATCAAAGTATCCCTACCTGCGCTGTACGCGAGTGCTGCAGCCGGGCATGGTCCTGACTATCGAGCCGGGTATTTACTTTATCGAATCGCTGCTGGCGCCATGGCGCGAAGGGCAATTCAGCAAGCACTTTAACTGGCAGAAAATTGAAGCGCTGAAGCCGTTAGGTGGTATTCGTATTGAAGATAACGTGGTTATCCACGAGAGCAATGTCGAAAACATGACGCGGGATTTAAAACTGGCGTAATGGACAGTTGGTTAATCCCTGCGGCGCCGGTTAGCGTTGTTGAAGAGATCAAAAAAAGCCGCTTTATTACTCTGCTCGCGCATACGGATGGTGTGGAAGCGGCGAAAGCCTTTGTTGAGTCAGTTAGAGCGGAACACCCGGACGCGCGCCACCATTGTGTGGCGTGGGTGGCGGGTGCGCCGAATGATTCGCAACAGCTGGGATTCTCGGATGATGGTGAACCAGCGGGGACGGCAGGGAAACCGATGCTTGCTCAACTGATGGGGAGCGGTGTCGGTGAAATTACCGCCGTGGTGGTACGCTACTACGGCGGTATTCTTCTCGGTACGGGTGGGCTGGTGAAAGCCTACGGCGGCGGCGTGAATCAGGCTTTACGTCAGTTAACAACGCAGCGCAAGACGCCATTAACCGAATATACTTTGCAGTGTGAGTACGGCCAGTTGGCTGGCATTGAAATATTGTTGGGGCAGTTTGACGGTAAAATAATTTCCAGTGATTACCAGGCATTTGTTCGGCTCAGGGTAGCGCTTCCTTATGCGAAAGTGGATGAATTTTCGGCAAAGCTGGCGGATTTTAGTCGTGGTTCATTGCAATTGTTAGCGATTGAAGAATAATCCCCACCTCATTTTGAAGAATTAAGGAAGCGGCAGAGATGCATTTTCGCGCCATAACCCGAATCGTTGGACTACTGGTCATCTTATTTTCGGGGACAATGATCCTCCCCGGACTGGTAGCTCTCATCTACCGTGATGGTGCGGGTCGTGCATTTACGCAAACTTTCTTTGTCGCGCTGGCAATTGGTTCCATGCTGTGGTGGCCGAACCGTAAGGAAAAGGGTGAACTGAAATCCCGCGAAGGGTTTCTGATCGTCGTCTTGTTCTGGACCGTGCTGGGCAGCGTGGGTGCGCTACCATTTATCTTTTCCGAAAGTCCTAACCTCACGATTACTGATGCGTTTTTCGAATCCTTTTCGGGGTTAACAACGACAGGTGCGACGACGCTGGTGGGGCTGGATTCATTGCCGCACGCCATTCTCTTTTATCGCCAAATGCTGCAATGGTTTGGTGGTATGGGGATCATCGTGCTGGCGGTCGCTATCCTGCCTATTCTTGGCGTCGGTGGTATGCAGCTCTATCGGGCAGAAATGCCTGGGCCGCTCAAAGATAATAAAATGCGTCCGCGTATTGCTGAAACGGCAAAAACGTTATGGCTTATCTATGTACTGCTGACGATTGCATGTGCGCTGGCGCTATGGTTTGCCGGGATGCCGGCGTTTGATGCCATTGGGCACAGTTTTGCCACCATTGCTATTGGCGGCTTCTCTACACACGATGCCAGTGTTGGCTATTTCGACAGCCCCACTATTAACACGATTATTGCTATCTTTTTACTGATCTCCGGCTGTAACTATGGCCTGCACTTCTCTTTATTAAGTGGGCGTAGTTTAAAGGTCTACTGGCGCGACCCGGAATTTCGCATGTTCATCGGTGTGCAGTTGACGCTGGTGGCTGTCTGTACGCTGGTGCTGTGGGTACACAACACCTATGGTTCGGCGCTAACGACGATCAATCAGGCCTTTTTCCAGGTAGTATCAATGGCGACCACCGCAGGGTTTACTACGGACAGTATTGCCCGCTGGCCGCTGTTCCTGCCGGTACTGTTGCTGTGTTCTGCATTTATTGGTGGCTGTGCTGGCTCAACGGGTGGTGGTTTGAAGGTCATTCGTATCCTGCTGCTGTTTAAGCAGGGTAACCGGGAACTCAAAAGGCTGGTCCACCCCAATGCGGTTTACAGTATTAAACTGGGTAATCGTGCGTTGCCGGAACGGATCCTTGAAGCGGTATGGGGATTCTTCTCAGCCTATGCGCTGGTGTTTATTATCAGTATGCTGGCAATTATAGCGACCGGTGTGGATGACTTCTCAGCATTTGCCTCTGTTGTTGCGACCCTGAATAACCTGGGACCAGGGCTGGGCGTTGTTGCCGACAACTTTGCCAGTATGAACCCAGTGGCGAAATGGATCCTGATTGCCAATATGCTATTTGGTCGTCTCGAGGTCTTTACTTTGCTGGTACTCTTTACCCCTACCTTCTGGCGTGAATAACGGAGTAACACGTGAAAACACTGATTCTTTTTTCTTCCCGGGATGGACAAACGCGCGAAATCGCCGAGTATCTGGCTTCTGAACTAAAAGAACTGGGCGTCTGGGCCGATGTTGTGAATCTGCATCGCACCGAAGAGCCTGACTGGAAAAACTATGACAGCGTGGTGATTGGTGCATCAATTCGCTACGGTCATTACCATACTGCTTTTCAGGAGTTCGTGAAGAAGCATGCCACGCGGCTGAATGCGATGCCGAGTGCATTCTACTCCGTTAACCTGGTTGCTCGTAAGCCGGAAAAGCGTACCCCGCAGACCAACAGCTATGCGCGCAAGTTTCTGATGAGCTCGCCGTGGCGACCAGACCGCAGTGCGGTGATTGCCGGAGCTTTACTTTATCCTCGTTATCGTTGGTATGACCGTGTCATGATCAAACTGATTATGAAGATGTCGGGCGGTGAAACGGATACAAGTAAAGAAGTCGTATATACCGACTGGGAACAGGTCGCGATTTTTGCGCGGGAAATTGCCCAATTAACCAACAAAGCGTTGTTAAAATAAACGCAAAGAATAAAAAATACGCAGTCGGAAGATTATTTTAAATTTCCCCTTGTCAGCCTGAAATAACTCCCTATAATGCGCCTCCACTGACACGGAACAACGGACTACAGGCCGCCGGGTCAGCGGGGTTCCACTGAGAACTTCGCAGAGAAAAGCAAAAATAAATGCTTGACTCTGAATGAGGAAAACGTATTATACGGGACCTCGCGACAGAGCGCCAAAGCGCGTCGCAACTGCTCTTTAACAATTTATCAGACAATCTGTGTGGGCACTCAATGATACGGATTCTTAACGTCGCAAGACGAAAAATGAATACCAAGTCTCTGAGTGAACACGTAATTCATTACGAAGTTTAATTCACGAGCATCAAACTTAAATTGAAGAGTTTGATCATGGCTCAGATTGAACGCTGGCGGCAGGCCTAACACATGCAAGTCGAACGGTAGCACAGAGGAGCTTGCTCCTTGGGTGACGAGTGGCGGACGGGTGAGTAATGTCTGGGAAACTGCCCGATGGAGGGGGATAACTACTGGAAACGGTAGCTAATACCGCATAACGTCGCAAGACCAAAGAGGGGGACCTTCGGGCCTCTTGCCATCGGATGTGCCCAGATGGGATTAGCTAGTAGGTGGGGTAACGGCTCACCTAGGCGACGATCCCTAGCTGGTCTGAGAGGATGACCAGCCACACTGGAACTGAGACACGGTCCAGACTCCTACGGGAGGCAGCAGTGGGGAATATTGCACAATGGGCGCAAGCCTGATGCAGCCATGCCGCGTGTATGAAGAAGGCCTTCGGGTTGTAAAGTACTTTCAGCGAGGAGGAAGGCATTAAGGTTAATAACCTTAGTGATTGACGTTACTCGCAGAAGAAGCACCGGCTAACTCCGTGCCAGCAGCCGCGGTAATACGGAGGGTGCAAGCGTTAATCGGAATTACTGGGCGTAAAGCGCACGCAGGCGGTCTGTCAAGTCGGATGTGAAATCCCCGGGCTCAACCTGGGAACTGCATCCGAAACTGGCAGGCTAGAGTCTTGTAGAGGGGGGTAGAATTCCAGGTGTAGCGGTGAAATGCGTAGAGATCTGGAGGAATACCGGTGGCGAAGGCGGCCCCCTGGACAAAGACTGACGCTCAGGTGCGAAAGCGTGGGGAGCAAACAGGATTAGATACCCTGGTAGTCCACGCCGTAAACGATGTCGACTTGGAGGTTGTGCCCTTGAGGCGTGGCTTCCGGAGCTAACGCGTTAAGTCGACCGCCTGGGGAGTACGGCCGCAAGGTTAAAACTCAAATGAATTGACGGGGGCCCGCACAAGCGGTGGAGCATGTGGTTTAATTCGATGCAACGCGAAGAACCTTACCTACTCTTGACATCCAGAGAACTTAGCAGAGATGCTTTGGTGCCTTCGGGAACTCTGAGACAGGTGCTGCATGGCTGTCGTCAGCTCGTGTTGTGAAATGTTGGGTTAAGTCCCGCAACGAGCGCAACCCTTATCCTTTGTTGCCAGCGGTTCGGCCGGGAACTCAAAGGAGACTGCCAGTGATAAACTGGAGGAAGGTGGGGATGACGTCAAGTCATCATGGCCCTTACGAGTAGGGCTACACACGTGCTACAATGGCATATACAAAGAGAAGCGACCTCGCGAGAGCAAGCGGACCTCATAAAGTATGTCGTAGTCCGGATTGGAGTCTGCAACTCGACTCCATGAAGTCGGAATCGCTAGTAATCGTGGATCAGAATGCCACGGTGAATACGTTCCCGGGCCTTGTACACACCGCCCGTCACACCATGGGAGTGGGTTGCAAAAGAAGTAGGTAGCTTAACCTTCGGGAGGGCGCTTACCACTTTGTGATTCATGACTGGGGTGAAGTCGTAACAAGGTAACCGTAGGGGAACCTGCGGTTGGATCACCTCCTTACCTTAAAGAACCGTTCCTTGTAGTGTCCACACAGATTGTCTGATGAAAATTAGCAGTAAGAAATCTCTGCAGGCTTGTAGCTCAGGTGGTTAGAGCGCACCCCTGATAAGGGTGAGGTCGGTGGTTCAAGTCCACTCAGGCCTACCAAATTTTACCTGAATACTGCGTTGTGAAATAACTCACATACTTAAGTATGCTTCGTTATTCCACGCCTTGTCTCAGGAAAAATTATCGGTACATGAGATGACTTCGATGGGGCTATAGCTCAGCTGGGAGAGCGCCTGCTTTGCACGCAGGAGGTCTGCGGTTCGATCCCGCATAGCTCCACCATTACTTACTGCAGAAATACCAAGAAAACTTCAGAGTGTACCTGAAAAGGTTCACTGCGAAGTTTTGCTCTTTAAAAATCTGGATCAAGCTGAAAATTGAAACGACACACTGTGTCTGTTCTCCGTAATAAGAACAGATAAGCGGTGTGTTCGAGTCTCTCAAATTTTCGCAACACGATGGTGTTTTACGAAACATCTTCGGGTTGTGAGGTTAAGCGACTAAGCGTACACGGTGGATGCCCTGGCAGTCAGAGGCGATGAAGGACGTGCTAATCTGCGATAAGCGTCGGTAAGGTGATATGAACCGTTATAACCGGCGATTTCCGAATGGGGAAACCCAGTGTGATTCGTCACACTATCATTACGTGAATACATAGCGTAATGAAGCGAACCGGGGGAACTGAAACATCTAAGTACCCCGAGGAAAAGAAATCAACCGAGATTCCCCCAGTAGCGGCGAGCGAACGGGGAGCAGCCCAGAGTCTGAATCAGCATGTGTGGTAGTGGAACGGTCTGGAAAGTCCGACGGTACAGGGTGATAGTCCCGTACACAAAATCACACGTGTTGTGAACTCGAAGAGTAGGGCGGGACACGTGGTATCCTGTCTGAATATGGGGGGACCATCCTCCAAGGCTAAATACTCCTGACTGACCGATAGTGAACCAGTACCGTGAGGGAAAGGCGAAAAGAACCCCGGCGAGGGGAGTGAAAAAGAACCTGAAACCGTGTACGTACAAGCAGTGGGAGCCTCTTTATGGGGTGACTGCGTACCTTTTGTATAATGGGTCAGCGACTTATATTCTGTAGCAAGGTTAACCGAATAGGGGAGCCGAAGGGAAACCGAGTCTTAACTGGGCGTTAAGTTGCAGGGTATAGACCCGAAACCCGGTGATCTAGCCATGGGCAGGTTGAAGGTTGGGTAACACTAACTGGAGGACCGAACCGACTAATGTTGAAAAATTAGCGGATGACTTGTGGCTGGGGGTGAAAGGCCAATCAAACCGGGAGATAGCTGGTTCTCCCCGAAAGCTATTTAGGTAGCGCCTCGTGAATTCATCTTCGGGGGTAGAGCACTGTTTCGGCTAGGGGGTCATCCCGACTTACCAACCCGATGCAAACTGCGAATACCGAAGAATGTTATCACGGGAGACACACGGCGGGTGCTAACGTCCGTCGTGAAGAGGGAAACAACCCAGACCGCCAGCTAAGGTCCCAAAGTCATGGTTAAGTGGGAAACGATGTGGGAAGGCACAGACAGCCAGGATGTTGGCTTAGAAGCAGCCATCATTTAAAGAAAGCGTAATAGCTCACTGGTCGAGTCGGCCTGCGCGGAAGATGTAACGGGGCTAAACCATGCACCGAAGCTGCGGCAGCGACACTATGTGTTGTTGGGTAGGGGAGCGTTCTGTAAG
Source organism: Citrobacter sp. Marseille-Q3906 (assembly GCF_916618775.1). Taxonomy (NCBI): domain Bacteria; kingdom Pseudomonadati; phylum Pseudomonadota; class Gammaproteobacteria; order Enterobacterales; family Enterobacteriaceae; genus Citrobacter; species Citrobacter sp. Marseille-Q3906. The sequence goes on from NZ_CAKAKA010000001.1 coordinate 87,261, forward strand.
CCGTTGAAGGTGTCCTGTGAGGGATGCTGGAGGTATCAGAAGTGCGAATGCTGACATAAGTAACGATAATGCGGGTGAAAAACCCGCACGCCGGAAGACCAAGGGTTCCTGTCCAACGTTAATCGGGGCAGGGTGAGTCGACCCCTAAGGCGAGGCCGAAAGGCGTAGTCGATGGGAAACAGGTTAATATTCCTGTACTTGGTGTTACTGCGAAGGGGGGACGGAGAAGGCTATGTTAGCCGGGCGACGGTTGTCCCGGTTTAAGCATGTAGGCGGAGGTTCCAGGTAAATCCGGTACCTTATTAACGCTGAGGTGTGATGACGAGGCACTACGGTGCTGAAGTAACAAATGCCCTGCTTCCAGGAAAAGCCTCTAAGCATCAGGTAACACGAAATCGTACCCCAAACCGACACAGGTGGTCAGGTAGAGAATACCAAGGCGCTTGAGAGAACTCGGGTGAAGGAACTAGGCAAAATGGTGCCGTAACTTCGGGAGAAGGCACGCTGATATGTAGGTGAAGTGATTTACTCATGGAGCTGAAATCAGTCGAAGATACCAGCTGGCTGCAACTGTTTATTAAAAACACAGCACTGTGCAAACACGAAAGTGGACGTATACGGTGTGACGCCTGCCCGGTGCCGGAAGGTTAATTGATGGGGTTATCCGTAAGGAGAAGCTCTTGATCGAAGCCCCGGTAAACGGCGGCCGTAACTATAACGGTCCTAAGGTAGCGAAATTCCTTGTCGGGTAAGTTCCGACCTGCACGAATGGCGTAATGATGGCCAGGCTGTCTCCACCCGAGACTCAGTGAAATTGAACTCGCTGTGAAGATGCAGTGTACCCGCGGCAAGACGGAAAGACCCCGTGAACCTTTACTATAGCTTGACACTGAACACTGGTCCTTGATGTGTAGGATAGGTGGGAGGCTTTGAAGTGTGGACGCCAGTCTGCATGGAGCCAACCTTGAAATACCACCCTTTAATGGCTGGTGTTCTAACGTAGACCCGTGATCCGGGTTGCGGACAGTGTCTGGTGGGTAGTTTGACTGGGGCGGTCTCCTCCTAAAGAGTAACGGAGGAGCACGAAGGTTAGCTAATCCTGGTCGGACATCAGGAGGTTAGTGCAAAGGCATAAGCTAGCTTGACTGCGAGAGTGACGGCTCGAGCAGGTGCGAAAGCAGGTCTTAGTGATCCGGTGGTTCTGAATGGAAGGGCCATCGCTCAACGGATAAAAGGTACTCCGGGGATAACAGGCTGATACCGCCCAAGAGTTCATATCGACGGCGGTGTTTGGCACCTCGATGTCGGCTCATCACATCCTGGGGCTGAAGTAGGTCCCAAGGGTATGGCTGTTCGCCATTTAAAGTGGTACGCGAGCTGGGTTTAGAACGTCGTGAGACAGTTCGGTCCCTATCTGCCGTGGGCGCTGGAGAATTGAGGGGGGCTGCTCCTAGTACGAGAGGACCGGAGTGGACGCATCACTGGTGTTCGGGTTGTCATGCCAATGGCATTGCCCGGTAGCTAAATGCGGAAGAGATAAGTGCTGAAAGCATCTAAGCACGAAACTTGCCCCGAGATGAGTTCTCCCTGAGACTTTAAGTCTCCTGAAGGAACGTTGAAGACGACGACGTTGATAGGTCGGGTGTGTAAGTGTAGCGATACATTGAGCTAACCGATACTAATGAACCGTGAGGCTTAACCTTACAACGCCGAAGCTGTTTTGGCGAAGAGACGAAATTTCAGCTTGATACAGATTAAATTGACATGCGAAAGCGTGTTGATAAACAGAATTTGCCTGGCGGCTGTAGCGCGGTGGTCCCACCTGACCCCATGCCGAACTCAGAAGTGAAACGCCGTAGCGCCGATGGTAGTGTGGGGTCTCCCCATGCGAGAGTAGGGAACTGCCAGGCATCAAACCAGTGAAGAAGCCCATCCTGCCGGATGGGCTTTTTTGCGTCTATGCGTTGTGAAAAGTGCCGGATTCGGCGTAAACGCCTCATCCGGATTACGTTCATTGCTTTAGCCACCGTAAAATAAATGCCGCTATCTGTGGTATATCGTTTATATCTAACAATGGAACATCCACCATGAGTGGAACATCGCTTGCAACCGCGACAACATGTTCATCAATCGTTAATTCTTCCTTGTTGCGACCACAACCTTCACGAAAAAGCATGATCTTCGCGACAGCTTCATGCTTAAAACCCTCGACAAGCACCATATCTAACGTTGAAGCATCCATTCTGCTCACCAGATATGTTAAGTCCAACTTGGGCTCTTCTGGCGTTTCCGTCATCAATGCCCAGCGCTGCTGGCTGGCGACTAGTGTTTGAGCTGCTCCAGCTTTACGCAGTTCATAGCTATCTTTGCCGGGTTTATCGACGTCCATATCGTGGTGTGTATGCTTGATCAATCCAGGGCGAATACCTCTGGCGCACAGTTCCGGTATCAGCTTTTTGAGCAGTGTGGTTTTTCCTGTACCACTCCATGCCGCAATGCCGAGTAATGGGATCATGATTTTGTCTGCCATCTCGCGAGTTCTTCTGGTGTATTCACATTTACGAATGCGTCTCTGTGATCGCTGAAATCGACGGCATGCCCGCCAGCCAGACGCATAAAGACCATTACGCGTCGTTCACCAGACTGAAGGTAGTCCTGTAACAACGGCACTATTTTTCTATTCATCAGCGCAATTGTCGGGTGATCCCGTTCTCCATCGTGCACCCATACGACTGGCGCAGAGCTACGTTGCTCTTTTAAACGTGCGGCCAGGCTGTAGGGAATATATGGCATATCGCAAGGACAGAATAGAAACCAGTCACCAGCTTCCTGCTGAAAAACTGACAGCATTCCGGCCAGCGGGCCAGGAAAATCGGCCAATAAATCGGGGATAACTTTCAAGCCGCTTTGTTGATAAACATCCTGATGGCGATTGGCGTTAACCACGACGGTCTTAACCTGCAAGGCGAGGGTATCCGCCACGTGTCTCCATAACGGCTTACCGTGAAGTTCAAGAAGGCCTTTATCTGTTCCACCCATTCGTCTGGCCTTACCGCCAGCCAGAACAACCCCTGTTATTGCACTATCCAGAATCACTGATATCGCCTCTTTTAATGTGGGATTGACCCTGCTAACGTATTCGTATTAAGACTAAGGAGCACAACCATGAAATGTAAACGTCTGAATGAAGTTATTGAACTCCTCCAGCCGGCCTGGCAGAAAGAACCCGATCTTAACCTGATGCAATTTTTGCAGAAACTGGCAAAAGAGTCAGGTTTTGACGGAGAACTGGCGGATTTAACTGATGATATTCTGATCTACCACCTGAAAATGCGCGACTCTGCGAAAGACGCAGTGATTCCAGGTATTCAAAAAGATTATGAAGAAGATTTTAAAACTGCACTCCTGCGAGCACGTGGCGTAATTAAAGAGTAAAACCTTGTAATCGCCGCCACCGAAAGCGCTGCGAAATGATATCCTGAATCATTCGTAGTATTTTCCGGATGATGGGATGAACGACAACGCTTTTACTTTCCAGACGCTACACCCGGATACCATCATGGATGCACTGTTTGAGCTGGGGATCCGGGTGGATTCCGGGCTGACCCCGCTTAACAGCTATGAAAATCGTGTCTATCAATTCCAGGATGAAGACCGTCGACGTTTTGTCGTAAAGTTTTACCGTCCTGAACGCTGGTCTGTTGATCAAATACTGGAAGAACACCAGTTTGCCCTTGAACTGGTGCGCGATGATGTACCCGTTGCGGCGCCAATTGTGTTTGATGGCCAGACGTTATTGGGTCATCAGGGATTTCACTATGCGATATTCCCCAGTGTGGGTGGCCGCCAGTTTGAAGCCGACAACATCGATCAGATGGAGGCGGTGGGCCGCTATCTGGGACGCCTGCATCAAACTGGACGTAAACGTTCTTTTGCCTTTCGACCGACAATTGGTCTTGAAGAGTATCTGACTGAGCCGCGTAAACTTTTCGAGCATGCGCGGATCATTCCTGCAGGGCAAAAGGCAGCTTTCCTTAAGGCAACGGATGCGCTCATCACGGTGGTTACCGAGCGCTGGCATACCCGTTTTGAAACGCTACGATTGCACGGTGACTGCCATGCCGGGAACATTCTGTGGCGTGATGGCCCGATGTTCGTCGATTTAGATGATGCTCGTAATGGTCCGGCAATGCAGGATCTATGGATGCTCCTTAATGGCGATAAAGCAGAACAACGTATGCAGCTTGAAACCATTATTGAGGCTTATGAAGAGTTTAGTGAGTTTGACATCGCTGAAATCGGACTCATTGAACCTTTACGCGCCATGCGTTTAGTTTATTATCTTGCCTGGCTGATTCGACGTTGGGCTGACCCTGCGTTCCCTAAAAACTTTCCATGGTTAACCGGGGAAGATTACTGGCAACGTCAGACCGCGACCTTTATTGAGCAGGCTAAAATTCTGCAAGACCCCCCCTTACAATTAACGCCAATGTATTAATCGGAGAGACCTGAACATGAAAAAAATATGGCTGGCGCTGGCTGGTATGATCTTAGCTTTTAGCGCATCGGCAGCGCAGTTCCAGGATGGCAAGCAGTACATCACACTGGAAAAGCCTATTGTGGGTGAGCCTCAGGTGTTGGAGTTTTTCTCCTTCTACTGCCCGCATTGCTACCAGTTTGAAGAAGTGCTTCACGTCTCTGATAACGTGAAGAAAAAACTGCCGGAAGGCACCAAAATGACCAAATATCACGTTGAGTTTTTGGGGCCTCTTGGCAAAGACCTGACTCAGGCGTGGGCTGTTGCTTTGGCACTGGGCGTTGAAGATAAAGTTACTGTACCGTTGTTTGAAGGGGTACAGAAAACGCAGACCGTCCAGTCTGTTGCTGATATTCGTAAAGTGTTTGTCGATGCGGGTATTAAAGGTGAAGACTATGATGCTGCATGGAATAGCTTCGTGGTGAAATCACTCGTCGCACAGCAGGAAAAAGCGGCGGCTGATCTGCAACTGCAGGGCGTCCCGGCGATGTTTGTTAATGGTAAGTATCAGGTAAATCCGCAGGGTATGGATACCAGCAGCATGGATATCTTTGTACAGCAGTATGCTGATACCGTGAAATATCTGGTTGGTCAGAAGTAAAAGAAAAAGCCGGTCACTGACCGGCTTTTTTATGTGAGGCTTTAATCGCATCAAGTTGCATGTCTTTCTCACTCCACAGCGTATTCAGCCACAGCTGGAACCGACGTTTAAATCCTTTATCGTTAACGTAATCACCGTGCAGTTCTTCTTTAATTGTCTCCAGATTCACTCTCACGACAATGCGTGTCAGCTTGCCACTCAGCATATCGTAGAAAGGACGATGACTGTTTTCTGGATAACACAGCGTAATGTTGAGCAATTTATCGAACTGAGACCCTAGTACATTTAGCGCCATCGCAATGCCTGCGGCCTTGGGCGGCAATAGATTTTGATATGGCGAGCGGGTTTGCAGGTGTTTCTCTTTCGTGAAGCGCGAACCTTCAACAAAATTCACAATGGTTGTCGGATGGAGGCGAAACTTCTCACAAGAGCGACGCGTTGTTGCCACATCTTTACCGCGTCGTTCCGGATGACGGAGCAAATAGCCGCGCGAATAGCGTTTCATAAACGGCATATCCAGCGCCCAGCATGCCAGTCCAATAAAGGGGACCCAGGCGAGTTGCTGCTTAAGGAAATATTTATTCATGGGGATGTGTTTACGGAACAAAACGCAAAGCACAACGATATCAGCCCAGCTGTAGTGATTGCAGATGAGCAGATACCAGTTTTTCTTGCTAAGACCTTCCAGTCCTTCAACGTCCCACTTCAGTCGCGGATTAAGGTGTAACAGTAACGCCAGACCTTCACACCAGCAGTACATCATGAAATTACAGAAGACGGATACCTTGCGCCAGACGATGGGAAAGGGCAAAAGGAGTTTTACAACCCCGGCAAGGATGATCGGCACAGAACAAAAAATCGTGACCAATATGGTCAATACGATACTCAGCAACAGCGTTATCGCAGCGAGTATTCTCGTCATAATTAAATTATTCAAAAGGTTAGCCATAGATAGTGCGCGAAAGAGGCGCAAGGGGCTGATTTTATCAGAAAACGAACCAAATGACGGGTCTTCGCTGAATAGAAAAAAAGGTAATATCTATCCACATCCAGATATAAGTCTAAAATAAGCTATAAAATTCTGCCGCTCAATATAACGCGATGAAAAATATATAAAATTATTATGCTTTATAAATTATCTTGCTGTATTTAAAGGGCTGAAAATTATTTACTCACAAAGTTATCCACAGCTCACTTTGCGAACAGTCCAGAAGATCTGCAAAAGTTTTTCCACAAATGCGGTGAAAAACTCATGTTTTCATCCTGTCTGTGGCATCCTTTACCCATAATCTGATAAACAGGCACGGACATTATGGTTCAGATCCCAGAAAACCCACTTATCCTCGTAGATGGCTCATCTTACCTGTATCGCGCATACCATGCGTTTCCGCCGCTGACCAACAGCTCGGGAGAGCCTACGGGCGCTATGTACGGTGTCCTCAACATGCTGCGTAGCTTGATTCTGCAATACCAGCCGACGCATGCTGCAGTGGTCTTCGACGCTAAGGGTAAAACCTTCCGTGATGAGTTATTCGAGCATTACAAATCACATCGTCCGCCAATGCCGGACGATCTGCGTGCGCAGATAGAACCTTTACATGCGATGGTCAAAGCGATGGGGCTGCCGTTACTGGCGGTTTCCGGTGTGGAAGCGGACGATGTCATCGGTACGCTGGCGCGAGAAGCAGAGAAAATAGGGCGCCCGGTGCTGATCAGTACCGGTGATAAAGACATGGCTCAACTGGTGACACCAAATATCACGCTTATCAATACTATGACCAATACTATCCTCGGTCCGGATGAGGTAGTGAATAAGTATGGCGTGCCACCTGAGCTGATCATCGATTTCCTGGCGCTGATGGGCGACTCCTCCGATAACATTCCAGGTGTTCCGGGAGTGGGTGAAAAAACAGCTCAGGCATTGCTTCAGGGACTGGGAGGGCTGGATACCCTCTATGCTGAATCAGACAAAATCGCGGGGCTAACCTTCCGTGGTGCAAAAACCATGGCTGGCAAACTCGAGCAGAATAAAGAAGTGGCATACCTTTCTTATAAGTTGGCCACGATTAAAACGGATGTTGAACTTGAATTAACCTGTGAGCAGTTGGAAGTGCGCCAGCCTGCAGCTGACGAACTGCTTGGCCTGTTTAAGCAATATGAGTTCAAACGCTGGGTTGCTGACGTTGAAGCCGGCAAATGGCTGCAGGCGAAAGGAACAAAGCCAGCAGCAAAACCACAGGAAACAATAGCTATCGATGAAACGCCTGAGGAGCCGGCAACAGTTCTCTCATTCGATAACTATGTCACTATTCTGGACGAAGCGACGCTGGAAGAGTGGATTACGAAGCTAAAAAAAGCACCGGTCTTTGCCTTTGATACTGAAACTGACAGCCTGGATAACATCTCTGCGAACCTGGTTGGTCTCTCTTTTGCCATTGAGCCAGGCATAGCTGCATATGTTCCTGTTGCCCATGATTACCTGGATGCTCCCGATCAGATCTCTCGCGACCGTGCGTTGACGCTGCTGAAGCCGCTGCTGGAAGATGAAAAGGCGCATAAGGTTGGGCAAAATCTGAAGTACGATCGTGGCATACTGGCAAACTACGGAATTGAGCTGCGCGGCATCGTTTTTGATACCATGCTCGAATCCTACATTCTCAACAGTGTTGCCGGACGACACGACATGGACAGCCTGTCCGAACGTTGGCTGAAACATAAAACGATCACTTTTGAAGAGATCGCCGGGAAGGGTAAAAACCAACTGACCTTTAACCAGATTGCACTGGAAGAAGCCGGACGTTATGCCGCGGAAGATGCTGATGTTACGTTACAGCTGCACTTGAAAATGTGGCCAGAACTGCAAAAGCATCAAGGGCCGCTAAATGTGTTCGAGAAGATCGATATGCCGCTGGTACCAGTACTGTCCCGCGTAGAACGCAATGGTGTGAAAATTGATCCGGCGGTACTGCACAAACATTCAGAAGAGCTAACACTGCGTTTGACGGAGCTGGAGAAAAAAGCGCATGAGATAGCTGGAGAGGCATTTAACCTCTCTTCTACCAAGCAACTGCAAACCATTCTGTTTGAAAAGCAGGGTATCAAACCGCTGAAGAAAACACCGGGTGGTGCGCCGTCAACGTCGGAAGAAGTGCTGGAAGAGTTAGCGCTGGATTACCCATTGCCGAAGGTGATTCTGGAATATCGTGGGTTGGCAAAATTGAAGTCTACCTATACGGATAAACTTCCTTTGATGATCAATCCTAAAACCGGACGCGTACATACCTCGTACCATCAGGCAGTCACGGCTACCGGTCGCTTATCTTCTACCGACCCTAACCTGCAAAATATTCCGGTTCGTAATGAGGAAGGTCGTCGTATTCGCCAGGCGTTTATTGCACCAGAAGACTACGTTATTGTCTCTGCGGACTACTCGCAGATTGAACTGCGTATTATGGCGCATCTCTCGCGTGACAAAGGCCTGCTCACTGCGTTTGCTGAAGGGAAGGACATTCACCGCGCAACGGCTGCTGAAGTCTTTGGCTTGCCGCTCGATTCTGTGACCAACGAGCAGCGCCGTAGTGCGAAAGCTATCAACTTTGGTCTGATCTACGGGATGAGCGCCTTTGGTCTTGCGCGCCAGTTGAATATTCCGCGTAAAGAAGCGCAGAAATACATGGATCTCTACTTCGAACGTTACCCTGGCGTTATGGAATACATGGAACGCACGCGCGCACAGGCAAAAGAGCAAGGGTATGTTGAAACCCTGGAAGGGCGTCGCCTCTATCTGCCGGATATTAAATCCAGTAATGGTGCTCGCCGCGCCGGTGCTGAACGCGCAGCGATTAATGCCCCGATGCAGGGTACTGCTGCAGATATTATCAAGCGAGCCATGATAGATGTGGACGGATGGCTACAAGCCGAGCAGCCGCGCGTACGCATGATCATGCAGGTACACGATGAACTGGTATTTGAAGTGCATAAAGATGACCTGGAAAGCGTATCGAAAAAGATCCATCAACTGATGGAAAATGGGACGCGGATTGATGTGCCGTTACTGGTAGAAGTGGGTAGTGGTGAAAACTGGGATCAAGCGCACTAAGGGTTCAATGAATAACGCGCTCTTTTCGTAACTAAGCAACATAAGATAGAGTTTTTTGTGATATTCATTAGAATTCCCTATGTCGGGATTGAAAAAAAATTACAAAAAGTACTTTGTGAGCTGCTAAAAAAAGAGTAAAGTTATTCGCGTAGGGTACAGAGGTAAGATGTTCTATCTTTCAGACCTTTTACTTCACGTAATCGGATTTGGCTGAATATTTTAGCCGCCCCAGTCAGTAATGACTGGGGCGTTTTTTATTGTGCTCGTCATACTTCAAGCTGTATATGCGTTGGCTTTCTTGCTCACTCCAGTCCCTCACCGGAGGCGCCTTCAGCTGTTCAAAGTCGTTTCCGACGAATTTTTCCTGGTATCGCCGCCTTTACGCAACTCGAATTATTTAAAGCAATAATAAAGATCTATAGGCCGGATAAGGCGTGTAACGTCACTATCCGGCATATCAGTGGATTATTCCCCGTCCTGCATCTCTTCAATCGGTGCCAGTTCGCTAAACCAGACATCCAGCTTCTGACGCAGTTTGTCCACGCCCAGCTTCTTCAGCGATGAGAATGCTTCGACCTGTACATCGCCATTAAATGCCAGCACCGCTTCACGTACCATATTCAATTGGGCTTTCCGTGCACCGCTGGCCAGTTTGTCCGCTTTGGTCAGTAATACCAGAACCTGAACGTTGCTCTCTACTGCCCACAGAATCATCTGCTGATCGAGATCTTTTAGTGGATGGCGAATGTCCATCAGGACAACCAAACCTTGCAGGCTCTGACGTTTTTCCAGGTATTCAGCCAGCGCGCGTTGCCATTTGCGCTTCATCTCTTCCGGAACTTCTGCATAACCGTATCCCGGCAAGTCAACCAGACGCTTGCCGTCAACAACTTCAAAAAGGTTGATGAGCTGTGTACGGCCAGGTGTTTTAGAGGTACGCGCCAGACCCTTTTGATTTGTCAGGGTATTTAGCGCACTGGATTTGCCTGCGTTGGAACGGCCAGCAAAAGCCACTTCGATTCCCGTATCGGAAGGTAAATGGCGAATATCAGGCGCACTCATCACAAAGTGCGTCTGTTGATAATTCAAATTAGTCAAAGCGGTCGTCTCCATCAATCAAGGCTTTGCAGCGATTATACCTGAACACCAGCAAAAGGCTGGCTTTTCGACAAGTGTGTTGTGTAAGTAAAAACCGCGCGCTTTGTGAGACATTGCCGATCGAATCTATGCGATATGACAGAGCAAATAATGATATAACTCAAATAAATCAGATAATTAACCATTAGTTATATTCTGAAAAGCTGAAATTGCTACCCAGGTTACTTGTACGGTTAAGCCAAAAGGGTAAAGTAGCGTCCATAGCGAGGAAGCTTACAGGATATACGACTCAGGATGAGGGTCAGGAGCGCCAGGAGGCGAAGACACAGGATTGTCAGGAAGACAAACGTCCGGAGACGTTAGTAAAAGGAAATGGAAACAACATGGAATGTTTCAGGCTAAGGGAAAAACAGGGTGTGTTGATAGCCAACATGGATTGTAAAGCCTGTTAAGGGTGAGAGTCAGGAAAAAAGGCGACAGATTACTCTGTCGCCTTTTTTCTTTATTTCTGCTAGATTCCGGCGCAATTATATACTGAATAAAAACAGCCAAAGACGAATCATGATGAAACCAACTTCTACACCACGCGGTAAAGGTCCTGCAAAAGCGCGCCGTAAAACACGCGAAGAGATTAACCAGGAAGCCCGTGACCGTAAACGCCAGAAAAAACACCGTGGTCATGCGGCAGGTAGCCGTGCGACCGGTAGTGACGGCGCATCAGGTGGCGGAAACCAAAGTAAGCACAAAGATCCTCGTATTGGCAGTAAAACCCCCATTGCATTGGGTGTGACCGAAAAGGTCACCAAACAGCACAAACCGAAGAGTGAGAAACCTATGCTTTCACCACAGGCTGAGTTGGATTTACTGGAAACGGATGAGCGCCTGGATGCGCTGCTGGAACGTCTTGAAGCGGGAGAAACCCTGAGTGATGAAGATCAGGCATGGGTTGATGCCAAACTGGATCGCATTGATGAGCTGATGCAAAAGCTGGGCCTCTCCTATGACGACGAAGAGGAAGATGAAGAGGATGAAAAGCAGGAAGATATGATGCGCCTGCTGAAGGGTGGTAACTAACGGTTTTGTACCGTGGGCCTTCCTGTCCTGCTTATAACCCTTCCGGTTATATGTTATCTGGTGTGGTTATTCGTTAAACTACAGCGATTGTCGCGGCGCCAAAAGTGGCTGCGCAGCCGGCTTATCACCCACAATGGGACTAAGCCGGTACGCCGTACTCGCCAGAAACGCCATCGGAAGGAGTGAGCATGTCTGAACAGCTAATAGACTGGGATCTGGCCCTGATCCAGAAATATAACTATTCCGGGCCACGATATACCTCGTACCCGACCGCGCTGGAGTTTTCTGAAGACTACGGTGCAGAGGCGTTTTCGCAGGCCGTTGCACGTTACCCTGAACGTCCACTCTCTTTATACGTCCATATCCCGTTTTGCCACAAACTGTGCTACTTCTGTGGCTGCAACAAAATTGTGACTCGTCAGCAGCATAAAGCCGATCAATATCTGGATGTGCTGGAACAAGAAATTATTCATCGTGCACCGTTGTTTGCCGGACGACATGTTAGCCAGCTGCACTGGGGCGGTGGCACCCCCACTTATTTGAATAAAGCACAGATCAGCCGTTTGATGACGTTGTTACGTGACAACTTCCACTTTAACGCTGATGCCGAAATCTCGATCGAAGTGGATCCACGTGAAATCGAGCTGGATGTCCTTGATCATTTACGTGCAGAAGGGTTTAACCGCCTGAGCATGGGTGTGCAGGACTTCAACAAAGAAGTTCAGCGTCTGGTGAACCGCGAACAGGACGAGGAGTTCATTTTTGCGCTGCTTAATCATGCGCGTGATATTGGCTTTACCTCGACGAATATCGACCTTATTTACGGGCTGCCAAAACAGACGCCGGAGAGCTTTGCTTTCACTCTGAAGCGTGTGGCAGAGCTGAATCCCGACCGCCTGAGCGTCTTTAACTATGCGCACCTGCCGACGCTTTTTGCCGCCCAGCGCAAGATCAAAGATGTTGATCTGCCCAGCGCGCAACAGAAGCTGGATATTCTGCAGGAAACCATCTCCTCACTGACCGAAACTGGCTATCAGTTCATTGGGATGGATCACTTTGCCCGCCCGGATGATGAGCTGGCAGTTGCGCAGCGTGAAGGCGTTCTGCATCGTAATTTCCAGGGCTACACCACCCAGGGTGATACTGACCTGCTGGGGATGGGTGTTTCTGCCATCAGTATGATTGGCGACTGTTACGCACAGAACCAGAAAGAGCTGAAGCTTTACTATCAGCAGGTAGATGAGCGCGGTGATGCTTTGTGGCGTGGGATCGCGTTAACCCGTGATGACTGCATTCGCCGTGACGTTATTAAGGCGCTTATCTGTAACTTCCGCCTCGATTACGCCGCCGTGGAGCAGCAATGGGGGCTGAACTTTATTGAATATTTTGCCGAAGACCTGAAACTGCTGGCACCGCTGGCGGAAGATGGGCTGGTGGACGTCAATCAGAAGGGGATTCAGGTTACGCCGAAAGGCCGCCTGCTGATCCGTAATATCTGCATGTGCTTTGATGCTTATTTGCGTCAGAAAGCACGGATACAGCAGTTCTCGCGGGTGATTTAGTGATGTTGCCCGGTGGCGCTACCGCTTACCGGGCCTACAAGTCGTGACAACCTGTAAGCTGGATAAGCGGTAGCGCCACCCGGCACGCATTCAGCTAAACAGTCCAACCAGCGCCGCACACAGCACTGCGGCAACCGCAGTTTGTGGCGTATGGCTTTCTACTGAACCGCTCGACAGAAGATTAATGATTGATTCCAGCATGATGACTTCTCCCCGTTTGCCGGGCACGATCATACTTAACTCATCGGAACAGTAAAGTACAAAATAGCAGCAATTTGCGCTCAATTATCAATCTTTACACAGTGACAAATTGTCACTCCATTCCGAGCTCTTTTAATTTACGCGTCAAGGTGTTACGCCCCCATCCTAACAAGCGTGCCGCTTCCTGTTTGTGCCCTTGGGTATGGCGTAGCGCAGTGGTTAACAGCGTACGTTCCATTTCAGGTTGCGCCTCAGACAGTAAGTTTTGATGACCGGAACGTAATGCCCTGTCAGCCCACTGTGCCAGTAAGGTTGCCCAGCTGTCCGGTTGCAAGTGCGAAGGGGCATCTGGAACTGTGGCCTCAAACAGTTCAGCCGGTAAGTCCTGAATTAGCACTTCCTGCCCGGCGGCCATTACGGTTAACCAGCGGCAGGTGTTCTCAAGCTGGCGCACGTTCCCCGGCCAGGCAAGACGTGTGAGCGCTGCTTCGGTTTCGGGGTGTAATTGCTTGGCTTCGACGCCCAGTTCGCGGGCGGCGTCCTGTAGAAAATGACGAGCCAGGCGGGGGATATCTTCCCGACGTTCACGCAGCGGCGGCAAATGGACGCGAATAACGTTCAGACGATGGAATAAGTCCTCACGGAACTTGCCTTCCTGCACACGCAGTTCGAGATTCTGATGTGTCGCCGCGATGATACGTACATCCACCTTCACTGGCGCATAGCCGCCAACGCGGTAAAACTGTCCGTCGGCTAATACGCGCAATAACCGCGTTTGTACATCCAGCGGCATATCACCAATTTCGTCGAGGAAAAGTGTGCCACCGTCGGCCTGTTCGAAGCGCCCCTGACGAATGGTATTCGCACCGGTAAACGCCCCTTTTTCATGGCCAAACAGCTCAGATTCGATCAAATCCTTCGGGATAGCCGCCATATTAAGTGCGATAAAAGGCGCTTTGACGCGAGGACTGTGACGGTGCAGGGCGTGGGCGACCAGCTCTTTACCTGTCCCGGATTCACCGTTGATTAATACGCTTATTGAAGAACGGGAAAGCCGCCCAATAATGCGAAATACATCCTGCATCGCGGGGGCTTCACCGATGATATCGGTCGTCGGGCCGTTGATCTGAATATTCCGCGGTTGCTGCTGTTCCTGATAATGGCTGATAGCGCGCTCGACCAGTGCAACAGCCTCGTCGATATCAAAAGGCTTAGGCAGATAATCGAAAGCCCCTTGCTGATAGGCGCTGACGGCGGCATCCAGATCGGAATGTGCCGTCATTATGATGACCGGAAGCATTGGATGGCGCTGTTTGATCTGTTTTAACAGCGTCAGGCCGTCCATACCCGGCATTCGGATATCCGATAACAGCACGTCCGGCGTTTTGCTGGCCAGCGCATCCAGCACTTCTTTACCACTTTCAAATGTCGTGCAGCTAAGTCCTGCCCCTGCGAGCGCACGTTCAAGCACCCAACGGATGGAACTATCGTCATCAACTACCCAGACTATTCCTCGTTGCATAAACGTCACCTTTATTTCCTGATAGGCAGGTAAACCGAGAACTCGGTATGACCCGGCCAACTGGTAAATTCAATTTTGCCGGAATGTTGATCAATCAAATTACGGGCGATGGATAATCCAAGTCCGGTACCACCCTCGCGACCGCTGACCATTGGGTAGAACAGCGTATCCTGCAAGTGAGGGGGAATACCCGGACCGTTATCCTCAACATCAATACGTGCAGCCAGGCGATAACGCATACCGTGTAGCGTGAGCTGGAAAGCGGTGCGGGTTCGCAGAATAATCTCGCCACCTTCTGGCCCTAACGCCTGTAGCGCATTGCGCACGATATTCAACAGAACCTGCTCTATCTGATCTGGATCGTGCAGCAGCTCTGGAAGACTTGGGTCGTAATCACGAATCAGCGTGACGTTTTCCGGTAGTTCCATTGAGACCAGTGCTACCACGCGTTCAGCCACTTTGTGAATACTTTCCGTAACGTGCATACCTGGCTGTTGTGGACCCAGCAAACGGTCAACCAGATTACGCAGGCGATCGGCCTGCTCAATAATGACTTTGGTATATTCTGTCAGCGCCGGGTCCGGGAGTGCTTTACTGAGAAGTTGCGCAGCGCCACGTAGCCCGCCCAGTGGGTTTTTAATTTCGTGCGCCAGTCCGCGTACCAGATCGCGGGCCGCAATTTGTTGAGCATGCTGGAGCTGCTCCTGACTCAGACGGCGCTGGTTATCCATTGGGGCCATCTCCAGTAGGATAAGGCCGTCAGGAAGCCTCTGAGCGGTTACTGAGAGGATATGTGAGTGGCTGTCTATTACCAGCGTCACTTCGTTGTCTGTAAAGCCCTGGCCAGCTTCCAGGCTCTCTCGCATCAGTCCGATGTTCAAAGAGAAATAGCTCAGCAGATCAGGAAGCGGTGTACCAAACAGTTTACGAGAACTTTGGGCGAGCAGCTGCTGTGCCGCGGGGTTGGCGTAATGTACCGCCAGCTCATCATCGACAAGTAAAATGCTGTTGATTAACGAATTGAGGATCTGCCCAGCATCGGGCAGCGTGCCGGTTGCCATTCAGCAGTCTCCTGAAAAAGGTTGCACCAATTTAGTGCATTATAGCTTTTTACTTAGAAAAAGCGCGAAGGATCAGGTTGTTGGTGGAGAAAAAAGCCCATCGTGTGATGGGCTAAAAGTTCCACGGCAACTAAAAAACTCCTGGCGCCTTCCACGTCGCTGCTGCGTTAGCTACCTTCGCTCACCCCACTCACATAGCTATCTATGCTCCTGGGGATTTGCTCAGTTGCCGCTTTGCCGCAACGTGAAATTCGTCGGATTATTAAGATACGGTTAAACGCTGTAGTACAGCTCGAACTCTACCGGGTGCGGCGTCATGCGTACGCGGTCATCTTCTTCGCGACGCAGTGCAATGTACGCGTCAATCGCTTCATTGGTGAATACGCCACCTGCAGTCAGGAACTCGCGGTCAAGATCCAGTTCTTTCAGTGCTTCTTCCAGAGAGCCAGCAACCTGTGGGATCTCTTTCGCTTCTTCTGGCGGCAGGTCATACAGGTTTTTATCCATGGCTTCGCCAGGATGGATTTTGTTCTTGATACCGTCAAGGCCAGCCATCAGCAGCGCGGCGAAGCACAGGTACGGGTTAGCCGCTGGGTCCGGGAAACGCACTTCGATACGACGTGCTTTCGGAGAGGCGACTACCGGAATACGGATAGATGCAGAACGGTTACGGGCAGAGTAAGCCAGCATTACCGGTGCTTCGTAACCCGGGACCAGACGCTTGTAGGAGTTGGTGGTCGGGTTTGCCAGGGCGTTAATTGCTTTCGCGTGTTTGATAACACCACCGATGTAGAACAGCGCCTGCTCAGACAGACCAGCATATTTGTCGCCAGAGAACAGGTTTACGCCGTTCTTGGACAGGGACATGTGGCAGTGCATACCGGAACCGTTATCGCCAAACATTGGTTTTGGCATAAAGGTCGCTGTTTTACCGAAACGGTGTGCAACGTTGTGAACCACATATTTGTAGATCTGAATTTCGTCCGCTTTTTTGGTCATGGTGTTAAAGCGGGTAGCAATTTCGTTCTGACCCGCAGTCGCCACTTCGTGGTGATGCGCTTCAACAACCAGGCCCATCTCTTCCATGATCAGACACATGGTAGAACGGATGTCCTGGGAGGAATCAACCGGAGGAACCGGGAAATAACCGCCTTTCACGCCAGGACGGTGACCTTTGTTACCACCTTCATATTTGGTGGAGGAGTTCCAGGCACCTTCGATGTCATCGATAGCGACGTGGGAACCGGAGATGGATGCGCCGAAACGGATGTCATCAAACAGGAAGAATTCTGGCTCTGGCCCGAACAGAACGGTGTCTGCGATGCCGGTAGCGCGCAGGTATTCTTCAGCACGTTTAGCAATAGAACGCGGGTCGCGGTCATAACCTTGCAGCGTACCTGGTTCCAGGATATCGCAACGGATGATCAGAGTAGACTCTTCAAAGAACGGGTCAATGAGAGCAGTAGAAGCATCTGGCATCAGAACCATGTCTGATTCGTTAATGCCTTTCCAGCCACCGATTGAGGAGCCGTCAAACATTTTGCCTTCTTCAAAGAATTCGGCATTTACCTGATGAGCAGGAATAGTGACGTGCTGTTCTTTACCTTTAGTATCGGTGAAGCGTAAATCAACAAACTTCACTTCGTGTTCATTCAGCATCGTCAAAACGTGTTCAGCGGACATACTTACTCTCCCGGATTGGTCATTGTCGTCGTGGTAACGAAGTCTACAATTCTGCAAAAAATTGGCCGTGTCGCCGTAAAAAATATAAAGCGAAATCTGTGCCAACTTTTAAATTGCCCCTAAAAGGCGTTATCATGCGCACCATCGTGCAAAGGGGCTGCACCATGAATGTTGTATTGCACCATTATAGTGCTTTAATGTGAACATTAAGCACCATATTGGTGCAATGGACATCAAAATACCCCTTTTAACGCTCCGTGAATGTGATCACAAAGAAACTCTGCAATACTTGTTTGCGGAGGATGTTTGTGATCCTGTTTTGTACTGCGATTAATCCGTGTACAATAACGCGCTATTTCTAAAATGCCTGAGGCAAAGTTGTGATCGAAAATTTGCGTAACATCGCCATCATCGCGCACGTAGACCATGGTAAAACCACCCTGGTAGACAAGCTGCTCCAACAATCCGGTACGTTCGATGCACGTGCTGAAACCCAAGAGCGCGTGATGGACTCCAACGATTTGGAGAAAGAGCGTGGGATTACCATCCTCGCTAAAAACACCGCTATCAAATGGAATGACTACCGTATCAACATCGTTGATACCCCTGGGCACGCCGACTTCGGTGGTGAAGTTGAACGTGTAATGTCCATGGTAGACTCCGTACTGCTGGTCGTTGATGCAATGGATGGTCCGATGCCGCAGACGCGCTTCGTGACCAAAAAAGCCTTTGCCCATGGCCTGAAACCAATCGTTGTTATCAACAAAGTTGACCGTCCGGGCGCGCGTCCTGACTGGGTTGTTGATCAGGTATTTGACCTGTTCGTTAACCTTGATGCTACCGACGAACAGCTGGACTTCCCTATCGTTTACGCTTCTGCGCTGAACGGTATCGCGGGTCTGGATCACGAAGATATGGCTGAAGATATGACTCCGCTGTATCAGACCATCATCGATCGTGTACCAGCACCGAACGTTGACCTTGATGGCCCGCTGCAGATGCAGATCTCTCAGCTTGATTACAACAACTATGTTGGTGTTATCGGCATCGGTCGTATCAAACGCGGTAAAGTTAAACCGAACCAGCAGATCACTATCATTGATAGCGAAGGCAAAACTCGTAACGGTAAAGTCGGTAAGGTCCTGACCCATCTGGGTCTGGAACGTATTGAGAGTGACATTGCTGAAGCGGGCGATATCATCGCGATCACCGGTCTGGGCGAGCTGAACATCTCTGACACTATTTGCGACCCGCAAAATGTCGAAGCGCTGCCGGCACTGTCTGTTGATGAGCCGACCGTAACCATGTTCTTCTGCGTAAACACCTCTCCGTTCTGTGGCAAAGAAGGTAAATATGTTACCTCTCGTCAGATCCTTGACCGCCTGAACAAAGAGCTGGTGCACAACGTGGCACTGCGTGTTGAAGAAACCGAAGATGCGGATGCATTCCGTGTATCCGGTCGTGGTGAGCTGCACCTGTCAGTTCTGATCGAGAACATGCGTCGTGAAGGTTTCGAAATGGCGGTTTCCCGTCCGAAAGTTATCTTCCGCGAAATCGACGGCCGTAAACAAGAGCCGTTCGAAAACGTCACGCTGGACGTTGAAGAGCAGCACCAGGGTTCTGTGATGCAGGCTCTGGGTGAGCGTAAAGGCGACCTGAAAAACATGAATCCAGATGGTAAGGGCCGCGTACGTCTTGACTACGTGATCCCAAGCCGTGGTCTGATCGGTTTCCGTTCAGAATTCATGACCATGACCTCTGGTACTGGCCTGCTGTACTCCACCTTCAGCCATTACGACGATGTTCGTGCGGGTGATGTTGGACAGCGTCAGAACGGCGTACTGATCTCCAACGGTCAGGGTAAAGCAGTTGCGTTCGCACTGTTCAGCCTGCAGGATCGCGGTAAGCTGTTCCTGGGTCACGGTGCTGAAGTTTACGAAGGCCAGATCATCGGTATTCACAGCCGCTCTAACGACCTGACTGTAAACTGCCTGACCGGTAAGAAACTGACCAACATGCGTGCGTCTGGTACTGACGAAGCAACGGTTCTGGTTCCGCCGGTTAAGATGACTCTGGAGCAGGCTCTGGAATTCATCGATGACGACGAGCTGGTAGAAGTTACTCCAACTTCCATCCGTATCCGTAAACGTCACCTGACCGAAAACGATCGTCGCCGTGCAATGCGTGGCGCGAAAGAAGAGTAATTAACGCTCTTTTCGTGACAAGACCCCGCCTACTGGTGGGGTTTTTTTTTGCCTGTTATTCCTGGAATCAGGTGAGAGTTACGCTTAATCCCTGCCTGCCGTCTTAACCACTTCCACTTCAGATTCCTGCCATAAGAGAGCTTTGTCACAATTATTTCTAAAGCTCGATGCGTGTGTTTGCTTTCTTTTTCGACGGCAGCGTATGATAAAACCATCTGGTTTAAACCAAATGGATTAAACAATGACGAGTAATCAGTCGACCGTTGAAAATGCGAAAGAGAAGTTAGATCGTTGGTTAAAAGATGGGATCACCACACCGGGCGGAAAACTCCCTTCAGAAAGAGAACTGGGAGAGCTGTTGGGTATCAAGCGTATGACGTTACGTCAGGCGTTATTAAACCTCGAGTCTGAATCCAAAATCTTTCGTAAAGACCGCAAAGGATGGTTTGTCACACAGGCTCGTTTTAACTACAGCCCGGAATTATCGGCAAGCTTTCAGCGCGCAGCGCTTGAGCAGGGCAGAGAGCCTTCCTGGGGATTTATCGAGAAAAGCCGGGTATCTCACTATCCTGAAGCTACCGCTCCGCTGGTAGCTGCTACGCCGTCTGATGAACTGTATCGGATAACGGGTTGGGGAGCACTGGAAGGGCATAAGGTTTTCTATCACGAAACGTATATTAATCCCAAGGTTGCTCCGGGTTTTATTGAACAGCTTGAAAGTCAGTCATTTTCTTCAGTGTGGGAAAACGAATATAAAAAAGAAACGGTAATCAAAAAACTGGTTTTTAAACCTGTCAGAATGGCCGGTGATATTAGTAAATTTATTGGCGGCTCTGCTGGAATGCCTGCCATTCTTATTGAAAAACATCGGGCCGACAGCGATGGCAACATCGTGCAAATAGATATTGAGTATTGGCGATTTGAAGCAGTTGATCTCTTCATTAACTTGTAGGTACGTTTATGGTCACTAAAGATAATGCACATAAAATCCTGGCTCGTGTAGATAACCTTCCCCTATATCTACACGCGTATGCTTATCATTTAAATATGCGTCTTGAGCGAATATTACCGAATGATTTATTAGATATTGCTAATGAAAATAATCTGCGCGGCGTGAAAATTCACGTTCTTGATGGTGAGCGTTATTCTCTGGAAAATATGAATGACAATGAGCTGTCAGCATTTGGTGATAAAGCGCGTAAGTTGCAGCTGGATATTCATATTGAAACCAGCTCCTCTGATAAAAAGGCCATTGACCAGGCCGTCTCTATTGCCTTAAAAGCAGGTGCCTCTTCCGTAAGATTTTATCCACGCTACGAAGGAAATCTTCAGGATGTTCTTGCAACAATAACTCAAGATATCAAATATTTGCGTGAAAGATATCAGGATAGCGGACTGACATTTACGTTAGAACAGCATGAAGACTTGAAGAGCCATGAATTAGTGTCATTAATTCAGAACAGCGATATGGAGTCACTCTCTTTACTCTTTGATTTCGCAAATATGATCAATGCGAATGAACATCCGTTAACAGCGCTAGAAACGATGTCACCGCACATTACTCAGGTGCATATTAAAGATGCGTTAATCATTAATGAAAAAGCGGGGCTGGGCCACAAAGCCTGTACATCGGGCCAGGGAGATATGCCATTTAAGGCGCTACTGACCAAACTGATCTGTTTAGGTGATGATAAGCCACAGGTAATGGCTTACGGACTGGAAGAGGAAGTTGATTATTATGCTCCAGCGTTTCGTTTTGAAAATGAAGGTGATAATCCATGGATCCCATGGCGCCAAATGAGTGAAACACCGTTGCCTGCAGCTGATCTTCTGGAAGAACGTCTAATTAAAGAAAAAAACGATGCTATTCAACAATTAAAATTTGTGCGTAGCGTGCTACAACAAATTAAAAATGAGGCACATGATATTCTAACTAATTAAAAAATCTTCGTTTCTTTTTAGGTTGCTTAAACCATTCCAGGGGAATGGTCATATTGTTATTTTCAAAACAAATGATTTAAATAATCATTTAGGGGATGCTATGCTCACAAAAAAGAAATGGGCACTTTTTAGCCTGTTAACGCTGTGCGGCGGTACAATCTACAAATTACCTTCACTGAAAGATGCGTTCTATATTCCGATGCAAGAATACTTCCATTTGACCAATGGTCAAATTGGTAATGCAATGTCAGTGAACTCATTTGTGACTACCGTGGGCTTTTTCTTATCTATTTATTTTGCAGATAAATTGCCACGTAAATACACCATGTCTTTTTCTCTTATTGCCACGGGATTGTTGGGGGTCTATTTGACCTCTATGCCTGGCTATTGGGGGATCCTCTTTGTCTGGGCGCTGTTTGGCGTCACCTGTGACATGATGAACTGGCCAGTGCTATTAAAATCTGTTAGCCGTCTGGGGAATAGTGAACAACAGGGTCGATTGTTTGGTTTCTTCGAAACGGGCCGCGGTATTGTTGATACGGTTGTCGCATTTTCCGCGCTGGCCGTCTTTACCTGGTTCGGTAGCGGGTTGCTGGGATTCAAAGCCGGTATCTGGTTCTACTCTGCCATCGTGATTATCGTGGGGATCATTATCTTCTTTGTGCTGAATGATAAAGAAGATGCGCCTGTGGCAAAAGTGCAGGATGCAGAAGATGCGCCGAAAAATCCCAGCATGGCATCGGTATTGAAGGATAAAACCATTTGGCTAATCGCCTTCAACGTCTTCTTTGTGTATGCCGTCTATTGTGGATTAACATTCTTCATCCCGTTCCTGAAAAACATCTATATGCTGCCGGTCGCGCTGGTGGGGGCTTATGGGATTATTAACCAGTACTGTCTGAAAATGGTCGGTGGCCCGATTGGCGGGATGATCTCGGATAAGATCCTGAAATCACCCAGTAAATACTTATGCTATACGTTCATGATTAGCACGGTAGCTCTGGTGTTGCTGATGATTCTGCCGCATGAAAGTATGCCGGTTTATTTAGGCATGGTGTGTACACTGGGCTTCGGTGCGATCGTCTTTACGCAGCGCGCTGTTTTCTTTGCCCCGATTGGTGAAGCTAAAATTGCCGAGAACCAGACGGGCGCTGCAATGGCGCTGGGCAGCTTTATCGGTTACGCCCCGGCGATGTTCTGCTTCAGTCTGTACGGATATATTTTGGATTTAAACCCGGGTCTTATCGGCTACAAAATCGTGTTTGGCATTATGGCGTGCTTTGCCTTCTGCGGTGCGATTGTCTCCGTGATGCTGGTTAAACGGATTAGCCAGCGCAAGAAAATGCTGGAAACTGCAGAGGCGTAACAGGCTTCGATATCGAAGAATACGAAAAAGCCGCTGATTATCAGCGGCTTTTTTATCACAATTGAAGGTACTCAGAAGAAATACTTTGCCCCAATACGAATCTGGTTCTGTTCCCGATGATAGGGTTCCACATTACGATCTAACCAGCGTAATTCAAGATAGGGCAGCCAATGTTCGTTGATTCTATACTTGAATGTATTAGTAATTTCCCAGTGATGCTTCGTTCCATTGCTACTGTTAAAATCATTTACGTTATAAAAGTAGTGTGGCTCAAATGTATAAGAGAATTTATCAGTGATACTGAAGTTCCAGTAGTTACCTATTTCATAGCTATCATTATTATCCAAATCACCATTTAGATCGGTTGAGCTGTAGTTATTATGGTTATACCTATTACGTACAGTAAGGTTAAACCATGGCGTGAACTTATAGTTCACATCCAGATATACCGCCCCACCAGAGCCAATACTTTTATCATTTATCAGTCCTCCAGGTTGGATTGTGAGTTTATCCGTTGGTTTGAATAATGGATACCACCCCTCTATTTCATTATAGCCGTGTTTTAATTCATCATCACGCTGTAGGGTATAAGTGTTGGTCAGCATGATGCCAGCACCCATATCTGAATTATAGCCGACGCGTAACATAATTTCTTGTTGATCGGATGCCAGATTATATGCTTCCCGGTTCTCTACATAGGCTCCTGCAAAAACAGATGTGGAGAAAACAGAGGTTAACAGAACTATTGTGTGTAATTTTTTCATAGTAAATCCATTTTTTAAGCGTAGGGAGGCCGCCATCCATTGAGATGGAATAAGCGGCTATTATTTTTATACGTTTACAATAGAGGCGTTTTTTTCGTTGCTAACAGACTTTGGCTGAATGATATTTTTCTTCCGCTGGTTAATTTCCTCAATAATGAAAGCGAAGCGTGTTTCGTTGAGCTTATAAAAGAAGCCCATAGTGAGAGCGGCAATAATGGCAAGTCCGCAGGGCCAGAGAAAAATAAGCTGACGCAAACCGAGCAAGGTGGTGTCACTCTGGACTATGTTGGGGACATAGCCGATTTGCGTCAGCATAATGCCTGGCAGGAATCCGGCAAGCGCAGCGGAAACTTTTCGCGAAAAGGTGTAACCCGTATAGACCGATCCCTCGGCACGAATCCCCGTTTTCCATTCACCATAATCAACCGTATCCGGGACCAGTGCCCAGTTCAGGCTGTTAACAAAGGCGGTACCAAAGAATGCCATGCACGAGAAAGTGACAAATAAAAACGATGTACTGCCCCAGATAAAGTTCAGGATATCGCCGATAGCCCATAGCGCTAGCCCTCCGAGGTAAACCTGCTTTTTGCCGAAGCGCTTCACTGTTGTGGGAACCAACAGCACACCGACCAGAATACAGCCCATACTGAAAAAACCCATCCATGACAGCAGATGGATATCGTTGAGCACGTACTGGGTGTAATAGACCTGAATCGCCAGTTTGATATTGAATGCTGCCAGAGTACATAAATTGGCGATGCACAATACCAACAGGGGAGGGTTACGGAAAATCGCGCGAAACGATTTGAGAATGCTGGGCTTATGCTGGTCTGGCACGATCTCGATATAGCGCTCTTTCACGCCGCTAAAGCACCACCACATACTGAACAAACCGCAGACAGAGAAGATCAGCGCGGCAATCAGATACCCCAGCGAAGGAGAGCTGGTAAAAAGCGCCTGAATAGGCATGAAACCAACGGTACACAGTAGCAAGCCGACAGTTGCGCCGCCCTGACGCCAGGCAGCAAGCTGCGCGCGCTCATGTGGATTTTTAGTGATAGCGGGAACCATTGCTCCGTAAGAGCAGTTCATCAGACTATAGAACAGGCCAAACAGCATAAATAGTACCGTTGCCAGCCCTGTTTTCACCGTCAGCGTAAAATCGGTTGCTAAAAACTGCGCGCTAGCAACCAATGCGACAGGAAACGACGCATATAAAATAAAGGGCCTGAATTTTCCTTTTGCGCCAATACTGCGGCGCGAGTCCAGCAACACGCCGGTCAGCATATCGGTGAAAGCGGTGAAGAACTTTGCCACCAGAAAGATGATTCCACCGTAATATGCAGGCATCCCAAGTTCATCGGTATAAAATTTAAGCAGATACAGCGTACCGATACACAGCATCAAATTTGAGCCGAAGTCACCCACTCCGTAGGCGAATTTTTCACGCAGGCTCAGTTTTAGCGTTAGCGGATCATGGTCAGACATAATCGCTCCTTAATAACGCCCCGTAGGGCGCTATTCATTATTATTATCAAACGGGTTGTTTACGTGCTTCAATCTCTTCAACGATGCGGACATACATCTTCTCGTTAAGGTTGTAGAAGCAGCCCATTGCCACGATGGTGATGACTGCCAGAGCACACGGATAAATAAAGATCAGCTGACGCAAACCCTCAACGGTACCCGCCGATTGCACTACGTTGGGTACGTAGCCGATCTGTGTCAGCATCCAACCGGGGAAGAAGCCGGCCAGCGCCTGCGAGACTTTACGGAAAAAGGTGAAACCAGTGTATACCGTTCCTTCAGAACGCACGCCGGTACGCCATTCACCGTATTCCACCGTATCGGAGACCAGTGCCCAGTTCAGGCTGTTTACAAACGCCGAACCAAAGAAGGCCAGGCAGGAGAACGCAACAAAACTGACCGAGCCGCCGCCAAAGAAATAGTTGAGCAGATCACCCACTACCCAAATCAGCAGGCCACCAATGTAGACCTTTTTCTTACCAAAGCGCCTGACCATCCCTGGCATCAAAAACACGCCAATGAAGATACAGCCCATGCTGAAAAAGCCCATCCAGGAGAGCAGGATCGGGTCGTTTAATACGTACTGAGTGTAATAGACCTGGATCGCCAGTTTGACGTTGAACGCGCCAAGCGTGCAGAGGTTGGCAATGCACAGAATAAACAGCGGGCGATTACCGGCGATGGCGCGAAAAGATTGCAATAATCCCGGTTTTTGCGCACTGTCTGCTGGTTTAACTTCCACATAGCGTTCTTTAACCCCTGCATAGCAGAGCCACATAAATAGCAGCCCGAACAAGGAGAACAGCGTGGCGGCGAAGATGTAGCCCAGCTGCGAGTTACCTTCGATGAGGTTCATCACCGGGACAAAACCGACTGTACACAGCAGCAAGCCAAGCGTGGCTCCACCCTGACGCCAGGCGGCAAGCGAAGCGCGTTCATCCGGGTTTTTAGTAATCGCGGGAACCATCGCGCCGTAAGAGCAGTTCATCATACTGAAGAACAGTCCGTACAGCATAAACAGTACCGTCGCCATCACCGTTTTACCGGTTACTTCAAACGGTGTGCCGACAAAGTTAGCAATGGCTAAAAGCGTGACCGGGAAAGCGGCATAGAGCACGAATGGACGGAATTTACCTTTCGGACCAATTTTTCGCCGTGAATCGAGCATGATTCCGGTACCCATGTCGGTAAACGCGGTAAAAAACTTGGCTATAAGGAAAATGATCCCGCCGTAAGTACCAGGTAAACCAAGAACATCGGTATAAAATTTGAGTAAATAGAGCGTACCAATGTCCAGTAGGATATTCGAACCTAAATCACCCATCCCATAGGCGAGTTTTTCTTTAAAAGGTAAACGTAGGGTTGCCGGATTGGCTGTATTCTGACTCATGATTATCCCTCATTTGCCCGCGAGTTTCCCCACGGGCGAGCCTGATTAGATGTTGCGTAAAGTTGCAAACAGTGACGCCCACTCACTCTTCGCGCGATAAAAGACCGGAGGCTTGCCAATTGGCGCATCAACGGTTAATTCGCCGCCATTGTGAGTTTCCCCTGTCCAGACGTTGACCCAGCTATCCTCTGGTAGATACAGCGTCCAGTCGTTCCGACCCTGTTCGTGAACCGGTGCCACCAGCAGATCCTGCCCCAACAAGTACTGGTATTTCAGGGTGTAGGTTGTTGCATCGTCTTCGTAATGCAGAAAGAGTGGGCGCATCACAGGCAGACCGGTGGCGGCGTTCTGCGCAACGGCCTGCTTGAGATACGGTTTCAGAGTGGTGAAAACCGTCGTCATGCGGGCAAAGTGGGCGATAGTCTCTGCGTCACCATCAAATTGCCAGTTATCGCCAGGGCGGTTGCCTTCGTGGGTGCGCATCATTGGGGTGAAAGCGCTGAAGTCACACCAGCGCAGCAGCAGCTCTTTCGTGCGTTTCATATCAAACAGCGTGGTATAACCGCCGATATCGCTATGGTGCAGACCGTGGCCGGTCATCGCCAGAGACAGGGCGGCAGGTACGACCGAGGCCAGACCATCGTCGAGGCTCCAGTCAACGTTCTGGTCACCTGCCCACATCATGGTGGAGTATTTCTGGCTGCCGGTATAACCCGCACGCATAAAGAACAAGATCTCGCCGAGCTTACCCGTTTCCTGTAGTGCTTCGTAGTTACACTTCGCCCACAGTGCGGGCCAGGCGTTATGCATGATCTCAGCGCTGACGCCATTGTGCAGATACGTATCAGTTGGCAGATATTCGCCAAAATCCGCCATCCAGCCGCCACAGCCGAGTTCAATCATGTTCTTTTTGATCACTTCTTTGAACCAGTCGTAGGCTTCGGGGTTGGTCAGATCGACCACGCCACCGTAAAACTCGCCAAACTCAACCAGGTAGTCATCACCAGAAGCATCTTTTGCCAGATATCCACGTGCCGCGGCCTCGGCGCAGAGCTCTTTATCGCTGGCGACGTAAGGGTTGATATAAGAGAGGAACTGCACGCCTTCGTCTTTCCACTGCTTAATCCGATTATCCAACTGCGGGTAGTTGTCGCTGTTCCACTTCCAGTTCCACATCACGCGTTTGCCAAACGAGGTCATGCGGATCCCGGACCAGTCCTGTGCCCAGATGCCGTTTACCTTCACGCCTGCGTTACGCATGGTGTCCAGTTTGTTCTGGCAAACTTCGGTCCCGCCTTGAATACCCAGCGTGACGCCGTCGTAAATCCAGTCCGGCAGTTCCGGCTGACGGCCTAACAATGCGGTCAGTTTTTCCAACAAGGAGATGTAGGTGTCAGCGCATTCAAAGCGCAGAGTGGTTTTGTCTTCCCACAATGCCAGTTCGTGGTATTCCGGCGCGCTGAAATCGAAATTCATATAACAGCTGTTATCAACATGGCAGTAGTATTTTTGTGTGCTGATGAAGGTTGGCTGCGGGAAGAAGGTCCAGTAATAGTCGCCACCCGCATTCTCTTTGCAGTCTGCCTGCCAGGTGACATAGCTATTTTTGTTGCGGCCTACACCCTGTTCGCTGGTCCACAGCGGGAACGGCTTGCCGCGTAAATCAAAGTAAGAGAACTGTTCGCCGCAGCCGTAGACATGGTCTTCCGGGGTGGCGGCCAGACGTAACCAAATACGGTTGTGGTTAAGATCGTCGTTATGCAGATCCAGCTTCAGGCGGCCTTGTTCATCAGTGGAGATTTGCAAGGTGGCGTTGATGGCACCGCCGCGGCTGAAATGCACCAGCCAGCCTTCAGGTGATTTGCTGACCGTTACATCCGTGAGTG
Source organism: Citrobacter sp. Marseille-Q3906 (assembly GCF_916618775.1). Classification (NCBI taxonomy): domain Bacteria; kingdom Pseudomonadati; phylum Pseudomonadota; class Gammaproteobacteria; order Enterobacterales; family Enterobacteriaceae; genus Citrobacter; species Citrobacter sp. Marseille-Q3906. The sequence goes on from NZ_CAKAKA010000001.1 coordinate 115,777, forward strand.
CAATCTTCTCATTGAGTTTGTCTTTAATACTGAAATTGCCACGAAACATATCGATATCGGCAACGCCAGCCCCAATCCACAGGCAAGGGGTTTCTGTGCTGTGACGTAAAATTAGGCGATTTTGCCAGGTGAGAGTAAAGCCATCCTGAAACGTGGCGAGCTCTAATGCGGTTGACCGTTGTTGTAGCGAATTCATTATAGTCTCCGTAAAAATAGGGTAATTCGGTAATCTGTCGGAAATCGGTTATTCACTGCCGATTAAAAAATTCAGTTGATGTTTCTCTCCGGGGGCGAGATGAATCAGGCTAATCCCGGAATTAAAGGCGTCGGGTGGGCAGGTCATGGGTTCTACTGCCAAGCCTCTCCTTGCTAATTTTTCGCCCGTATACACCTGTAGCCAGGGCTGGTTGCTGCGTAGAAAGGTGGACATTTTTTGTGAATGGCTGCTCATCCTGACTTCCCATTCCTCTGGGGATAAAGCGCTTTTGAACGTATGGTCGATAGCAGTACTTGCTACGATGCGTGGCACAGAAAAATTCAATTCGCCGTGGACTACCTCACTAGCCGGAAGTGTTAATTCGCAGCTGTCGATGTGTTGAAGGTTACAGGTCAAATAGGGGTGCGCTCCTGCACCATAAGGGGCCGTTTCATCACCCACATTCTGTGTACAAATAGAAACGTGCAGTCCGCTGGTGGCATCCAGTCGGTAAATCACCTCTGACATCAGCGCAAAGGGATAACCATAGGAGGGCGGCAGAAAAACAGTCAGCGACACTTCTGATGCCGACTGATGGTTAATTTGCCAGTCCCGCCATGCTAGCAACCCATGAATGGCGGTATGCGAAACAGGGTCGTTAACAGCAAGTTGAAGCGTCTTGCTGTTGTATCGATAGCAGCCATCCGTCACGCGATTTGGCCAGGGAATAAGGACTTTTCCCAGATGGGCCAGTGGCATCTCATCCGGCTTATGCGGAATGACGACATGACGAGCATGGTGCGTTAGTTCAGCCAAACCCGCACCTACCGTGACGATTACCGCCTGGTAGTGACCTGCCTTAAGATGAATGGTTTTTCCGCCGCTGTGCATGGCTGCTATCCTCGTGACTTATTTGGCGTTAACGTCCAGTAGACCGGCGGCGACCGCCGGGGCTAATCCCGGAGCCAACGGCAGACGCGGGATCACCAGGCAATGCAACAGATGATAAATATCCTGCTTGCCGTCCCAGACTTTGGTGGTCACCTTGTTATTGGTATCCAGCTCCTGCCACCACGAGCCGGTCTCGTAGTCCATCAGATAAGTGATGCAGTAATCCCACCATTTTTGGTACCAGGCTTCGTACTGACTATCGCCAGTGAGGGTATAAAGGGCGTAAGCTGTCCCCATGGCTTCGACTATCGGCCAGCGCACTCTTTCACGTACGATTGGTTTGCCGTCCCAGCCCACCGAGTAGACAAATCCGTCAGCACCGTCCGGTGCCCAGGCATCGCGGATGGTGGCATGAAAAAGACCTTTGGCATCTTCCAGTAGCCAGGCGGGCGGCGTTTCGAAGCGAGCTTCCAGAGCGGCATGCAGATGTAGCATCAGGCGACCCCACTCAATCCAGTGTCCCGGTGTACCTCCGTAGGCGCGGAAGCGGTGGGCGGGGTTATCTTTGTTGTAATCGCGAATAGGGTTCCATTGGGAATCAAAGTGTTCGTTGACCCGATATTCGCCGCTGCGGGCTACGTCGTGAATAATCACCGAAGCGATACGCAGCGCCCGATCCAACCATTTACGGTCATGTGTGACGTCGTAAACGATCAGGAAGGCTTCAACCGCATGCATGTTGGCGTTGCCACCACGGTAATCTTCCGTCTGGCTGAAGGCTTCGTCCCAGGACTCCAGGCACATCTGCTCATCTTCACTCCAGAAGTATTTTTCGATCACCTCAATGGCATCATCCAACAGTATTCTGGCCTGCGGGTGACCGGTAGTGACCGCACTTGCCGCACCGAGTAACACAAAGAAATGCTGATAGCCCTGTTTGGAAGCATCCATTACTCCTTCGTCGTTCACGCAGGCATACCAGCCACCGTAGCGTTTATCACGTAGTGCACCGTTCAGAGAGTTAATACCGTGCTCGACTAACTGGTATGCTCCTGGACGCCCCATGGATGCCGCAACAGAATAGACGTGCAACATACGCGCGGTGATCCACAGATGCGTTCCCATCTCCGCTCTGACCTGACCAGTGTTTCCCAGCCAGCCAAAGCCAGTTGGCACCACCGCGTTCTTACCGAAATTAAAGATTCGGTCGGTCTCCTGCTCCAGCCAACGGTTGTGGCTCAAGGTGTTAAACCATTTCATTCTTTGATCCTCGTATTAACGGCGGCGGGCCATCATTTCATCGACAATTTCACCCAGACGCTGCAATTTCGGTGCAGAGACATCGCGCAGCATCAGTTCGGTATCTGGCAGACCCACTACTGAAGACCAGACTGCACGTCCAGCCAGGAAGCCAGAGGCTCCCGCTGTCATTGCAACGCTGACGGCGCGAGGGAACAGTTTTTCGTCAACGCCGGAAGAGAGAATGACCCACGGCATATTGATGTTTTCATTCAGGCGTTGGGATGCAGTGAGGAGTTCGTGTTGCGAACCTTTGCCGTACAGTGGCATTTCTACTTTGTAGAGATCGGCGCCGCTGTCACCCAGTTCTTTAGCGGCATCGATAATAGCCTGTTCGCGATCGAACTTATCGCCACGACGCGGCGGGCGTACCACTGGCTCGATAATGCTCAGTAGACCATTGGAGTGGCACATTTGATTGAATTCTTTCACCATATCCAGGCGCTGCTGGGCATCTTCATCGCTACGCCACAGCACCAGCAGTTTCAACGCTTTCGCGCCGTCCTGCTTCACGGCTTGCGGATCGATCGCCCTATCAATAACCACGCTATCAACAGGGATACCATTGCCTGGAATGAATGCATCGGCGGCAACAATCATGGCGCAGCTTTTGGCTACCGCGTTTTGTTCCACCACCTGGCGATAGCAGAATTGCTGATCGACCAAAACGGCCGATGCATAAGGAGAAAGAATCTTCGCTGCATTCACTTTGAAATCGGTCAGAACGTTGTCGCTTACCGGGGATTTCGCTCCTGCAGCGGCAAACATTAAACGCATAGCTTCGCGTTGGTCGACTGCCAGCATGGCAAAACCGCCGGATGCACGCGTAATGTCTTTGATGGAGTAGTTGTTCATTCAATTTTCCTTTATACAGTCGTTACATTTTTACTTTGGCAGTAAGCCCGGCGCTGTTACGTACCTGCTCAAGAATTGCGGTCCAGTCTTCCCGACCACGACCCGCTGCGCGCGCCTGGTTATAAACTTCTCGGGACGCGGCACCGAGTGGCATTGGTACATGCAACTGATTGGCAACATCCAGCGCTATGCCAAGATCCTTGTGGGCCAAATCGATCATAAAGGCAGGGGAAAGATCGCCTTTCAGTACTTTGTTTGGCCAGGACGTCGTGAAGTGGCCTTTTCCGGCAGGTGTTCCGCTCATGACTTTTAAAGCCACATCAAAAGAAAGATCGAGCGCTTCACATAACGTGGCTGCTTCGGCGGAAAGCGCATTCAGGGCAATACTCATATAGTTATTGATAAGCTTCACGCGGATCCCCATACCTGGTCCGCCTGCATTGATCAATTCATTACCCATTGCCATTAGTACCGGCGTAGCGTGTTCAACCTGCTCGGCTGAACCACCTGCCAGCAGCAGTAATGTTCCAGCGATCGCGTGATCGGAAGTGCGCCCGACCGGGCAATCCATCATGCTGAAGCCCTTAGCACGCATATCGGCAATTAACTTGTCGGTTTGCAGTGGGTGAATAGTGGACATATCAATAACCAGTGCCTGCGAGGAAAGGGTTTCGCAGACGCCAGACTCACCAAACAATACGTTGCGCACCAGATCGCCGTTTGGCAGCATCGTGATGACAAACTCTGCATCTTTTGCGGCTTGAGCTGGGTTGCTGGCAGGTTGTGCTCCTTGCGCTACCAGGCGCTGAACAGCATCCGGGTTAACGTCAAAGACGCTGAGCTGATGGCCTTGCTTCAGCAAATTACTCGCCATGGGGGAACCCATCTGACCTAATCCGATAAATGCTATAACTGCCATAACGTTCTCCTGAGACGTGGATGTCATTTTTTGTCATTTAAAATCGGTTTTTTCTGTCTGTTTTTGATCGTATTTGTAATTTATGGTCAAAAAATTGACAGCCGTCACTTTTTAAACATTTTGTGAAATTAAAATGATCCCATCCGAAACGTTTGAGGAATGACCATGATTCGTGTTGCTTGTGTGGGTATTACCGTGATGGATCGCATCTATTACGTGGAAGGCTTACCAACTGAAGGTGGTAAATATGTGGCGAAGCGCTATACGGAAGTGGGCGGGGGGCCCGCTGCAACGGCTGCAGTAGCCGCGGCGAAGTTGGGGGCGCAGGTAGACTTTATTGGTCGTGTTGGCGATGACGACACCGGAAATAGTCTGTTGGGGGAACTTGAATCGCTGGGGGTAAATACTCGCTATACCCGGCGCTACGTAGGGGCTAATTCTTCACAATCGGCGATTATGGTCGATGTGCAAGGGGAGCGGATTATCATCAATTACCCCAGCCCGGATTTACTGCCAGATGCCGACTGGCTAAATGAGATCGACTTTTCCCAGTGGGATGTGGTGTTGGCAGATGTTCGCTGGCATGAGGGGGCGAAGCAGGCATTCACGCTGGCGCGCCGGGCTGGCGTGATGACAGTACTGGATGGCGATGTAACGCCACAGGACATCAGTGAGTTGGTGGCATTAAGCGATCATGCTGCATTTTCTGAGCCGGGCCTGGCGCGTCTGGCGGGAACGAAAGATATTGATACCGCACTAAAAAAAGCGCAAATGCTCACAAATGGACATGTCTATGTGACTCGCGGCAGTGAAGGATGTGACTGGATAGAGAATAATGCATTACAGCATCAGCCTGGATTCTCAGTCGATGTGGTTGATACCACGGGAGCCGGGGATGTTTTTCATGGTGCACTGGCATTTGGTCTGGCTTCCGGTATCGCTCAGAATGATGCCGTCAGGTTCGCCAGCGGGGTTGCGGCGCTGAAGTGTACGCGCCCGGGGGGACGTGCGGGGATCCCTGACTGTGATCAAACGCGATCTTTTCTGTCACTTTTTGTATAAAATGCCAGGGCAATGGTTTTTCGAGGAAATTTCATGAGCCTTACCGAACTGACCGGTAACCCGCGACACGATCAGTTGCTTATGCTGATCAGCGAGCGCGGTTATATGAATATTGACGAGCTGGCCAGCCTGCTGGATGTTTCCACGCAGACCGTACGTCGCGATATTCGTAAATTAAGCGAGCAGGGATTGATTACGCGTCATCACGGTGGGGCGGGTAGAGCCTCCAGCGTGGTGAATACGGCATTCGAGCAGCGTGAAGTCTCCTGGACGGAAGAGAAAAAAGCCATCGCGGAAGCGGTGGCAGACTACATTCCTGACGGCTCGACGGTGTTCATTACTATTGGTACCACTGTGGAGCAGGTGGCGCGAGCGCTATTAAACCACAACCATTTACGCATTATTACCAATAGCCTGCGCGTGGCGCATATTCTTTATAATAATCCGCGTTTCGAAGTGATGGTTCCTGGGGGAACGCTTCGCCCACATAACAGTGGCATTATTGGTCCTTCAGCTACGGCATTCGTCGCAGATTTTCGTGCCGATTATCTGGTGACCAGCGTAGGGGCAATTGATAGCGATGGTGCGTTGCTGGAATTTGATGTTAATGAAGCCAGCGTCGTTAAAACGATGATGTCCCACTCCCGGCAAATCCTCCTTGCTGCTGATCATACGAAATACACGGCTTCCGCAGCGGTTGAGATTGGCAACGTTTCTCAGGTGACAGCGTTGTTTACCGATGAATATCCTGGTCCGGCATTACACAATCTGCTCCAGTCGCAGCAGGTTGAAATTGTGCAAGTGAGCCCTTCTCAGGATGATGCTCTATAGATGTTACCCAATCCTTTGCTGGCCAGGTAAGTCCAAAGCTTTCACGCTCTCATAGTCAAACTTCTCCTTTCCCGCTACAGTTATTCATCCACGGCGAGTAAGGAGAAGGGCATGCTCTATATCTTTGATTTGGGTAATGTGATTGTCGATATCGACTTCAATCGCGTGTTAGGTACATGGAGCGATCTGAGTCGTGTACCGCTGGCTTCGTTGAAGCAAAGTTTTACCATGGGAGATGCTTTTCACCAGCATGAACGGGGTGAAATAACGGATGAGGCCTTTGCCGAGGCTCTGTGCCATGACATGGCGCTTCCGTTGAGTTATGAGCAGTTCTCTCATGGCTGGCAGGCTGTTTTCGTCGCATTACGACCTGAAGTGATCGACATTATGCATAAACTGCGTGAGCAAGGGCATCGCGTGGTCGTGCTCTCGAATACCAACCGCTTGCACACGACGTTTTGGCCGGATGAGTATCCTGAAGTTCGTCAGGCCGCTGACCATATTTATCTTTCCCAGGAACTCGGCATGCGTAAACCGGAAGCGCGGATTTACCAGCATGTCCTGCAGTCTGAAGGTTTTTCCGCTGCGGATGCGGTCTTTTTTGATGACAACGCCGATAATATTGAAGGGGCTAACCGGCTAGGGATCACCAGTATCCAGGTCGTCGATAAAACGACCATTCCTGACTATTTCGCGAAGTTGTTATGCTAAAAAATGTACACCAAAAAGCCCGGCATCATACGCGTCCTGTATGGGCCTGGCTTAAGCTATTATGGCATCGCATTGATGAGGACAATATGACGACGCTGGCAGGAAATCTTGCCTACGTTTCATTGCTCTCATTAGTGCCGCTTATCGCCGTTGTTTTTGCTCTTTTCGCCGCATTTCCGATGTTTTCTGACGTCAGCATCCAGCTACGGCATTTTATTTTTGCTAATTTTATCCCGGCGACGGGTGACGTCATTCAGCGTTATATCGAACAGTTTGTCGCAAACTCAAACAAAATGACGGCGGTTGGCGCGTGTGGGCTGATTGTGACGGCGCTATTGCTGATGTATGCCATAGACAGCGCGTTGAATACCATCTGGCGTAGCAAGCGTACACGGCCTAAAGTGTATTCTTTTGCTGTCTACTGGATGATTTTAACGTTGGGTCCGCTGTTGGCAGGGGCCAGCCTGGCAATCAGCTCGTATCTGTTGTCACTTCGCTGGGCCAGCGATCTCAACTCAGTCATTGATGATGTACTGCGCATTTTTCCGTTGGTGCTCTCCTGGCTCTCATTCTGGCTGCTTTACAGCATCGTACCCACGACGCGCGTACCCAATCGCGATGCGGTGATCGGGGCATTTGTCGCCGCCGTTTTGTTCGAAGCCGGGAAAAAAGGATTTGCGCTCTACATCACTATGTTCCCGTCTTATCAGCTTATTTACGGTGTCCTGGCGGTGATCCCCATTTTATTTGTCTGGGTGTACTGGACGTGGTGTATCGTCTTGCTAGGCGCGGAAATAACTGTCACTCTCGGGGAATACCGCAAACTTAAACAAGCCGCAGAACAAGAAGAAGCAGAGCAACCATGATTGCATTAATTCAGCGCGTAACCCGTGCCAGCGTCACCGTGGAGGGCGAGGTGACGGGTGAAATCGGCCCAGGACTTTTGGTCTTATTAGGTGTCGAAAAGGATGATGATGAACAGAAAGCGAACCGCCTGTGTGAACGCGTGCTCGGATATCGAATTTTTAGTGATTCCGAAGGTAAGATGAATCTGAACGTGCAGCAGGCCGGTGGCAGTGTGCTGGTGGTATCACAGTTTACGCTGGCAGCAGATACCGAACGCGGTATGCGCCCCGGATTTTCAAAGGGTGCGGCACCCGATCGGGCAGAGGCGCTGTACGAGTACTTCGTTGAGCGCTGCCGTCAGCAGGAAATGAACACGCAGACCGGACGATTCGCTGCTGATATGCAGGTTTCACTGGTTAATGATGGCCCCGTGACGTTCTGGTTACAGGTATGAACCAGCTTCCGGCGTGGTCGCGGGTAACAAGAGAGAATACAACTATGTATCACCTTCGAGTACCGCAAACAGAAGAAGAACTGGAGCGTTACTACCAGTTCCGCTGGGAGATGCTGCGTAAACCGCTGCACCAGCCAAAAGGCTCAGAACGGGATGCCTGGGATGCCATGGCTCATCACCAGATGGTGGTGGATGAAGAGGGTAATCTAGTTGCTGTAGGCCGTCTGTACATCAATGCGGATAACGAAGCCTCTATACGCTTTATGGCGGTTGATCCGTCAGTACAGGAGAAGGGACTGGGAACGCTAATGGCGATGACCCTCGAGTCTGTGGCGCGTCAGGAAGGCGTTAAGCGCGTAACCTGCAGCGCCCGTGAAGACGCAGTCGAATTTTTCGCCAAGCTGGGATTTGTGAGTCAGGGAGAAATTACCACGCCGCAGACCACGCCAGTGCGCCACTTTTTGATGATTAAACCCATCGCTACGCTGGATGATATTCTCCATCGTGGTGACTGGTGTGGGCAGTTACAGCAAGCCTGGTACGAGCATATTCCGTTGAGTGAGAAGATGGGTGTGCGTATTCAGCAGTATACCGGGCAAAAATTTATTACGACGATGCCCGAGACCGGCAATCAGAATCCTCACCATACCTTGTTCGCGGGAAGCCTGTTTTCACTGGCGACATTAACCGGCTGGGGACTCATCTGGTTGATGTTACGCGAGCGCCATCTGGGCGGGACAATTATCCTCGCCGACGCACATATCCGATACAGCAGGCCTATCACCGGGAAACCCACTGCCATCGCTGATCTGGGCTCACTGAGTGGAGACCTCGACCGTCTGGCGAGAGGCCGCAAGGCGCGAGTTCAGATGCAGGTAGAGCTGTTTGGCGATGATACGGCGGGCGTGGTATTTGAAGGCACGTACATCGTGTTGCCTGCGAAACCCTTCGGACCGCTGGAAGAGGGCGGCAACGAGGAAGAGTAATCAGAAAGGGATTCCTTTTTATTCGATGAACGCGTCTGCCGGAAAATTACAGGGTGCTGCGAGCGCCTTGTGATGCTCGGCTTCGCTGCACCTTTGGCTTCACAAAGAAATAGTTTTTACTGCATCATTGAAGGTATCCCACCCTCCAGGCCACGTCACGTATAGCATTGCGTGCCGCATGGCTAATACCTGCAAGCTGAAAAAAACCGTGGATGACACCGAAATAACGCTGGCAGGTGCATTCCACATCTTGCTCCAGGAACCGTTGATACAAGGCTTCACCTTCATCGCGTAGTGGGTCAAATTCAGCAGTAATGATGTGTGTGGGTGGTAAACCGTTGAAATCATCCCGCCACAATGGGCTGGCCTCAGGGTGGAGAGGATCGGTATGCGACAAATACATCTCATAGCCAGACAGCAGCGTGTCGCGAGTAATGATGTAATCCTGCCCATTACGGGTATAACTCTCAAACCTGGCGGTTGCATCCAGCATTGGGTAAATCAGAATAAGCTTGGCGGGTTGCCAGATATTTTTGGCTTTCAGGCGTAGTGCGGTGACCAGCGCCAGATGCCCGCCCGCGCTATCGCCAGTAAGCGTGATGTTATTGCGGTCTACACCCAGTTTCTCGGCATACTTCCAGATGATATTAGACCCTCTTTCGGCATCATCATGTGCTGCCGGGAAAGGGTGTTCTGGCGCAAGGCGGTACTTCACCGCAATCACCCGGCAGCCGCTGTACCAGGCAAGTTGCCTCAGTTGGTTATCATGTGTCGTAAATCCACCGCTGATAAAGCAACCACCATGATAATAGATGACGCAGGGCAGTAAACCCGAGACGCCGGGCGGCGAAACGACGCGAAATGTCATGGCATCGAGTTCAATATCTTCAACCTGTACGTGGGTTTCTGTTTCCCCGGCGAGCACGGTACTGGCGATGTACCCTGCTCTCCGGTCATCAATACTCTGTGTGCGTGAAGAAGGGCGACCCGCTGCAATAAACTCTTCAACCAGCTGTGCAATTCCATTTTCCAGTGCCATTTTTTTGTCTTTAACCTGTGTGAATATACAGTGTTATAGCCTGGATATTAGCAAAAGAAAATGGAGAATTTTGTCTGGACAGTGATTCTGGAAAGCGGCTCGCAAAAGTAAATTAACCACTCGCAGAGCTCTTCTCTTTAGAATTTACCGGGTATAAATTGCTCGTGTTTTAATCTTGAGTGATATACTGGAGATATATATGAGCGTGATGGTTGGACTTGGTATGGGCCGAATTTTACTCGATTTATCAGATGAAGTGATTAAACGACTGGACGATCTCAAAGTGCAGCGCAATCTTCCCCGCGCGGAACTGTTGCGAGAGGCGGTTGAGCAATATCTGGAAAGACAGGAGCAGGCAGAAACCACGATTTCCAGCGCACTTGGCTTATGGCAGGGCTGTGAAGAAGACGGTGTGGAATACCAGCGCAAACTGCGTGAGGAGTGGTAATGGCTAATGGATCGGCACTTTTTGACACCAATATTTTAATCGACTTATTCAGCGGGCGGCGCGAAGCAAAACAAGCGTTAGATGCATGGCCGCCGCAGAATGCGATTAGCCTTATTACCTGGATGGAAGTGATGGTTGGTGCCAAAAAGTACAATCAGGAGCACCGCACGCGCGTTGCGATGAGCGCATTTAATGTTATCGGTGTATCGCAGGAAATTGCCGAGCGAAGTGTTGCTTTGCGCCAGGAGTATGGGATGAAACTTCCGGATGCCATTATTCTGGCGACAGCGCAGGTTCATCGCCTTGAACTGGTCACGCGTAACACCAGGGACTTTGCCGGAATACCGGGCGTGACGACGCCATACGAATGGTAACTTGGGCGACTTACGCCGCCCGGTACAACAGAGAATTTACTCTCCCTCTCCCGGAAACAGGAACGGGTTGATGGAACTGCGGGCAAAACCCTCTTGTTCCATGTGCGCGTCCAGCATCAGTGAGGCGAGGTCGTCGGCAACAGCTTCTACTTTAGGGTCTTTTTCCTGATATAAAATCTTCAGGTAAGTTCCGCAGTCGCCACAGCTTTCAGCTTTAATAGCTGACTGCTCGTTATCCAGTGACCAGTAGTTCAAATCACGGCTTTGCTCGCAGTTGCTGCACTTCACGCGCACGACGTGCCACTCGGTTTCACACAAGTTGCAGTGCAGATAGCGCAGCCCCTGAGTGGTACCAATTTGCACCATACTGGAAACTGGCATCGAACCGCACACTGGGCAGAACTGGCGTTGCTCACCGTATTCTGCACGCGCTTTTCCGGGGATCAGGCTTGCCATTTGTGCCCAGTAGAGTGACAGAGCGGCCCAGATGAACGGCGCTTTATCGCTGCTGACAGACGCAAAATCAGAAGCAAACAGCGCACTGGCCATCAGTTCCAGCTCTTGCTCTGAGGCTTTTTCCAGATTCTCGATCACTGCCAAAGCTGGACCGCTCATTTCCGGTTTCAGCTCAGCAATTAACGATTGCAGCAGCTTTTGCCAGTGCTTATCGCGTGGAAGGACGTGGATATCCAGCGGCGGCTTGCCCTGATCGTTTGCTTCTTTGATGCGTGCGGTCAGGTCTATCTGCAGCGGATGGTCGTACAGCACCACTTCCTGTGCATGGGCGATCAGCGCGGCAAAGCGCAGGTAATCACCCAGCGGGTTGTTTTCAGCCAGCTCGCGCAGACGTTCAGCACGGCGGTTATACAAATTTTTGAGCCTGGGGAATAATAACGGCGGAATCATATCCGCCGTGCGTTTATCGCTCTTCTCCAGCTCATCTTGCGGGATTATGCGAATACTCATTCAGATGACTTTTCCTGTTTCTGGCGGACTTCACGGTACCAGCGTGGGTGATGTTTCTTCGCCCATGAACTGGTGACCCATCCTTCCACCATCGCGGTAATGGTGCCTTTCACCCAAAGGGCGGCGTAAATGTGCACCATGATAACCACAATTAACGCTACTGCGGCAAATGAATGCAGCATTAACGCGAATCGGATCACCGGGATTGAGAAAGCAGGCGCAAAATATGGACGCCAGATGACCACTCCACTCACCAGCAACAGGACCAGGAAGATAATCGCCGCCCAGAATACGCATTTCTGGCCGAAGTTATAACGTCCCGTGTCACCTACTTCCTCGTTGACGACGATCTTACGAATATTCTTCGCCCAAAAGATATCATCCCGATTGATTAGATTGTGGTGCCAGTAACGGAAAAACATGATGATAAACGAGGCAAACATGATCACACCGACAAACGGGTGCAGAATTCGCGCCAGTTGTGGAGTGCCCATAATTTGCATCAGCCAGTTAAAAGACGGGAAGAGAAAGCCCATCCCGCTCACTGCCGCCAGGATGAAACAGAAGGCGGTGATCCAGTGGTTGATGCGTTCCGGCGCCGTGTAGCGCACGATGGTGTCACGTCGTTTCATTTGCGCACCTCGTCTTTTTCTTCATGCAGATTGTCTTCTTCCTCTTCCGCACGGTTCGGACCGACACCGACGTAATGGAAGATACTGGCCGCAAATGTCGCTGCAAAGCCGACGGCTGCGAGGGGTTTCCAGATGCCTTTCCAGAACTTCACGGTGGCGCTGATTTCCGGGTTCTCCGGCAGGCCGTGATACAGATTCGGCTTGTCGGCGTGGTGCAATACATACATTACGTGCGTACCGCCAACACCCGCTGGATCGTACAGACCCGCATTGTCGTAACCACGAGTTTTCAGCTCCGCCACGCGCTCGCCTGCCAGCGTTTTCATCGACTCTTTGGTACCGAAATGAATCGCGCCGGTTGGGCAGGTTTTCACGCAGGCCGGTTCTTGCCCGACCACGACACGGTCAACGCACAGCGTACATTTATAGACGCGGTTATCGTCCGGGTTGAGTCGTGGCACGTCGAACGGGCAGCCCGCGATGCAGTAACCGCAGCCAATACACTGCTCGGACTGGAAGTCGACGATACCGTTGGCATACTGAATGATTGCGCCTTCAGCCGGACATGCCTTCAGGCAGCCCGGATCGGCGCAGTGCATACAGCCATCCTTACGGATAAGCCATTCGAGTTTGTCGTCTTGTTCCACTTCCGAGAAACGCATCACCGTCCAGGATTTGGCGGTTAAATCAGCCGGGTTGTCATATACCCCAACGTTGTTACCCACTTCATCACGGATATCGTTCCATTCCGAACACGCCACCTGACATGCTTTACAGCCGATGCAGGTGGTGACGTCGATAAGCTTTGCCACCTCTTCCTGATGGTCCCGCGCCTGAGGCGCGGGCGTGAAACCGTTAGTGGCGGAACGACGAATGATGTCTTGCGATTGATAAGCCATAGGTCGTCTCCGTTACACCTTTTCCACGTTCACGAGGAAGGACTTAAATTCCGGTGTCTGCGTGTTCGCATCACCGACGAATGGCGTTAACGTATTAGCGATAAAGCCTTTTTTCGCCACGCCTTCGTAGCCCCAGTGAATAGGAATACCGATAGTGTCGATATCCTGACCGTTTGCCTTCAGCGTGCGAATGCGTTTTGTCACCACTGCTTTGGCTTTAATGTAGCCGCGGTTAGAGGAGACTTTGACAGTATCGCCGTGGGATATACCGAGCTTATTCGCCAGCTTCTCACCAATTTCTACAAACTGTTCTGGCTGGGCGATGGCGTTCAGCAGCGCATGTTTGGTCCAGTAGTGGAAGTGCTCGGTCAGGCGATACGTTGTCCCGACGTACGGGAACTTATCTGCTTTCCCCAGTGCTTCTTCGTCGCCTTTAAAGATACGGGCGGCAGGGTTAGAGATAACGTTCGGGTGCAGCGGGTTAGTCCCCAGTGGGGTTTCAAACGGCTCGTAGTGTTCCGGGAATGGGCCTTCTGCCATTTTATCGATAGCAAACAGACGTCCCATACCTTCGGGCTGCATGATAAACGGTCCGACATTGCTGCCAGGTGCGGCGGCGCTGTAGTCCGGAATATCCATCCCGCTCCATTTCGCCCCATCCCATTTCAGGATCTGGCGCTTCGGATCCCACGGGTTACCCTGTGGGTCAGCGGAGGCACGGTTATACAGAATGCGCCGGTTGAGCGGCCATGCCCATGCCCAGCCCAGCGTATTGCCAAGGCCCGACGGGTCGGCGTTATCGCGACGCGCCATCTGGTTGCCTTCCGGCGTCCAGCTTCCGGCGAAAATCCAGCAACCGCTGGAGGTCGTACCGTCATCGCGCAACTGGGCAAACGAGCTAAGCTGTTGGCCTTTCTTGACGATAACCGCGCCGGTAGCCGGATCGGTGATGTCGGCCAACGCTTTACCGTTACTCTCCATCGCCACTTCTTCCGAAGCCGGTTCATGTGGTGTGGAGTAGTTCCAGGTCATACTCAGCACCTGTTCCGGGTTTGCGCCGCCCTGTTCGGCGTACATTTTACGCAGACGCAGGAAGATACCGGCGAGGATTTCACCGTCAGTGGCGGCAATCCCTGGGGCATCCGCACCTTTCCAGTGCCATTGCAGCCAGCGACCAGAGTTAACGATAGAACCGTTTTCTTCCGCGAAGCAGGTGGACGGCAGGCGGAAAACTTCAGTCTGGATTTTCGAGGGATCAACATCGTTCGACTCACCGTGGTTTTGCCAGAAGGTGGACGTTTCGGTGTTGAGCGGATCGATAGTTACCAGGAACTTCAGTTTTGACAGTGAAGCCACTACCTTGTTTTTGTTAGGGAATGAGGCAACCGGGTTGAAGCCCTGGCAGATGTAGCCATTCACTTTGCCCTGGTTCATCATCTCGAAGTACTGCAGAACGTCATACCCTTTGTCCCACTTCGGCAGCCAATCGAAGCCCCAGCTATTTTCCGCTGTCGCTTTATCGCCAAAGAAGGCCTTCATCATCGAAACGAAGAATTTCGGGTAGTTGCCCCAGTAGTTTACCTGACCTTCCAGCAACGGTTTTGGTGTGTTAGCAGCAAGGTAGGTTTGCAGGTCGGTTTGTTTTTCGCTTGGCAGCGTCATATAGCCTGGCAGGCTTTGTGACAGCAAACCTAAGTCAGTCAGCCCCTGAATGTTGGAGTGACCACGCAGGGCGTTAACACCGCCGCCAGCCATACCCATATTGCCAAGCAGCAACTGGATCATCGCCATGGTACGAATGTTCTGCGCACCAACGGAGTGTTGTGTCCAGCCCAGCGCGTACAGGAACGAGGCGGTTTTATCTTTCACGCTGGTTTCAGCGATATATTCGCAGACTTTCAGGAAGTCGGCTTTCGGCGTACCGCAGATGTTTTCTACGACGTCCGGCGTGTAGCGGGAAACGTGTGTTTTCAGCAGGTTCCAGACACAGCGCGGATGTTGCAGGGTGACATCGCGTTTGGCGAAGCCTTTTTCATCCAGCTCGTAGTTCCAACTGGTTTTATCATACTTGCGTTTATCCGCGTCATAGCCGGTGAACAGGCCATCTTCGAAGCCATAATCTTCACGCACGATCAGGCTGGCGTTGGTATAGGCCTCGGTGTATTCGCGGTTAAATTTTTCGTTATTCAGCAGGTACAGCAAAACGCCTGACAGGAATGCAATGTCAGTACCAGAACGAATTGGGGCATAAAAATCAGCCACCGCAGCAGTTCGCGTAAAGCGCGGATCAATCACAATCAGCTTCGCGCCGTTGTGAATTTTGGCTTCCATCGCCCAGCGGAATCCGACCGGGTGAGCTTCAGCGGCGTTACCGCCCATCACCACGATAAGGTTGGCATTTTTGATGTCGACCCAGTGGTTGGTCATCGCACCGCGACCAAATGTTGGAGCAAGACTTGCTACCGTTGGTCCGTGTCAGACACGCGCCTGGTTGTCGACCGCGAGCATACCGAGCGCGCGAGAGAATTTTTGCGTTAAGTAGCCGGTTTCATTACTGGAAGCGGAAGCACACAGCATCCCGGTTGAAAGCCAGCGGTTAACGGTAACGCCTTCGGCGTTCTGCGCAACGTAGTTTGCGTCGCGGTCTTCTTTCATCAGTTTAGCGATGCGGTCAAATGCCTCATCCCAACTGATTTGTTGCCATTTATCGGAGCCAGGCGCGCGGTATTCCGGGAATTTGAGGCGGCTTTCGGAATGGATAAAATCCACCAGACCGGCCCCTTTAGGGCAAAGCGCACCACGGTTGACCGGATGGTCCGGATCACCCTCGATATGGAAGATGGATGCTTTGGCGTTTTTTGCTCCGTCACCGAGACTGTACATTAACAGTCCACAGCCAACGGAACAGTAAGTGCAGGTGTTACGGGTTTCGCGGGTGCGCAGCAATTTATATTGCCGTGTTTCCGCTAGCGCTACGCCGGGTGCAAAGCCCAGTGCCGCTGCCGTGGTGCCTGCCATACCGCCAGCGCAGATCTTAAAGAACTGCCTTCTGCTGACCTGCATGGTTCGCTCCTTGTTTCGACATTGTCACGTTCCCTTCGTTTTTTGTAACGCGAACGCGAGGGAAGTGGTTGTTATTTTTCTTTGCGGACGGGACCGCAAAGGTCCAGAATTGGGTGAATTTCCCTCCGTCCAGGAGGGGTTTGTAAAGAATACCACAATGTTGGTATGTGTGTTCCAATATGGTTAAAAGAAAGTGAATAAGATTATTCAAGAAAACAACCAAAATGTGACGACTGTTACGGGATCACGTCAGTTGACCCTCTGGAAACGTGAGGATTTGCAACATCCTCAGCCGGATGAGGTGGCTGAAGAAGTGCCTGTTGCGCTGGTTTACAACGGGATTTCACACGTGGTGATGATGGCATCACCGAAAGATCTTGAGCATTTCGCGCTGGGCTTTTCGCTTTCTGAAGGCATTATTGAGAGCCCACAGGATATCTTCGGGATGGAAGTGGTTCCTTCCTGTAACGGACTTGAGGTGCAGGTTGAACTCTCCAGCCGCCGTTTTATGGGGTTGAAGGAGCGTCGTCGCGCACTGGCAGGTCGCACTGGCTGCGGCGTTTGCGGCGTGGAACAACTCAATGACATTGGTAAGCCGGTCCAGCCTCTGCCGTTTACGCAGACATTTGATCTGGCGGACCTCGATCGCGCATTAACGCATCTGAATGATTTCCAGCCCGTAGGTCAACGTACTGGCTGCACGCATGCGGCGGCCTGGGTACAGCCGTCGGGGATTCTGGCGGGCGGGCATGAAGATGTTGGCCGCCATGTTGCACTGGATAAATTACTGGGGCGGCGCGCAATCGAAGGGGAAAGTTGGCAGCAGGGGGCGGTATTAGTTTCCAGTCGTGCCAGCTATGAGATGGTGCAGAAGTCAGCGATGTGTGGTGTTGAGATCCTGTTCGCTGTTTCTGCGGCTACGACGCTCGCCGTTGAAGTTGCCGAACGTTGTAACCTGACGCTGGTGGGTTTTTGCAAACCGGGTAGGGCGACAATTTATACGCACCCACAGCGTCTTATTGCTGAATGATATAAATTCAAAAAAATTGAACAAGACTGGCAAATCCTTCCGCTTTTAGTTGTGTGATGTGAGGGCTATTATTTATCACATCAAGGCACGGTGCCTTATTCAAACAACTAAGTTAAAGGGTTTATATCATGAAAAGCATCAAAACTTTTGTCGCAGTTATCGCTCTCGCTACTTCATTCGGTTCTTTCGCTGCTCAATCAGTTACTGCAACCGGTTCTACACTGGACAGCGCTGAAGCAAAAATCGCTGCACAAGCTGAACGTGCAGGTGCCAGCGATTATAAAATTACTCAGGCATACACCGGTAACCGCGTGCATATGACCGCTGAACTGCTGAAATAATATTGCAGACCATTGTTGAAAGAGCGCCTCAGGGCGCTTTTTTCATTTCTGTGGTTACTCTTTTAGTAGCGAGATAAATGCTTCATAGCCAGTTAATTCGATAATGTCTTCGGCTGGATGGCGGTACAGCACGCTGGCCAGATAACTGAAGATTTTTAATTCATGCCGTGCGTCGGCGGCGGCACATGCGATAAGGACATGGCTGACCGGTTCGTTGTTAACCTGCACCGAATGGGTAAGAGTAATAAAAAAACCGCGAAAGCGGCGTTCCTGCTCACTCCAGCAATGGGGGATCGCCAGCCGGTTGACAATCAGATTTTCACCTTCGCTCTCACGAGCGCAGATATGCCGCGCTTCATCATCAGTCATATGTTCTTGCGTCACGAGCTGTGCGCAAATTTTCACAATAATGCTCCGCCAGCTTTCGTCCGGTGTATTCGGATAATGAAAGCTACCCGCCGCTGAAAAAAAACGCTCCGGCTGCTGGCGAATAAAGGCCGTGGCAAGAAAGTTTTTGATCTGCTCTGTTCCTGCCGAGGTAATGATGCTTTTAATGGTGATGACATTTTTTACTGAATCATCAAGTAAATAATGGCTGTTATTGATGATCAGTAACGGTTTTACTTCCTGGAAAATTGCATTCAGTTCGCCAGGCGTACGCGCAATGATTACCCGGCAATTTAATACATCCCGTTCAATGGCTTGCTGGTTAATCGTGGCAATCGCATTTTGGTCAGATAACAACATAATGGGCTGACGCTCATTTTGATGCCGTTCCAGTGCGCAGGCAAAATACAGCCCGGTCAGATCACTATCAAAAAGTGGAGTATTTAACTGCTCACGCAACAGGGCAATAAAACGCAAACTCATATCGAAGGCGGCTGGCCAGACTGCTTTTAGATTGTTCATGCTGCTCTGGCGATGTTCAGGTATCCAGACAGGTGCTGCAACACATCTCAGTAAGTGTCCGGTGATGTTATCAACCAACTGGCTATCGATAATGTTGAGTGAGGTGGTGCCCGGTAACTTTTGTAGCACTGAAATTATAGCACCGGGGGTTATCGCCGCGGCTTGCTGTTGCTGCATTTCCAGCAACCCACTCAGCGTTCTGAATGCGTTATCTCCCAGGTAGATCCCACTCTGTTCCACGGTATTTTTCAGCGACGTATGCCGACATTCGGGCCAGCAGGCGGTGAGCTGATTGCGCAAGGCATAGACCGCCAGTACCAGGCTGGCGAGGTATTCACCTGATATCAGGGGGAGTTCATCGAGGCCTTCACATGCAACGTTGAGCCGTTCAATATTGTCATGTGTGAGGCCTGGTAGCGGGATCAGGAACATGTCTTTTTTGAACAAGTTCGCCAGCAGAATAATACGTTTTTCTTCCGGCTCATCAATGAAGTGCCCCACGCCCGGGCGGCTGGAAATGCTAAATGTGCGCTCATAGCGTTGCTTCAGGCGCGGTAATCTGTCGGCCACCCAGGTCTCGGGTAAGTTTAACGCAGACGCCAGCTGCAGGCGGGTCGTGAAGGTGTTCAGTAATAGAAACGCCAGCAACCGGTCATCATTATCATGTCGTTGCAGAAGCTGGAAGTAGCTACGTCTGTCAACAATATCCAACTGATATCCCGCGCTGCCACCTGGCTGGATACGCGCTTTGCCGCTCAGAGTGAAATTAAGGTAATCAATATCACGCAGGATGGTTCTGCCCGAAACGCCAGTTTGTCGTGCCAGCTCGCTAAGCGGGCTGGCCTGCTGTTCCAGAATGTCCACGATCTTTAACTGGCGGTCGTTCAACATATACATTTCCTCTTTCAGGCTGCTTCTGCGTTGGCCGTATTCATTCACCCCGGTTACGTACTACCTGTACGCTCCTGTGGATTCATTCATTTGCCGCTTTGATGTAACCCGAACGAGTTCGTGTATCGATATCCTGGCGAAAGTGGGTAAACTCTTCGACCTTCTCTGCAGTCAGTGAACACAACAGTTCTCGCACCAGCGTAAACAGGGCGTCATAGTCTGTTGCAGAAATCATGCCGCTGTTGGCGTGCAGATAGCGGGTGGGCAGGCACAATGCCGCGACGGGGCGACCGCCGCCCATCACGTTGTAGCGACCGCCGTCCGTTGCGCCGGTTTTCATGGTGCAAAATTGCAACGGGGCACCACTGCTTTCCGCGCTCTCTTTTAACGCGGCGACCAACTTCTGGTTAGGAAAATAGCGTTTATCAAACAGCATCAGGCCTGGCCCATCACCCAGTTTCAGCGGGTATTTGATGCTGTCGATTCCCGGCACGTCGCCCGCGACGGCGGTATCGAGCACGATCACCACGTCAGGTTTAATGTGCTCGGCTGAGGTTTGCGCTCCGCGCAGCCCAACTTCTTCCTCCACGCTGCCGACGCCGTACAGGGTAATTTCAGGGTTATCCACCGTCTGCAACAGCTCCGCCATCAGAGCGCAACCGACGCGATTATCCAGCGCTTTACCCACTATTTTATCTTCACCCCAACGAGCGAAATTCGCCTCCGGGCTGATGAAATCACCGACGGCGATGCCCTGTTTTTCCACCTGCTCACGACTTTTCGCACCAATATCAATGAACATTTCGTCAAAGTTCAGTGGTTGTTGTTTCTGCTTTTCCGTTAAAGCATGGGGCGCTACGGAGCCAATGAGGCCAGGAATTTTACATCCTTCGCGGGTGCGAATGGTTACCCGATGGTTGAGCATCGACTGGTTCCACCAGCCACCAATAGTGGTAAAACGCAGAAAACCGCTAGCGTCGATATGCGTCACCATAAAACCGACTTCATCCATATGGCCGACGATTGCAACTTTCGGTCCCCGATGTCCTTTGCGGGCGACAAAACTACCCAGACCGTCAAAGGTAATTTCATCCACGCAGGACTCTAGCGAATTGATGAGGATGGTGCGCACTTCCTGCTCATCGCCGCTGACGGCACTGGCCTCGCATAACTGCTGAAGTAATTCATTGTTCATGTGCAAGCTCCTGCTGCGCGGCCTTAGCTTTCCGTTTGAGCCACAGTCCTTTAAGGATGATGATTAACGCAATGTTCAGTGCCAGACCGATTGCCAGCACCAGATAAAACGACCCAACCGGCGACATCAGGCCGATCAGCGGATCAAAGATACCTAATCCCGGCGCCAGCCGTTTGATTCCGAAGGCGATTACCAGCATGCCAGTAATACCGCCAGAGAGCGTATTGGCAGTGATCATCGGTAACGGTGCGGCCAGCGCGTAAGGGATTGCGGGTTCAGTCGCAACCGTTGCGCCTACCACAATCGCACTACTGGCGGCGGCCTTCTCCTGTTGAGTAAACAGTTTAGGCGCCAGATATGTAGCGATACCCGCTGCGACGGGGGGCATCAGTGCCACTACACCGACGATGGCGTACCAGTCGTAGATCTGTTTTTCCAGGAGTGAGAAGCAGAAGAACCATGCAGTTTTGTTGATTGGTCCGCCCATGTCGAATGCCAGCATCGCTCCGACAAGAAAGGCTGCACCCATTTTCATTGATGGGGGAATAGTGTTCAGGAAGTGCAGTAATCCGCTCATGATGTCGGACATCACCGGGCCAATGACATACCAGGTCAATACCCCAAACACCAGCAGAGTCACGAATGGGATCAACATTGAGCCGAGCAGCGGCTGGAGCGCTTTGCCGAGGCGTACTTTGCGAAACCACAGCACGAAATAGCCGACCGCCAGTCCCAGCACCACCGCGCCGAGAAAACCCGCACCAGACTGGGTGCCCAGCAATCCTTTATCGTTCGCCAGATAGCAAACCAGAAATGCCGGAGCGAAAGCGGGTTTATCAGCAATCGACCATGCGATGTATGCGCCCATAATCGGGATCATAAAGGTGAAGCCGAGATAGCCGATAGACTCGACTACCCAGGTAAACGACGGCGCACCTTTCGACATATCGGTATACGGTAAACCGAGCTGCACCAGCATATTGGCGAGCGCAACCAGAATACCGCCGCCAATAACAAACGGCAGCGCGGCGGAAACTCCCGCCATCAGATGACTCATCACACTGCCTTGCTGAACATCCTGTTTACCTAATTTCATGCCGCTATCTGTTGTAAACAGCTGCGAATGTGAAGGAAGTTGCGTGAATATCTGATCGATATTTTTCAGCGCCTGGGAAATAGCGATCTCATACACTTTCTTCCCGGAGAACCGAACCCGATCTTCGGCGCTTAATCCGCGTCCCGTTGCCAGAATCACGTAGTCCGCAGCGGCTATTTCTTCGCTGGTCAGGCGGTTTTCGACGCCGCTTGAGCCTTGAGTTTCGACTTTAATCGTATGGCCAAGTGACTGCGCTTTCTGTTCCAGCGCTTCTGCCACCATGTAGGTGTGGGCGATTCCCGCAGGACAGTTGGTGATCGCCACTAAACGTAAGGATGACTCCATAGCCGCTTCCTTATGAAGTTAAGGTCTGATTTAGCAAGGCAAGAACCTGTTCAGCGTTGCCCTGTTTCAGTTGGTTGATAAAATCCTGATGGATAATTTTTCGGCACAGGGTGCCGATGATTTGGACCTGAGAGTCTTCGCCGGTTTGCGGTACACCGAGGCATATCCAGCAGTTGACGTCCTCACTGTCGCTGGCTTTCCAGTCCACGCTTTCGGATTTACGCGCAAACAGAACGAAGGGCTGCTTCACGCAGGTGCTTTTGCCGTGGGGAACAGCGATACCCGATCCAAATCCGGTGGAATGCAATTTTTCTCGTAGCAGCAGCGTTTGCAGGAACAGGGGGCGATCGGTGATATAGCCGTTCTTAAATGCCATATTTGCGAACTGCTTTAGAATGGAATAAACGCTATTGCCCTGAATATTCAGATCAAGACAGTTTGCGGTGAGGGCTGCCATGGTAAGACTCCATTAAAACCTGTTTGATTTGATTTTAACGGTGGGACGGTGAAGAGATGAGCGGCAATATGTCGGGGAAATGTGACAATACACCGCTGAGTCGGGTACTGTTTTTGCGGGGTGCTACACATAATCATATGGAAAATTAACCTGATGAATTTGTCGTCATCAGGTTAAAGGGGGAATCAATTTATTCCTGCCATTCTCAACAGTGCTGTCACGACCGCCGCGGCAATAATCACCACAATTAGTGGCATCTTACGCCAGGCGAGAAATACGGCGAAGCCAACACCCAGCAGGCGCGCCATACCGGCAAAATGTTCGCCTTCATAAAAGGTGGTTGCCAGTGCGACGGAGAACAGTAATACCGTTGCAGCATCTGAAAGCAGCGCCTGGGAACGCTCGGAGAACGCCAGGCGGCTACCCAGTTTTGCTCCCCCTAAACGCATTAGATACGTTCCCAGAGACAGGATAGCGATACCGACGATAAACAGCGTCATGTTACCCATTATTTTTTCCTCGTCAGTAGGCCAAACAGTGAGAGCAACACCGGCAGTCCCACCGGGGCAAAAGGTACGGCGACGAGCGACAGCGCAGCACCGCTACAGGCGCGGACCAGTGTGGTACGGTTTTTAAATGCCGGAACAACTAAGGCCAGCAGAATGGCGGGAAATACGGCGTCCAGACCGATGGTTTCTGGTGCTGGCAATAGCTTGCCAACCATCGCCCCAAGCAGCGTGCCCAATGGCCAGATAATGGCGACGCCCAAACCGCACAGCCAGTAGGCCGCTTTACGCTGCTCCGGTGTTTTTTGCGACAGGCCAAACACCACGCTTTCATCGTTCATGATATGGCAGCCGAGGAAACTGGCGGCACGTGTTCCAACCAGGTCGCGCACCGTAACGCCAAACGGGACGTGACGGGCGTTAACCAGCAGCCCGGCTGCCGCTGCGGCCAGCGGGTTACCCCCGCTGGCGACAATGCCGATAAACATAAATTCGGATGCGCCAGCCAGCACAGTAATGGAGAGTACAAACGGTACCCAAAGTGGAAATCCGTAAGCCATTGCCAGTGAGCCGTAAGACATCCCCACCACACCGACCGCCAGACACACTAAAAGTATCGCTTTTATCGTGTCGCCTTTAAGACTGGAAAAATAATGTTTCATACTGTTTTGGCTATATCGAACGAATTTCCATTATAATGAACGTAACAGATTTGCTTTACAAGTCGAACGATTCGTTCGATATAAAAAACATGGAGTCATGTATGACCCAACCCATCAGTATGATTGCGAAAAGCCTGGTGCGCGAACGTCAGCGTACCGGTCTGTCACTGGCAGAGATTGCTCGACGCGCGGGGATTGCAAAATCCACGCTTTCGCAACTGGAAGCGGGCAATGGAAATCCTAGCCTGGAAACGCTGTGGTCGCTGTGTGTGGCGCTGGATATTCCCTTCGCACGGCTGCTGGAGCCTTTGGAGCAAAAAACCCAGGTGATACGTCGCGGCGAAGGGACAAAAGTGGTAGCTGAGCAGGCTCATTATCAGGCGATTTTACTGGCAGCCTGTCCACCGGGTGCAAGAAGGGATATCTATTTGCTGCTGACACAACCGGGAGCAGATCGTATTTCTCACCCGCATCCGCCGGGATCGGTCGAGCACATTATTGTGACGCAGGGCAAGGCGCTGGTGGGACTGACCGAAGCCCCCGAGGAGTTGGCAGAAGGGGACTACATTTGTTACCCCGCTGATCAGGAACATATCTTTAAAGCGCTGGAGCCTGACACGCAGGCAATTCTGGTGGCAGAGCAGAACTGATCTCAAAATGACGTTGTGCCGGATGATGGTGCTTGCACCCTTATCCGGCCTGTGGACTGTATTCGCCGTAGGCCGGTCAAGCGCAAGCACCATCCGATGTACACATCACTCCAGGTAAAACACTTCTTTTAGCTCTGCACTTACCGGGCTGTTGTCCGGATTGGCAGGCATTACGTCACGCATATGCTTCCACCAGCGCTGACAAACGTCGGTACTGGCTACCGCATTCCAGCGCTCTTCGGACTCAATCTCAACGGTGGCGAACAGTAAATTGCGTTCCTGGTCGAGATAAATGGCATAGTGATGTGCGCCGTGGGCTTTCAGTACGGCTTCCAGTTCCGGCCAGATGGGATTATGACGACGCTGATACTCTTCATGTGCATCAGTATTCACCTGCATCACAAAGGCTTTGCGGATCATAACGCCTCCAGATACAGCTCGCGGACTTCGTCGCGGCTGGCGGTGCGCGGATTACATGGTGCACACGGATCGGCCAGTGCTTTGTCCAGCCAGCCTTCGATATCCTCTTTGGTGACGCCAAGCGAACTAAACCCAGCAGGAATACCGACACGTTTGCTTAACGCGCGGATAGCGTTGATGGCTTCCATGCTTGCGGTCTCATCGCTCATCCCTCGGGTATCGACACCCATTGCCTGCGCTACGCGAGCAAAGCGAGCCACGGCGTTCGGGCGGTTAAAGTTTTCGATAACGGGCAGCAGGATGGCGTTGCAAACGCCGTGCGGCAGGTTATGCGTTGCGCCCGGCTGATGTGCCAGCGCATGCACCAGCCCGAGGCCGGCGCTGTTGAACGCCATGCCCGCCAGGTACTGGCCAAACGCCATTTGTTCACGCGCTTCGAGGTTATGACCATCGTCAACCGCTTTTGGCAGCCACAGGTTGATCAGGCGAATGGCTTCCAGCGCGTTGGCGTCGGTCAGTGGATGCGCGCCGATGGAAACATAGGCTTCAATCGCATGAGTCAGGGCGTCCATACCGGTGGCCGCGGTGACAGAGGCCGGAATTTCCAGCATGACGCTGGCGTCATCCACGGCGATATCAGGAATAATGTTCGGATCGATAATGACCTCTTTGACCTTGCGCGCGGAATCGATGATCACCGCATTACTGGTCATTTCTGCCGCTGTGCCTGCGGTGGTGTTAATTGCGACCAGCGGTACGCCCGCATTTTTCACTTTGCCCACCCCGGAATACGCGGTAGACGGACCAGGGTTTGCGGTCAGAATTTTCACCGCTTTGGCGGTATCGATTGGGCTGCCGCCGCCGAAAGCGATAATGTAATCACACTGTGCGTCCTGATACGCCGCAAAGCCTTTCTGCACCAGTTCTTCTGTTGGGTTAGGGAACACCTCGTCGAATAAGTGATACGACATTTTATGCGTATCAAGCGCGGCAAACAGGCTATCCAGCAGGCCCAGCTTGACCAGTTGACCATCGGTAACGATCAGCGCTTTACCCCATTGCTTGTTAGCGACCAGATTAACCATGTCGCCAATTGCCCCTGCGCCGTGAAGACTGATTTTAGGAAGTGCCAACATAAAGCTCATGAATATTCTCCTTAAAAGTAATGTCCTGTAGGCCGGATAAAGCGAACTGCCATCCGGCATTGTGTTATTACCTGATGACGACGCTGGCGCGCCTTATCAGGCCTACGGTGGGAGGTATCAGTACAGCTCTAATGCGCTGGCAAGCGGGGTGACGCCGAAACGTTTGCCGAGAGCAATCAGCTCTTCACGCGTGATGGTTTGCTTCATACCGCCCATCGAATAAATTTTGACTAAAACTTCAGCAGATTTCTCTGCGGTATCTATCAAACCGAACGCTTCGTCGAGTGTAGGGCCGCTGCCGAACACGCCGTGGAACGGCCACAGTACCAGTGAGTGCTTTTGCATTTCCTGCGCGGTGGCCTGCCCGATTTCATCGGTGCCAGGCACCATCCACGGCAGAATGCCGACGCCATCCGGGAACACTACCAGGCACTCGGTGCTGCCTTCCCACAGTTTGCGGGTGATCAGCGCGGTGGTGTTTTCCAGCACGTAGGTCAGGGCAATCAGGTTGGTCGCGTGGCAGTGCATGATCACCCGGTCTTTACCGTGGGTGGCTTTAATGCGCTCACAGTGGGAAAGAAAGTGAGCTGGCAGTTCGGAAGTTGGAACGGCTTCGTGGGTCAGCCCCCAAAGAATGTGATAGCCCGCACCGTCGCTGTCGATTTTCACTACGCCCAAATTTGCTGCCGGATCGAGCTGGA
This sequence comes from Citrobacter sp. Marseille-Q3906, assembly GCF_916618775.1. Lineage (NCBI taxonomy): Bacteria > Pseudomonadati > Pseudomonadota > Gammaproteobacteria > Enterobacterales > Enterobacteriaceae > Citrobacter > Citrobacter sp. Marseille-Q3906. Next base: position 142,596 of record NZ_CAKAKA010000001.1, read on the forward strand.
CGTTGCGGAAGAATTTGCCGGAGCCGGTGACGATAAAAGGCGTGTTCGCCAGCAGCGGCATCGGTTGACTCAGCGCGATATAACGTGGTTCTTTGTGGAAATCGGCGGTAAAGGGCGCAATATCCGCTTCATCCAGGCGCAGCGTCAGGTTGCCTCCGTTGCGCTCATCCCAGCCTTTCAGCCAGGCATCAGAAGTGGCTTTGATCATTCCCTGAACGAACCAGGATGTGGTTATGTTCTGCATGTTTGGTGTTCCTGTCTGTTTTGTTGCCCAATGGCGGATTACGCCTTATCGGGCCTACGATGTATGTCGTTTCCGTAGGCCGGATCAGCGCAGCGCCATCCGGCAATCAGGGTTATTTACGTTTACTCAGAATCTCTTTTTCATAGGCGCGGACACTGTCCAGCCACTGGCTGCCTGCCGGAGCGTCATGACGCTGGCAATACATCTCCCAGACCGCCTGCCACGGCAGAGATTTCTGCTCTTCCAGCAGGGCCAGACGTGCGGTGTAGTCACCACTGGCTTCGAGCTGACGAAGCTGTTCAGTCGGCTCTAACAGCGCACGCAACAGGGCTTTTTTCATATTGCGGGTGCCAATAACCCAGGCCGCGATGCGGTTGATTGAGGCATCGAAGAAGTCGAGACCGATGTGTACACGGTCGAACAGGTTGTGGCGGACGATCTCGCTGGCAATCGCCTGGGTTTCATCATCCAGCAACACCACGTGGTCGCTGTCCCAACGGACCGGACGGCTGACGTGCAGCAGCAGGCGAGGTACGTACAGCATGGCAGCGGAGATCTTGTCGGAAATGACTTCAGTCGGGTGGAAGTGACCCGCATCCAGGCACAGCGCAGTCTGGCGGCTGGTGGCATAGCCCATGTAGAACTCGTTGGAGCCGACGGTGTAGCTTTCTGCGCCGATGCCAAACAGTTTGCTCTCCACGGCATCGATGTGATGCGCCGGATCGAGTTTTTCGCTGATGACATCATCCAGCGCTTCCAGCAGGCGCTGACGCGGAGCCAAACGGTCGACGGTAATGTCTTTCATGCCATCCGGGATCCAGATGTTCATCACCGATGGTGTTCCCAATTGCTCGCCGAAATAGGCCGAAATGCGGCGGCTGGCTTTGCAGTGGTCAATCCAGAACTGACGGATGCTGTCGTCAGCATGTGCCAGCGTGAAGCCGTCGGCACTCAGCGGGTGAGAGAAACAGGATGGGTTGAAGTCCAGGCCTAACTGGTTTGCTTTCGCCCATTCAACCCAGTTTTTAAAGTGTTCGGGTTTGATTTGGTCACGGGCAACTGGCGTATCGGATTCCAGATAGATAGCATGCAGGTTCAGACGTTTTGGACCAGGGATCAGGCTCAGCGCCTGCTCCAGATCGGCACGTAGTTCGACGGCATTACGCGCTTTGCCCGGATAGTTGCCGGTAGCCTGAATACCGCCCGTGAGCGAACCTTCCGGGTTTTCGAATCCAGCGACATCATCGCCCTGCCAGCAGTGCATAGAGACTGGCAGGCGATCGAGCTGGCGTAATGCCTCTTCGACATCGATACCTACCGCTGCAAAACGTAGTTTTGCCAGTTCCCAGGCTTGTTCAAGTTGAGTGGTCATGCGCAAAGCTCCTTTGTCTGTCGTATTGATTGAAACTGCGCCTGGTAGCGGGCAATTTCACTTTCAGGATTTGGAATGAAGGTCGTCAGGTCATAGTTGGCTATCACTAGCTGGCGGAAATCATCGACGTTGTTCAGCTCGTCCAGCGTCATCAGTTGAACGCCAATATTGCCGAGGGTAGAGGCTTCAATTGGCCCGGACATGACGCGGATACCGCAAGCATCAGCGCAAAGTTGGTTGAGTAACGCGTTCTGGCAGCCGCCACCGACAATATGTAATTGGCTGAATGCCTCACCCCGAAGGTCCGCCAGTTCCTGCAGGACGTCGGCGTACAGCAATGCCAGGCTGTCGAAAATGCAGCGAGCCAGTTCAGCGTCTTGCGTGGGAACGGCCTGGCCTGCTTCGCGGCATGCCGCCTGAATTTCCGCGCACATATCGTCAGGATTGATAAAGCGGTCGTCGTTAGGGTTTATCAGGGAACGGCAGGCCGGTAAGGCTTGCGTTTGGGCGATAAGCGCCGTCAGGTCGGTGATGTTCCGTTCTTTTAACACGCGCTGGAGCAGCCACAGCCCCATGATATTTTTCAGCACGCGGTAGCGTCCTTCCGCACCGCCTTCGTTAGTGATATTGGCTGCCAGCGCCGTATTGTTGGTATACGGTGTTCTGCTCTCAAACCCCATCAGTGACCAGGTGCCTGAAGAGAGATACGCGCTGTTTTGATCGGCCAGCGGTGACGCGATCACCGCACTGGCAGTGTCGTGGCTGGCGACGGCAACCACAGGGATTTGATTTTTCTGCGGGCAAATCCAGTTGCCGATAACGTTCCCCGGATGTGTGGGTCGACCAAACCAGGATTTTGCTGCACCGGTCCAGGCCAGCAGAGTGTCATCCCAGTCGTCGGTGTTGATATTGACTAACTGGGTGGTTGTGGCGTTGGTGTATTCCCAGTTCAGTTCACCGGTCAGGCGATAGCTGAAGTAATCGGGGATCAGCAAGGCATGGGCCACCTGGGAGACCCGTTCTGGCTGTTGTTCTGTCAGGGCACGGAGCTGATACAAGGTGTTGAAGGGGAGAAACTGAATACCGCTACGGCGATAGATCTCGCTTTTGCCAAGCTGCGCTATGGCATGTGCCATAACGCCCGTTGTGCGGCTGTCGCGATAAGAGACGGGGAGTCCGACACGCTGACCGTTTTTGCCGATCAGAACGTAATCCACGCCCCAGGTATCAATTCCGATGCTGTCTATCCGAATGCCTTCATCGCAGACTTTCTTCAGACCAAGGCGAATGTCGTTTTCCAGGCTGTCGATGTCCCAGGTGTCGAAACCGTCTGTTTTTTGCAGACAGTTAACGAAGCGATGGATTTCACGCAGCGTCAGGGTGCGGTGTTCACTGTCGTAACGCGCCAGCATTACGCGTCCACTGGATGCGCCGAGATCGACAGCGACACAATGGCGAAGAGTCATAGCGAGGTCCTTCTGAGTTTTATTACGCTCAGTCTAAGAACTCCCGGAAAGGTGTACCTTCTTGTTAGTGACAGCCTCAATAAGCGGCTGGCAGCCTGGCAAAGGTGAACGTGATGGTGTTCACAATTCCTGGTAATGGCGGTGATTTTGCCTGGTGTGACCCCTTCCGCAATTCCCGTTTTTTCCCACTATTTCTTGAAGAATTAACTCTGTTTACGCGCTTTGGCGTCAAAAATTTAAGGTGAGGGTGGTAACCCTTAATTACTATTCAGCCATGTTCATTTGATCGGGAAGGATGTCATCATGACCGTACTGCATTGCGTGGATTTTTTTCCGACAGGTAAAGCAACCCTCACGATTGAACCGCGGCTTCCTCAGTCAGCATTCCCTGAGCATCACCATGATTTTCATGAAATTGTGGTGGTTGAGCATGGGACAGGTATCCATGTGTTCAACGGACAGCCCTACACCATCAGCGGCGGAACAGTCTGTTTTGTCCGCGATCATGACAGACACTTATATGAACATACTGACAACCTGTGTCTGACAAATATTCTGTATCGTTCCCCGGATGCGTTTCAGTTTCTGGCCGGACTGAATCAGCTTTTGCCCCAGGAACTGAACGGTCAGTATCCGTCCCACTGGCGGGTAAATCAGGGCGTGTTGCAACAGGTTCGTTTGCTGGTGGGGCAGATGGAAAAACTCGGTGATGAGATGGACACGCCGTCGGCGGCAAATCGCGAGATCCTGTTTATGCAACTGCTGGTGTTGTTACGCAAAAGTAGCCTGATGGAAGTGGCTACAGATAATGATGCGCGGCTTAATCAGCTGATGGCGTGGCTGGAAGATCACTTTGCCGATGAGGTGTGCTGGGAAGCGGTAGCCGAAAAGTTTTCGCTCTCTTTACGCACTATGCACTGCCAGCTTAAACAGCAAACCGGATTGACGCCGCAGCGCTATCTAAATCGTCTGCGGCTCATTAAGGCCCGGCATTTATTACGCCACAGCGATGATAGTGTTACGGACATCGCTTATCGCTGTGGTTTTGGCGACAGTAACCACTTTTCGACGCTGTTTCGCCGGGAGTTCGACTGGTCGCCACGCGATATTCGCCAGGGACGTGACCGCACTGCGGGAAGCAGCCTCCAGTAACGCGAATGCTATCAACGTTTTTTGCCGCCAGTTCTCAGATAATCACGTTCCTTAACGCCGGATGACAGTTTCGTCTTATCCGGCTTACAAGGGCGCAGTGTCGGCCTGATAAGCGTATCGCCATCAGGCAACAAAGCATCGAGGTGGTACGGTGACTGAGCGGTTAATTCTTCTAAAGTCAGACTTTTTTGCCAATGCCCGGCAGGCGGTCGCCGTTGCCGATCGCTATCCGCAAAACGTCTTTGCTGAGCACACCCATGAGTTTTGCGAACTGGTTATGGTCTGGCGAGGCAATGGCCTGCATGTTCTCAACGATCGCCCGTACCGCATCACCCGTGGCGATCTGTTTTATATTCGTGCTGAAGATAAACATTCCTACACCTCAGTTAACGACCTCGTTTTGCAGAATATTATCTACTGCCCGGAACGGCTGACGTTGAATCTGGGCTGGGAAAGCGCGATCCCAGGATTTAATGACTCGGCGGGACAGCCGCACTGGCGACTGGGCAGCGCCGGGATGACCCAAGCCCGGCAGGTCATTAGCCAGCTTGAGCATGAGAGCCATCAACGCGACCCGCAGGCTTTTGACCTGGCAGAGCTGTTATTTGGACAACTGGTGATGATCCTGAAACGGCATCGTTATGCCACGGACACGCTTCCGGCAACATCAAGCGAAACGCTGCTGGATAAACTGATCACCGCTCTGGCCGGGAGCCATGAACACGCCTTTGAACTGGACAAATTTTGCGACCGTGAGCAGTGCAGCGAACGTGTTTTGCGCCAGCAGTTTCGTAACCAGACAGGAATGACTATCAACCAGTACCTCCGGCAAGTGCGAATTTGCCATGCTCAGTATCTGCTTCAGCATAGTCGGTTGATGATCAGTGAAATTTCTATGCGCTGTGGCTTTGAGGACAGTAACTATTTTTCGGTGGTGTTCACACGGGAAACCGGGATGACGCCCAGCCAGTGGCGTCATCTCGGTAATCAAAACGATTAGCTTGCCATTCCCATACCGACAATATTGGCCGCGACGATAATCACCACGCAACCGAGGCTTAGCACGCTGACCGGATGTCGGCCCGCATTGCTCCACTCTTTCATAATCAGGCCTACAATACCGCCGCACAGGACGTAGAAACTCATGTGCAGCATCCAGCTCATGTAGTCATACTGCGCCGGAATTTTGGCATGGCCCCAGGCGTAAAAGAAGAACTGGAGATACCACATCAGCCCGGCGAGCGCCGAAAACAGGATATTGCTGATAATCAGCGGTTTTGCTAACGAGAAGTCGGCTTTTATCGACAAGTTTTTCATTTTTGCCAGACGAATGAAGCAGTAGCCGAGGTTGATTACCGCACCGCCGCCCATGATCACCACGTAGCTTGGCAGGGCAACATACAGCGGATCGATACCGAGTGCGGCAGCGGCTTCGTGCATCGGTTTTGCCGCATCCATTGCAAAGGACATCCCGGCGGAGAAAAAGCCGCACATCACCGCCAGTATCAGACCTTTTTTCAGGTTGAACTCTTCCGCTTTGATGCCCATCTTGCGCTCTTTTAGCTGCCCGGCGCGGGTGACAATTGCTACGCCGATCAGGGCGACCAGCACACCGAACAGGGTCATACGGCCACCGGGTGTGCCGACGAGCACATCAAATTTACCGGCAATGATAGGCGTCATTAAGGTGCCGACAATCAGCGTAATGCCGATGGCGATCCCGATTCCCATCGACATGCCGAGGTAGCGCATGGTCAGACCATAGTTAATGTTACCGATCCCCCACATCGCGCCAAATAAAAATATCGGCAGCAGTGTGGAAGCGCTGAAAGAACGGTAATAGGCCCAGAAGTCCGGTAGCAGGATCGAACTGACGAGCCAGGGAAGGATTAGCCATGAAACAAAACCGCCTATGGACCACATGGTTTCCCAGGTCCAGTGTTGTACCTTTTTAAAAGGGGCGTAGAAACAAGCGGCACTTGCGGCACCAATAAGATGCCAGAATATCCCCATCGTAATTGCGTTACCCATTCTGTTTCCTTTTAAATTATCGATCTGGCTGGATAAAAATCTCCCGTTTTGATGATCGAAAGTCTAAAGAGTGAGCAATAAATTAACCTTCAGCATGCTGCCGCAGGATTGGCAATGCTGGCAAAATTCAGGGGATGATAGGGATGTTGATCACAAATTGATCTTCCGCCCCTCTTTTTTGAGAAGGGCGGAAATGTCGCGGGTTAGCAGATTTTTACTGCCTGAATGCCCAGCAGCCAGGCGAGTTTATCCAGCACGTCGCCATGATGACCAAGGCCAATGCTGCAATGGTGGGCTGGACCGCCCAGGCACCACTGCGTTGTGAATTCGCGAGCCGATAAAGGGAAACGATAGCGGCTGTTGGTGTTGCCGATATCCAGCACTTCACCCGCCACAGCTTCACCTTCGGCATACTGCAAACGCACGCCGTTTTCGGCATCTTCAACAACCGAAAGAAAGGTTACCGGGCCGGGTTTTACGGTCATCTGGATAGATACACCTTTACCGGGTTTACCATGATAAACCGGCAGCGGTACCAGGTTAACCGGGCCGTCCGCCATCAGCGGATGTGCCGGGCCGTCATGCCCCCACAGTACAACATTGTCATTAAATTCAATTCCATAGGGTTCAGAGAACGAACCTCCGGCCCCCAGGAGTTGCTGGATCTTCATTGCCAGCACGTTTTTGATTTCATATTCTCCTGCCACGGGAATACCGCGGTGGGTGAGCAGCGTGTTACCGAGGATGATTGAGGTGATGATATTTTCGTAAGCATTACCGCTTCGACCTTCGTAGTAATAGGCCAGTGCGCCAAGGGTATTCCGGGCAATAAGTTTATCCATGGCGCAGGCCGTGGTGAGCGCGCGGTCAAGTTCAGCGGGTTCACAGGCTGCTTCCACCTGTAGCACGCGGTTCGTCTCTTGCCGTTTAGCGCAGAGGTCCGTCTCGCTGACCTGCTCGCGATATTCCGCCAGCTCACACATTTCCAGCGGCTTAAAACGTACGCCCAATCTGGCGGATAAATTCGTCATATTGCTGTAAACGTCCACCATACCGTCATAATAGTGTCCGAGTACGCCGACCTGACAGTTTGACAGCATCTGGCGTACGTTCAGGGCCTGTAGCCACTGCGCAGTTTGTTGCCAGACGTACTCATCGCCCTGTAATGCACCCACAATCAGTTGAAAGCGGATATTCGCGCGGTTAAACACGTTTGCCAGTTCGGGCGCGCTACAGGCCTGGCAGTGCGCCAGCCATTCTCCGGTACGCCCGCCCCGATCCGGGATTTGACGGATCGTCGAATAGGGCAGGCCAGGCTCTGGCTGTAAGGCCAGAATAATGACCGGCTTGTTGATGCTTTGCACCAAAGGCAGTACCGTTGCGCTGAGGGCATAGGTGCTGATGTACAGGCAGACAGCATCGACAGGCTGCTGCTGCAACCGCCTGATAAGGGCGTCGGCTTTGTCGACGTTATCGATCAGGCCGCCGTTAATTACGGTGGCTTGTTGCGCCGTCAGACGCTCGTCAATTGTTTGCAGATAGCCCTGAAGTCGTGACTCCAGGCCAGTAAACTGGGGCCAGTATGTGTCGAGGCCGATACCGAAAAGGGCGATGTTGACAGACATAGCAATATTTCCTCGTGAGATAATCCAGAGACTATCTCTTGCTTTGTCTCCCGTGTCCTTTATGTCGTTGCCTGTTTTCTCTGCGTGTTGGCAAAATTCGCCTGATTATTCCGCTAATGCTCACATTTTCATCTCATAATAGCCATGTAAAAAGTACGGCATTGATAATCATTTTCAATATCATTTAATTAACTATAATGACTCAACTGCTTACGCGGCGTTAACACTGGCCGCCCGACAATACTGGAGATGATTATGAGTTATACACTGCCATCCCTGCCGTACGCTTATGATGCCCTTGAACCGCACTTTGATAAGCAGACGATGGAAATTCACCATACCAAACACCACCAGGCCTATGTAAACAACGCTAACGCTGCGCTGGAAAGCCTGCCTGAATTCGCCAACCTGTCTGCTGAAGAGCTGATCACCAAACTGGATCAACTGCCTGCGGATAAGAAAACCGTACTGCGTAACAACGCTGGCGGTCACGCTAACCACAGCCTGTTCTGGAAAGGGCTGAAAACCGGTACCACGCTGCAGGGCGATCTGAAAGCCGCTATTGAGCGCGACTTTGGCTCTGTTGATAACTTTAAAGCTGAATTTGAAAAAGCGGCAGCAACCCGTTTCGGTTCTGGCTGGGCGTGGCTGGTTCTGAAAGGTGACAAGCTGGCTGTTGTTTCCACTGCTAACCAGGATTCCCCACTGATGGGCGAAGCTATCTCTGGTGCTTCTGGCTTCCCGATCGTGGGTCTGGACGTATGGGAACACGCTTACTACCTGAAATTCCAGAACCGTCGCCCGGACTACATCAAAGAGTTCTGGAACGTGGTGAACTGGGACGAAGCAGCAGCGCGTTTTGCGGCGAAAAAATAAGTTTGATGATGCCTGAAACCTGATAGCGTTACGATTATCAGGCCGGGATCTGATGACCTGATACAGCCCTTACAAGTCATGCTTGTGGGGGCTTTTTTGTGATCAAAATCAATATGGGAACATTGATCCATTTAAATTGAAACAATGTTTTATTGTGCGATTAGGATCACTTTTATCTGTCCTCTGAGTGTCTATCTTCTTTCCATCAAGACGGGCGCATCTCATAAGCAAGATGCAATCGCCCATAAAAATGCCCCATTTTTATGTCTACAGGTGATGGAAATGCATATCAAACGTACGATAGAGAAAATCCCAGGCGGTATGATGCTGGTGCCGCTATTTCTGGGCGCGTTATGTCACACCTTTTCACCCGGCGCCGGAAAATACTTCGGCTCATTCACCAACGGTATGATCACTGGCACAGTGCCGATTCTGGCTGTCTGGTTCTTTTGCATGGGGGCGTCGATTAAGCTAAGCGCCACCGGAACCGTACTGCGTAAATCTGGCACGTTAGTAATAACCAAGATTCTTGTGGCATGGGTAGTGGCGGCGATCGCTTCGCGCATTCTTCCAGAACATGGAGTGGAGGTGGGGTTCTTTGCCGGGTTGTCCACGCTGGCGCTGGTGGCTGCAATGGATATGACCAACGGCGGGCTGTATGCCTCGATCATGCAGCAATACGGCACCAAGGAAGAGGCTGGGGCGTTTGTCCTGATGTCACTGGAGTCCGGCCCGCTCATGACCATGGTCATTCTGGGAACTGCGGGGATTGCTTCGTTTGAACCGCATGTGTTTGTCGGTGCGGTGTTGCCGTTCCTGATTGGTTTTGCACTGGGAAATCTGGACCCTGAGCTTCGCGAGTTCTTCAGTAAAGCGGTGCAAACGCTGATACCTTTCTTTGCCTTCGCATTGGGTAACACCATTGATTTGAGCGTGATTGCTCAGACCGGCGTGCTGGGTATACTGCTGGGCGTAGCGGTGATTATCGTCACCGGTATCCCATTGATTATCGCCGATAAACTGATTGGCGGCGGGGATGGTACGGCGGGGGTTGCGGCTTCCAGCTCTGCAGGTGCGGCAGTTGCCACGCCGGTGCTGATTGCCGAAATGGTTCCAGCGTTTAAACCAATGGCTCCGGCAGCGACTTCTCTGGTGGCAACCTCGGTGATTGTGACATCAATTCTTGTGCCGATTATCACTTCTATCTGGTCGAAAAGAGCTAAAGCCAGAGCGGCGGAAATTGATATTCGCGGCACGGTGAAGTAAATATTTTTTACCGGATAGCGCTGCGCTTATCCAGCCAGTTTAGGCCCGGTAAGCGTTCGCGCTACCGGGCATCACAGGTGCAAAACTAAAGGACAAAGACCTCGTCAATTGTCCGACACTCACTCTCGTTCAGTTCCCCACCTGCATTACGTGAAACCCCTGAGCAATAACCATACTTACGTGACACTACAGTTTTAATGGTGGTGACAAAATCCTCGCCAATCGCGTAGATGGACATATACGTGCCAATCTTATCCTGAATGTCGCGTAGCGCAGCCAGGTCGCCCTGCTTAAATGCCTCGCGCGCGCTGACAAACAGTTCCGGCATGACGTTGTTCAACCCTGAGATAATCCCTGCACCACCTGCCAGCAGGTTAGGAATGTAGTATTCGTCGTAGCCGGAGAGCACAGCAAAATCTTCCCGCACGGCGCGGGTTGTCTGGATCATGCTGCGGGTATGCGACTGGCAGTCCACGGTGTCTTTAATACCGGCGAAGTTCGGGAACTCAGCGGCGAGTGTGGCAACCAGTTCAGGCGTTAAATCACAGCCGGTACGTGCCGGGAAGTTATAGGCAAACCATTTTCCACTGAGCTTCTGTCCTAGCTGGCGGAAGTAGCTCAGCAACTGTTTCGATGTTTGTCCGTAGTAGTAAGGTGGCAGGATCATGACGGCATCATATCCTGAGTGAAACGCTTCTTGCGCCATCAGCAGAACATCATTTTGGCATGTGGATGAGACATTTGCGACCATCTTCAGCGAGCTCATGGCCCGGGCCTCACGGATCAGCAACAGTCTCTCTTCCAGCGTAAAGGAGGCAAATTCCCCAATGCTGCCCATCAGTAAAATAACGTCGATCTTTGCCTCGGTAAGGCGTTTGAGATGCTGACTCAGACCGTTGAGATCGATCTTGCCATCATTGTCCATCGGCGTAATGGACGGACACCAGACGCCAGCAAATTGCGATTGACCAGTCACGTTGTTGACTCCTTAATTGAAATGATGTTTCAAAACCAGTTTACATTGATAGCATGTGTACCTAATTTTCATGTGAACCGTGCTCTCATTTTGAGCGACTGGGGTAAAATAAATATGGTGTAATGGGGGAAATTTATCGGGAGAGGGAACAGATGCGATATCCGGTTGATGTTTTTACAGGCAAGATTCGGGACTACATAGGAAGCCGTCCCAGCGCGATTGCGAAAGTTCAGGTCGATGGCGAGCTGATATTGACTGAACTGGGTCTGGCAGGCGATGAGCAGGCGGAAACGAAAATTCACGGTGGACCGGACCGAGCGCTGTGCCACTATCCGCGTGAACACTATCTGCACTGGAGACAAGAATTCCCCGAACAGTCAGAGTTATTTATTGCCCCCGCCTTTGGTGAGAACCTCTCAACTGAAGGAATGACGGAAGAGAATGTTTATATCGGTGATATCTTCCATTGGGGAGAGGCACTGATTCAGGTCACGCAGCCGCGCTCGCCGTGTTTTAAGCTTAACTACCATTTTGGCATCAGTGATATGGCCAGCCAGATGCAAAACGCAGGCAAAACCGGCTGGCTGTACAGCGTTATCGCGCCAGGGATGGTGTCGGCGGATGCCCCCTTGATTCTGGCTTCACGTGTCAGCGACGTCAGCGTGCAGGAGGCAATTGCTATTGCCTGGCATATGCCGTTCGATGATGAGCAGTACCACCGTTTGCTGTCGGCTGCGGGGTTATCGAAAAGCTGGACCAGAACGATGCAGAAACGCCGTTTAAGCGGCAAAATCGAAGACAATTCGCGGAGATTGTGGGGGAAATAATTCCCCCCAGCAGAAACGTAGACCGGGTAAGGCGAAGTCGCCGCCCGGCACAACAGGTTTAATTACGAGCGTTTATACAGCGGCAGCCAGAGAACCAGACGCAGACCACCCAACGGGCTGTCTTCGGCCTTCACCCAACCACGGTGCTGCTGAATAGCGGTTTCGACAATCGCCAGACCCAGACCGGTACCGCCGGATTCGCGGTCACGCGCTTCATCGGTACGATAGAACGGACGGAAAATCTGTTCTCTGTCTTCGGGACTCACCCCCGGGCCATCATCGTCTACGGTGATGGTAATCCCGTCTTTATCCACCGCGAAGCCCACTTCAATCTTGGTGTGCGAGTAACGCAGGGCGTTGCGAACAATGTTCTCCAGCGCACTTTCCAGCGCATTCGGGTTACCGTACAGCGGCCACGGCCCTGGCGGGAAGTTTACCGTTAACGATTTACCCATCTGCTCAGCTTCAAAGGCGGCGTTGTCCAGCACTTCGCCCCACAACTGGTTTGCTTTCACGGTTTCACTGACCAGCGCGTTTTTCTGTTGATTACGCGACATGACCAGTAAATCGTTGATCATGCTGTCCAGTCGGTGTGCTTCCGTTTCAATACGTTCCAGCTCTTTGCTCTCACCGCTACGACGGCGTAGCAGAGCGGTACCCAGTTGCAGGCGCGTCAGCGGCGTTCTCAACTCGTGGGAGATGTCCGACAACAGCCGTTGTTGGCTGGTCATCATCCGTTCCAGAGCGGTCACCATCTGGTTAAAACTGGCGCCTGCTGCAAGAAATTCCTGCGGACCTGCTTCCAGTTCCGGATGCTGACGCAGGTTACCCTGTGCCACTTCATCCGCCGCATTTTTCAGCTTACGTGCCGGTTTCGCCAGGCTCCAGGCAAGCCAGAGCAACAGCGGGGAACTGACCAGCATGGTGACGATCAGCAGTAACAGCGGTCGGTCAAACAGCAGGTTGATAAAGTCTGATTGTGAACTGCTGGCAGGTCGAATGAGATACAGTTGGTAGTTATCTTCGCCATCTCTGACAGAGAAAGGCCCGACCATCTCAACGCGACCGTACTTTTTCTTTTGTGGGTGGTCGGCGTTATCCGCCTGACCAATAAAGTTACGAATGATCTGCATTTCGTTGCGTTCTGCACCGATCACGCGTCCTTCCGTCGTAACAAGCAATAAACGTTGTCCCGGCGGTGCCCACTTGTCTATTGCACGGAACAGGCGACGCCACCACATCAAATCATTGGGTGGATCGTTCGCGAGTTCAGCTTCAACGTGTTGCTCGATCATCAACCCCTGGCGCTGTTCGCTGTCCAGTAGCTCGGTCATCTGGCGTGAGTCGAGCTTGGGTAACATCAGTACCAACATCAACACCAGTGCCAGCGTCAACCAGAAGATGGCAAAGATGCGTGCGGTTAAGCTCCCTATCATGAAGCGGAGACCATCAGGTAGCCGCGACCGCGCAGGGTTTTAAACCACGGGTGTCCGTCTTTACGCTCTGGCAGCTTACGACGCAGGTTAGAGATATGCATATCGATAGCACGGTCGAACGGTGTCAGACGTTTGCCCAGCACTTCCTGGCTTAAATGTTCACGAGAAACCACCTGACCGAGATGCTGTGCCAGCAAATAGAGCAGGGTGAATTCGGTGCCAGTTAACTCCAGGGTTTGTCCATCGAAGCTGGCTTCCTGGCGACCTGGGTTGAGGCTTAACGCATCCACTTCCAGCGTCGGCGAACCGTTGTCGCTGTTCTGCTGCTGTTCGCTCCAGTGTGAGCGGCGCAGAATAGCGCGGATGCGCGCGACCAGTTCACGGTCGTTAAACGGTTTCGGTAAATAGTCGTCCGCGCCCAGCTCAAGGCCGAGTACGCGATCCAATTCGCTGCCGCGTGCGGTCAGCATGATTACAGGTGTCTGGTGTGTCTGGCGAAGCGCTTTCAACGTATCAATGCCGTTTTTCTTCGGCATCATGACATCGAGCAAAAGTAAATCGATGCTGTCATCCAGAAGCTCAAGTGCCTGCTCCCCGTCATGGGCAACCAGCACATCGAAACCTTCCATTTCGAGCAACTCCTTTAACAGGGATGTCAGCTCTCGGTCATCATCAACTAACAGGATTTTATTCATTGTTTACGTACCTCCGAGGCAGAAATTACGTCATCAGGCGGCGCTAATCTATGACTTTACGTTGTTTTACACCCCCTGACGCATGTTTGCAGCCCGAATCGTAAACTGTCTTTCGTTGAATCGCGACAGAAAAGATTTTGGGAGCAAGTGATGGGCAAAGTTACCGCTGCCGTCATGGCCTCAACGCTGGCACTCAGCACTTTAAGCCATGCAGCTGAAGTCGTCACAGGCGATCACTGGCACCTGGGAGAAAGCGGCTCGCAACGTAATGCGCAGAGCCACATGTTCGACGGTATCAGTTTAACCGAACATCAACGCCAACAGATGCGAGATTTAATGCAGCAGGCAAGACATGAGCAGCCTCCTGTTAATGTTAGCGAAATGGAGACAATGCATCGCCTTGTCACCGCAGAGAAATTTGATGAAAGCGCTGTGCGCGCTCAGGCAGAAAAAATGGCACAAGAGCAGGTTGCCCGCCAGGTTGAAATAGCCAAGGTTCGCAACCAGATGTATCGCCTGTTAACGCCCGAGCAGCAAGCGGTTTTAAATGAGAAACATGAACAACGAATGGAGCAACTGCGCGACATGGCGCAATGGCAAAAAAGCTCATCGTTGAATTTATTGAGTAGTAGCAACTCACGTTCCCAGTAGTAACCCTGTTTTCCTTGCCATAGACACCATCCCTGTCTTCCCCCACATGATGTGGGGGTTTTTTTTGCCCAAAATTTGACACTCTGTTATTGCCTGACTGTTTTACTTCATCCGTTATACTAGCGGCATATCCTGGCAGGAGTGTTTATGAATCAAACCTATGGGCGGCTGGTGAGCCGGGCGGCAATCGCCGCGACAGTGATGGCATCGCTGTTACTTTTGATCAAAATTTTTGCGTGGTGGTACACCGGATCGGTGAGTATTCTGGCTGCTCTGGTGGATTCTCTGGTAGATATCGCCGCGTCGTTGACCAATCTTTTGGTGGTGCGTTATTCATTGCAACCGGCTGATGATGAGCACACTTTCGGACATGGGAAGGCAGAATCGCTGGCGGCGCTGGCACAAAGTATGTTTATTTCAGGCTCGGCGCTGTTTTTGTTTTTGACCGGTATTCAGCATCTGGTCCAGCCGACGCCGATGAAAGATCCGGGCGTAGGGGTGATCGTCACCGTCATTGCGTTAATTTGTACTATCATACTGGTCACGTTTCAGCGCTGGGTTGTGAAACGTACGCAAAGTCAGGCTGTCCGGGCAGATATGCTTCATTATCAGTCTGATGTTATGATGAACGGAGCGATCCTCGTTGCGCTTGGCCTTGCCTGGTATGGCTGGCATCGTGCGGATGCCTTGTTTGCCCTCGGAATTGGCATCTATATTTTATATAGCGCATTACGTATGGGGTATGAGGCGGTGCAATCCTTACTGGATCGCGCTTTACCCGATGGGGAACGTCAGGAAATTATTGATATTGTGACGTCATGGCCGGGAGTCAGCGGCGCTCACGATCTTCGCACGCGGCAGTCAGGGCCGACCCGCTTTATTCAGATTCATTTGGAAATGGAAGATAATCTGCCGCTCGTTCAGGCGCATTTAGTGGCTGAACAGGTTGAGCAGGCAATTTTGCGGCGTTTCCCGGGATCGGATGTGATTATTCACCAGGATCCCTGTTCCGTCGTACCCAGGGAAGGCAAGATGTTTAATTCGTTGTAAAAAGTGTGCCAGGCCAGCATTTTGTGTATAAATTACCACCATTTGGCCTGACCTGAATCAATTCAGCAGGAAGTGATTGTTATACTATCTGCATATTCGTTGGATCGTTTCGATATGCGGAATCGACTTCCGGCAGCAGATTTCATTTTGCATTCCAAAGTTCAGAGGTAGTCATGATTAAGAAAATCGGTGTGTTGACAAGCGGCGGTGATGCGCCGGGCATGAACGCAGCAATCCGTGGTGTTGTACGTGCAGCGTTGTCGGAAGGACTGGAAGTCATGGGGATCCATGATGGCTACCTGGGTTTGTATGAAGACCGTATGGTCCAGCTTGACCGCTACAGCGTATCCGACATGATTAACCGTGGCGGTACTTTCCTCGGTTCTGCTCGCTTCCCTGAATTCCGCGACGAAAATGTGCGTGCAGTGGCTATCGAAAACCTGAAGAAACGTGGCATTGATGCACTGGTTGTTATTGGTGGTGACGGTTCTTACCTGGGTGCAAAACGCCTGACTGAAATGGGTTTCCCGTGCATCGGTCTGCCGGGCACGATCGACAACGATATTAAAGGCACTGACTACACTATCGGCTACTTCACTGCACTGGGTACCGTGGTAGAAGCGATTGACCGCCTGCGTGATACCTCTTCTTCTCACCAGCGTATTTCCATCGTTGAAGTGATGGGCCGTTACTGTGGCGATCTGACCCTGGCGGCAGCAATCGCGGGTGGCTGTGAGTTTGTTGTGGTACCGGAAGTGGAATTCAGCCGTGACGATCTGGTCGCTGAAATCAAAGCTGGGATCGCGAAAGGTAAAAAACACGCCATCGTCGCCATCACTGAGCACATGTGTGACGTTGACGAACTGGCGCATTACATCGAGAAAGAAACAGGTCGTGAAACGCGTTCAACCGTACTGGGCCACATCCAGCGTGGTGGTTCTCCGGTGCCTTACGACCGTATCCTGGCTTCCCGTATGGGCGCGTATGCCATTGAACTGCTGCTGGAAGGTCATGGCGGTCGTTGCGTCGGCATTCAGAACGAACAACTGGTTCACCACGACATCATTGACGCAATTGAAAACATGAAGCGTCCGTTCAAAGGTGACTGGCTGGACTGCGCGAAAAAACTGTACTGATTGTTTTTTCCGCGCCTGATGGCGCTACGCTTATCAGGTCTACAGGTTGCAGAGACTTGTAGGCCGGATAGGGCGTTAGTCGCCATCCGGTACATCCTCTCGCTTTTATTCCCCCAAGTTATAGCAAATCTTTTTTTATTCTTTAATGTTTGGATCGCTTTCTGGCACGCTTTGCTCATCACAACACAACATAAGAGAGCTGGGCGATGAACAAATGGAGCGTGGGGTTAACATTATTGCTGGCATCGACCAGCGTTCTGGCAAAGGATATTCAGTTACTTAACGTATCGTACGATCCAACGCGTGAACTGTACGAACAGTACAACAAAGCATTCAGCGCGCACTGGAAACAAGAAACGGGTGATAATGTCGTGATCCGCCAGTCACACGGTGGCTCCGGCAAACAGGCAACCTCCGTTATTAACGGTATTGAAGCCGATGTGGTAACCCTGGCGCTGGCCTATGATGTTGATGCCATCGCTGAACGTGGTCGTATCGATAAAAACTGGATTAAGCGTTTGCCGGATAACTCTGCGCCTTACACCTCCACCATCGTCTTCCTGGTCCGCAAAGGAAATCCAAAGCAAATTCATGACTGGAACGATCTGGTTAAACCGGGCGTGTCGGTTATTACGCCAAACCCGAAAAGTTCAGGCGGCGCCCGCTGGAACTATCTGGCCGCGTGGGGCTACGCGCTGCACCACAACAACAACGATCAGGCCAAAGCACAGGACTTCGTCAAGGCTCTGTTTAAAAACGTTGAAGTACTGGATTCCGGCGCACGTGGTTCAACCAATACTTTTGTCGAGCGCGGGATCGGTGATGTGCTGATTGCCTGGGAAAATGAGGCGCTGCTGGCGACGAATGAACTGGGTAAAGATAAGTTCGAAATTGTCACTCCGAGCGAATCTATCCTGGCGGAACCGACCGTTTCTGTTGTCGACAAAGTGGTCGAAAAGAAAGATACCAAAGCAGTGGCAGAAGCTTATCTGAAGTATCTCTATTCCCCGCAGGGTCAGGAAATTGCAGCGAAAAACTACTATCGTCCACGCGATCCTGAAATTGCGAAGAAATACGAAAATGCGTTTCCGAAGCTGAAGCTGTTCACCATCGACGAGGAGTTTGGCGGCTGGACAAAGGCGCAGAAAGAACACTTCTCTAACGGCGGCACGTTCGATCAGATTAGTAAACGGTAAGTGCGGATGTCGTTTTCAGGCCCGGTGGCATAATGCGACCGGGCTTTTTTATTTGTCATCATTTTGCGTTACTCTTCCACTTCAATAAGATACAGGGAACGCGCAATGAAAAAAGCAGGCTATTTTTTACTGGTGGTGATCGTTATCGCTGCGACGGCGGGTATTGGCTACTGGAAGTTTACCGCTAATCCGGACGCGTTACGCCAGATTGTGCTTGAGCAATGTCTGCCGAACCAGTTACAACACCAAAATCCTGCACCGTGCGCTGAAGTTAAGCCGGATGCCGGATACGTGGTGTTCAAGGACCGTAACGGCCCTCTGCAATATCTGTTGATGCCTGGCTACCGTATTAACGGGATGGAAAGCCCGCTGTTGCTGAAATCGGGCACGCCAAACTTTTTCTGGCTCGCCTGGCAGGCGCGTAGCTTTATGAGTCAGAAATATGGTCAGGAAATTCCCGACAAGGCAGTATCACTGGCGATCAACTCAGTCACTGGTCGCACGCAAAACCACTTTCATATTCATATCTCTTGTCTGCGTCCTGATGTCAGAACGCAACTGGATGACAATCTGGCGAAGATCGGTACTCGCTGGCTGCCTTTGCCCGGTGGGCTACGCGGACACCAGTATCTGGCGCGCCGCGTGACGGAAAGCGAGCTGGTACAACGTAGCCCGTTTATGATGCTGGCGGAAGAAGTTCCTGATGCGCGTGAGCACATGGGCAGCTATGCGCTGGCGATGGCACGCCAGAGCGATGACTCCTTTGTCCTGTTGGCGACGCAGCGCGATCTGCTGTCATTGAATCTCGCCTCCGCCGAGGAAATTCAGGATCATCAATGTGATATTCTGAAGTAACCCCACCTAATCTGGCGTTTACTCTCTTTGCCTGTCCCCGTATTCTTGTTGAAAAAAACAACAGGAGACAGGCATGTCGATCTGGCTTACGCACCCTCTGTTTATTCCTTCTCTGGTGGTTGGCATCACCATTCTGCTCTGGGCAACGTCGCTGTTACCGGAGTTTATAACCGCTCTGCTGTTCTTTTCTGTGGCGATGGTGGCCAAAATTGCTCCACCGGATGTGATCTTTGGTGGCTTTGCATCGTCAGCGTTCTGGCTGGTCTTTAGCGGTTTCGTACTGGGTATCGCGATTCGTAAAACGGGACTGGCGGATCGGGCTGCGCGTGCGTTGTCGTCCCGGCTGACCGACTCCTGGCCGTTAATGGTTGCGAGCGTGGTGCTGCTTAGCTATGCGCTGGCGTTTGTAATGCCATCCAATATGGGGCGCATTGCGTTGTTGATGCCGATTGTTGCGGCGATGGCGAAACGTGCCGGAATTGCCGATGGTACCCGCGCTTGGTACGGCCTGGCGTTAGCCGTTGGTTTTGGCACCTTCCAGCTTTCCGCCACAATTCTACCCGCGAACGTACCTAACCTGGTAATGAGTGGTGCAGCAGAAGGCTCTTACGGTATCCATCTGAATTACCTTCCCTATTTGCTGTTACATACGCCTGTGCTGGGTTGGCTGAAAGGCGCGGTACTTATTGTGCTTATTTGCTGGCTGTTCCCCGGCAAGCCTCATGCACCGCGTGATCTGACGCCACCTGAACCGATGAGTGGTGATGAGAAACGTCTGGCCTGGATGTTGACGGTCGTGCTGATTATGTGGGTGAGTGAAAGCTGGCACGGCATTGGTCCAGCCTGGACCGGCCTGACGGCAGCGGTCATTACGCTGTTGCCCCGTGTTGGTTTTATTAATGGGGAGGAGTTTTCCAGTGGCGTAAATATCCGCACCTGTATATATGTGGCAGGTATCCTGGGGCTGGCGATCACTGTGACGCAGACCGGTATTGGTAGTGCGGTGGGCGAAGCACTGTTACAGGTGATGCCGTTGGATGCGAATAAACCGTTTACCAGCTTCCTGGCGTTGACCGGTATCACCACCGCGCTCAATTTTATTATGACGGCTAATGGCGTTCCGGCACTGTATACCACGTTGGCCCAGAGCTTTTCCGATGCGACCGGGTTCCCGCTGTTGTCGGTGATTATGATTCAGGTTCTGGGTTATTCCACCCCGTTGTTGCCGTATCAGGCATCACCGATTGTGGTGGCGATGGCGTTAGGGAAAGTGCCCGCAAGAGCAGGGATGTTGCTGTGTATTACGCTGGCGGTGGCGACGTATCTGGTACTGTTGCCGCTGGATTACGTGTGGTTTAGCGTATTAGGGAAATTATAGTTTCATCGTGGTGTTAATTTTTTGTTTTGTGAGATGATGAATTGTTTTATTTGTGCTGATACCGGTTAATACCGGAGCGCGTACTTGCGCACTGGAAACTCAAGGATTGATTCATGGACAGATTGACCCCCATCCGCTGTTGGCCTGCCATTATCTCGATCGTTATTACGCTGACAATCTGGTTTATTATTCCTTGCCCCCCTGACGTAACTCCTGAGGCGTGGCATCTGTTGGCGCTGTTTATCGGCACGATCGCGGCGATTATTGGCAAGGCCATGCCCATCGGCGCTATCGCAATTGTGGCGATTATGCTGGTGGCTATGACAGGCGTTACCAACCCTGGTAAACCCTCAGCGGCGTTGAACGACGCGCTAAGCGGTTTCTCGAACCAACTGATCTGGCTGATTGGGTTATCCATCATGCTGTCGCAAAGTCTGTTGAAAACGGGGCTGGGTGCGCGTATCGGCTATGGGTTTATTGCCTTGTTCGGCAAAAGAACACTGGGTATCGCCTGGGCATTAACGCTGGCGGAAACGATGATCGCGCCCGTAACGCCGAGCAATACCGCGCGCGGCGGCGGCATTATCCATCCGGTGATGCGGGCGATTGCAGAAAGTCTCGGGTCTCAACCCGGCGACAAGGAAAATGGTTCAACGGGGCGATATCTTGCACTGGTGAACTACAACATTAACCCGATCAGTTCAGCAATGTTTATCACAGCGACTGCACCTAACCCCTTAATTGTTAGCTTTTTGACTAAAGGGTCAGATGGGGTGCTGAATATGACCTGGGGGATGTGGGCCATCGCGGCGCTCCTTCCTGCTGTCGTCTCATTGATCGTGATGCCCATCGTTATCTGGTGGCTCTATCCACCGGCCATTACGCGTACGCCGAATGCGCCGCAGTTTGCCCGGGAAAAGCTGGGCGCGCTTGGCCCGCTATCGCTGGCAGAAAAAATCACCCTCGCAGTTTTCGTTTTGTTGCTTTGCCTGTGGGCGGGTGTTCCTGCGATGCTGATGGGCAACGGCTGGGCTGTTAACCCCACCAGTGCGGCGTTAATTGGCCTATCCATTCTGCTCGTGACGGGGGTATTAAACTGGGACGATATTCTTAAATGCCGCGGTGCATGGGATACGATAGTCTGGTTTGCCGCTCTGGTGATGATGGCGGACTTCCTGAGCAAACTGGGTCTGGTGGGTTGGCTGGCGACGAGCGTGGGCAGTGCAATTGATCATCTCGGTGTCCACTGGAGTATCGCGACACTGCTGCTGATCCTGCTTTACGTCTATTCACACTACTTTTTCGCCAGTACCACCGCGCATATTACGGCCATGTTCGCGGCGTTCTTCGCTGCGGGATTAGGTCTCGGCGCTCCCCCGGCACTGCTTGGACTGATGCTGGGTTTCTCTTCCTCACTGATGATGTCGCTCACGCATTATGGTACGGGTACTGCACCCATCATCTTTGGTTCGGGCTATGTCACGTTGGCGGAGTGGTGGAAAACGGGGCTAGTGATGAGCGTGGTCAACCTGACTATCTGGGGAGTGACCGGAGCCTTTTGGTGGCACTGGCTGGGATACTGGTAAAACGGAATCGCCGGATGTGACGGGAGGAGCATGCCTCCCGTCGCAACGACTTAAGCCTGTTTAGCGGCTTCAGCTGCTTTAACGATCACCGCGAAGGCGTCAGCTTTCAGCGAAGCACCGCCAACCAGCGCACCGTCGATGTCCGGCTGGGCAAACAGTTCTGCTGCGTTAGCTGCGTTTACGGAACCGCCGTACTGGATGATGACTTGTTCAGCGATTTTCGCGTCAGCTTTAGCAATGTGGTCACGGATGAATTTGTGAACAGCCTGAGCCTGTGCCGGAGTTGCAGATTTGCCAGTACCGATAGCCCATACAGGTTCGTAAGCGATAACCACGCCTTCGAATGCTGCAGCACCCTGAGTTTTCAGAACGGCGTCGATCTGACGTGCGCAAACTTCTTCAGTTTTGCCTGCTTCGTTTTCTGCTTCGGTTTCACCGATGCACAGAACCGGGGTCAGACCCTGTTCTTTCAGCACAGCGAATTTTTTAGCGATCAGCTCGTCAGACTCTTTGTGATAAGTACGACGCTCGGAGTGGCCGATAATGATGTACTGCGCGCCGATGTCTTTCAGCATTTCAGCTGAAGTTTCACCAGTGAATGCGCCAGACAGGTTCAGGTCAACGTTCTGCGCGCCCAGGATGATGTGGCTACCGGCAGCAGCGTGTTTTGCCAGGTCGATATACATTTCCGGTGGAGCGATTGCTACTGCACAGCCAGCTACGCCAGCCAGTTCTTTACGCAGGTTAGCAACCAGTTCGTTTACCATATGGCGGCTGCCGTTCAGTTTCCAGTTACCCATCACTAAAGGATGTCGCATTTCATTTCTCCACGCTTTATCAGCGAATTAAGGAATATGGCCGCCCGTCAGGGCAGCATGGTCTGTGAAACAGTATAGAGATTCATCCCTGGAAAGGCTTTGCTTTTTGTCATTTATTCGACTCCTCCAGGCTCTCAGATAATGCCAGCTTAATCGGTTCAACAGCGAAGGTCAGCCCCTTTTCGCCGTTATCTGCAACAACATAGCGAATTGCACCCTCAGTTTCTGCGTAGTAATGCTTACCTTTGCCTGCGGTGAGCAATTTTTGCAGCTTTTTCTGGCTTTGTTCTTTGGTCAGTAAAGGGGCTACGGTGCGGATGATGGCGCTCATGTATTCCAGCGCTTTCGCTTTGGCGGCCTTTTGTTCCGGCCCCTGAATCGGCAGCCAGGTTACCTGCATGCTTTTGA
Organism: Citrobacter sp. Marseille-Q3906; assembly: GCF_916618775.1. Taxonomy (NCBI): domain Bacteria; kingdom Pseudomonadati; phylum Pseudomonadota; class Gammaproteobacteria; order Enterobacterales; family Enterobacteriaceae; genus Citrobacter; species Citrobacter sp. Marseille-Q3906. Next base: position 165,640 of record NZ_CAKAKA010000001.1, read on the forward strand.
TTTTCAGCGTACCGCGCTCAAGAGCAGATGACGCATACAGGTTTTCATTGATCTTACTGGCGGCGCGGGTGAGGTTTGCCTTATCACGGCTGCTGTCGATGGCACGGAACTCATTCAGTGCAAGTTTTGGATTCTGCGTATTAAAGTTTTCACGAAATTGGCTGATCGACAGATCAAACGTCGGCGCACCCGCCAGCAGGTAGGGGGCTGTGGTTGCTGTCGAGTGCTCTTCCGCCAGTGCCGTAGTGTTTACGGACAGGGCTGAAAACAATAATAAAAACAGAGTAAATCCTTGCTTCATCAATCGTACCTTTCGTTATGACTGTCCACGATTAAAACGATAACTGTCGGGCTTGTCAAAAGGGTAAACTGTTCTGAAGGCCAATTTTAAAGGAACCTACATGACCATACAGCAGTGGTTATTCTCATTTAAAGGGCGTATCGGACGCCGTGATTTTTGGATTTGGGTCGGCCTCTGGATTGTCGGTATGCTGGTTCTGTTCTCACTGGCGAGTAAAAAATTACTCGATATCCAGACGGCTGCGTTTTGCCTGGTCTGTCTGCTCTGGCCGACGGCGGCAGTGACGGTAAAACGCCTGCATGACCGGGGGCGCTCTGGATTGTGGGCGCTATTGATGATTCTGGCGTGGATGCTGCTGGCCGGAAACTGGGCGATATTGCCAGGCATCTGGCAGTGGGTGGTAGGTCGCTTTATTCCTACGCTGATTCTGGTCGGTATGATTATCGATCTGGGTGCGTTTGTTGGCACTCAGGGTGAAAACAAATTTGGCGTAGATACGCTGGATGTGAAGTATAAAGGGTAAAGCGTAGGCCGGATGAGGCGTTGCCGCCATCCGGCAGATCGCCCGCTGGCGCTACGCTTATCGGACCTACAAAATCAATAAACCCACGGCAATGTCTTACCAGTAGTGCTCGGCAGTCATATGGCCCGGTCGACGACGCAGATGTTTGGTCATCTGCCGGGTCTCTTTCAGTAACTGCTGGGTATCGCGTACCATCTGTGGATTTCCACAAAGCATCACATGGCTGGTGGTGGTATCCATTGCCAGCCCAACTGCTTTTTCCAGCTCGCCGTTTTCAATTAGCGCGGGAACCCGTCCAGTAAGCGAGCCTGTAGCCGTTTCACGGCTGACGACGGTCTGGATACGTAATTTACCTTCGTAGCGTTTTTCCAGCCTCTGCATCAGCGGCAGGTAGCTTAAATCGGCGGCATAACGGGCAGCATGGACCAGCACCAGATTTTTAAAGCGATCAAGATCTTTACCCAACTGCAGAATCGACAAATATGGGCCGATAGCGGTGCCGGTTGCCAGCATCCACAGCGTGTCACAATCGGGAACTTCATCCAGCACGAAAAATCCTGCGGCTTCGCTTACGACCTGCACTTCATCGCCAGGTTTCAGCGCAGCCAGACGTGGACTGAGTTTACCGTCGGGAACGGTCACCAGATAAAACTCTAAATCAGGATTATCAGGCGCGTTCACATAGGAATAGGCGCGCTGGACGCGCTCACCGTCGATCTCAAGGCCAAGCTTAGTAAACTGACCAGCAGTGAAGGGATGAACTGGAGCTCGCACGGTCAAACTAAACAGGGCATCGGTCCAGTTATGTACCTTCGTGACTTTACCTGTTACCCAATCTGCCATGGTTTTCTCCTGTCTGATTTGCTTGCCTTATCTTCGTTCGCTGAACAAAAAAATTCCAGTCCCGGAGGACTGGAAAGCTCAATCAAACAAATCTGTTACAGGATGTGCGCCTGCACATCAGGATCTTTGCGATCCAGGTAGTGAATGGATTGAATGCGGCGGATCGTGCGCGATTTCCCGCGGATCAGCAGTGTTTCAGTGGTTGCGATATTGCCTTTACGGCTAATCCCTTCCAGCAGGTCGCCTTTGGTGATCCCGGTCGCTGAGAAAATCACATTGTCGCTGCGCGCCATTTCGTCCAGACGCAGCGCTTTGCCTGCTTCAATGCCCATTGCCTGGCAACGAGCAAGTTCCTGTTCGCCAATGCGACGATTCTCTTCGCTGTCGCCCTTGACGTCGTGACGTGCCAGCAGGCGGCCCTGCATGTCGCCATCCAGTGCGCGGATTACGGCAGCGGAAACTACGCCTTCCGGTGCACCGCCGATACCGTACAGTACGTCGACTTCGCTGTCTGGCATGCAGGTCAGAATTGAGGCGGCGACATCGCCGTCAGGAATGGCAAACACGCGTACGCCCAGCTTCGCCATCTCAGCGATAACTTCATCATGACGAGGCTTTGCAAGGATGGTGACGGTCAGCTCACCAAGTGGTTTACCGAGTGCGGCAGCAATGTTACGCAGGTTAGCTTCCAGCGGCAGATTCAGGTCGATTGATCCTTTCGCACCAGGGCCGACAATCAGCTTTTCCATATACATATCCGGCGCGTTCAGGAAGCAGCCTTTATCACCGACAGCCAGTACTGCCAGGGCATTCGCCTGGCCCATTGCTGTCATGCGCGTGCCTTCGATTGGATCGACAGCTATGTCCACGGCATCGCCGAGACCGGTCCCAACCTTCTCACCGATAAACAACATTGGTGCTTCATCGATTTCGCCCTCACCAATAACAATAGTGCCGTCGATGTTGACCTGGTTGAGCATAATACGCATGGCGTTCACCGCCGCGCCGTCAGCGATGTTTTTATCGCCGCGACCCAGCCATTTATAGCCAGCCAGTGCGGCTGCTTCGGTCACGCGTGAAAATTCAATGGCAAGTTCTCGTCTCATTGCAAACTCGTAGCAGAAAGGAATGGCGCGAAGTGTAGCACAGGGTAAGGGGCTGGATTATTGATGTGTGTGCGTGTGCAGGGTTGAGAAGGTTTTGCCGGATAAGGCGTTAGCCCCATCCGGCATTTCAGCATTACTCTTCGTGGTCTTCCCACGCAAGGGCGCGTTTGACCGCTTTTTTCCAGCCGCTGTAACGGAAGTTACGCTCTGTGGTTTCAATACCAGGGCGGAATTCACGTTCAATAACAGCTTTTTCCTGCAACTCATCCAGATTCTGCCAGAAACCTACGGCCAGGCCTGCCAGGTATGCGGCACCCAGTGCGGTAACTTCGCGGACTTCCGGGCGCTCAACGCGAGTGCCGAGAATGTCTGACTGGAACTGCATCAGGAAGTTGTTGGCAACCGCACCGCCATCAACACGCAGTGCGTGCAGACGAATACCGGAGTCGGCCTGCATCGCTTCCAGAACATCACGGGTCTGGTAAGCGATAGACTCGAGCGTTGCACGGATGATGTGGTTAGAGTTTACGCCACGGGTCAGACCGAAAATCGCGCCACGGGCATACGGGTCCCAGTACGGTGCACCCAGACCAGTGAATGCCGGAACAACGTACACGCCGTTGGTGTCTTTCACTTTGGTGGCAAAATATTCGGAGTCGAAAGCATCGCTGATGAGTTTCATTTCATCACGCAGCCACTGGATGGATGCGCCAGCCATAAACACCGCACCTTCCAGCGCGTAGTTCACTTCTCCGGTTGGGCCACAGGCGATGGTGGTCAGCAGTCCGTTTTCGGACTTAACCGCTTTCTCACCGGTGTTCATCAGCATGAAGCAGCCGGTGCCGTAGGTGTTTTTCGCCATCCCTTCCTTCACGCACAGTTGGCCGAACAGCGCAGCCTGCTGGTCGCCTGCGATACCGGAGATTGGAATACGTGTGCCACCTTTACCACCGATGTTGGTCTGACCGTAGACTTCGGAGGAACGACGAACTTCCGGCAGCATTGCGCGCGGGATGTCCAACGCATCCAGCATCTTGTCGTCCCAGTCCAGGGAGTGGATGTTGAACAGCATGGTACGTGAGGCGTTGGTGTAATCCGTTACGTGTACACGTCCCTGAGTCATTTTCCAGATAAGCCAGGTATCCACTGTACCGAACAGCAGTTCACCGCGACGAGCGCGCTCACGAGAACCTTCTACGTGGTCAAGGATCCACTTTACTTTGGTGCCGGAGAAATACGGGTCAATTACCAGGCCGGTGTTGTTACGGATGTAATCTTCCATCCCGTCGCGCTTGAGTTTCTCGCAAATATCAGCGGTACGACGACACTGCCACACAATGGCGTTATAGATAGGTTTACCGGTCTCACGCTCCCAGACGATAGTGGTTTCACGCTGGTTAGTAATACCAATCGCTGCAATTTCATCGGAACTGATATCGGCTTTCGCCAGCACTTCTACCAGCGTGGAGCTTTGGGTCGCCCAAATTTCCATTGGGTCGTGTTCTACCCAACCTGCTTTCGGGTAGATTTGCTCGAATTCGCGTTGTGAAACGCTAACGATATTTGCATCGTGGTCCATCACGACCGCGCGGGAGCTGGTGGTGCCCTGGTCGAGCGCAACGATATATTTTTTCTCAGTCATAATTTTTTGTCCCGTAGTCACATTACTGCGAAGCTTTTTGTTGAGTGTTGGCCGCAATGTCTTTCTCTTCAATCGCGCAGACATCGCACGGTAAATGGCGACCAATCAGTTTGCGATATGCCCATGCGCCCAAAATCGCGCCGGTAATCGGGCCAAACACCGGTACCAGGAAGTAAGGAATATCGCGACCACCCGTAAAGGCAATCTCTCCCCATCCTGCGAGCCCGGCGAATAGTTTCGGCCCAAAGTCACGAGCCGGGTTCATCGCAAAACCGGTCAGTGGACCCATGGAGGCACCAATAACGGCAATCAATAAGCCGATCAGCAGGGGTGCCAGCGGACCACGAGGTACACCGTTACCATCGTCGGTCAGTGCCAGAATCAGCCCCATTAGAATAGCGGTAATGACCATTTCAACCGCGAAGGCCTGCACAAAATTGATATGCGGGTTCGGATAGGTGGAGAAAGTACCAGCCAGACCCAGGCTCTCGGTACTGCCGCGCACGATATGGTTAGTTTGTTCGAAATCGATGAAAAGATTGTAATAAAGCCCGTAAACCAATGCCGCTGCGCAAAAGGCGCCGGCAATTTGCGAAATAATAAAAGGTACTACTTTGCGTTTGTCAAAACACGCAAACAACCAGAGTGCGATTGTGACTGCTGGGTTCAGGTGTGCACCAGAAACGCCTGCCGTCAGATAGATAGCCATCGCTACCCCCAGACCCCAGATGATACTGATTTCCCACTGACCAAAAGTAGCGCCAGCCACTTTAAGTGCAGCAACACAGCCCACACCGAAGAAAATCAACAACCCGGTACCGAGGAATTCAGCAATGCACTGGCCTTTTAAGGTTGATGTTTGACTCATAATCGGATCCTGAAGAGAGTTTAATGTTTATTGTGTTCGAGAAGGTCACTGACATCCCCGGAGCCGGTAGGCACACTGTTAATTTATCGTTAACGAGCAAAAACGAGAAATATCGAAATTGAAATGTGTGTACTGCATCAACAAAATGAGCGTTATCGCGCCATAACGAGGTATTTGTTATACAAAAAGAGTGTGAGCTGAATCATTTCATTAACCAATATGTTAACACTTTTGAGTTATGCGCTGTCTGTCACCAGGACAAAGATTAAAAGTGTTGCAAACCGCAATCTGCGCGGGATGCTGCTGGACAGGGATGGCGCGGCTTCATACAATCGGAGCTAAGTAGAGTGCGCTCGTTTTTATTAAGGCGTCGCCGGTTATCGGGACGAGGATTTTTATCCATCAACGCCTTGCAATTCAGGAGAGGTATGACGATGTCATTAGAAGTGTTTGAGAAACTGGAAGCAAAAGTACAGCAGGCGATTGATACCATCACGCTGTTGCAGATGGAAATCGAAGAGCTGAAAGAAAAGAATAACTCACTGTCGCAGGAAGTTCAGTCTGCACAGCAGCAGCGTGAAGAGCTGGAGCGTGAGAATAACAGCCTGAAAGAACAGCAGAATGGCTGGCAGGATCGTCTGCATGCTCTGCTCGGCCGTATGGAAGAAGTCTAATTACGCTTTATCTTTCGCGCCGTAGCAGCGTTGGCTGCGCTTAGTTACCCCCAGTCTCGTAGTTTACTACGCTCCTGGGGATACCTTCGTTTGCCGCCTTGCTACAACACGAAATCTCTCGCGTAATCGCCCCTACGTGTAGGCTGGATAAGGCGCAAGCTGCTTCCGGTACTCAGCGATAACGCATAAAAAAGGCACCTTGCGGTGCCTTTTTTGATCACTCGATATCGAGCGGGTCTTCGGAAAGGATTATCCCGGTATTGTCGGCGTACAGATGGTCGCCGGAGAAGAACGTCACGCCACCAAAGTTGACGCGCACATCGCTTTCCCCGGTTCCTTCACCTGCGGCACCCACCGGAATAGCGGCAATCGCCTGAATGCCGATGTCCAGTTCTTCCAGATCGTCCACCTGGCGGACTGAGCCGTAGATGACCAGACCTTCCCACTCATTCTGTACAGCCAGACGAGCCAGTTCGGCATCGACCAGCGCACGACGGACAGAACCGCCGCCATCGACCAGCAGAATTCGACCACGGCCATTTTGTTCGAGCAGATCGTACAGCAACCCGTTGTCCTCGAAACATTTTACCGTGATGATTTGTCCGCCAAACGACGACCGTCCCCCAAAGTTAGAGAACAGCGGTTCCACGACGTTGACATCTTCCTGATAGATGTCACAAAGCTCGGATGTATCGTATTTCATAGGCTTAACGTTCAGTTGCTGCGAGAATTTTTAGTATATCGCGCTATGTGTACTGTTGGCAAAATCATCAATTGTTAATTGATATTTGTCAGTTAAAGGGACCACTGACTTAAGAAAATCCCAACAACAAACAGTAAGTTAGTTAATAGCGCAGCTTTCACGGTGCGTTCCAGCATTGGGCGCATCGCTGTAGGATCCATCTCATGCATCACATATCTTGCCTGTTTGATCAGCAACGGAGCGGCCAGAATAAACAGCCATCCCCACAGACTTTGCAGCGAGAACAGGTTAAACAGTGCCAGGCAGACCAGCGTACCCATCAGCAGGCAGGCATGGTAACGACGGGCATTGACGGCGCCTAAACGTACAACAAGCGTGTTTTTGCCATTTTCTCTGTCGCTGTTGATATCGCGCAGGTTATTGATATTGAGCACGGCGGTTGCCAGCAGACCGCAGGCCGTTGCCGGCAAAATCAACGCGGGAATAAGCGTATGCGCCTGCAGATACCAGCTCCCCATAACGCTGAGCCAGCCGAAGAAGACCAGCACGGAAATATCGCCCAGGCCAATATAGCCGTAAGGACGATTACCTACGGTATAAGTGATAGCGGCGATAATCGACAGGCCGCCGAGTATCAAAAAGCCGACAAAATCAGTCAGCGTGTGGCAGGCCACTGCTACCAGCGCCAGACCGGACAAGCAGATTAAGACCACGGTGATAATCAACGCGCGCTTCATTTCCTGCTGCGTGATGACCCCTTTTTGCATTCCACGTAACGGCCCTATGCGGTCGGGCTTGTCGCTGCCTTTGACAGCATCGCCATAGTCGTTCGCAAGGTTGGACAGAATTTGCAGCAGTCCTGCCGTGATTAATGCCAGCAGAGCAACCAGCGGATCGAAATACCCTTGCCACCATGCTAATGCCGTACCGACGATGATCGCCGCGAAGGCGAGCGGTAAGGTCTTAGGTCGTAAACTTTCCAGCCAGGCTTGTGAGCGGCTAATTTGTTGTTGTTCAGTCATATTTAGCGCCAATAAAAATGGGGCTTTATCAGCCCCATCAACAGTGATGAAAATGCATTGAACGCGATTATAGGATAAAACGGCTCAGATCTTCATCTGCGACCAGCGCATCCAGATGTTTGCTCACATATTCGGCATCAATTGTGATGCTTTGGCCGTTCAAATCGCTCGCATCATAGGAAATATCTTCCATCAGACGCTCGAGAACGGTATGCAAACGACGTGCACCGATGTTTTCGGTGGTTTCGTTGACCTGCCAGGCCGCTTCGGCAATACGTTTAATACCTGATTCAGTGAAGTCGATATTCACGCCTTCGGTCGCCATCAGCGCTTTGTATTGCACGGTGATAGAGGCATTCGGTTCAGTCAGAATACGCTCGAAATCGCTGGTGGTCAGCGCCTGTAGCTCGACGCGGATTGGCAGACGACCCTGCAGTTCTGGGATCAGGTCAGACGGTTTCGCCACCTGGAACGCGCCGGAGGCGATAAACAGTATGTGATCGGTTTTCACCATGCCGTGCTTGGTGGAGACGGTGCAGCCTTCAACCAGCGGCAGCAGGTCGCGCTGTACGCCTTCACGGGACACATCCGGACCAGAAGATTCACCGCGCTTACAGATTTTGTCGATTTCGTCGATAAACACGATCCCGTGTTGTTCAACGGCGTCGATAGCTTCCTGTTTCAGCTCTTCCGGGTTGACCAGTTTCGCCGCTTCTTCTTCAATCAGGAGCTTCATCGCATCTTTAATTTTCAGCTTACGCGGTTTTTGTTTCTGGCCGCCTAAGTTCTGGAACATGGACTGCAACTGGCTGGTCATCTCTTCCATTCCCGGAGGCGCCATGATTTCTACGCCCATCGGTGCAGCAGCGAGATCAATCTCAATCTCTTTATCGTCCAGTTGGCCTTCACGCAGTTTTTTACGGAACGCCTGACGTGCAGCGGAAGGTTCCTGCGGCTGTTCTGACTGTCCCCAGTTATTTTTGGCTGGAGGAATCAGCACATCGAGAATACGTTCTTCCGCCATTTCTTCTGCACGGAAGCGGTTTTTCTCGATAGCCTGAACGCGAACCATTTTAATGGCTGCGTCGGTTAAATCGCGGATGATGGAGTCAACTTCTTTACCAACATAGCCTACTTCGGTGAATTTCGTTGCTTCAACTTTGATGAACGGTGCGTTGGCCAGTTTTGCCAGACGGCGGGCAATTTCGGTTTTACCGACACCGGTTGGACCAATCATCAGAATGTTTTTTGGCGTGACTTCATGGCGCAGCTCTTCGTCGAGCTGCATACGGCGCCAGCGGTTACGCAGGGCAATCGCCACGGAACGCTTGGCGTTATCCTGGCCGATAATGTGTTTGTTCAGTTCGCTGACAATTTCGCGTGGGGTCATTTCAGACATGGGGGATCCTTACGCTTTGGAGTTCAATTCTTCGATGGTATGGAAGTGGTTGGTATAAATGCAGATATCCCCTGCAATATCCAACGCTTTCTCAGCAATCTCGCGTGCGCCAAGCTCGGTGTTTTCCAGCAGAGCGCGTGCTGCAGCCTGGGCGTAGGGACCGCCGGAGCCGATGGCAATCAGATCGTTTTCTGGCTGGATGACATCGCCATTACCCGTGATGATGAGCGATGCAGTTTCATCTGCAACGGCCAACAATGCTTCGAGTTTGCGCAGCATACGATCGGTTCGCCAGTCTTTCGCCAGTTCAACGGCAGCTTTCACCAGATGACCCTGATGCATTTCCAGTTTGCGTTCAAACAATTCAAACAGCGTGAATGCATCCGCAGTGCCGCCCGCAAAGCCCGCAATGACTTTGTCGTTGTACAGACGGCGGACTTTTTTCACGTTGCCTTTCATTACGGTGTTACCCAGTGTGGCCTGACCATCACCGGCGATTACCACATGGCCGTTACGGCGTACGCTTACTATTGTTGTCACGAGCAGACCCCTTGGTTACAAATGCAGAATACAGGCCCCGCACAGTGTACGGGGCGTAATGCAAGTATAGATGGGGGGGATTTTGGGGGTTTCAACCCCCGGTAGCGAGTCGAATGCAGTTTGTGTGGCCAGCCACTTTCAGACGACTGATAGTGTTGTCGGCATTTTCTTTGCCTTTGAGCGGGCCAATGACCACGCGATTCCAGCCGTTGTTGGTGGTTATGCGGGAATTGAAGCCCTCAAAGGCCAACTGTGCACGCACAGTTTCTGCCTGCTCAGCCCCTTTAAATGATCCACACTGAACCATCCAGCGACGTTCATCTTTTTTCTCTGCCGTCTGTTTTGGCGCTTCTGTTTCATGCGTAATCGGCGCGGCTGGTTGCGTTTTCGGCTGAGCAGCTGTGGTATGCGCTGGCGTCTGCAACAGATCCTGGTACGGCTGTTGGGCCGCCGGTTTTGGCTGCGTTTGACGCGGCTGTTGTACCGGCGCAGCCTGTACCGTACGCGTTTGTTGCTGTTGCTGGTAAGGTTGTTCCGTTACCCGCGTACGCGGCTGCTGAGCCTGTTGCTGTGCGTTGGTCCACTGCTGTTGCTGCACCTGACGCTGGCGCTGCAGCGTTTGCTGGCGTTGTTCAGGCGTTTGTTCGTTCCACGGTACCTCATTGAGCTGCGTGGGCTGCTGACGCATATCAGCCTGCATTTGCGCCAGGAGCTGACGCTGCTCATTGGTAAGCTGATCGGCGTTAAGCACTTCACCGCCAGCAGAAGGTTCGGTTGGCGCACGCACGCCCGGTTGGCGGCTTTCCAGCTCTTTGATGTATCGCCAGCGTTCTTCCGGTTTCGGTGGGATCCCATTACCGGTGACTTTCTGGCTTTGCAGCGTTTCGGACTCTTCTTTCTTGTGATGCGTAATGAAGTACAGACCACCGATAAAGGTCACAAGTACGGCTGCCGCAATAGCGACCATCGCGGGGGATACCGCTGACGTATTGCGTTGCTTTTTCCGTGAAGTGCTCTTTTTGCGCCGCGAAGGTGCCGGTTGGCCGCGACGTACATAATCTCGTTGTGCCACTATCGTTTCGCTGTATTTATTCGTTCGTCAGCCCGCCATGTTACTTAAGCGGCGGGCCTTTGACCAGACAGGGGAGTCCGAAAGCACTTTACTTTAAGTCAATGCCCGCGTAGAGCCCCGAATAATAAGCTCACAGTCCAGTAAACGTGAGCCACTACTGACGTTATGCCCTTGTAATTGATCGAGCAGTAACAGCATAGCTTCACGTCCGATATCGAAACGCGGCTGTGCAACGGTTGTCAGGGGTGGATCACAAAATTCTGTGAGTGAAATGTTATCAAAGCCAATAATGGATAAATCGTCAGGTACTTTTAAGCCCTGACGTTTGGCATATGAGAGTGCGCCCAGCGCCATGACATCGCTGTGACAGAAAACAGCGGTAGGCGGCTGTGGTAGCTCAAGCAGCTGTTTCAGTGCGTTTGCACCTGCTTCATAGGTAAAATTACCGCGCGCGATAAAATGTGGATCGACCGTAATCCCGCTGCGGCGCAACGCCTGAACGTAACCTTGCAGGCGGTAGTGACACAGTGGCATATCCTCTGGCCCGGCGATACAGCCAATACGCTGATGACCCAGTTCAAGCAGATAGTTCATCGCATTAAACGCAGCGGTGAGGTTATCAATATGAACGGTGGGGAGCTCCAGCTCTGGCGCGAATTCGTTGGACATCACCATCGGTGGCAAATTGCGTTGCTCTTCCACGCTGGCATCAAACGGCAGACGTGAGCTAAGCAGTACCATGCCATCGATCTGCTTGGTGATAATGAGGTTAAGAAAAGTCTTTTCCTCCTGGTTCTGGTGCGCGCAATCACCGATCAGCACCAGGTAACCCTGCTCTGCGGCGGTGACCTCAATGCCCCGGATAATTTCACTAAAGAACGGGTCGCAAATATCCGGAACAATCACCAGAATGGTACGTGATTCATTGCGCTTAACGTTGCGCCCCATCGATTGGGGGAGATATCCCACTTCCAGCGCGGCCTGCTCAACCCGGCTACGGGTGGACTGAGAGACTTTGTCCGGGTTCATTAATGCACGGGAGACGGTTGCCGTGGAGACTTTCGCCTTCAGGGCAACATCTTTCATCGTAGCGGCAGCGACCTGCTTATTCGGTTTCACTCTTTCTCCTCGCCAGAGAGCTGCTGGCGCAGACCTGTCCCTGGGTAACCTTCATTTGAAATATTTTTATCAGATAGTGAATAGAAGCAGTTACAGAATTTTCATAAAAAGTGTGATGGATATTTAATTTTACGATCCGCCTCGCATCATGAGGGGGCTATCCCTCAATGGGATCGACATCCAACACCCATTTGACCTTGCGTGCATCAGGCAGCGTATTGATTAACGCCAGTGTCCCGCTAACGATATGTTGCAGTCGAATGCGTGACGGATGTTGCAACAAAATTTGCCAGCGATAACGGCCGCCACGCTTGGGTGCCAGTGCAGGAACCGGGCCGAGCACCCAGAGTTTGTCGTCGGCCAGCGGACTGGCCTGAATCAGATTGCGCAGTTGCTGCAGGAACATCGGCGCATGCTGATTGTTATGGTCTTCTGCCCGTACGATCACATGACTGGTCCACGGTGGAAGCTGCAGCGTTTGGCGTTCGGCCAGTGCCTGTTCGGCAAAGGCGTCATAACCTTTATACAGTAAGGTTTGCAGCAGTGGATGTTCAGGGTGGTGCGTTTGCAGCACCACTTCACCCTGTTTACCGGCACGGCCTGCACGCCCGGATACCTGTGTGTAAAGCTGGGCGAAGCGCTCTGCTGAACGAAAATCTGCCGAGAATAGCGCCCCGTCCACATCCAGTAATGCCACCAGTGTGACGTCCGGGAAGTGGTGACCTTTTGCCAGCATTTGTGTGCCGATAAGAATTCGTGCGCCGCCGCGATGCACTTCTGCCAGATGCTGCTCCAGCGCCCCTTTACGGCTGGTGGTATCGCGGTCAATACGCGAAATCGGTACACCTGGGAAGAAGGGGGCTAAAGCCTGTTCAAGCTGTTCGGTGCCGAGTCCGACCGGTACCATATGCGTAGAACCGCAGGAAGGACACTGACGCGGTATGGGACGCTGACTGTCACAGTGGTGGCAGCGCAAATGATGCTGCGCCTGATGCAGCGTGTAGTAGTGATCGCAGCGCGGGCATTCGGCAATCCAGCCGCAGTCGTGGCATAGCAGTGCAGGGGCAAATCCCCGGCGATTAAGAAAGAGAATTACCTGATTATCCGCCTGCAGATGCTGACGCATGCGGGTGATAAGCGCAGGAGCCAGTCCGGCCTGTACCTGCTGACCTTTTAGATCCAGTACGTGCTGAATGGCAGGACGTGCATTTCCGGCGCGGCGCGTCAGGCGCAGCATACGGTATTTTTTTTGCCGCACGTTGCACAGCGTTTCCAGCGCCGGAGTGGCCGACCCGAGAATAATGGGGATCTGCTCGCTGTGGGCGCGGTAAACCGCCAGATCGCGGGCGTGATAGCGCCAGCCTTCCTGCTGTTTATAGGAGCTGTCATGCTCTTCGTCGATGACAATTACGCCGAGATTTTTAAACGGTGTAAACAGTGATGAACGCGTACCGATGACAATCGCCGCTTCACCATTTTTCGCTTTCAGCCAGGCAGAAAGACGTTCGCTGTCATTCAGACCGGAGTGCAATACTTCTACCGGAGCATTGAAGCGTTCGCGAAAGCGGGCAATGGTTTGTGGTGTCAGACCAATCTCCGGCACCATCACCAGCGCCTGTTTGCCCTGGGCGAGGATATTTTCCAGTACGCTCAGATAGACTTCTGTTTTGCCAGAACCCGTCACGCCTGCTAGTAGCCAGGCGCTAAAACAGTCTGATTCGCTGTGAATCGCTCCAACGGCAGTGGCCTGTTCGGTATTTAGCCGTAACCGCTCACCGGAAACGGCGTAGTGCGTGCGCCAGTCACTGAAACCTGGCGTTTCGCTCGCCAGGTCGCAGAGACCTTTTTTACGCAGTGCTTGTAATGCGGCGTCATTAAATTCGAGTTCAGCCACCTGGTCACGCCAGATTTTTCCCTGGCGTAGCGCTGCCAGCGCCTGCTGTTGTTTGGGGGAGCGCTTCAGGCTGTTTAAATCAATAACCTGACCTTCTTCGGTGGCAAACCAGTACCACATTGGCGCGTTAGTGGCAGGTCTGCCCTGGCGTAGCAGAATAGGCAAAGCATGAAACAGCACGTCGCCAATAGGGTGGTGGTAATAATCAGCAGCCCACAGCAGTAAACGCCAGACGGAGGAGGAATAGACCGGTTCGCTGTCCAGTACCTCAATCACGGCTTTTAATTCATTCAGCGGCAGTTCGCTTTGCTCGCTTACCGACAGGACAATGCCGACACGCTCCTGCTGCTTGCCAAAGGGCACACGTACGCGACACCCGGCTTTGGCGTTCATGCCTTCCGGCAAGAGGTAGTCAAAGGTGCGGGGTAGCGGGACGGGTAAGGCAACGTGCGCAACGGGCATTTAATCATCCTGACTTGAATTCTGGCGGGTTAGTATACACATTAGTGAGAAGCGGAATGCGGATCAGTTTGCATGAGCAGGTTAATTTCTGTATGATTCGCCGCCTTTGATACAAATTTGTATCACTGACCTATACTATTAACATCGCGTGGTGTCTGGCGTTAGGGCTGGAAGAGCGACGCGGCCTTAAACCGAGGTTTCCCCATGAAAAAAGATATTCACCCGAAATACGAAGAAATTACTGCAAACTGCTCTTGCGGTAACGTCATGAAAATCCGCTCTACCGTCGGTCACGATCTGAACCTGGACGTGTGCGGTCAGTGCCACCCGTTCTATACTGGCAAGCAGCGTGATGTTGCTACCGGTGGCCGTGTTGATCGCTTCAACAAGCGTTTCAGCATCCCGGGCAGCAAATAAGTTTTTCTGCTGTCAAAAAAAAGCGCCTTACGGCGCTTTTTTTGTATCCGGCGTTTAGTATTCCCACGTTTCCGGGTCGATCCCCAGTTCACGCATAATTACCTTCGCCTCTTCAGGAATTTCATCACTGCGTTCTTTACGCAGATCATCATCGTTGGGTAACGGTTGCCCGGTAAAGGCATGCAGAAACGCTTCACACAGCAGTTCGCTGTTGGTGGCGTGGCGCAGGTTGTTCACCTGACGACGCGTGCGTTCATCGGTAAGGATTTTTAACACCTTCAGAGGAATGGAAACCGTAATTTTTTTGACTTGCTCACTCTTCTTACCGTGCTCAGCGTATGGGCTGATATATTCGCCGCTCCATTCAGCCATGAGATACCTAATCCTCTTTGTCATTTATATTGAGGCCGGAAACTGAGCCCGAGCCATAATTTCATTGCGCGTAGTTTATCGTAGTGGCGAGGCCCTGACACGAAGTTAGCCATCGCAGATGTGCGCTAATGCATATAATTTTAACGGCTATTTCCAGTTTGCTCAATCTATACGCAAAGAAGTTTAGATGTCCAGATGTATTGACGGCTATTGTAACAATGATTACTCTGGTGCCTGACTTTTCACCGGCTCAGCCAGGAACTCCTCAATATGACGCGTAAACAGGCCACCATCGCAGTGCGTAGCGGATTAAATGACGACGAGCAGTACGGTTGCGTTGTCCCGCCGATTCACCTTTCCAGTACCTATAACTTTACCGGTTTTAATGAGCCGCGAGCCCATGACTATTCACGTCGCGGCAACCCGACGCGTGATGTCGTCCAGCGCGCGCTGGCTGAGCTGGAAGGAGGGGCTGGTGCAGTGCTGACCAATACTGGCATGTCGGCGATCCATCTGGTGACTACGGTGTTCCTGAAGCCTGGTGATTTACTGGTGGCGCCACACGACTGTTACGGCGGCAGCTATCGTCTGTTTGACAGTCTGGCGAAGCGCGGTTGTTATCGCGTCCTGTTTGTCGATCAGGGTAATGAGCAGGCACTCAAGGCGGCACTGGCGGAAAAACCGCAGTTAGTGCTGGTGGAAAGCCCGAGTAATCCCCTGTTACGCGTGGTGGATATTGCGAAAATCTGCCAGCTGGCGCGTGAAGCTGGCGCGGTGAGTGTTGTGGATAACACTTTTTTAAGCCCTGCACTGCAAAATCCACTGGCATTGGGCGCCGATCTGGTGTTGCATTCATGCACGAAATATTTAAACGGTCACTCTGATGTGGTGGCTGGCGTAGTGATTGCGAAAGATCCTGAAACGGTCACTGAGCTGGCATGGTGGGCGAATAATATTGGCGTAACCGGCGGCGCATTTGATAGCTATCTGCTGTTGCGTGGCCTGCGTACTTTGTCACCGCGTATGGAAGTGGCACAACGTAATGCTCAGGCGATTGTGGACTATTTGCAAACCCAGCCGCTGGTGAAAAAACTGTATCACCCGTCACTGCCGGATAATCAGGGGCATGAGATTGCCGCGCGCCAACAAAAAGGTTTTGGCGCGATGTTGAGTTTTGAACTGGATGGTGATGAGCAAACGCTGCGTCGCTTCCTGGGCGGGTTGTCGTTGTTTACGCTGGCGGAATCATTAGGGGGAGTTGAAAGTCTGATCTCCCACGCCGCAACCATGACACATGCGGGTATGGCACCAGAAGCGCGTGCTGCTGCCGGAATTTCTGAAACGCTGCTGCGTATCTCCACCGGTATTGAAGATGGCGAAGATTTAATTGCCGACCTGGAAAATGGCTTCCGGGCTGCAAACAAGGGGTAAACATGAGTGTGATTGCGCAGGCAGGGGCGAAGGGTCGTCAACTGCACAAATTTGGTGGTAGTAGTCTGGCAGACGTGAAATGTTATTTGCGTGTCGCAGGTATTATGGCGGAGTACTCGCAGCCTGACGATATGATGGTTGTTTCAGCTGCAGGCAGCACCACTAACCAGTTGATTAGCTGGCTGAAGTTAAGCCAGACCGATCGTCTTTCTGCGCATCAGGTTCAGCAGGCGTTACGCCGCTATCAGAGCGAACTTATTAGCGGCTTATTGCCGCCAGACGTGGCCGATGGGTTGATCGGCGCGTTTATCAACGATCTGGAGCGCCTGGCCGGTTTGCTCGACAGTGGCGTGAACGATGCGGTCTACGCCGAAGTCGTAGGGCATGGCGAAGTGTGGTCGGCACGCCTGATGTCTGCCGTGCTTAATCAGCAGGGGCTGGAGTCGACCTGGCTGGATGCGCGTGAGTTTTTGCGTGCTGAGCGCGGCGCTCAACCGCAGGTGGATGAAGGTCTCTCTTACCCATTATTACAACAACTGCTGGCTCAGCATCCGGGCAAGCGCCTGGTAGTGACCGGTTTTATCAGTCGCAGCAATGCGGGCGAAACGGTATTGCTGGGGCGTAACGGCTCTGACTACTCTGCGACGCAAGTCGGTGCGCTGGCGGGTGTTTCCCGGGTGACCATCTGGAGCGATGTCGCCGGGGTATACAGTGCGGACCCACGAAAAGTGAAGGATGCCTGTCTGTTGCCATTGCTGCGTCTGGACGAAGCCAGCGAACTGGCTCGTCTGGCCGCTCCGGTTCTGCATGCCCGGACTTTACAGCCGGTTTCTGGCAGCGATATCGACCTTCAGTTGCGCTGCAGCTATACGCCGGATCAGGGATCGACGCGCATTGAACGCGTGCTGGCTTCCGGTACCGGAGCGCGTATTGTGACCAGCCATGACGATGTCTGCCTGATTGAATTCCTGGTTCCAGGCGGCCAGGACTTTAAGCTGGCGTATAAAGAGATCGATCAGATTTTAAAACGCACACAGGTGCGTCCGCTGGCGGTTGGCGTGCATCCCGATCGCCAACTCCTGCAATTTTGCTACACCTCAGAAGTCGCTGACGGCGCACTGAAAATTCTTGATGAGGCCGGTTTACCTGGCGAGCTGCGTTTACGTCAGGGGCTGGCGCTGGTGGCGATGGTTGGGGCTGGCGTGACACGCAATCCGCTGCACTGCCACCGTTTCTGGCAGCAACTGAAAGGTCAGCCGGTAGAGTTTACCTGGCAGTCGGAAGAGGGCATCAGTCTGGTTGCCGTACTGCGTACCGGTCCGACTGAAAGCCTGATTCAGGGACTGCACCAGTCTATCTTCCGCGCAGAAAAACGTATTGGTCTGGTGTTGTTCGGGAAGGGGAATATTGGTTCTCGCTGGCTGGAACTGTTCGCCCGTGAACAAAGCACGCTTTCTGCACGTACTGGTTTTGAGTTTGTGCTGGCAGGCGTGGTGGATAGCCGCCGTAGCCTGCTGAACTATGAAGGACTGGATGCCAGCCGCGCATTAGCCTTCTTCGATGACGAAGCAGTGGAACAGGATGAAGAGTCGCTGTTCCTGTGGATGCGCGCCCACCCGTATGATGATTTAGTTGTGCTGGACGTGACCGCCAGCGAACAGCTGGCGGATCAGTATCTGGATTTCGCCAGCCACGGTTTTCACGTTATCAGCGCCAATAAACTGGCGGGAGCTAGCACCAGTAATAAATATCGCCAAATTCACGATGCCTTCGAGAAAACGGGTCGCCACTGGTTGTATAACGCCACCGTGGGTGCCGGATTGCCGATCAACCATACCGTGCGCGATCTGATTGACAGTGGAGACACCATTTTATCGATCAGCGGGATCTTCTCCGGCACGTTGTCGTGGTTGTTCCTGCAATTTGATGGTTCTGTCCCGTTCACCGATCTGGTGGATCAGGCGTGGCAGCAGGGTCTGACTGAACCTGACCCGCGCGTGGATCTTTCTGGTAAAGATGTGATGCGCAAGCTGGTGATCCTGGCGCGTGAGGCGGGATACGATATCGAACCAGATCAGGTACGCGTGGAGTCACTGGTGCCTGCGCACTGTGAAGAAGGCTCCATTGATCATTTCTTTGAAAATGGCGATGAGCTGAACGAGCAGATGGTACAGCGTCTGGAAGCCGCCCGTGAAATGGGGCTGGTGCTACGCTACGTGGCGCGTTTTGATGCTAACGGCAAAGCACGCGTCGGTGTTGAAGCGGTGCGACCAGAACATCCGCTGGCGGCGCTACTGCCGTGCGATAACGTGTTCGCCATTGAAAGTCGCTGGTATCGCGATAACCCGCTGGTGATTCGCGGACCGGGGGCGGGTCGCGATGTGACTGCTGGCGCTATTCAGTCGGATATCAATCGCCTGGCGCAACTGCTGTAGTTTTGTTGCCGGATGACGCTGAGTTTATCCGGCCAGTGTGATTGTTAGGCCGGATAAAGATGTTAACGCATCTTATCCGGCGGGCAGCTTCGCTATTCGTGAGCTGAAAAGACCTCTTTTGCAGCGAAAAGGCCATTCAGCGCGGCTGGAAAACCTGCATATACAGCCATCTGCATTATCACCTCAATGATCTCTTCCTGCGTTAATCCAACATGCAGAGCAGCGGCAATGTGTACTTTCAACTGTGGCGTCGCGTTGCCAAGAGCGGTTAATGCGGCGACGGTCGCAATTTCCCGACTGCGTAAATCGAGTCCCGGTCGGGAATAGATATCACCGAAAGGAAATTCGAGCAGATAGCGGGCGAAATCTGGCGCAATATCTTTCAGGCTTTCCAGCACTGCGTCGCCGCTTTTGCCATCCACCTGTTGCAGCATTTTTTGTCCGGTAATATAGCGTTCTGAAAACATGGTTTATCCCTCGTTTGTCTGGTATATGACGTGAGGATAGGTTGTGGGCGTTTCTATAGATAATACCGTTTTCGTGATACCTTTTCGGTATGACAACCCAACCGCTTAATTCTCTGGATATCCGCCTGCTACGCTATTTCGTCGTGGTAGCGGAAGAGAACAACATGAGCCGTGCGGCACAGCGCCTGTTTATGTCGCAGCCTCCGCTCAGTCGCCATATTCGCCAGCTTGAAGTTCGCCTGGGGGTGACGCTTTTTACCCGTCATAGCCGTGGACTCTCGCTGACGGAAGATGGGTTGCGTGTACTGGAGATGGTTCGCCCGCTGCTGACGCTACAGGACACAACCTATCTTGCGTTGAGCCAACTGGCGAAAGCGGATGGGCAAGCGCTACGACTGGGGTTAAGCACTGCGTTTGAGCAAGGTATATTTGCATCGTTTGAGTCGCATTTGGTTGAGCGTGTCGAGACGCTGCACATTGTACGTCACGCGTCGACCGAACTGGTGCGGCAGGTACGCCGGGGTAAACTGGATGCTGCGCTGGTGGCATTACCGCTGGAAACGGCGGGGGTTACGGTGACGGATTTACCCTGGCATGAGCCGCTGATTGCCGCGTTGCCAGCCTCCTGGCCAGAAGCGGCTGAGAAATCGCTGTCACTGAGGACGCTCAATCACAGGCCGCTGTTCTGGTTTAAGAGAGAGCGTAATCCGGCCTTTTTCGACTATACCCACCAGATATTCAGACGCGCAGGTTATTCTCCTGCCTGCATTGAAGAACCTCTTGAACATGATGTTTTGTTAGCCCGAATTGCGCATGGCGATGGCCTGAGTATTCTCCCCGCCTCTTTTGCGGCTATTCAGCGTCAGGGCGTGACTTTTTGCCCGCTGAATGGCTGTGATTTGCGTATCAACACTGGTCTGGTGATATCACCAGGGCAGGAAGATCGCCTGAAATGGCTCCCGGCGTTGATAAAATCTCTTCTGCCAGCAAACCAGAATGAATTTATTTCACCTTCGCTGAGTATTCCTCACCTTCCACAATGATTTTTCAGTTGACGTCACTGCGCTTTTCCGTCATTTTTACATCTAGACGTCTAAACGTATAGCAGTTCACAACACAACATATAACGACAAAAGATTGATGAGGTAAGGTATGAGCTTTTTTCACGCCAACCAGCGGGAAGCCCTGAATCAGAGCCTGGCAGAAGTGCAGGGTCAGATTAACGTTTCGTTCGAGTTTTTCCCGCCGCGCACCAGTGAAATGGAGCAAACCCTGTGGAACTCCATCGATCGTCTGAGCAGTCTGAAACCTAAGTTTGTTTCCGTCACCTATGGTGCAAACTCGGGTGAGCGTGACCGCACGCACAGCATTATTAAGGGAATTAAGGATCGCACGGGCCTCGAAGCGGCTCCGCACCTGACCTGTATTGATGCTACCCGTGATGAGTTGCGCACTATTGCTCAGGATTACTGGAACAACGGTATTCGTCATATTGTTGCTCTGCGCGGTGATTTGCCGGCAGGTGGTGGTAAGCCGGATATGTACGCTTCTGATCTGGTGACCTTGCTGAAAGATGTCGCAGATTTTGATATCTCAGTTGCGGCTTATCCGGAAGTGCATCCTGAAGCGAAAAGCGCACAGGCTGATTTGCTCAACCTGAAGCGTAAGGTCGATGCCGGAGCGAACCGCGCGATCACCCAATTTTTCTTTGATGTGGAAAGCTATTTGCGTTTTCGCGATCGCTGTGTGTCTGCGGGGATCGATGTGGAGATTATCCCGGGCATTCTGCCGGTTTCCAACTTTAAGCAAGCGAAAAAATTTGCTGACATGACTAACGTTCGCATTCCGGCGTGGATGTCGACAATGTTTGATGGCCTGGATGACGATGCCGAGACCCGTAAGCTGGTGGGGGCGAATATCGCCATGGATATGGTGAAGATTTTAAGTCGTGAAGGGGTGAAAGATTTCCACTTCTATACCCTCAATCGTGCGGAAATGAGCTACGCTATTTGCCACACGCTGGGTGTAAGACCGAATTAAACAGATGCCCCAGCCCTCTACGGAGGGCTTTTTATTGATCATTTTGATCTACATCTCTGTAACTTAAAATATAAAAGGAATTAGCTATCGAATCTGTGGGTTATTTCGACTATATCTTATCTCTGGTGGTGTATATCGTAGTCAGAACACTGTAAAGGGAGCATATAGATGAGCATGTCCGACGATAACCATAACGCATCAACTGCCGGTAAGTGTCCTTTTCATCAAGGCGGTCACGACCAGAGCGCGGGAGCAGGAACGAGCAACCGCGACTGGTGGCCTAATCAACTCCGTGTAGATCTGCTGAACCAACATTCCAACCGTTCGAACCCACTGGGTGAGGACTTTAACTACCGCAAAGAATTTAGCAAACTCGACTATTCTGCCCTGAAAGGGGATCTCAGAGCCCTCCTGTCCGAATCTCAACCGTGGTGGCCCGCTGACTGGGGCACTTATGCCGGTTTATTTATCCGCATGGCATGGCACGGCGCAGGTACCTATCGCTCTATTGATGGACGCGGTGGAGCGGGTCGTGGACAGCAGCGTTTTGCACCACTGAACTCCTGGCCGGACAACGTGAGTCTTGATAAGGCACGCCGTCTGCTGTGGCCAGTTAAGCAGAAATATGGTCAGAAAATTTCCTGGGCTGATCTGTTTATCCTTGCGGGTAACGTAGCGCTGGAAAACTCAGGTTTCCGTACCTTCGGTTTTGGTGCTGGTCGTGAAGACGTCTGGGAACCGGATCTTGACGTAAACTGGGGTGATGAGAAAGCCTGGCTGACTCACCGCCACCCTGAAGAGCTGGCAAAAGCGCCATTGGGCGCGACCGAGATGGGGCTTATCTATGTAAACCCGGAAGGTCCGGATC
Source organism: Citrobacter sp. Marseille-Q3906 (assembly GCF_916618775.1). Classification (NCBI taxonomy): domain Bacteria; kingdom Pseudomonadati; phylum Pseudomonadota; class Gammaproteobacteria; order Enterobacterales; family Enterobacteriaceae; genus Citrobacter; species Citrobacter sp. Marseille-Q3906. Next base: position 187,838 of record NZ_CAKAKA010000001.1, read on the forward strand.
ACAGCGGTGAGCCGCTTTCTGCAGCTGCAGCTATTCGTGCGACATTCGGCAACATGGGGATGAACGACGAAGAAACCGTAGCGCTGATCGGTGGTGGTCATACGTTGGGTAAAACTCACGGTGCAGCACCTGCGTCACATGTCGGGGCCGACCCAGAGTCAGCACCGATTGAAGCACAGGGTTTAGGCTGGGCCAGCAGCTACGGTAGCGGTGCGGGCGCAGATGCTATCACGTCTGGTCTGGAAGTGGTCTGGACGCAAACACCAACCCAGTGGAGCAACTATTTCTTCGAGAACCTGTTTAAATACGAATGGGTACAAACTCGCAGCCCGGCTGGTGCCATCCAGTTTGAAGCGGTTGATGCGCCAGAAATCATTCCTGATCCGTTTGATCCGTCGAAAAAACGTAAGCCGACGATGCTGGTCACCGACCTGACGCTGCGTTTTGATCCTGAGTTCGAGAAAATCTCTCGTCGTTTCCTTAACGATCCGCAGGCGTTCAACGAAGCTTTTGCCCGTGCGTGGTTTAAACTGACGCACCGTGATATGGGGCCGAAAGCGCGTTACATTGGACCGGAAGTACCACAAGAAGATCTGATTTGGCAGGATCCGCTGCCGCATGCGTTCTTCAACCCAAGCGAAGAAGATATTCTTAACCTGAAGGCGACCATCGCGGCATCCGGACTTTCCGTAGGCGAGCTGGTATCGGTGGCGTGGGCTTCGGCTTCTACATTCCGTGGTGGTGACAAACGTGGCGGTGCTAACGGTGCTCGCCTGGCGCTGAATCCACAACGTGGTTGGGATGTGAATGCCACTGCTGCACGTGTTCTGCCTGTGCTGGAAGGTATCTATAAATCTGCCCATACAGCCTCGTTGGCCGATATTATCGTGCTGGCCGGTGTTGTCGGTGTGGAGAAGGCAGCAAGTGCAGCGGGCGTCAGTATCACTGTACCTTTTGTTCCAGGCCGCGTGGATGCGCGTCAGGATCAAACCGATATTGAGATGTTTGAATTGCTGAAGCCGATTGCCGATGGCTTCCGTAACTATCGTTCCCGTCCTGACGTATCAACCACCGAATCGCTGCTGATTGATAAAGCGCAGCAGCTGACGTTAACCGCACCGGAAATGACCGTGCTGGTGGGCGGTATGCGTGTGCTGGGAACCAACTTTGATGGTAGCCAGCATGGCGTCTTTACCGATCGTCCTGGCGTGCTCAGCAATGATTTCTTCGTCAATCTGCTGGATATGCGCAACGAATGGAAAGCGGTGGATGAGTCGCAAGAACTGTTTGAAGGGCGCGACCGCCTGAACGGTGATGTGAAATACACCGCTACCCGCGCCGATCTGGTATTCGGTTCTAACTCGGTACTGCGTGCACTGGCAGAAGTTTATGCTTGCAGCGATGCCCACGAGAAGTTCGTGAAGGACTTTGTCGCGGCATGGGTGAAAGTGATGAATCTGGACCGTTTTGATCTGCTGTAATCTCAACGTCTAACACTTCAGCGGCTGCTTCCCGGCAGTCGCTGAAGTTTTTTTGAGGCGTATATACCGGTCATACTTCAAGTTGCCGGTGTGTTGGCTACATTCAGAAACCCCAGTCACATAGTTATCTATGCCCCTGGGGATTTCTTCCTTTGCCGCCTTCCTGCAACTCGAATTATTTAGGGTATAGTACATAAAGGAAACGTCACTCTACGGGATTTATCATGTCTGCCTCAGGAAAGAGCAACCCACTGGCTGTCAGTGGTCTTCTCGTTCTCACTCTTATCTGGAGTTATAGCTGGATCTTCATGAAGCAAGTCACGAGCTATATTGGCGCGTTCGACTTTACATCTCTTCGCTGTATTTTCGGCACCCTCGTCTTATTTCTTGTTTTGCTCTTGCGTGGTCGTGGATTAAGACCGACGCCGTTTAAATTTACCCTGGCGATAGCGTTGTTACAGACCTGTGGCATGATCGGACTGGCGCAATGGGCGCTGGTCAGCGGCGGGGCGGGAAAGGTCGCCATCCTCACTTATACCATGCCATTCTGGGTGGTGATCCTGGCGGCGTTGTTTCTGGGGGAGCGGTTTCGACGTATGCAATATGCGGCAATCGGCATTGCCGCTGTTGGACTGGTGCTGGTGATGCAACCGTGGCAGCTTGATTTCACCTCGATGAAAAGTGCGTTGCTGGCGATCCTTTCCGGTGTGAGCTGGGGGGCGAGCGCAATTGTCGCCAAGCGAATGTACGCTCGTCATCCCAGGATTGATTTGCTCTCACTCACGGCGTGGCAAATGCTGTATGCCGCGCTGGTCATGAGCGTCGTTGCCTGGTGGGTGCCCCAACCGGAAGTTAACTGGCAACCTATTGTCTTTTGGGCACTGGCCTATAGCGCCATTCTGGCCACTGCGCTGGCCTGGAGCCTGTGGTTATTTGTGCTGAAAAATCTTCCTGCGAGCATTGCCAGTTTAAGTACGCTGGCGGTGCCAGTATGCGGTGTGCTGTTTTCCTGGTGGTTGCTTGGTGAAAATCCAGGACCGATTGAAGGCGGCGGCATTGTGCTGATTGTACTGGCGTTAGCGCTTGTGAGCCGGAAAACGCAGGCGGATGGAAAATGAAGAGACAGGAAGGGCATTCAAAAAGACTCCCGGCGTGAGCCGGGAGTCTTGGTCAGATTTTATTCCCATTCCTGCAGATAACGCTGACCGTACTGGTCTGCCACCAGCAGGGCGGCATAAACCTGATCGGGTGTCGCACCGCCAGGCATGTTGTGAATTGTTTCGCCCTCGGCACAGGCTGCTTGTGCCACTATGCGCATTTTGGCTGGAATATCCTGTTTGATGTCCAGCTGCGCCAGCGTAATCGGCAGACCAACGGAATGACACAATGCGGCGACGGTTTCAATTTCTTCTACCGGTGCGTTTTCCAGTACCAGTTGCGTTAGCGTGCCGAAAGCCACTTTCTCTCCGTGGTAGTAGTGATGTGCATCCGGGATTGCCGTCAGGCCGTTATGGATTGCGTGCGCGGCAGCCAGACCACCGCTTTCAAAACCGACGCCGCTCAGATAGGTGTTGGCTTCTACGACGCGTTCCAGTGCCGGGGTAACCACATGCTGCTCGGCGGCAAGCATGGCTTTTTCGCCTTCTTCAATCAGCGTGTTGTAGCACAGTTCAGCCAGCGCCAGCGCAGCCTGAGTACACTGACCACCCGCCATCGTGGTGGCGCCACTGCGTGAACAGGCGCGTGCTTCAAACCAGGTCGCCAGCGCATCACCAATACCCGCAGCTAACAGACGCGCCGGTGCGTCCGCCACAATTTTGGTGTCAACAATAACCCTGTCCGGATTGTTGGGCAGCAGCAGATAGCGATCGAATTCGCCAGCATCGGTATAAATCACGGACAGCGCGCTGCATGGCGCATCGGTTGAAGCAATGGTTGGCACAATGGCGACGGGCACGTCCATAAAGTGAGCCAGCGCTTTCGCGGTATCCAGCGTTTTACCACCGCCAATACCGAGAACCGCGCCACACTTCGCTTGTTCAGCCACACCGCGCAGGCGGTCGATTTCGTTTTGTGAACATTCACCGCCAAATGGCACGATTTCCAGTGATAAACCGGCATCATGGAAGCTTTTTTCTACAGCGGGTTGTGCAAAACCTAAGACAAACTTGTCCCCAACGACCAGCCAGCGTTCTGCCAGTGGTTTGAGATAGCTGCCAAGACGGGTAATAACATCTGCCCCCTGGATGTACTTACCAGGTGATTGAATTATGCGATCCATACTTTAATCCTCTTCACAGGTTGATGTGACCAAATGCGTTGTTCCAGTCCTGCTCAAACTTCTCTATTGCTGACTCTACCGCAGGGGTGTTGAGCATTTGTTGCGCTACATCTAATGGCAGGGTGATTGCCTCACATCCTGCCAGTAAGCAATCCAGTGCCTGACGTGGCGTTTTAAAACTGGCTGCCAGCACCATGCTGTTTGGTGCATGCAGCTCCAGCAATGTTTGCAACTCCTGTACAGTGCGGATACCGTCGCCGCCCTGAGCGTCAATACGGTTAACATACGGTGCGACATATTTTGCCCCGGCCAGCGCTGCCAGCAGTCCCTGCGCCGCGCTGTATACGGCAGTGCCGAGTGTTGTAATGCCTTCTTTTTTCAATTGTTTGATAGCTGCGAGACCTTCGGAAGTGACCGGAATTTTCACCACGATGCCCGGTACCGCGTTGCTCAGGCGTTTGGCTTCTTTCACCATGCCATCCGCATCCCGACTCATCGTCTGGGCAAACAGAACGCCATTTTCGCCAATGGCCTTTTGCAGGCGTGGCAGTACGTCCCAGATGGGCTCTTTACCTGCCGCCACAATGCTCGGGTTGGTGGTCACACCTGCGATAGGGAAGATGCGGGCCAGACGTTCAACTTCCGCCACGTTGGCGGTATCCAGATACAGTTCCATATAAATACCCTCTTAAAGTTCAAGCTCGTGTTGCAGCAGGCTGGCAATAGCATCGGCAGATGCCGCGTTAACCAGTGCGTTGCGGAATTCTTCATGCATAATGCGGCGCGCCAGGCGTGAGAAAATACGCATATGCTGGTCACCGGCGGCGTGTTTGTTGAGCGTAAGCATGATGATGAATTGTGCATCTTCATCACCCCAGCGTACAGGTGCTGTCAGGCGCGCCACACTAATCGTGGATTGTTCAATATGTTCAGACTTGCTGTGCGGAATGGCGAAGCTAAAGCCCAATCCAGTGGAGAAGACCGCTTCACGTGCCCACAGATCGGCTTCCAGCTTGCGCGGGTAGCGACAACGATTTGCCAGCAGCAGGTTGTCAGTCATTCCTTTGATCACTTCCTCTTTGTTGCGCCAGTCGCTATCCAGAGTAATACATTGCGCCGTAACCAGCGGGGCATCCTGTTGAGACATGCGGAACTGGGCCAGCAAGTGCTCCACTTCCAGCGAGGTGCGACAGGCCATCGCCTGATTCAGTAACTGGCGGCAGGCGCGGCTGTCCAGTTGCGCCATCCGTGCTTTGGCGGCAGGAATGGATGGTGCGCTCATGCTGATTTCATCTAATCCCAGGCCAATCAGTAGCGGCAACACCGATCCTTTTGCGCCAAGTTCACCGCACAGGCCAATCCACTTACCCTGACGATGTACCGCCTGTACCGCGAAATCCAGAGCGCGCAGGAAGGCTGGATTCAGGCTATTGTAGTGGCGCGTAACCTTGGCGTTGTCGCGATCGACCGCCAGCAGGTACTGGGTCAGGTCGTTGCTGCCAATACTAAAGAAATCAATTTCTTCGCAACACTGATCGATGATAAACATTATTGATGGTACTTCCAGCATGATGCCGAGCTGAATCTTCTCATCAAACGGGATATGTTCATTACGCAACTGTTGTTTGGCTTCTGCCAGCTTCTCTTTGACCCACAGGATCTCTTCCATTGAGGAGATCATTGGGATCATGATTTTCAGGCTGCCGTGTGCAGAGGCTCGAAGTATCGCCCGGAGCTGCGTAGTAAACAGCGAAGCGTACTCTTCATAAATACGGACTGCGCGATAGCCGAGGAACGGGTTCGCTTCGGCTGGAATATTCAGGTAGTCAACGGGTTTATCACCACCGATGTCCATGGTCCGCACAATAATGCTGCGTCCTTGTGCGGACTCCAGTGCCTGGCAAAAAATGTTGTACAGCTCATTTTCACCGGGAGCGCTGGTGCGGTCCATATACAACATTTCTGTACGGAACAAGCCAACGGCTTCTGCACCGTTGCCAAAAGCCGCCTGTGCTTCCACGGAATGAGCAATGTTGGCTGCAACCTCCATACGTATACCATCTGCAGTACGAGCTTCCTGAGTCAGCCAGATACGCTGTTGTTTGCGCAAGGCCTCCTGTACGCGGGCTTCCTGTTGGTAGTAGCGGGCAACGGGTTCAGTCGGCGCGACGACGATCGCGCCTGCGTTGCCGTCGATGTAGGCGGTTTGTTGTTGCCACGGCGTTAAGGCTTCAATATCCACGCCCACTAGCGTGGGAATATTGAATGAGCGTGCAAGAATAACCGTATGGGAAGTCGTGCCACCGCTTTTTAGCAATAAGCCCTTAAGGAATGTTTTATCCAGTTCGAGGAACTGGCTGGGTGTGAGTTCATCAGCCATACAGATTGCTGGCTGGCTGAGTTTTCCCGGTGCAGGGAAGCGCTGTTCGCCATAAACTTGTTGCAGAAGTTGGAAGCAGACGTCGCGTACGTCCAGTGCGCGTTCTTGTAAATAACTGCTGCTGGAGCGGGTGAACTCATCACAGAAATGGTTGGCGCTTTCGACAATCGCCTGGGCGCAGCTTAAACCACGAGAAATGCCTGTCAGCAAATGTTGACGCAGGGAGGTGTCACTGGCCAGTGAGCGGTGAGCCTCCAGAATTGCACTGGTTGCACCATCGCTGTCGAGCAGGCGGAACTCAATATTCTTCATCAACAGCGTCAAGCCATTATCGAGCATGGATTGCTCGGCTTCCACATCGTTGGCAGTGGGGAGTTCGCCGAGCGCGTTAAGATCCAGTGAAGAGAGAAGTGTCAGCATGCCGCCTGCACTGCCGCTGCAGACTGCCCTGGCGCGAAAAAGCTGAGGATTAAGATTCGTTAGTGACTTCGGAAGCAGTTCCAGTTCACTGTTTTTGACCTCTTCCATCGGGGCATCACAGTGAGGGAATTCATCATGTAACCACTGACTCAATCTCTGGTGAGCAGTCTCCTCATCGGCACCGGAGATCAGCAGTTGACAGTTGTCACCTGTCAGAGTGTCGGTGCCAATCAGCGCCAGCGCGCTTTTGGCGTTGCCCTTTCGGTCAGTGCGAAGATTATGCCACTCAATGCGTGAGATAAAGCTGTTGCACAGCGTTTCAATGTGGCTTGCCGGACGGGCATGTACGCCATTGGGTAGCTCACAAGTAAATTCCACAATCAGGGCCATAGCCTCTCTCCCATAACGATTTCTGACTACAGAATAAAAGGGCAATGCCCAGGCCTGCCATGTGACAAATCTGTCAAAAACTGGACAAATGTAATGTAAGTTTCAAAGTGGGATATACCTCACAAGTCTTAATCCATTTAAGAATTCCTGGTATTCCGCAAGTTATGAGGCGGATCGCATTTTTGTACTGATATTACAAAAATCCAGTAAATGGCCTTTTTATCCACTGTCTGCGCTGCATCGGATTGCCTATTGTTTCCGCAACAACATTATGGACATGGGCCTCAAAAAGCCCGGGAGCGACTTATGAAAGAGTTGGTGCAGATCCTGAAAAACACCCGTCAGCACCTGATGACAGGTGTTTCGCATATGATCCCCTTCGTCGTAGCGGGCGGTATTTTACTGGCGGTCTCCGTCATGCTGTATGGCAAAGGAGCGGTACCGGATGCTGTGACCGATCCCAATCTCAAGAAGTTATTCGATATTGGTGTCGCCGGGCTGACCTTAATGGTGCCTTTTCTTGCGGCGTACATCGGGTACTCGATCGCCGAGCGCTCTGCGCTGGCACCTTGTGCGATTGGTGCCTGGGTGGGCAACAGCTTTGGCGCTGGATTCTTTGGCGCGCTAATTGCCGGGGTCATCGGCGGTATTGTTGTTCACTATCTGAAGAAGATTCCGGTGCATAAGGTGTTGCGCTCGGTAATGCCCATCTTTGTTATTCCTATTGTCGGCACCTTTATTACTGCGGGCATCATGATGTGGGGACTGGGTGAACCGGTCGGTGCGTTAACCGCCAATTTGACGCAATGGTTGCAGGGAATGCAGCAGGGCAGTGTCGTGATGTTAGCGGTCATTATGGGTCTGATGCTGGCTTTTGATATGGGTGGCCCGATTAACAAGGTTGCTTATGCGTTCATGCTGATTTGCGTAGCGCAGGGTGTTTATACCGTGGTAGCGATAGCGGCTGTGGGGATCTGTGTACCACCGCTGGGATTAGGGCTAGCGACGCTAATGAGTCGTAAAAATTTCTCTTCTGAAGAACGCGAAGCGGGTAAAGCCGCATTAGTGATGGGGTGTGTTGGTGTTACGGAAGGGGCGATTCCTTTTGCTGCTGCTGACCCACTGCGCGTAATTCCATCCATTATGGTCGGTTCGACTTGTGGTGCAGTAACGGCCGCGTTGTTTGGCGCACAGTGTTATGCCGGTTGGGGGGGATTAATCGTTCTGCCCGTTGTGGAAGGAAAACTGGGTTATATCGCGGCGGTCGTGGTTGGGGCAGTGGTGACGGCGCTCTGCGTTAACGTGCTGAAAAGCCTGGCAAGGAAGAAAGTATCTCTGGTTGACGAGAATGAAGACGATCTGGATTTGGATTTTGAAACGAATTAAGTGAGGAATGAGCTATGACTAAAATTATCGCAGTAACAGCATGTCCTTCTGGTGTTGCACACACCTATATGGCAGCCGAAGCGCTGGAAAACGCAGCGAAGGCCAGGGGCTGGGAGATAAAAGTTGAGACACAGGGTTCGATTGGTCTGGAAAACGAACTGACCGCAGCGGATGTGGCAGATGCCGATATGGTGATTCTGACCAAAGATATCGGTATCAAGTTTGAGGAGCGCTTTGCGGGGAAAACCATCGTTCGTGTCAACATTAGCGATGCGGTAAAACGTGCCGATGCCATCATGAACAAGATTGGCGCGCATTTGGCGCAAACCGCGTAACTTTATATGCCAGGGAGCCTGCCTCATGACGAATCGTATTCAACGCCTCAAAGCCGCTCTGTTTAAAAACCATCGTGAGATTTCGCTCGAGCGTGCGCAGCTGTATACCGCCAGCCATCAGCAGACAGAGGGGGAGCCGGTTATTCTGCGTCGGGCTAAAGCAACCGCATATATCCTTGAGCATGTTGAAATATCGATTCGTGATGAGGAGCTGATTGCCGGGAACCGTACCGTGAAGCCGCGAGCAGGTATTATGTCGCCGGAAATGGACCCGTACTGGTTGCTTAAGGAGCTGGATCAGTTCCCGACTCGTCCGCAGGATCGTTTTGACATCAGCGAAGAAGATAAGCGTCTCTATCGCGAGGTGTTGTTTCCCTACTGGGAAAAACGCTCGATGAAAGATTTCATCAACGGCCAGATGACCGATGAGGTGAAGGCGGCAGTCAGTACACAGATTTTTAGCATTAACCAAACGGATAAAGGACAGGGGCATATCATTATTGATTATCCGCACCTGTTGAAACACGGGTTGGGTGAACTGGTATCGCAGATGCGTACACATAGTCGACTGAATCCGGATAACCATTTTTATCAGGCGGCGCTGTTGTTACTTGAGGCCTCGCAAAACCACATTCAACGTTATGCCACACTGGCAGAGAAAATGGCGGAAAGCTGTCCGGATGCGCATCGTCGTCAGGAACTGCTCGCTATTGCTGCTAACTCTCGTCATAACATGCAACATAAGCCACAAACTTTCTGGCAGGCGTGCCAGTTGTTCTGGTACATGAACATCATTCTGCAGTATGAATCCAATGCCAGCTCGCTCTCGCTGGGACGTTTTGATCAGTATATGCTGCCGTTTTACCAGGTTTCCCTGACCCAGGGAGACGATCCAGCCTTCTTAAAAGAGCTGCTCGAATCGCTGTGGGTGAAATGCAATGACATCGTGCTGCTGCGTTCCACCAGTAGCGCGCGCTACTTCGCCGGATTCCCGACGGGGTATACCGCATTGCTTGGTGGGTTGACGGAGAGCGGGCGCAGTGCGGTAAACGTGCTCTCTTTCCTCTGCCTTGATGCCTACCAGAGTGTGCAACTACCACAGCCAAATCTCGGTGTACGCACCAATGCGTTAATTGATACGCCATTCCTGATGAAAACGGCGGAAACCATCCGCCTGGGCACCGGTATTCCTCAAGTCTTTAACGACGAAGTGGTGGTGCCTGCTTTCCTGAACCGGGGCGTATCGCTGGAAGATGCGCGAGATTACGCGGTGGTGGGCTGTGTGGAGCTGTCGATCCCGGGTAGAACCTACGGTCTGCACGATATTGCCATGTTTAATTTGCTGAAAGTGATGGAAATCAGCCTGTATGAGAATGAGGGTAACCACGAGTTGACGTTCGGAGGTCTGCTGTCACACATTCGAGCCAAAATCAGCCACTACATTACCCTGATGGTGGAGGGGAGTAATATTTGCGACATCGGTCATCGTGACTGGGCTCCGGTACCGTTGCTCTCCTCGTTTATTAACGATTGTCTGGTGAAGGGCTGCGATATCACCGATGGTGGAGCGCGTTACAATTTCTCCGGCGTACAAGGGATCGGTATTGCCAACCTGAGTGACTCTCTGCATGCCCTTAATGGGCTGGTATTCGAACAGCAGCGCTTAAGTTTTGACGAGCTGTTGTCGGTATTGAAGCGTAATTTCGCTACGACGGAGGGCGAGAAAATTCGCGCCAGACTGATTAACCGATTTGAGAAATACGGTAACGATATTGATGATGTGGATAACATCAGTGCCGAACTGCTGCGTCATTATTGTAAAGAGGTGGAAAAATACCAGAATCCGCGCGGTGGGCAATTTACACCCGGTTCATATACTGTATCTGCACACGTACCGCTGGGATCGGTCGTTGGGGCGACGCCGGACGGTCGTTATGCCGGGGAGCAGCTGGCTGATGGCGGCTTATCGCCGATGCTCGGTCAGGATATGCAGGGGCCGACAGCGGTGCTGAAGTCAGTTAGTAAGCTGGACAACACCCTGCTGTCGAACGGCACGTTATTGAACGTGAAGTTCACACCGGCCACGCTGGAAGGTGAGGCTGGTTTGCGCAAGCTGGCGGATTTCTTGCGGGCGTTTACCCAGCTTAAACTACAGCATATCCAGTTTAACGTGGTGAATGCCGATACGTTGCGGGAAGCCCAGCAGCGTCCGCAGGACTTCGCCGGACTAGTGGTTCGCGTGGCTGGATACAGCGCTTTCTTTGTCGAATTATCGAAGGAGATTCAGGATGACATTATTCGCCGGACCGCACATCAACTGTGAGGTTGTGGAGATATCCGGCGAGGAGGTTGCACGCATTTTCAATATTCAGCGTTACTCGCTGAATGACGGGCAGGGGATCCGCACTGTAGTCTTTTTTAAAGGCTGCCCGCACACCTGCCCGTGGTGTGCTAATCCTGAATCTATTTCCCCGCGTATTGAAACAGTACGGCGGGAGAGTAAATGTCTGCACTGCGCGCCGTGTCTGCGAGATGTCGATGAATGCCCTTCCGGCGCGTTTGAGCACATTGGTCGTGATATCTCCCTTGATGCGCTGGAACGTGAGGTAATGAAAGATGATATTTTCTTTCAAACCTCTGGTGGCGGGGTGACGCTTTCTGGTGGCGAAGTACTGATGCAGGCCGCTTTCGCCATCCGGTTTTTACAGCGTCTGCGACGCAACGGTGTGCAGTGCGCGATTGAAACGGCGGGGGATGCTCCCCCCAGTCGTCTGCTCCCGCTGGCAAAGTTATGCGATGAGGGGCTTTTCGATCTTAAAATTATGGATGAAAGCCAGGCTCGCGAGGGGGGGAATATGAATCTGCCGCGCGTACTAAAGAATTTACAGCTATTAGTTGGTGAGGGGGTCAATGTGATCCCTCGTCTGCCGCTGATTCCGGACTTTACGCTCAGCGTGGAGAACATGCAGCGTGCGCTGACCTTATTGTCATCATTAGATATAAAGCAAGTACATCTGCTACCGTTTCATCAGTATGGTGAGCCGAAATATCGCCTTCTTGGGCAGCAGTGGTCGATGAAGGATGTGCCCGCCCCGTCAGCACAAGAGGTGGCGACGTTGCGTAAGATGGCAGAAGACGCCGGATTTCAGGTAACCGTAGGAGGTTGATATGGCAGTCGCATCTGTTCGATATCTGGTTGCAGTGACCGCTTGCGTCAGCGGCGTCGCACATACCTATATGGCTGCCGAGCGGCTGGAAAAACTCTTTCAGCAGGACAAGTGGAACATCAAGATTGAAACTCAGGGGGCGCTGGGAACGGAGAATCGTTTGACGGAAGACGATATTAGTCGCGCCGATGTGGTGTTGCTGATTACCGATATTGAGCTGGCAGGTGCTGAGCGATTTACGCAAAGTCGCTACGTCCAGTCGGGAATTAGCGCTTTTTTGCGGGAACCTCAACGGGTGATGAGTGCCGTACGTAAAGTACTGTCGGCACCACAACATACTCATCTTATTCTGGACTAACTTTCTTGTCCGTCAACTGGCTGTGATATTGCCGACGATACTCTGAAGGTGAACGCTCGGTATTTTTTCGAAACAGGCGACAGAAGTAATTGCTGTCAACAAATCCACAGGTGTGGGCCACTTCTTTGACTTTCAGATCGTAACCCTTTAGCAGCGTCTTTGCGTGCTCCAGCCGCGTATGGTTCAGGTATTCGTTAAAGCCAATGGTCCCTGTTTTTTGAAACAGGTGCGAAAGGTAATTTGGAGAGATGTAGAACGCCTGGGCTACGGATTCCCGGGTGAGCGGAGAGGCGTAATGTTCGTCAATATAGTCACGAATGGCTTCAAAAAGCGCCTGGCTGCGTGACGCCGTCTGGATCTGGCTTCCCAGCAGGTCGCGACAATGGCTGAGCAGACTGGAGACGATTAGTCTGGCCGTTTGCTGCTCCTGAGGCTGCATCTGCATTTCATTGAGTGTATGTAACAGGAAAGAACCGATACGTGGCCCGCGTCGTGCGACGTGTTGCTTTGTGAGGTTTTGATACTGCTTACCATCCCACTGCACGACACTGAAACCCAGTTGTTGTTTGCCGAATAAGATGCTTAGTGTCGTTACCGGTGTTTGCCATTGTGGGAAGTTCCAGCCACCTGCCGGGATATACAGAACATCATAAGGCGTTAACGTAGTGGATGCGCCTGCAACACTGCTATCGGTGAATTCGCCCTCCAGCACAATCTCCAGTCGCGGAAAATCAACCTGATATGCCAGCTCTGGCATTGAACCATTAGTACTGGGGAAATACACCTTGCACAGTGGTGTCGGGCCGTTAATCAGGCGGGAGAGAAGATGGCTGATGTCGTGATACATGTTAATCCCTTGCAGATCGCAGACAGGGAAACAGTAGCGTCGAAAGCGGGGAGTCTCAAGTGATAAATTACCGGATGGCGCTGCGCTTTCCGGCCTACGGGACTGAGTGGATCGTAGGCCGGATAAGGCATTCTATTACTGATTCCCGATTTGATCCCCATACGGCAGGGTATCGTAATCAATCAGGGCGTTTTTCTTGTACGGATTACCAATCCAGCGGGTTGTTTCTTTAAACTGCGGGTTGGTAATAGCACGGGTCGGATCGAATCCATCGTAAGTGAAGCCAGCTAAATCAGACCAGGTATGGATAAGCTCAGAGCTGCTGTATTTTCGATTCACATCCTGGGAGAAATCTCGTGGATGCGCGGCCTGCCATTTTTCAGAGGTCCACAGCAGGAACGGAACCGTATACATATGGCGAGTTGGGTTGTCTTCATTTCGACCCTGCGTTTTATGCGGCGGTGTGTCATATACCTCTTCTCCGTGGTCAGAGAAATAGAGCAGGAAGCCGTTCGGATCGGTCGCTTTGTAATCTTTGATCAGGCTAGCAATGATGTGGTCGTTATAAACATTGGCATTGTCATAATCGTTATATGACTCCAGTTCATCGCTGCTCAGACCCGGAGGAACGTTGTCGATATTATTATCGAACTTGCCCTGACCTTCCGGATAACGGAATTTGTACTTAATGTGCGTACCCAGCAGATGAACGATGATGAACTTTTTCGGTGCCGGGTCAGCCATGACTTCTTTAAATGGAGCCAGCACGTTGCTGTCGTATTCGCGCGCACTTTGGGTACGCTGCTGATTCATATAAAACTGCTTGTCCGTCTGCTTAGAAAATACGGTCAGCATGGTATTACGCGCAGTCATTGTTTGCTGATTGGTGATCCAGAAGGTTTTATACCCCGCCTGTTTCATCATATTCATCAGTGACGGCTGCGTCAGATACAAATCCGGATTCTTCTCGTTAGCGAAGGTCAGCGCCTGCTGCAGGATTTCAATCGTGTACGGACGTGAGGTCACGACATTATTGAACACGGTTAAATTAGGATCAGATTTGTGCAATGCGTCCAGCTCAGGCGTGGTTTCACGTGGATAACCGTACAAACTCATGCGTCCACGCTGAGTTGATTCACCAATCACCAGTACCAGCGTGCGCGGGGCATCACCTGAGTTATCTTTAAAGTTAGCCAGTGGCGGCAGCGCATTGTTCTCATTCAGCAGGCTATTCAATGAGGTCAGTTGCTGACGATACTGATAGTAGCCTGAGATAAACTGCCACGGCGCGGCTGGCTCCATACGTGAAGCAAGACCATTCAGCGTTTTCTCAAAGGGCTTGTGCTTGATGAACGTATTTACGGCCATTGGATGCAGAATCAAACCGTATAACAGCGCAAACGACACCAGATAACGCCAGGGTGACGGAATATAGACCGGGCGCAGACGGGTCCACAGCAGAATAGCAACTGCCGTGTAGGCCAATGCGATAAGAACAATCTTCAGGCTGAAGTATTGGCTCAGATATTCGCTGGCTTCGTTTGCGTTAGTTTCAAACATTACGTACAGAACGCTCTGCGAGAACTCCTGCCCGTAAATAACGTAATAGCTCAGCGCAGCCAGTGAAGCAGCCCATAGTGCCACGCCAATAACGGCGGCGATAATGCGAATACGGTTTGGAAATAAGAAGACCGGAATCAACCACAGCGAACTGAACAGCAATGAGTCGCGTAATCCGTTAGTTCCGCTGTAGCCGCTAAAATATATAATTGCCTGGAGTAAGGTGGAAAAAAACCAAAAATAGAGGAGTGCCCAACCCAGGGCTTTCCAGCTAAATTTGGGTTTAGACTGGAGTAGTAAGGATTGCATAGTGTGAGCCTGTCTTTAATCGTAGCGCCAAGAGTAGCGGCTAAATATTAAGAGGAACTGAAGCTTCGCGACGTAAATATCGCGTTTTGTTGATGATTCATTCATGAAATGAATGAATCAGGCTGGAAATATATTTGAAATGAAGTGGTTATGACAAGCGTTTTCGAGGCCACCCCCGCGCAATAGCACGAGGGTGACGGGGGATTAACTTAACCTGTATTACGCATACCGGCAGCAACACCTGCGATAGTGACCATCAGCGCTTGTTCAACGCGTGGATCCGGTGCTTTACCTTGTTCTTCCGCCTGGCGCGACCGATGTAAAAGCTCTGCCTGTAGAACGTTTAGCGGATCAGTATAAATATTTCTTAACTGAATAGACTCGGCAATCCACGGGAGGTCGGCCATCAGATGTGAGTCATTGGCAATCGCCAGCACCACATTGATATCAGCTTCCAGACGGTGACGCAGTTCTTCGCCCAGCGGCCACAGCTCTTTTTTGACCAAACGCTGATCGTAGTACTCTGCCAGCCACAGGTCAGCTTTCGAGAACACCATTTCCAGCATGCCAAGACGCGTGGAGAAGAAAGGCCAGTCGCGGCACATTGCTTCAAGTTCGCTTTGTTTACCATCTTCAACCACTTTTTGCAGCGCGGTACCTGCACCCAACCATGCCGGAAGCATCAGGCGGTTCTGGGTCCAGGCAAAAATCCACGGAATGGCTCGCAGAGACTCTACCCCGCCAGTTGGGCGGCGTTTTGCCGGACGTGAGCCGAGCGGTAATTTACCCAGCTCTTGCTCCGGGGTTGCAGAGCGGAAGTACGGAACAAAGTCTTTGTTTTCGCGAACATAACCACGGTACAGTTCGCAGGAGATATCTGAAAGCTCGTCCATAATATGACACCAGGCATCTTTCGGCTCTGGCGGTGGCAACAAGTTGGCTTCCAGAATTGCGCCCGTGTACAAAGACAGACTGCTGATGGTGACTTCCGGCAGACCGTATTTGAAGCGGATCATCTCACCTTGCTCAGTCACACGCAGTCCGCCTTTCAGGCTGCCAGGCGGCTGGGAGAGTAACGCGGCATGGGCTGGTGCGCCACCCCGTCCAATTGAACCGCCACGGCCGTGGAACAACGTCAGCTCAATGCCGGCTTTTTCGCAGGTTTTGATCAGCGCATCCTGTGCCTGATATTGCGCCCAGGAGGCCGCCATCACGCCTGCGTCTTTTGCCGAGTCAGAGTAGCCGATCATGACCATCTGTTTGCCCTGAATAAGACCGCGATACCAGTCGATATTTAACAGCTGAGTCATAACATCGTCAGCATTGTTCAGGTCGTCCAGCGTTTCAAACAGCGGTGCTACCGGCATGGTAAAACCAATGCCAGCTTCTTTCAGCAGCAGGTGAACGGCCAGCACATCTGACGGCGTTTTCGCCATCGAGATAACGTAGGCGGCAATAGAGCCATAAGGTGCTTCGGCAATCACCCGACAGGTGTCGAGCACTTCACGGGTTTCGTTACTCGGTTCCCAACTGCGTGGCAGCAGTGGACGTTTGGAATTCAGTTCGCGGATCAGGAAGGCCTGTTTGTCTGCTTCTGACCAGCTTTCGTAGTCGCCAATTCCCAGATAGCGGGTCAGTTCGCCCAGCGCTTCGGTATGACGGGTGCTTTCCTGACGAATATCGATACGCACCAGCGGTACGCCAAAACATTTCACCCGGCGGAGGGTATCGAGCAGTTCGCCATTGGCGATGATACCCATACCGCAAGCTTGCAGAGACTGGTAACACGCGTACAACGGTTCCCATAGCTGCTCGTTTTGCGTCAACAAGCCTGCAGGTTTTGGCAATTTTTCGCCTTTCAGACGCGCTTCCAGCCAGGCCTGGGTCGTCATCAGGCGTGAACGCAGCATTTTCATCAGGTGGCGGTAAGGTTCTGCCGCCCCTTCTTCACCCACCAGCGCTAAGAGCTCCGGAGTGGCATCGACCATCGATAGCTCAGAAACCAGAAACTGGATGTCTTTCAGGAACAGGTCGGTCGCTTTCCAGCGGCTGAGCAACAGTACATGACGGGTGATATCCGCCGTCACGTTCGGGTTGCCGTCACGGTCACCCCCCATCCAGGAGGTGAATCGGACCGGGACAAAATCGACGGGCAGCTTATAGTTCAGATGCTCTTCCAACTGTTCGTTCAGTTCACGCAGATAGTTCGGCACACCTTCCCACAGGCTGTTTTCAACCACGGCGAAGCCCCATTTGGCTTCATCAACCGGGCTGGGACGTATTTTACGGATTTCATCCGTATGCCAGGACTGGGCGATTAACTGGCGCAGGCGGCGCATCAGTTGGTGGCGTTCGTAATCGACGATGTCTTTGTTATCCAGTTGTTTGAGGCAGGCATTGACCTCACCCATTTTATGGATCAGCGTGCGACGGGTAATTTCGGTCGGGTGTGCGGTCAGTACCAGCTCCAGAGACAACGCCTCCACTGCTTTTTTGATGGTGGCTTCATCAAGGTTGGGCTGGGCTTTCAGTTTACGCAGGGTGCGAGCAATCACTTCCGGGTTGCTGGCAGCTTCGCCTTTTGGCGAAATGCTGTGGTATTGCTCGGCGGTGTTGGCCAGGTTCAGGAACTGGCTAAACGCGCGGGCAACTGGCAGTAGCTCGTCATTAGACAGGTTCTGTAGCGTGGTGAGCAACTCCTGGCGATTAGCTTCATTGCCAGCGCGAGATGATTTGGACAACTTACGGATTGTTTCTACGCGATCAAGAATGTTCTCTCCCAGCGCATCCTTGATGGTTTCTCCCAGCACTTTGCCGAGCATACTGACATTACTACGCAACGCGGAATATTGTTCGTTCATATGACCCCAGACACCCCATCTTTAATTTGATTGCCCTGTAGCTTTCACGCACAGCGGTATTGGCTGCGTTTGCTCACCCTGGTCACTATGCTCCCTGGGATGTGCTTGCTTGCCGTCTTGCTGCGCTGCGAAATCTTTCAGGCTCAACTTTATTCACTTTTATAAAGCCACGTAAAACCCCTGACGTCAATTGCTGCGAAATCGGTTCAGCAAACGAATAAATGGCGGGAATTTACGAAAGTTAATTCACAACCTGCCAGATAAGAAATGCTTATGGGAATATACAAAACTGAGCACAAAACGATCACGGCTGGCATGCACGCGATTGTTGGCCCGGAAAGCGTTACGCCACCGGGCAATATAAATTAATGCCAGCAGAAGTGATGAACAACCTGGGTTATCAATTCGCGAGTTGGTTTAATAAAGCGTGTTTCCAGATACTCATCTGGTTGGTGCGCCTGATTAATTGAACCCGGTCCGAGTACCAACGTTGGGCATAACGTCTGGATAAACGGCGCTTCAGTGCAGTAGTTCACCACTTCCGTTTGCGCGCCCAGCAGTTTTTCAACCACTTCCACCAATTGATGATCTGGCGGACATTCGTAGCCAGGGATGGGTGGATGCAGTTCGGATACCGTCAGACGACCCGGCCAGCGTTCACTGACCGGAGCCAGTGCATCGTTTAGTAACCCATTGAGGTCGTTGAGCGTCATGCCCGGGAGCGGACGAATATCCATGTGCAGTTCGCAGCATGCACAAATGCGGTTAGCGGCATCGCCCCCGTGGATATGGCCGAGATTGAGCGTGGGGTACGGAACCGTAAACGCCTCATAGTGATAACGTTCTTTCAGGTCATCGCGCAGCTTCATGATGTGGCCAATCGCGTCATGCATCAGCTCGATAGCGTTAATGCCACGCGCCGGATCGCTGGAGTGACCAGACTGCCCCAAAATACGTATCGCATTAGAAATATGACCTTTGTGCGCACGAACCGGTTGCAGGGAGGTCGGTTCGCCAATGATTGCACAGTCCGGGCGTAACGAGGTGGTTTCAGCGAAATAGCGTGCCCCCTCCATGCTGGTTTCTTCATCGGCGGTCGCCAAAATGTAGAGCGGCTTTTTCAGTTTTGCGACATCCACATCGCGCAGCGCATCGAGGATAAAGGCGAAGAAGCCTTTCATATCCGCCGTGCCCAGGCCATAGAGCTTATTGTCGTGTTCGGTCAGGGTGAATGGATCACGCGTCCATCGTCCGTCATCAAACGGTACGGTATCGGTATGGCCCGCAAGCAACAGACCACCTGCACCTTGTCCGATACTTGCCAGCATATTGAATTTATTGCGCGTACCGGGAACAGGCTGGACTTCAACACTGAAGCCTAATTCTTTGAACCAGTCCGCCAGCATAGTGATTAAACCTGCATTACTTTGATCGAGCGCTTCTTCCGTGGCGCTAATCGACGGTGTGGCAATCAGAGCGCGGTAAATCTCGATAAATGGCGGTAAATTGTTTTTCATTGTTGACACACCTCGGGTCATGATAGTATCAATATTCATGCATTATTTGTGAATAAAAATACACTAACGTTAAGCGTAATAAAACCCACCAAGTGTAAGGTGAGGTGATAAAGGCTTATACCTGGCAACCGAATATAAGAAGGTGAACAGCCCCGATGTTGAATACGCTGATTGTGGGCGCCAGTGGCTATGCTGGCGCAGAGCTTGTGACCTATGTAAATCGCCATCCTGATATGACCATAACCGCTTTGACTGTCTCAGCGCAAAGCAATGATGCAGGAAAATTAATCTCTGATTTACATCCGCAGTTAAAGGGCATTGTTGATTTACCATTGCAGCCAATGTCGGATATTAGCGAGTTTAGCGCAGGGGTTGACATTGTGTTCCTCGCAACAGCGCATGAAGTGAGCCATGACCTGGCGCCACAGTTTCTGCAAGCGGGTTGTGTGGTATTCGATCTCTCGGGTGCGTTCCGTGTAAACGACGGCGCCTTCTATGAAAAATATTATGGCTTTACTCACCAGCACCCGGACCTGCTGGAGCAGGCGGTGTACGGCCTGGCTGAGTGGAGCGCAGACAAACTGAAAGACGCGAATCTGATTGCCGTCCCCGGTTGTTACCCGACAGCAGCGCAACTGTCACTCAAGCCGCTGATTGATGCCGATCTTCTGGATCTCAGCCAGTGGCCTGTGATTAACGCCACCAGTGGCGTGAGCGGCGCGGGCCGTAAAGCGGCAATATCGAACAGTTTTTGCGAGGTCAGTCTGCAGCCGTATGGCGTGTTTACCCATCGCCATCAGCCAGAAATTGCTACTCATCTGGGGGCGGACGTTATTTTCACACCACATTTGGGCAACTTCCCGCGCGGGATTCTGGAAACCATCACCTGCCGTTTGCAGCCGGGTATCACCCACGCCCAGGTCGCCGATGTGTTACAGCAGGCGTATAGCAATAAGCCATTGGTACGTCTGTATGACAAAGGTGTACCGGCACTGAAAAACGTGGTTGGTTTACCATTCTGCGATATCGGATTCGCCGTTCAGGGTGAGCATCTGATTGTGGTAGCGACAGAAGATAATTTATTGAAGGGCGCGGCAGCACAGGCCATGCAGTGTGCAAATATCCGTTTCGGCTTTGCTGAGACGCAGTCTCTTATTTAAGGGTGCAATGATGAATCCATTAATTATCAAGCTGGGCGGTGTGTTACTGGATAGCGAAGAGGCGCTGGAGCGTCTGTTTACCGCGCTGGTGAATTATCGCGAGTCGAATCAGCGTCCACTGGTCATCGTGCACGGTGGTGGCTGCGTGGTCGATGAGCTGATGAAACAGCTTAACCTGCCTGTGAAAAAGAAAAATGGCCTGCGTGTGACGCCTGCCGATCAGATTGACATCATCACCGGTGCGCTGGCGGGAACCGCGAATAAAACGCTGTTGGCATGGGCGAAAAAACATCGTATTTCTTCAGTGGGTCTGTATCTTGGCGATGGTGATAGCGTTAAAGTAACCCCGCTTGATAAAGAGTTAGGCCACGTTGGGTTGGCGCAACCGGGTTCACCTAAGCTGATTAATACCCTGCTGGAAAGCGGTTTTTTGCCGGTCGTCAGCTCCATTGGCGTAACAGATGATGGGTTACTGATGAACGTCAATGCCGATCAGGCGGCGACGGCATTGGCGGCAACGCTGGGCGCGGATCTGATCCTGCTTTCTGACGTTAGTGGTATCCTCGATGGCAAAGGCCAGCGTATTGGCGAAATGACCGCTGCGAAAGCGGAACAGTTGATCGAGCAGGGCATTATTACTGATGGCATGATAGTGAAGGTGAACGCCGCGCTGGATGCTGCCCGTACGCTGGGTCGTCCGGTGGATATCGCTTCCTGGCGTCATGCAGAACAGCTTCCGGCGCTGTTTAACGGCACGCCGATTGGCACACGTATTTTGGCTTAAGACTTTATGCCCGACGGCGTTTTGCTTGCCGGGCCTACAAGACCGAAGGCTGGATGAACATAGCATCATCCGGCGGCATTGAAATCGAAGAACTTAAGGAAAAAAGTTATGGCACTTTGGGGTGGGCGTTTTACACAGGCTGCGGATCAACGGTTCAAACAGTTCAATGACTCTTTGCGCTTCGACTATCGCCTTGCGGAGCAGGACATTACTGGCTCTGTCGCCTGGTCCAAAGCGTTGGTAACGGTAGGCGTGTTGACTGCGGATGAACAACTCCAGTTGGAAGAGGCGCTGAACACTTTGCTGGAAGAGGTTCGTGTGAATCCGCAGCAAATTCTTGAGAGCGATGCCGAAGACATTCATAGCTGGGTGGAAGGTAAGCTGATCGATAAAGTCGGTCAACTCGGTAAAAAACTGCACACTGGTCGTAGCCGTAATGACCAGGTTGCGACCGATCTCAAACTGTGGTGCAAAGACACAGTGATTGAATTGCTTTCCGCGAACCGACAGTTGCAAAGTGCGCTGGTGGTTACGGCGGAGAACAACCAGGACGCCGTAATGCCGGGTTACACTCACCTGCAGCGCGCGCAACCGGTGACGTTTGCTCATTGGTGTCTGGCCTATGTAGAAATGCTGGCACGTGATGAGAGCCGCCTGCAGGATACGCTCAAGCGCCTGGACGTTAGCCCGTTAGGCTGCGGCGCGCTGGCTGGCACCGCCTATGAAATCGATCGTGAGCAACTGGCCGACTGGCTGGGCTTTGCTTCGGCAACCCGTAACAGCCTGGACAGTGTGTCTGACCGCGACCACGTGCTGGAGCTGCTCTCCGACGCCTCTATCGGTATGGTGCATCTGTCGCGCTTCGCCGAAGACCTGATTTTCTTTAATACCGGCGAAGCGGGCTTTGTTGAGCTGTCCGATCGCGTGACGTCTGGTTCATCGCTGATGCCGCAGAAGAAAAACCCGGATGCGTTAGAGCTGATTCGTGGCAAGTGCGGTCGTGTACAGGGCGCGCTGACCGGAATGATGATGACGCTGAAAGGACTGCCGCTGGCTTACAATAAAGATATGCAGGAAGACAAAGAAGGGCTGTTCGATGCTCTTGATACCTGGCTGGACTGCATGCATATGGCTGCACTGGTGCTGGACGGTATTCAGGTGAAACGCCCACGCTGCCAGGAAGCGGCGCAGCAGGGCTATGCTAACGCCACCGAACTGGCAGATTATCTGGTAGCGAAAGGCGTACCGTTCCGTGAAGCGCACCATATTGTGGGTGAAACGGTCGTAGAGGCGATTCGTCAGGGCAAACCGTTGGAAGCGTTGCCGCTTGCTGATTTACAGAAGTTCAGCAGCGTAATTAGCGATGATGTTTACCCGATTCTGTCGCTGCAGTCGTGTCTCGATAAACGTGCGGCAAAAGGTGGTGTTTCACCGCAGCAAGTCGCACAAGCGATTGACTACGCGAAGGCACGTCTCGCGTAACGGCATTGATCATTATAAGGCCTGGCGTGGTGCCAGGCTTTTTGTCAAAAGACCTATTTTTTACTGACCATAATAAGCATTATCACCGTGCTTTCTTAAAAAGTGTTTATCCAGTAACGTTTGTTGCATGGCAGTCAAATGGGGTTGCAGTTGCTGTGTGAACAAATTCATATAGGCAATTTCTTCAAGCACGACAGCGTTATGAACCGCGTTGGCGGGATCAGTTCCCCAGGTAAAAGGACCATGACTGTTAACCAACACTGCCGGGATATGGTCGGGAGATATTCCACGTTGTTTAAATGTTTCAATGATTACCTTGCCGGTATCATGTTCATAATGCCCATTAATCTCGTCATCAAGCATCGTTCGTGTACAGGGAATCGCACCGTAGAAATAATCCGCATGCGTTGTTCCCAGCGGCATTAAGTCTTTTCCTGCTTGTGACCAAATGGTGGCATGACGGGAATGGGTATGAACGATCCCACCGATATTTGGAAAGGCGCGATACAGAGCCAGATGTGTGTCGGTATCAGATGAAGGTTTTTTATTCCCCTCAACAACCTTCCCGCTTTGTATGTCGAGAACAACCATATCATCCAGGCTCATGCTGTCATATTCGACACCAGAAGGTTTAATGACCATTATGCCTTTTTCACGATCAATGCCGCTGACGTTGCCCCATGTAAACGTCACCAGATGATGGGCTGGCAAGGATAAATTAGCGTTAAATACTTTTTCCTTCAGTGTATCCATTCTTGACTCCAGAAATATTATTTAGCTTTATAAAAATGAGTTCTTTAATTTTGCTGGGAAATTATGTTGCTATTTAAATTACGCCGAATACATAAGATGTAAAATACAAGCAGACGATACTTATGTATAAAACGGCTAAAACGGTCAAATTCGGAAGTATTCGGGCGTGTTTTTCTATTTTATTGATGCCCGTATATGCCCGTTTAGTCGTTATGCTGTGATAGTTAAATAAGAAAAGAGATTAATTCTGTGATGAAAATCTCACTATTGCGTTATAAAATTCATTTATTACATCAATAAATTAAACTTAGATCACACTGTTAATTGTGTATTATTTCTGTAAAGCAATTCTTGATACCAATCACTTTAAGTTAAGGCAAAAAGATTAATTATGTAGACACAGTGAATTTTGTCTTGGTGGGCTGAAATTATGTTGCAGGCAGAACGTTATAAAATAATTTGCGCACACGTTCAACAAATGGGCGCTGTGCGTGTAACGGAACTGTCGAAATTATGCCAGGTATCCCAGGAAACTATTCGAAGAGATTTGACAAAACTTGAACAAAAAAAGAAACTCACCCGCAGTTTTGGCGGCGCCGTATCTTTGGATGCTCCTGATTTAATATCTACGGCTATAACAGAAGATAAAACCTGGCAAACAAATAGCGTGGATCGCGCAGAGTCATTTCGCAAGCGTACTGAAGCACATCCCGATGTTAAAGCCAAAATAACCAAGGCGGCGTTGCAGTTTATTCGCTCTGGCGATTGTATTTTGATGGATAACAGTAGCACCTGTTGGTTTCTTGCCCGGCAGATTCCGGATATTGATATTACGGTTGTGACGAATTCGTTACGGATTATCCAGGCATTAGCGTGCCGGGATAAAGTTCGCATTATTGGTATCGGCGGAGAGTATTCAGAGCGTCATGATGACTTTCATGGACCAGTAGCAGAGAGTGCGATCAGGAATTTCCAGATTAATAGCTTTTTCTTTTCATGTCAGGGGCTGAATTTGGAGAATGGAGTTAGAGATGGCAGCGAAATAAATGCCAGATTAAAACAGGTGATGCTTCAGGTCTCTGCTCAAAAAATATTAATGGTAGACTCCAGTAAGTTTGAGCAGTATGCATTCAGTAAAATTTGTATGTTAGATGAAATTGACGTCATGGTTACTAATAATTGTATTGACGAACGTTATCGTAGCCTTTACCCGCAATTAAATGTAGTAGAAGTCGATAAGTAATAGATGTTAGTCGTTAACTAAATAATTAAGGCTGTGCCCGATTATTTAGCCAATACCAGAGGAAAGTTGAAATAAATAAAAAGTCAGGCTGATATTTTTATCGGGATTTCCTGACATATGAAGAATATTTCTTAAGGAATTTACGATGAAAAAATTAATCTTACCCTGTCTGATTACTGCAGCTTTGTCATCATCTGTTGTATGGGCAGAACAACCTGCAGCAGCGCAAAAAGCGAATAAACCTTTTACGATGGGCGTCGTGGTAAAAGTTGGTGGTATTCCATGGTTTAACGTGATGGAACAAGGCATTAAGGAAGAAGGTAAAGCATTAGGTGTAGATGCCTGGCAAGTAGGACCGACAACTGCGGATCCCGCCGAGCAAGTGCGAGCTATTGAAGATTTAATCGCCAAGAAAGTTGATGTGATTGGCGTTGTTCCAAATGATGCGAAAGTTCTGGAACCGGTGTTAAAGCGCGCCCAGGAGGCTGGTATTAAAGTCATTACTCATGAGTCACCGAACCAGGCCAATGCTGACTGGGACTTTGAGTTGCTTAACACCCAAACGATGGGCGCCAATCACATGAAAGACATGGCGAAATGCATGGGTGAAGAAGGGAAGTACGCAATGTTTGTAGGCAGTCTGACGGTTCCATTGGTGAATGACTGGGCTGATGCCGCCATTGCTTATCAAAAAGAACATTATCCTAAAATGACGCTCGTTGAGGATCGCTTTGGTGTAGCGGAGTCTGTAGATGACTCTATGCGTACAGCCAATGATCTGATGTCTAAATACAAAGATCTGAAAGGCATCATGTCTTTTGGTTCGCAGGGACCAATCGGTGCAGGCCGTGCTATTGATAAACGTAAGAAAAATGATGCAATTTGCGTATTTGGTACGTTCACCCCAGGCCAGGGCATTAAGTTGCTGGAAAAAGGTGCTATTGATGGCGGCTACATTTCTAACCCGATGACTGCAGGTAAAGTGTTTGTTCAGGTCGCCACGGCGATGATGAACGGTGAGCCAATTAAGGATGGTGTAAAAATCGGTGATATGGGAGAAATTAAAGTTCAGAACAACACCATTCTCAGCGATAACCCTGAAAAACTCGATCTGGAAAATACGCAACGTTTAGTGAAGTTAGGTTTGTAATTTTAGTTTGCATCACCGGGCCTAAACTGGCCCGGAAATCCTTTGGTCGTTTAGGAACAGTATGATGCCTCATATTACAGAGCAAAATACAGGTGAACCGTTAGTGACGTTAAAATCGTTAACTAAAAGCTTCGGCGGTCATCGGGCATTAAAAAATATTGATCTCACTCTAAATAAAGGTGAAGTCCACTGTCTTGCTGGTGCAAATGGTTGTGGTAAAAGTACATTAATAAAAACGCTGAGTGGTGTGTATACCCCGGATACGGGTAGCGAAATTATTATTGATAATAGATCCTGGTCCAGACTTTCACCAGATAGAGCTCGCGAGTTAGGTATCCAGGTTATTTATCAGGATCTCTCATTATTTCCTAATTTGACGGTGGCAGAAAACATAGCCTTTGAATATAACCTTAAGGGCTATTTTAGGTGGCACAAAAAAGCACATCTGAAAGCGGTATCAGAGAAGATTATACAGGAATTAAATTTTAACCTCGATGTTGACGCATTGGTTCAGCATTTGCCTATTGCGCAGCGCCAGCAGGTTGCCATTTGTCGTGCTCTGGTCGCAGAAGCCCGACTGGTGATAATGGACGAACCAACAGCTTCACTTACTCGTACCGAAGTTAACCAACTACTACGTACGGTAAATTATCTCCGTCATAAAAATATCACTGTAGTTTTTGTTAGCCACCGCTTGGATGAGGTCAAAGAGATTTCCGACCGTATCACGGTTATTCGCGATGGTGAAATTATAGGTACCTGGGCGGCTGAACAGTTGTCTCCGGGACGCATCACAGAACTGATGACCGGCAGGACCATTGTTCACCAGAAAAAATTACCGAATAGTGTTGAAGGTAAAGTTGTCCTTGAGCTGAAAAAGTTGAGCAGGAAAGGACAATTTGAAGATATTTCCCTGAAACTTCATCAGGGTGAGGTTCTGGGATTGTGCGGTTTGTTAGGTTCGGGACGAACAGAGCTGGCGTTGAGCCTATTTGGTATTACTCATCCAGATAGTGGAGATATCTATCTGGAGGGTAAAAAAGTTGTGATTAAAGATAATACCCAGGCAGCGAAATTAGGTATTGCCTATGTCTCTGAAGATCGTCTTACATTGGGAGCAGTTTTATCCCAGTCAGTCAGTGACAATATGGTACTTTCGATTCTTAACCGGTTAAAAACACCATGGCAATTTATTGATGAAAAACGCCAGGACGCCTTGGTTAAAGAATGGATTCAGGATCTGGATATTAAAGTCACCAATCCTGATAACCCACTTTCAACACTTTCTGGTGGTAATCAACAAAAAGTGGTGCTGGCGAAATGGATTTTAACGCGTCCAAAAGTACTTATTCTTGATGCCCCTACAGTTGGTGTCGATATAGGAGCGAAAGACAGTATTTATCAGCTTATTCACCGGCTCTCCGGTGTAGGTATTTCAGTCTTGCTGATTACTGATGAAGCGCCAGAAGCGTATTACAACTGCGATCGTATTTTTCATATGCGGCGTGGGAAGATTATTAACGAACTGCAGCCTTCTCTCTATACCGAACAACAGCTAGCGGAGGTGATTAATGGCTAGTTTATTGCACCTACGGTTTCCACGTTCAGTCGAAGGATGGCTGGGATGGGTTATCGCCCTGATGCTGGTACTGTTTTCTCTTATGAATGATCAATTTCTGTCAATTCAAAACCTGCTGGATCTGACAGAAAGCTATGCCGTTACAGGGATCTTTGCCCTCGGGCTATTTGTTGTGCTGGTGACAGGAGGAATTGATATTTCATTCGCTGCTGTAGCCTCAGTTGTTCAGTATGTGGTGGCGTCATTACTGCTTAACGAAACAATAGCCAATCCACTGCTATGTCTCGGGGTTGCTATTTCTCTGGGTGTTTTGTTTGGCCTGATCAATGCGATCCTCATTTATTACCTCAACGTAGTTTCCATCATTATCACCATCAGTATGCAGTCGTTGTTATTCGGCATGTTGATGTGGCTGACTAATGGTCACAGCATCTATGACTTACCTGACTGGTGGATAACGCAACGTTCCCTTTTTAGCTTCGAATTTGAAGGGGAGGTTTATCAGGTTGGATTGCCTCTGATAGTGATGCTGGGCATGGCCTGTTTTACATGGATTGTAATGACGAAAACCCATATTGGACGTCAGCTTTATGCTGTGGGTGGCAGTACAGAGTCGGCGCGGCGTATTGGTATCCGGGTTTCACTGATTTATTTGTTCGCCTACGGCTATCTTGGCGCGGCGGCGGCGATCGGCGGAATTCTGCAGGCTTACCGCATGAGCGAGGTTGTTCCCAATGCGTTGGTTGGCGGTGAATTGGATGTTCTGGCCGCTGCTGTACTGGGA
This sequence comes from Citrobacter sp. Marseille-Q3906, assembly GCF_916618775.1. Classification (NCBI taxonomy): domain Bacteria; kingdom Pseudomonadati; phylum Pseudomonadota; class Gammaproteobacteria; order Enterobacterales; family Enterobacteriaceae; genus Citrobacter; species Citrobacter sp. Marseille-Q3906. Next base: position 216,065 of record NZ_CAKAKA010000001.1, read on the forward strand.
GGTGCTAGCTTATCCGGTGGTCGTGGTTCGGTGATCGGTACGCTTATGGGGGTCTTCCTCATCGGCATACTTAAAAATGGTCTCAACTTGATTGGCGTGTCCAGCTACTTCGTCAATATCGTCATCGGTGTGGTGATTGTTTCGGCTATCTGCGTCACCCATTACAAAAAGCGTAAAGAAACGGACGTTGGATTTGTCTGACAGGGGGCGTGAAATGAAAAAAAAGGCATTTTTACCAATTGATGGCACCAGCTCCGGCTTACTGGCGATATGTTTCTTTGCAGTAGTGGCTTTTAGCCTGGCGATGCCCGGACGTTTTTTTACCGATAATACTTTTCTGAGTATTGCCTTCCAGCTACCCGAGTTGGGATTGCTCACTTTTGCGATGTTTGTGCCAATGCTGAGCGGTGGGCTGAATCTGGCTATTATTGGTACCGCTAATCTAACCAGCCTGTTTATGGCCTGGCTGTTGATCCAATTTGTACCTGCTGATGCTTCTACCAGTATGCAGTTAGGGTGGTTATTTTTGGCGATAGTGGGAGCGATGATGATCGCTGTCGCGATTGGCGCTGTGACAGGAATGATCATCTCTCGTGTTGGCGCACACCCAATTTTGGTAACACTGGGCAGTATGACGATTATCAGTGGTATTGGTATTTACCTCACTAAAGGCGCTGCCTTAAGTGGTATGCCACCGATAGTCCGTAGCATTGGGTCAGAGGTCATTTATGGGATGCCGGTTCCGATGGTGATTTTTATCATTACGACTCTCGCGCTGGCACTATTCCTTGGAAAAACGCGCACTGGAAAAGTCATCTATATGTGCGGCAGCAATATTAATGCAACCTGGTTTAGCGGCATTCGCACCGAGCGCGTGCTGATTGCTATTTATGCTATCTCCAGTCTGTTATGCGTCCTGGCGGGGCTGATTATGCTTGCCCGCTTCAATTCCGCTCGTATGGGATATGGCGATTCTTATCTTCTGCTCACAGTACTGGCCATTGTTTTGGGCGGCACCGATCCGTTCGGTGGGGTAGGCAAAGTTGCTCATGTATTTTGCGCACTATTGGTGCTCCAGGTTATCGCTACCGGGCTTAGCCTGCTAGGTCTTAGCCTGCATTTTAATCTGGCTGTATGGGGGATTACATTGATTGCCGCACTGGCATTTAAGTTCTTCAAACAAAAATGGCAGGCACGGCGCGCCATGAATAACAGTCGGAAAGCGTTTCAACAACAATTGGCAACTCGTGAGGGAAGATAATGCGTAGCCACCCGTTAGGTATTTATGAAAAGGCGCTCCCCAGGAACACCAGTTGGGTCGAGAAGCTTGCACTGGCTAAATCATGCGGCTTTGATTTTGTTGAAATGTCGGTGGATGAGAGTGAGGACCGGCTGGCTCGCCTGGACTGGTCCCTTGCGGATCGTATGGAAATTATCAGCGCCATTCAGAAGACAGGGGTACGTATTCCAACCTTGTGCCTCTCTGCCCATCGACGTTTTCCGTTTGGCAGTCGCGATAGTGATACCCGACAGCAAGCGCGAATTATTATGCAAAAAGCGCTACGACTGGCGCAGGATCTGGGGATTAGAACCATCCAGCTTGCCGGTTATGACGTTTATTATGAGCCGCAAAATGATGAAACTATTGCCTGGTTTGAAGATGCGATGGCTTGGGCGGCGGAACAAGCTGCGGCTGCACAGGTTATGTGCGCTGTGGAAATTATGGATACACCTTTTATTAACTCCATCAGTAAATGGAAATTGCTGGATGCCAAAATTAACTCTCCATGGTTTGCCGTTTATCCTGATGTCGGCAATCTAACTGCATGGGGCAACGAGTTGGAGAGTGAACTGGCAAAAGGTATTGATCGGATTGCCGCAATCCATCTTAAAGACACATTTCCAGTGACACCGGATTCCCCAGGGCAGTTCCGCGATGTTCCCTTTGGTGAAGGTTGCGTAGATTTTATCAAATTATTCAAAATATTACGCCAACTTAACTATCGGGGAACCTTCTTGATAGAAATGTGGACGGAAAAATCTGCAGAGCCATTACTGGAAATTATTCACGCACGCCAGTGGATAGAGAGCAAGATGCAGGCGGCTGGATGGTATGACGAGCGGTCGCTTATCGCCGGATAAGGAGAATACGATGGACCATTACTATATGGGCATTGATTTGGGCGGCACTGTTACCAAAGTGGGGCTCTACACTGCCGAGGGTAAGGAAATCACTGTGGCCGCCCAGACCTTACCATTATTGAGTCCGCAGGCGGGGTTTTGTGAACGTGATATGACTGACCTCTGGATGACAACCTGTGAAGTTATCCGGCGAGCGTTGACAGAGAGCCATCTTTCAGCGGAACAGATTCGCGGGATTGGTTTTTCCTCACACGGTAAGGGGCTTTATCTGGTCGATAAGTCAGGGCACCCGGTACGCAATGGTATTGTGTCCTCTGATTCTCGGGCCCAGCCCTTGGTTACTGCCTGGAAGGCGCAGGATATCGATCGTTTGGCTTATCCACGCAGTTTCCAACAACTATGGCCTTCTCATCCGGTCGCGTTGTTGGGGTGGTTGAAGCAGCATGAGCCGGAGAGTTACGCACGTACGGGCTATGTTTTGATGGCTCACGATTACATACGTTACTGCCTTACGGCTGAATTTACCTGTGAAGAGACTAATATTTCGGGTAGCCAGTTATTCAATCTGCAACGTAATGAATTCGATCCTGAATTGTTCTCGATATTTGGCATTGAAGAGATGATGGGGTGTATGCCTAAGGTGATCGGCTCCGCCGATCTGGCAGGAGTCGTTACGACAGACGCTGCCGCATTGTGTGGATTAAAACCGGGAACGCCGGTCTTTGGCGGCGTCTTTGATGTTGTTGGCGCAGCAATGACCTCCGGAGTGTATGACAATACGCAACTCAGCGCTGTTGCTGGAACATGGTCTATTGCCACCCGCGTTTTTGATAACATCATTCCAGCAGAATATCCGTATGTGTGGGGGAAATTCAGTATCCCAGGGCAATACTTTGCCCATGAAGGAAGCCCTACTTCTGCCAGTAATTTGACCTGGTTTATTAATCGTTTTTTCCCGGATTTACTGGACGATCATGACACGCTCAACCAATGGGCGGCTCGTGGCTACGAGAAACAGGACTGCATTCTATTTTTCCCCTGGTTGTACGGCTCAAACTACTGCGATTCATTGAGTGGTGGATTTCTCGGGTTAGGAGGCCATCACGATGTTGCGGATATGGTTTACGCAATCTATCAGGGTGTCGTTTTTTCGCATTTATTGCATCAGGACAAATTGTTGCAGCTCAGTGACGGCACGGAATCAATTCGTTTTACCGGTGGTCCAACGCATTCGCGCATCTGGATGCAAATGTTTTGCGATGCCAGTAACTTGCCGATTGAGATTGTTGATATTGAACAGTCCGGTTGCCGGGCGGCTGCAATGTGTGCTGCCGTGGGAACCGGTGATTATTCAGGTTTTGAACAGGCGATTAAAGCGACCCTGCCACCAGTGATTCGCCTGGAGCCGGATGCGGCGAAACATAGTATGTTGCGGAGCCGATTCGAACGGTTCAAACGTGTCGCTGATGCACTGAGCACGGTAGCAACGTAACAACAGCACATTGTTGTATCAATCCAGCCTGGCATTAAGCCGGGCTTTTTTACGCAAAAAAAAAGCGGACCAGAGGTCCGCAAACGTTCACGTTGGCTTTAGTTATTTCGAGTATGAGAGAGACTCTCTGAACGGGCAGTGACTTCAAGGGTTAAAGGGTACCGCTCCGTTTCTGTGGTGCATTATTAAACAGAAAACTTGATAGGGATAATCGTTCGTTGCTATGCTACCTATCGCCATGAACTATCGTGGCAATGGAGGATGAATAATGAATATTCGTGATCTTGAATACCTGGTAGCGCTAGCCGAACATCGTCACTTCCGACGAGCGGCGGACTCCTGCCACGTCAGCCAGCCAACGCTTAGCGGGCAAATCCGTAAGCTGGAAGATGAGCTTGGCGTCATGCTGCTGGAGCGTACGAGTCGTAAAGTGCTGTTCACTCAGGCGGGTTTACTGCTGGTGGATCAGGCGCGCACTGTGCTGCGTGAGGTCAAAGTGCTCAAGGAGATGGCAAGCCAACAAGGCGAGACAATGTCTGGTCCTCTGCATATTGGTTTGATCCCAACGGTGGGACCTTATCTGCTGCCGCATATTATCCCTATGTTGCACCAGACCTTCCCGAAACTGGAAATGTACCTGCATGAAGCGCAGACGCATCAGCTGCTGGCGCAACTGGATAGCGGTAAGCTTGACTGCGTAATTCTGGCGCTGGTGAAAGAGAGTGAGGCATTCATCGAAGTTCCGCTATTTGATGAGCCGATGTTGCTGGCGATCTATGAAGAACATTCATGGGCAAATCGCGAGTGCGTTCCGATGTCCGATTTGGCGGGTGAAAAACTGCTGATGCTGGAAGATGGCCACTGTCTGCGTGACCAGGCGATGGGGTTCTGCTTTGAAGCGGGTGCTGATGAAGATACCCATTTCCGGGCTACCAGCCTGGAAACGCTGCGTAACATGGTGGCGGCAGGCAGCGGTATTACCTTACTGCCCGCGCTGGCGGTTCCACAGGAGCGTAAGCGTGATGGTGTTGTCTATCTGCCGTGCATTAAGCCTGAACCACGCCGTACGATTGGCCTGGTGTATCGTCCTGGCTCGCCGCTGCGCAGCCGTTATGAACAGCTGGCAGAGGCCATCCGTGGAGCAATGGATGGCCATTTCGACAGTGCGTTAAAACAGGCGGTTTAGGCCATTTAGCGCCGCTACCCGATAGGCTTCCGCCATGGTCGGGTAGTTAAAGGTGGTGTTAACGAAGTACTCAATGGTGTTACCACCACCTTTTTGCTCCATTATCGCCTGACCGATATGAATAATTTCGGCAGCGCGTTCTCCAAAGCAGTGGATCCCTAAAATCTCTTTGGTTTCACGATGGAACAGGATCTTCAGCGTTCCTACACTCATCCCGACGATTTGGGCGCGAGCCAGATGTTTAAACTGAGCACGACCAACCTCGTAAGGGACTTTCATTGCTGTTAACTGCTGTTCGGTTTTCCCGACAGAGCTGATTTCCGGAATGGTGTAAATGCCAGTCGGAATGTCTTCGATCAAATGTGCGTTAGCTTCACCTTTCACCAGCGCCTGGGCGGCAATGCGGCCCTGATCGTAGGCTGCAGATGCAAGGCTCGGATAGCCGATAACATCTCCCACGGCATACACATGCGGCAGCGCTGTCTGGTACATGCTATTCACTTTGAGCTGCCCGCGGCTGTCTGTTTTCAGGCCAATGTTTTCCAGCGCCAGTGAATCTGTATTCCCGGTGCGACCATTCGCGTACAGCAGGCAGTCGGCTTTCAGCTTTTTGCCGGATTTCAGGTGCATGATGACGCCATCATCACAGCCTTCAATCTTCTCGTATTCTTCGTTGTGGCGAATAACAACACCACTGTTCCAGAAGTGATAAGAGAGCGAATCGGACATCTCCTGGTCGAGGAACGCCAGCAGACGGTCGCGGGTGTTGATTAAATCAACTTTGACGTCCATTCCGCGGAAAATCGACGCATATTCACAGCCAATCACGCCAGCGCCATAAATCAGCACATGGCGAGGTTCATGGTGCAGGCTGAGGATAGAATCGCTGTCGTAAACGCGCGGGTGGGAGAAGTCGACATCAACAGGGTGGTAAGGGCGTGAGCCACAGGCGATAACAAATTTATCTGCCGTTAGCGTTTCCACTGTGCCGTCGTGGCATTCCAGAGCAATGGTGTGTTCATCAACAAAGCGGGCATTCCCCTGCAGAATTTCGCAGTGGTTACGCTCGTAAAACCCTTGCCGCATGCGCGTTTGCTGGTTAATCACGTTATCAGCGTGATTGAGAATATCGGCAAAGGAGGAGCGGAGGAGTCGGGAATGGTCGCTGTAAAGGGGGTTCTGATTGAATTCAATGATACGGCTGACTGCGTGGCGGAGCGCTTTAGACGGGATAGTGCCCCAGTGGGTACAACCGCCGCCGACATTATGATAGCGCTCAATAACCGCGACGCGAGCTCCTTGCTTAACCAGACCCATTGCAGCGCCTTCGCCGCCGGGACCGGAACCTATTACTATTGCATCGTAATCGTAGGAATGTGACATGGTCAGGCTTACCTGTTCTTATACATAAAAGCAACAGAATAGTAACATCGTTGTCGGGATAACCCAATTATCGTTGTGCTTTTTTGCGAAGTCGAAGCACAAACTGCGCGTAAACAAACATTCACAAAGCCATGCCAACAACCTAATCTCTGGTATAGTGCCAGCAAGGTATATGGAAGGATTCAGACATCGTGATGGGCGTTAGAGCGCAACAAAAAGAAAAAACCCGGCGTTCGCTGGTAGAAGCTGCATTTAGTCAACTGAGCGCAGAACGTAGTTTTGCCAGCCTCAGTTTACGAGAAGTCGCTCGTGAAGCGGGCATTGCCCCAACTTCCTTTTATCGCCATTTTCGCGATGTGGATGAACTCGGCCTGACGATGGTAGACGAGAGTGGTCTGATGCTGCGCCAGCTAATGCGCCAGGCGCGTCAGCGTATCGCCAAGGGCGGTAGTGTGATCCGTACCTCGGTCTCAACATTTATGGAATTCATTGGCAACAATCCCAACGCCTTCCGTTTATTATTGCGCGAGCGCTCTGGTACCTCCGCAGCGTTTCGTGCAGCGGTAGCGCGTGAAATTCAGCATTTCATTGCGGAACTTGCGGACTATCTGGAACTCGAAAACCATATGCCTCGTGCGTTTACTGAAGCGCAAGCTGAAGCCATGGTGACGATTGTTTTCAGTGCGGGGGCAGAGGCACTGGATGTTGGCGCAGAACAGCGCCGGCAGTTGGAAGAGCGGTTGGTATTGCAGCTGCGCATGATCGCGAAAGGCGCATTTTATTGGTACCGCCGTGAACAAGAGAAGATGACGCATCACTCCGAGTAACGAGAAGGACGAGCAATGAAACAGTCAGGTCAAGATAAAGGTACTCTGCTGCTGGCGCTGGTTGCTGGCTTATCGATCAATGGCACATTCGCGGCGCTGTTTAGCTCCATTGTGCCATTCTCTGTATTCCCGATTATTTCGCTGGTGCTGACGGTTTACTGCCTGCATCAACGTTACCAAAATCGCACCATGCCTGTGGGATTGCCGGGTCTGGCTGCTGCCTGTTTCATTCTCGGCGTCCTGCTGTACAGTACCGTAGTGCGGGCTGAATATCCGGATATCGGCTCTAACTTCTTCCCGGCGGTACTGTCGGTAATTCTGGTGTTCTGGATCGGCTTCAAAGTGCGTAACCGTAAGCAGGAGATCTCTGAATAATTTCTCCGCTCTGTAGGCCCAATGGTGCTGTGCATATCGGGCCTACAGGACTGCAAACTACTTTGCTGTCAGCAATACACCACACTCCATATGGTGCGTATACGGAAACTGATCGAACAGAGCCAGACGTGAAACATTGTGCGTCTGGCTTAATGTTTCCAGGTTCTTACACAGTGTTTCCGGGTTGCAAGAGATGTACAGAATTCGCGGATACGCCTGCACCATCTTCTCCGTTTCGCTGTCCAGACCGCTACGCGGTGGGTCCACGAAAATGGTTTCACACTGGTAGCTCTTCAGATCGATTCCCTGCAAACGGTTGAATTCACGTACACCGTTCATCGCCTGAGTAAACTCTTCAGCTGCCATACGAATAATTTGTACGTTATCTATGTGGTTGGCCGCAATGTTGTACTGTGCGGCTGCAACAGATGGCTTGGCGATTTCGGTTGCCAGTACGCGGTTGAAATTTTGTGCCAGGGCTAGTGAGAAGTTACCGTTGCCGCAGTAAAGTTCGAGCAGATCGCCTTTTGAATTTTTGGTGACATCAATCGCCCATTCCAGCATCTGAATATTCGTGGCGGCGTTGGGTTGTGTAAAGCTGTTCTCAACCTGGCGGTAGATAATCTCCTTCCCCGCAACCGGCAAACGCTCGTCGATATAATCCTGATCGAGCTCGATTTTGGTTTTGGTTGCCCGACCAATCAGATGCACGTTCAGATTCTGTGCACGCAACGCGTCACGCAATACCTTGGCTTCCTGGCGCCATTCGTCATCCAGCTTTTTGTGATACAGCATAGATATCACCGCCTGATTGCTCATGGTGGTGAGGTAATCAATTTGGAAGAGTTTGTGACGCAGGATACGGTTGTTGCGAACACCTTCAATCATTGCCGTCATCAGCGTGTTGATGAGTTCGCTGGCCGCCGGAAAGCTGTCGACGCGAATACGGTTTTTGGTCTGTTGATCGAACATGATGTGATACAAATCATCACCGTCATGCCACAGGCGGAATTCAGCGCGCATGCGGTAATGACTGACCGGTGAGCGAAACACTTCCGGAGCTTGATCAGAGAATGGTGTCATTAAGCTCTGCAAACGCACCACTTTTTCAGCTAACTGCGCGTCATACTGTTCTGTCGGAAGGTGTTCGGGGGTCATGATGTATCCTGAAAAATAAAAGTACGCGGGGATTGTAGGGATTGCTCAGTAGATGTCCAGTTATTGATGATTTCCGATATTGTGATATACGGTCTGGACACAAGGTTGTAACAGACTGTAGCATCCGCGTTCCGGTCCTGTGAGTTAATAGGGAATCCAGTGTGAATCTGGAGCTGACGCGCAGCGGTAAAGAAAGGTGAGATGAGAGCGTAAGCAGACACTGCCTGCGGGTGGGAAGTCTTCATTTCTTTTTATTCTATATCCTGAATAACCTTCCAAGCCCGAAGACCTGCCGGCTAACGTCGCATCTGGTTTTCACCATCGCGTACTATCGGTGGGGCCTGCGGCATCCTTCTTATATTGTGGATGCTTTACAATGATTAAAAAATCGTTGCTGTTGACGGCACTCTCCGTCGCGGCATCTTCTGGTTGGGCGCAGGACGCTAGCCCGGATACACTCGTCGTCACTGCGAACCGTTTTCAGCAGCCTGTTAATACTGTTCTGGCGCCTACCGATGTGGTGACACATGAAGATATTCAGCGCTGGCAGTCAAAAGATCTCAATGACGTAATGCGCCGCCTTCCTGGTGTGGACATCTCGCAGAGTGGCGGTATGGGGAGTAGTTCTTCTCTGTATGTCCGTGGCACTGAATCGCGCCATGTTCTGGTATTGATTGATGGTGTGCCAATGGCGCGTGCGGGTATTGGCAACGCGATTGATATTGGTCAGATTCCGGTATCGTTGGTGCAACGCATTGAATACATTCGCGGACCGCGTTCAGCGGTGTACGGATCTGGCGCGATTGGTGGTGTGGTCAATATCATTACCATGTCGGATGATGAGCGCGCGCAAATTAATGCAGGGATGGGAACGCACGGCTACCAGACCTATGATGGTGCGGTTAACAAGCGTTTTGGCGACACGATGGTGACAGCGGCCGGCGCGTACCAGACCACTAAAGGCTTTAATATCCAGCCTAATTCTCCTTACAGCGGTGACAGCGATCGTGATGGCTACCGTAATAAGCTGTTCTGGGGTGGCGTGCAGCACAAGTTTGACGATAACCTCTCTGGCTTCTTCCGCGGCTATAGCTATACCGCTAACAGCGATTACGACCAGGGTTCAGCATATGGTTCTGCTAAAGGTAATGAAGAAGGCCAGAATTACAACCAATCCTGGGATACAGGTCTGCGCTACAATTCTGGTATCTATTCTTCCCAACTGATCGCTAATTACCAACATCTTAAAAATTACAACTACACCAATAATCTTGGTCGCTATGCGGGTGATGCCACGCTGGATGACATGGAACAGCGCTATATCCAGTGGGGTAATAGCGTTGAGGTCGGGCATGGGGCGATTAATGGTGGTGTTGACTGGAAACAGGAAAAGCTGACATCCAGCAGCACAACAAAATCCGATGTCTACAAACGCGATACCACCGGGCTTTACCTGACCGGGCAACAGCAGATCGATAGTGTGACGCTGGAAGCTTCAGGCCGTGAAGACCACGACGAGCAGTTTGGCTGGCATGGTACGTGGCAGACCGCCGCCGGTTGGGAGTTTGTGGACGGCTATCGCGCAACGCTTTCCTACGGAACCAGCTTCCTGGCGCCGTCTCTGGGTCAGCAGTTTGGCGCTACACGTTATGCTTCGGAATATTATTCTGGTATCTCTGCCAACCCGGATTTGAAGCCAGAAGAGTCTAAACAGTGGGAAGCGGGGATTGATGGTTTAACCGGGCCACTGGATTGGCGTCTCTCGGCATACCGTTATGAAATTCAAAACCTGATAGACTATAAAAGCACTAATGGCCTCAACCAGTATGTCAACGTCAAGTCGGCAACTATTAAGGGGCTTGAGTGGACGGGGAATGTGACGACCGGCCCGGTGGAACATCACCTGACGCTGCAATATGTTGATCCGCGCGATGATGAAACCAATAAGACCCTTGCTCGCCGTGCGAAACAGCAGGTGAAGTATGAGCTGACGGGGCAGATTTATGATCTCGGCTGGAATGTGGCTTACCAGTATATGGGGCAGCGCAATGACAACGCCTATGACGAAGCAACCGGCACTTCTCATCCGGTTAAACTAGGTGGTGTTAGTCTGTGGGATATTGGACTTTCATATCCGGTCACCTCACAGCTGACAGTTCGTGGTAAAATCGCCAACCTGTTCGATAAAGATTACGAGACAGTATATGGCTACCAAACTGCAGGACGGGAATACACCTTGTCTGGCAGCTACACCTTCTGATCCACGTCCCACCGTGCTGGTGTTTGATTCCGGCGTCGGTGGGTTGTCGGTCTACAATGAGATCCGGAATCTCTTGCCGGATCTCCACTATATATACGCTTTCGATAACGTTGCCTTTCCTTATGGAGAGAAGAGCGAGGAGTTTATTGTCGAGCGTGTCGTTGAGATAGTTACTGCGGTTCAGCAGCGCTACCCCCTTTCACTTGCTGTCATCGCGTGTAATACCGCAAGTACGGTGTCACTCCCCGCCTTACGCGAAAAGTTCGCCTTCCCTGTAGTTGGTGTTGTACCTGCTATTAAACCGGCGGCGAGACTCACGGCTAATGGCATCGTCGGGTTACTGGCTACGCGTGCGACAGTAAAGCGTTCTTATACGCACGAACTGATTGAGCGGTTTGCTAACGAATGCCAGATTGCAATGCTGGGATCTGCTGAGCTGGTAGAGCTGGCTGAAGCGAAGCTCCACGGTGAACCCGTTTCCCTGGAGGAACTGCGTCGTATTCTGCGGCCGTGGCTACGGATGCCAGAGCCACCGGATACGGTGGTCCTGGGATGTACGCATTTCCCTCTATTACAGGAAGAACTTTTGCAGGTTCTTCCTGAAGGGACGCGACTGGTGGATTCAGGAGCAGCGATTGCGCGTCGAACGGCTTGGTTATTAGAACATGAAGCGCCTGATGCGAAATCAACTGATGAGAACATTGCCTTCTGCATGGCAATGACGACAGAAGCTGAGCAATTATTGCCCGTTTTGCAGCGTTATGGCTTCAAAACGCTCGAAAAGCTGACGGTTTAATCAGTTTTGGTGAAAAAACACGCACTCAGAAAGTTATTTTAAATTTCCCCTTGTCAGCCTGAAATAACTCCCTATAATGCGCCTCCACTGACACGGAACAACGGACTACAGGTCGCCGGGTCAGCGGGGTTCCACTGAGAACTTCGCGGAGAAAAGCAAAAATAAATGCTTGACTCTGAAGCGGGATGGCGTAATATGCACACCCCGCGCCGCTGAGAAAAAGCGAAGCGGCACTGCTCTTTAACAATTTATCAGACAATCTGTGTGGGCACTCAATGATACGGATTCTTAACGTCGCAAGACGAAAAATGAATACCAAGTCTCTGAGTGAACACGTAATTCATTACGAAGTTTAATTCACGAGCATCAAACTTAAATTGAAGAGTTTGATCATGGCTCAGATTGAACGCTGGCGGCAGGCCTAACACATGCAAGTCGAACGGTAGCACAGAGGAGCTTGCTCCTTGGGTGACGAGTGGCGGACGGGTGAGTAATGTCTGGGAAACTGCCCGATGGAGGGGGATAACTACTGGAAACGGTAGCTAATACCGCATAACGTCGCAAGACCAAAGAGGGGGACCTTCGGGCCTCTTGCCATCGGATGTGCCCAGATGGGATTAGCTAGTAGGTGGGGTAACGGCTCACCTAGGCGACGATCCCTAGCTGGTCTGAGAGGATGACCAGCCACACTGGAACTGAGACACGGTCCAGACTCCTACGGGAGGCAGCAGTGGGGAATATTGCACAATGGGCGCAAGCCTGATGCAGCCATGCCGCGTGTATGAAGAAGGCCTTCGGGTTGTAAAGTACTTTCAGCGAGGAGGAAGGCATTAAGGTTAATAACCTTAGTGATTGACGTTACTCGCAGAAGAAGCACCGGCTAACTCCGTGCCAGCAGCCGCGGTAATACGGAGGGTGCAAGCGTTAATCGGAATTACTGGGCGTAAAGCGCACGCAGGCGGTCTGTCAAGTCGGATGTGAAATCCCCGGGCTCAACCTGGGAACTGCATCCGAAACTGGCAGGCTAGAGTCTTGTAGAGGGGGGTAGAATTCCAGGTGTAGCGGTGAAATGCGTAGAGATCTGGAGGAATACCGGTGGCGAAGGCGGCCCCCTGGACAAAGACTGACGCTCAGGTGCGAAAGCGTGGGGAGCAAACAGGATTAGATACCCTGGTAGTCCACGCCGTAAACGATGTCGACTTGGAGGTTGTGCCCTTGAGGCGTGGCTTCCGGAGCTAACGCGTTAAGTCGACCGCCTGGGGAGTACGGCCGCAAGGTTAAAACTCAAATGAATTGACGGGGGCCCGCACAAGCGGTGGAGCATGTGGTTTAATTCGATGCAACGCGAAGAACCTTACCTACTCTTGACATCCAGAGAACTTAGCAGAGATGCTTTGGTGCCTTCGGGAACTCTGAGACAGGTGCTGCATGGCTGTCGTCAGCTCGTGTTGTGAAATGTTGGGTTAAGTCCCGCAACGAGCGCAACCCTTATCCTTTGTTGCCAGCGGTTCGGCCGGGAACTCAAAGGAGACTGCCAGTGATAAACTGGAGGAAGGTGGGGATGACGTCAAGTCATCATGGCCCTTACGAGTAGGGCTACACACGTGCTACAATGGCATATACAAAGAGAAGCGACCTCGCGAGAGCAAGCGGACCTCATAAAGTATGTCGTAGTCCGGATTGGAGTCTGCAACTCGACTCCATGAAGTCGGAATCGCTAGTAATCGTGGATCAGAATGCCACGGTGAATACGTTCCCGGGCCTTGTACACACCGCCCGTCACACCATGGGAGTGGGTTGCAAAAGAAGTAGGTAGCTTAACCTTCGGGAGGGCGCTTACCACTTTGTGATTCATGACTGGGGTGAAGTCGTAACAAGGTAACCGTAGGGGAACCTGCGGTTGGATCACCTCCTTACCTTAAAGAACCTTTCCTTGTAGTGTCCACACAGATTGTCTGATGAAAATTAGCAGTAAGAAATCTCTGCAGGCTTGTAGCTCAGGTGGTTAGAGCGCACCCCTGATAAGGGTGAGGTCGGTGGTTCAAGTCCACTCAGGCCTACCAAATTTTACCTGAATACTGCGTTGTGAAATAACTCACATACTTCAGTATGCTTCGTTATTCCACGCCTTGTCTCAGGAAAAATTATCGGTACATGAGATGACTTCGATGGGGCTATAGCTCAGCTGGGAGAGCGCCTGCTTTGCACGCAGGAGGTCTGCGGTTCGATCCCGCATAGCTCCACCATTACTTACTGCAAAAATACCAAGAAAACTTCAGAGTGTACCTGAAAAGGTTCACTGCGAAGTTTTGCTCTTTAAAAATCTGGATCAAGCTGAAAATTGAAACGACACACTGTGTCTGTTCTCCGTAATAAGAACAGATAAGCGGTGTGTTCGAGTCTCTCAAATTTTCGCAACACGATGGTGTTTTACGAAACATCTTCGGGTTGTGAGGTTAAGCGACTAAGCGTACACGGTGGATGCCCTGGCAGTCAGAGGCGATGAAGGACGTGCTAATCTGCGATAAGCGTCGGTAAGGTGATATGAACCGTTATAACCGGCGATTTCCGAATGGGGAAACCCAGTGTGTTTCGACACACTATCATTGCGTGAATACATAGCGTAATGAAGCGAACCGGGGGAACTGAAACATCTAAGTACCCCGAGGAAAAGAAATCAACCGAGATTCCCCCAGTAGCGGCGAGCGAACGGGGAGCAGCCCAGAGTCTGAATCAGCATGTGTGGTAGTGGAACGGTCTGGAAAGTCCGACGGTACAGGGTGATAGTCCCGTACACAAAATCACACGTGTTGTGAACTCGAAGAGTAGGGCGGGACACGTGGTATCCTGTCTGAATATGGGGGGACCATCCTCCAAGGCTAAATACTCCTGACTGACCGATAGTGAACCAGTACCGTGAGGGAAAGGCGAAAAGAACCCCGGCGAGGGGAGTGAAAAAGAACCTGAAACCGTGTACGTACAAGCAGTGGGAGCCTCTTTATGGGGTGACTGCGTACCTTTTGTATAATGGGTCAGCGACTTATATTCTGTAGCAAGGTTAACCGAATAGGGGAGCCGAAGGGAAACCGAGTCTTAACTGGGCGTTAAGTTGCAGGGTATAGACCCGAAACCCGGTGATCTAGCCATGGGCAGGTTGAAGGTTGGGTAACACTAACTGGAGGACCGAACCGACTAATGTTGAAAAATTAGCGGATGACTTGTGGCTGGGGGTGAAAGGCCAATCAAACCGGGAGATAGCTGGTTCTCCCCGAAAGCTATTTAGGTAGCGCCTCGTGAATTCATCTTCGGGGGTAGAGCACTGTTTCGGCTAGGGGGTCATCCCGACTTACCAACCCGATGCAAACTGCGAATACCGAAGAATGTTATCACGGGAGACACACGGCGGGTGCTAACGTCCGTCGTGAAGAGGGAAACAACCCAGACCGCCAGCTAAGGTCCCAAAGTCATGGTTAAGTGGGAAACGATGTGGGAAGGCACAGACAGCCAGGATGTTGGCTTAGAAGCAGCCATCATTTAAAGAAAGCGTAATAGCTCACTGGTCGAGTCGGCCTGCGCGGAAGATGTAACGGGGCTAAACCATGCACCGAAGCTGCGGCAGCGACACTATGTGTTGTTGGGTAGGGGAGCGTTCTGTAAGCCGTTGAAGGTGTCCTGTGAGGGATGCTGGAGGTATCAGAAGTGCGAATGCTGACATAAGTAACGATAATGCGGGTGAAAAACCCGCACGCCGGAAGACCAAGGGTTCCTGTCCAACGTTAATCGGGGCAGGGTGAGTCGACCCCTAAGGCGAGGCCGAAAGGCGTAGTCGATGGGAAACAGGTTAATATTCCTGTACTTGGTGTTACTGCGAAGGGGGGACGGAGAAGGCTATGTTAGCCGGGCGACGGTTGTCCCGGTTTAAGCATGTAGGCGGAGGTTCCAGGTAAATCCGGTACCTTATTAACGCTGAGGTGTGATGACGAGGCACTACGGTGCTGAAGTAACAAATGCCCTGCTTCCAGGAAAAGCCTCTAAGCATCAGGTAACACGAAATCGTACCCCAAACCGACACAGGTGGTCAGGTAGAGAATACCAAGGCGCTTGAGAGAACTCGGGTGAAGGAACTAGGCAAAATGGTGCCGTAACTTCGGGAGAAGGCACGCTGATATGTAGGTGAAGTGATTTACTCATGGAGCTGAAATCAGTCGAAGATACCAGCTGGCTGCAACTGTTTATTAAAAACACAGCACTGTGCAAACACGAAAGTGGACGTATACGGTGTGACGCCTGCCCGGTGCCGGAAGGTTAATTGATGGGGTTATCCGTAAGGAGAAGCTCTTGATCGAAGCCCCGGTAAACGGCGGCCGTAACTATAACGGTCCTAAGGTAGCGAAATTCCTTGTCGGGTAAGTTCCGACCTGCACGAATGGCGTAATGATGGCCAGGCTGTCTCCACCCGAGACTCAGTGAAATTGAACTCGCTGTGAAGATGCAGTGTACCCGCGGCAAGACGGAAAGACCCCGTGAACCTTTACTATAGCTTGACACTGAACACTGGTCCTTGATGTGTAGGATAGGTGGGAGGCTTTGAAGTGTGGACGCCAGTCTGCATGGAGCCAACCTTGAAATACCACCCTTTAATGGCTGGTGTTCTAACGTAGACCCGTGATCCGGGTTGCGGACAGTGTCTGGTGGGTAGTTTGACTGGGGCGGTCTCCTCCTAAAGAGTAACGGAGGAGCACGAAGGTTAGCTAATCCTGGTCGGACATCAGGAGGTTAGTGCAAAGGCATAAGCTAGCTTGACTGCGAGAGTGACGGCTCGAGCAGGTGCGAAAGCAGGTCTTAGTGATCCGGTGGTTCTGAATGGAAGGGCCATCGCTCAACGGATAAAAGGTACTCCGGGGATAACAGGCTGATACCGCCCAAGAGTTCATATCGACGGCGGTGTTTGGCACCTCGATGTCGGCTCATCACATCCTGGGGCTGAAGTAGGTCCCAAGGGTATGGCTGTTCGCCATTTAAAGTGGTACGCGAGCTGGGTTTAGAACGTCGTGAGACAGTTCGGTCCCTATCTGCCGTGGGCGCTGGAGAATTGAGGGGGGCTGCTCCTAGTACGAGAGGACCGGAGTGGACGCATCACTGGTGTTCGGGTTGTCATGCCAATGGCATTGCCCGGTAGCTAAATGCGGAAGAGATAAGTGCTGAAAGCATCTAAGCACGAAACTTGCCCCGAGATGAGTTCTCCCTGAGACTTTAAGTCTCCTGAAGGAACGTTGAAGACGACGACGTTGATAGGTCGGGTGTGTAAGTGTAGCGATACATTGAGCTAACCGATACTAATGAACCGTGAGGCTTAACCTTACAACGCCGAAGCTGTTTTGGCGAAGAGACGAAATTTCAGCTTGATAACAGATTAAATTGACATGCGAAAGCGTGTTGATAAACAGAATTTGCCTGGCGGCTGTAGCGCGGTGGTCCCACCTGACCCCATGCCGAACTCAGAAGTGAAACGCCGTAGCGCCGATGGTAGTGTGGGGTCTCCCCATGCGAGAGTAGGGAACTGCCAGGCATCAAACCAGTGAAGAAGCCCATCCTGCCGGATGGGCTTTTTTGCGTCTGCGGACTGCAGGAAATACTGCCGTCCGGCACAACACAACCACTCTTCCATAACACAAGCCATCCTGCGGTATATGCGGTAAACTAAACGCGATTTTGCATCAGGAAAGCGTCTATGAATCACTCCCTTAAAGCCTGGAATACCTTCGGTATCGATCAATATGCTAACGAGCTTGTCTGCGCCGAAAACGAGCAACAACTACTTAGTGCCTGGCAATCAGCTAACGCATTACATTATCCAGTACTGATCCTGGGCGAAGGGAGTAATGTCCTGTTCCTTGATTCCTTCCATGGTGCGGTAATCATCAACCGCATCAAGGGCATTGAGGTTACAGAACAACCTGACGCGTGGCATTTACATGTGGGGGCTGGTGAAAACTGGCACAACCTGGTACAGCATACGCTGAAGCTTGGCATGCCGGGGCTGGAAAATCTGGCATTAATTCCCGGTTGCGTTGGCTCTTCACCTATCCAGAATATTGGTGCTTATGGCGTAGAGTTACAACGTGTCTGTGAATATGTTGACTGTGTTGAACTGTCCACAGGCAAGCAATTGCGCGTCAATGCCGCAGAATGTCGCTTTGGTTACCGTGATAGCATCTTCAAACATGAGTACCAGGATCGTTTTGCAATTGTGGCTGTTGGTCTGCGCTTGCCTAAACAATGGCAGCCGGTGTTGACCTACGGTGACTTAGCTCGCCTTGATCCTGTTACGGTGACTCCTCTGCAGGTGTTTGAATCCGTCTGCCACATGCGCACAACAAAACTACCTGATCCGAAAGTGCACGGTAATGCGGGAAGCTTCTTTAAAAACCCAGTTGTTACAGCTGAAGTGGCAAAGATTTTGCTTTCGCAATTCCCCACTGCTCCTCATTATCCTCAGGCGGATGGTTCCGTAAAACTGGCCGCTGGCTGGCTCATCGACCAGTGCCAGCTAAAAGGTATGCGTATTGGTGGGGCTGCAGTACATCAGCAGCAGGCACTGGTACTGATTAATGCTGACAATGCAACGAGCCAGGATGTTGTTCAGCTTGCACATTATGTCCGTCAAAAAGTAGGTGAAAAATTCAATGTCTGGTTCGAACCGGAAGTGAGGTTTATTGGACCTCAGGGGGAAGTGAATGCCGTGGAGATTATTACATGAAGGATAATACCGTACCCCTGACGCTCATCTCGTTATTAGCAGATGGCGAATTTCATTCAGGCGAACAGCTTGGTGAAAAACTTGGAATGAGTCGTGCGGCTATCAATAAACACGTTCAGACATTGCGCGACTGGGGTGTTGATGTATTTACTGTTCCTGGTAAAGGATACAGCCTACCGGAGCCTATCCAGCTGTTGGATTCAGCACTTATTCATTCCCAGCTGAATAGCGGAAATGTAACCGTCTTACCCGTTATCGATTCAACCAACCAATATCTGCTGGACCGAATTAGCCAACTGGAGTCAGGCGATGCCTGTGTCGCTGAATATCAGCAGGCCGGGCGTGGACGTCGCGGGCGAAAATGGTTTTCGCCGTTTGGCGCTAACCTGTATCTGTCAATGTTCTGGCGTCTGGAGCAGGGGCCGGCAGCAGCAATTGGCCTGAGTCTGGTTATTGGTATCGTCATGGCAGAGGTTTTACGCGATCTGGGTGCTGATCAGGTTCGTGTGAAATGGCCTAACGATCTCTATCTGCTCGACCGGAAACTGGCGGGCATTCTGGTTGAACTCACTGGTAAGACGGGCGATGCAGCGCAGATTGTTATTGGTGCAGGTATTAACATGGCCATGCGCCGGGTCGAAGAGGATGTGGTAAATCAAGGATGGATTAACCTCCAGGAAGCCGGAATTAACATTGACCGCAATACACTTGCTGCCCGGCTGATCCGTGATCTACGTGCTGCGCTGGTACTGTTTGAGCAAGAGGGATTAGCGCCTTATCTGTCCCGTTGGAAAAAACTGGATAACTTTATCAATCGGCCCGTTAAGCTGATTATCGGGGATAAAGAAATATTTGGTATATCCAGGGGAATAGATGCGCAAGGCGCACTATTGCTTGAGCAAGATGGTGTGATAAAACCATGGATGGGCGGAGAAATATCACTCAGAAGTGCAGAATAATAAAAAGGGGAGCCGTTGCTCCCCTTTTTTATTATTTTCGTAGTCTGACTTGCTCAACGGCATGGTTGCCACTTTTAGTCATAATCAAGCTGGCACGCTCACGCGTAGGTAATATATTTTGCTTTAAATTCAGCCAGTTAATTTCTTTCCAAAGAGAGGTGGCCGTATTAATGGCCTCATCTTCTGATAATTTCGCATAGTTATGGAAATAAGAATCCGGATTGGTAAATGCCCCTTCGCGGAATTTCAGGAAACGGTTGATATACCACGTCTGGAGTAATTCTTCTGGCGCGTCCACGTAAATAGAGAAATCGACAAAGTCAGAAACAAATACATGATGTGGATCGTGAGGATAATCCATCCCGCTTTGTAATACATTTAATCCTTCGAGGATCAATATATCAGGCTGTGCGACAGTTTTGTCACCATCAGGAATCACGTCATAAATTAGATGTGAATAGACCGGGGCCGTGACGTTTGGTACACCTGATTTAATATCGGAAACGAATTTTACCAGACGATGCATATCATAGGACTCAGGGAAGCCTTTCTTCTTCATTAGTCCACGATCTTTCAACACCTGATTGGGGTGAAGAAAGCCATCGGTAGTAATCAACTCAACCTTGCGATGCTCTGGCCAGCGACTCAACAATGCCTGCAGGACACGCGCAGTCGTACTTTTACCAACCGCGACACTGCCAGCAATACTGATGATATAAGGAATACGTTCGCCGTTAGTGCCCAGGAATTGCTCCAGAACAGCCTGGCGGCGCAGATTTGAACTGATATAAAAATTTAGTAAACGCGACAGAGGCAAATAAATTTCGGCAACTTCTTCCAGCGACAGGTCTTCATTAATGCCTTTCAGACGAGCAATCTCGTCCTCGGTCAGAGTCATCGGCACGGAATCACGAAGCGCAGCCCACTGGTTGCGATCAAACTGTAGGTAAGGCGTCATTAACGCTTGCTCTTTTATACTCATACGCATGGTCTGGCTGTCATTGCTGTATCAGGTCAGTGGTAAAAACGAATCATCCCCGGCACGCAATGGCACGTCACATTTCAGTTAATTTGGACAATGGGCAGGAGGGTAACACCAGATGGGGGCGAATAATAAGAAAAAATCATCACCTGAAAAGCAATGTGACGGGCATTCCATATATATAAAGATGCACTTTCTGTCTGCAGGTAAACACGCTGTGAAGCAAAATGCCTCCATTAGAGGGTAACGACCGCTGGAAATTTGCTCAATCCACAGTGCGAATAGATTATTTATCGGTCGTATAGTGCAAAATGTGAGCGATAGAACATTTTATGCAATTTTTTAGTTGCATGCGCACGCAGGTCTCCATAAAATGCGCGCTACTTGATGCCGACTTAGCTCAGTAGGTAGAGCAACTGACTTGTAATCAGTAGGTCACCAGTTCGATTCCGGTAGTCGGCACCATCAAGTCCGGTGGGGTTCCCGAGCGGCCAAAGGGAGCAGACTGTAAATCTGCCGTCACAGACTTCGAAGGTTCGAATCCTTCCCCCACCACCACTTTCTGGCAGCGTTATCGCCGCCTGAGTTGGTTAAAAAATTAATCAGCTCGTACGAAGAAGAGAGAATCTCTTTTTTGTTACAGAAAGAACTGGGTAGCCGAGTTTCAGGATGCGGGCATCGTATAATGGCTATTACCTCAGCCTTCCAAGCTGATGATGCGGGTTCGATTCCCGCTGCCCGCTCCAGACGTGCTGATATGGCTCAGTTGGTAGAGCGCACCCTTGGTAAGGGTGAGGTCCCCAGTTCGACTCTGGGTATCAGCACCACTTCACTTCTCCTTCCCGTTTCTCTCTGTTTACTTTTAAAAGCATTCAACAGCTCAGGTATATTGCCTGGTTGATGTGGTGATATCACCGATTTATCCGTGTCTTAGAGGGACAATCGATGTCTAAAGAAAAATTTGAACGTACAAAACCGCACGTTAACGTCGGTACTATCGGCCACGTTGACCATGGTAAAACAACGCTGACCGCTGCAATCACTACCGTTCTGGCTAAAACCTACGGCGGTGCTGCTCGCGCATTCGATCAGATCGATAACGCTCCGGAAGAAAAAGCTCGTGGTATCACCATCAACACTTCTCACGTTGAATATGACACCCCGACTCGCCACTACGCGCACGTAGACTGCCCGGGCCACGCCGACTATGTTAAAAACATGATCACCGGTGCTGCGCAGATGGACGGCGCGATCCTGGTTGTTGCTGCGACTGACGGCCCGATGCCGCAGACTCGTGAGCACATCCTGCTGGGTCGTCAGGTAGGCGTTCCGTACATCATCGTGTTCCTGAACAAATGCGACATGGTTGATGACGAAGAGCTGCTGGAACTGGTAGAAATGGAAGTTCGTGAACTTCTGTCTCAGTACGATTTCCCGGGCGACGACACTCCGATCGTTCGTGGTTCTGCTCTGAAAGCGCTGGAAGGCGATGCAGAGTGGGAAGCAAAGATCATCGAACTGGCTGGCTTCCTGGATTCTTACATCCCGGAACCAGAGCGTGCGATTGACAAGCCGTTCCTGCTGCCTATCGAAGACGTATTCTCCATCTCCGGTCGTGGTACCGTTGTTACCGGTCGTGTAGAGCGCGGTATCATCAAAGTTGGTGAAGAAGTTGAAATCGTTGGTATCAAAGAGACTGCTAAGTCTACCTGTACTGGCGTTGAAATGTTCCGCAAACTGCTGGACGAAGGCCGTGCTGGTGAGAACGTTGGTGTTCTGCTGCGTGGTATCAAACGTGAAGAAATCGAACGTGGTCAGGTACTGGCTAAGCCGGGTTCAATCAAGCCGCACACCAAGTTCGAATCTGAAGTGTACATTCTGTCCAAAGACGAAGGCGGCCGTCATACTCCGTTCTTCAAAGGCTACCGTCCGCAGTTCTACTTCCGTACTACTGACGTGACTGGTACCATCGAACTGCCAGAAGGCGTAGAGATGGTAATGCCGGGCGACAACATCAAAATGGTTGTTACCCTGATCCACCCGATCGCGATGGACGACGGTCTGCGTTTCGCAATCCGTGAAGGCGGCCGTACCGTTGGCGCGGGCGTTGTTGCCAAAGTAATGAGCTAATTGCCGATAACATTTGACGCAATGCGCAATAAAAGGGCATCATTTGATGCCCTTTTTGCACGCTTTCACACCAGAACCTGGCTCATCAGTGATTTTTTTTGTCATAATCATTGCTGAGACAGGCTCTGAAGAGGGCGTTTAGTCCGAAACGCACCAGAGCATTTCGGTTTGGATCGCCTCGCTTACGCGGGGTGAAAATGTTTGTAGAATACTTCTGACAGGTTGGTTTATGAGTGCGAATACCGAAGCTCAAGGAAGCGGGCGCGGCCTGGAAGCGATGAAGTGGGTTGTTGTCGCTGTATTGCTGCTTGTAGCTATCGTTGGCAACTACCTCTATCGTGACATGATGTTGCCGCTGCGTGCGCTGGCCGTAGTGATTCTGATTGCTGCAGCGGGTGGTGTCGCGCTGTTGACAACAAAAGGTAAAGCGACCGTTGCTTTTGCCCGTGAAGCGAGAACCGAAGTCCGTAAGGTCATTTGGCCGACTCGCCAGGAAACATTGCACACCACGCTGATTGTGGCTGCGGTTACCGCAGTAATGTCACTGATCCTGTGGGGACTGGATGGTATTCTGGTTCGCCTGGTATCCTTTATCACTGGCCTGAGGTTCTAAGATGTCTGAAGCCCCTAAAAAGCGCTGGTACGTCGTTCAGGCGTTTTCCGGTTTTGAAGGTCGCGTAGCTACATCGCTGCGTGAATATATCAAGTTACAAAATATGGAAGAGTTGTTTGGCGAAGTCATGGTGCCGACCGAAGAAGTGGTCGAAATCCGTGGTGGCCAGCGTCGTAAAAGCGAACGCAAATTCTTCCCGGGCTATGTACTGGTCCAGATGGTGATGAACGATGCAAGCTGGCACCTGGTGCGCAGTGTGCCGCGTGTGATGGGCTTTATCGGCGGTACATCTGACCGTCCGGCGCCAATCAGCGACAAAGAAGTTGATGCGATCATGAACCGTCTGCAGCAGGTTGGTGATAAACCGCGTCCGAAAACGATGTTCGAGCCGGGTGAAATGGTTCGCGTTAGTGACGGTCCGTTTGCTGACTTTAACGGTGTTGTTGAAGAAGTCGATTACGAGAAGTCTCGTCTGAAAGTTTCTGTTTCTATCTTCGGTCGTGCGACTCCGGTTGAACTGGACTTCGCTCAGGTTGAAAAAGCCTAACACGTCGATCAAAAAAGCGGCGATTTAATCGTTGCACAAGGCGCGAGATTGGAATACAATTTCGCGCCTTTTGTTTTTATGGATAGCATCCGTAAAACGAATTTTATCACGGGGAGCCTCTCTGAGGCGCTATAACCCAACTAGAGGAATTTAGAATGGCTAAGAAAGTCCAAGCCTATGTCAAGCTGCAGGTTGCAGCTGGTATGGCTAACCCGAGTCCGCCGGTAGGTCCAGCACTGGGTCAACAAGGCGTGAACATCATGGAATTCTGCAAAGCGTTCAACGCAAAAACTGATTCCATGGAAAAAGGTCTGCCGATCCCGGTTGTTATCACCGTTTATGCTGACCGTTCTTTCACTTTCGTTACCAAAACGCCTCCGGCAGCAGTTCTGCTGAAGAAAGCGGCTGGTATCAAGTCTGGTTCCGGTAAGCCGAACAAAGACAAAGTGGGTAAAATTTCCCGCGCTCAGCTGCAGGAAATCGCGCAGACCAAAGCTGCCGACATGACTGGTTCCGACATTGAAGCGATGACTCGCTCCATTGAAGGTACTGCACGTTCCATGGGCCTGGTAGTGGAGGACTAAGAAATGGCTAAACTGACCAAGCGTATGCGCGTGATCCGTGACAAAGTTGATGCAACTAAACAGTATGACATCAACGAAGCTATTGCTCTGCTGAAAGAGCTGGCCACTGCTAAATTCGTAGAAAGCGTGGACGTTGCTGTTAACCTCGGCATCGATGCTCGTAAATCTGACCAGAACGTACGTGGTGCAACTGTACTGCCGCACGGTACTGGCCGTTCCGTTCGCGTAGCCGTATTTACCCAGGGTGCAAACGCTGAAGCTGCTAAAGCTGCAGGCGCTGAGCTGGTAGGTATGGAAGATCTGGCTGATCAGATCAAGAAAGGCGAAATGAACTTTGACGTTGTTATTGCTTCCCCGGATGCAATGCGCGTTGTTGGCCAGCTGGGTCAGGTTCTGGGCCCGCGTGGCCTGATGCCAAACCCGAAAGTTGGTACTGTAACTCCGAACGTTGCTGAAGCGGTTAAGAACGCTAAAGCGGGTCAGGTTCGTTACCGTAACGACAAAAACGGCATCATCCACACTACCATTGGTAAAGTGGATTTTGACGCTGACAAACTGAAAGAAAACCTGGAAGCTCTGCTGGTTGCGCTGAAAAAAGCGAAACCAACTCAGGCAAAAGGCGTGTACATCAAGAAAGTTAGCCTCTCCACCACCATGGGTGCTGGCGTTGCCGTTGATCAAGCTGGTCTGAGCGCGTCTGCGAACAGCTAAGATTAGCTTTACGTGGGCGGTGAATTTGTCTACAATTCTACCCCCACGTTTGCTAACGAAAGTTAGCAAATAAACAGATTTGTTCGTTGGAGCCTGGCCTATCCAGGCCTCCGTCGAAGACCGCAGGTGTTTCGTAAGAAGCTTAATGCCCTGCGTAGACGGTGACAGAACGCTAAGATTATTTCTGATACTCTGGCTTGTTTCTGCTCACCGTATTTAGACGCTCTGTCCGTTGGGAAGAGTGAAGTGAGTTCCGGAACATGAGTTCCGGCAAACATCCAGGAGCAAAGCTAATGGCTTTAAATCTTCAAGACAAACAAGCGATTGTTGCTGAAGTCAGCGAAGTAGCCAAAGGCGCGCTGTCTGCAGTAGTTGCGGATTCCCGTGGCGTAACTGTAGACAAAATGACTGAACTGCGTAAAGCAGGTCGCGAAGCCGGCGTATACATGCGTGTTGTTCGTAACACCCTGCTGCGCCGTGTTGTTGAAGGTACTCAGTTTGAGTGCCTGAAAGACGCGTTCGTTGGTCCGACCCTGATTGCATATTCTATGGAACACCCGGGCGCAGCTGCTCGTCTGTTCAAAGATTTCGCGAAAGCGAATGCAAAATTTGAGGTCAAAGCCGCAGCCTTTGAAGGTGAATTGATCCCGGCATCGCAAATCGATCGCCTGGCAACTCTGCCGACCTACGAAGAAGCAATTGCACGCCTGATGGCAACCATGAAAGAAGCTTCGGCTGGCAAACTGGTTCGCACTCTGGCTGCTGTTCGCGATGCGAAAGAAGCTGCTTAATCGCAGTTATCTTTATCAAGCATCTGCTTACGTATAAACTTATTCTGATTTTCAGGAACAATTTAAATGTCTATCACTAAAGATCAAATCATTGAAGCAGTATCCGCTATGTCCGTAATGGACGTTGTAGAACTGATTTCTGCAATGGAAGAAAAATTCGGTGTTTCCGCTGCTGCTGCTGTAGCTGTAGCTGCTGGCCCGGCTGAAGTAGCTGAAGAAAAAACTGAATTCGACGTAATTCTGAAAGCTGCTGGCGCTAACAAAGTTGCTGTTATCAAAGCAGTACGTGGCGCAACTGGCCTGGGTCTGAAAGAAGCTAAAGACCTGGTAGAATCTGCACCGGCTGCTCTGAAAGAAGGCGTGAGCAAAGACGACGCAGAAGCACTGAAAAAATCTCTGGAAGAAGCTGGCGCTGAAGTTGAAGTTAAATAAGCCAACTTTTCTGGTTGCAGCCTAAGCAATTAGGCTGATGGCTGGTGACTTTTTAGTCACCAGCCTTTTTGCGCTGTAAGGCGCCAGTAGCATTTCACACTGTTTGACTACTGCTGTGCCTTTCAATGCTTGTTTCTATCGACGCCTTAATATACTGCGACAGAGCGTTAGTTCTGTGTAAATCGCAATGAAATGGTTTAAGCGTGATAGCAACAGGCATTGCGGAAAGTATTCGATTTTCCGGTCAACAAAATAGTGTTGCACAAACTGTCCCTTCGTCGGACAGATGGGTCGACTTGTCAGCGAGCTGAGGAACCCTAATGGTTTACTCCTATACCGAGAAAAAACGTATTCGTAAGGATTTTGGTAAACGTCCACAAGTGTTGGACATACCTTATCTCCTTTCTATCCAGCTTGACTCGTTTCAGAAGTTCATCGAGCAAGATCCTGAAGGGCAGTATGGTCTGGAAGCAGCTTTCCGTTCCGTTTTCCCGATTCAGAGCTATAGCGGTAACTCCGAGCTGCAATACGTCAGCTATCGCCTTGGCGAACCGGTGTTTGACGTTCAGGAATGTCAGATTCGTGGCGTGACCTATTCCGCACCGCTGCGCGTAAAACTGCGTCTGGTGATCTACGAGCGCGAAGCGCCGGAAGGCACCGTAAAAGACATTAAAGAACAAGAAGTCTACATGGGCGAAATTCCGCTCATGACTGACAACGGTACCTTTGTAATCAACGGTACTGAACGTGTTATCGTTTCTCAGCTGCACCGTAGTCCTGGCGTCTTCTTTGACTCCGACAAAGGTAAAACCCACTCTTCGGGTAAAGTGCTGTATAACGCGCGCATCATTCCTTACCGTGGTTCCTGGCTGGACTTCGAATTCGATCCGAAGGACAACCTGTTCGTACGTATTGACCGTCGCCGCAAACTGCCTGCGACCATTATTCTGCGTGCGCTGAACTACACCACTGAGCAGATTCTGGATCTGTTCTTTGAAAAAGTCGTCTTTGAGATCCGCGACAATAAGTTGCAGATGGAACTGGTGCCGGAACGCCTGCGTGGTGAAACCGCCTCCTTTGACATCGAAGCTAACGGCAAAATCTACGTCGAAAAAGGCCGTCGCATCACTGCGCGCCACATTCGCCAGCTGGAAAAAGACGATATCAAACATATCGAAGTTCCGGTTGAGTACATTGCTGGTAAAGTTGCGTCTAAAGACTACGTTGATGAATCCACTGGCGAGTTAATCTGCGCAGCTAACATGGAGCTGAGCCTGGATCTGCTGGCTAAGCTGAGCCAGTCTGGTCACAAGCGTATCGAAACGCTGTTCACTAACGATCTGGACCACGGTCCGTACATTTCTGAAACTGTACGCGTCGACCCAACAAACGATCGTCTGAGCGCACTGGTAGAAATCTACCGCATGATGCGTCCTGGTGAGCCGCCGACTCGTGAAGCTGCTGAAAGCCTGTTCGAGAACCTGTTCTTCTCCGAAGACCGCTATGATCTCTCTGCGGTTGGTCGTATGAAGTTCAACCGTTCTCTGCTGCGCGACGAAATCGAAGGTTCTGGCATCCTGAGCAAAGACGACATCATTGACGTGATGAAGAAGCTCATCGATATCCGTAACGGTAAAGGCGAAGTCGATGATATCGACCACCTCGGTAACCGTCGTATCCGTTCCGTAGGCGAAATGGCGGAAAACCAGTTCCGCGTTGGCCTGGTACGTGTAGAGCGTGCGGTGAAAGAGCGTCTGTCTCTGGGCGATCTGGATACCCTGATGCCTCAGGATATGATCAACGCCAAACCGATTTCTGCAGCAGTGAAAGAGTTCTTTGGTTCCAGCCAGCTGTCTCAGTTTATGGACCAGAACAACCCGCTGTCTGAGATTACGCACAAACGTCGTATCTCTGCACTCGGCCCAGGCGGTCTGACCCGTGAACGTGCAGGCTTCGAAGTTCGAGACGTACACCCGACTCACTACGGTCGCGTATGTCCAATCGAAACGCCTGAAGGTCCGAACATCGGTCTGATCAACTCCCTGTCCGTTTACGCACAGACTAACGAATACGGTTTCCTTGAGACTCCGTACCGTAAAGTGACCGACGGTGTTGTAACTGACGAAATTCATTACCTGTCTGCTATCGAAGAAGGCAACTACGTTATCGCTCAGGCGAACTCCAACCTGGATGACGAAGGCCACTTTGTAGAAGACCTGGTAACTTGCCGTAGCAAAGGCGAATCCAGCTTGTTCAGCCGCGACCAGGTTGACTACATGGACGTATCCACCCAACAGGTGGTTTCCGTCGGTGCGTCCCTGATCCCGTTCCTGGAACACGATGACGCCAACCGTGCATTGATGGGTGCGAACATGCAACGTCAGGCCGTTCCAACTCTGCGCGCTGATAAGCCGCTGGTTGGTACCGGTATGGAACGTGCTGTTGCCGTTGACTCCGGTGTTACTGCAGTTGCTAAACGTGGCGGTACCGTTCAGTACGTGGATGCTTCCCGTATCGTTATCAAAGTTAACGAAGACGAGATGTACCCGGGCGAAGCAGGTATCGACATTTATAACCTGACCAAATACACCCGTTCTAACCAGAACACCTGTATCAACCAAATGCCTTGTGTGTCCCTGGGTGAGCCGGTCGAACGTGGTGATGTACTGGCAGACGGTCCGTCCACCGACCTCGGTGAACTGGCGCTCGGTCAGAACATGCGCGTCGCGTTCATGCCGTGGAACGGCTATAACTTCGAAGACTCCATCCTCGTTTCCGAGCGTGTTGTTCAGGAAGACCGTTTCACCACCATCCATATTCAGGAACTGGCATGTGTGTCCCGTGACACCAAGCTGGGGCCGGAAGAGATCACCGCTGACATCCCGAACGTGGGTGAAGCTGCGCTCTCCAAACTGGATGAGTCCGGTATCGTTTACATTGGTGCAGAAGTGACCGGTGGCGACATTCTGGTTGGTAAGGTAACGCCGAAAGGTGAAACCCAGCTGACGCCAGAAGAGAAGCTGCTGCGTGCGATCTTCGGTGAGAAAGCGTCTGATGTTAAAGACTCTTCTCTGCGCGTACCAAACGGTGTTTCCGGTACGATTATCGACGTTCAGGTCTTTACTCGCGATGGCGTAGAGAAAGACAAACGTGCGCTGGAAATCGAAGAGATGCAGCTGAAACAGGCTAAGAAAGACCTGTCTGAAGAACTGCAGATCCTCGAAGCTGGCCTGTTCAGTCGTATCTACGCGGTGCTGGTTGCCGGTGGCGTTGAAGCTGAGAAGCTCGACAAACTGCCTCGCGATCGCTGGCTGGAACTCGGCCTGACCGACGAAGAGAAACAAAATCAGCTGGAACAGCTGGCTGAGCAGTACGACGAACTGAAACACGAGTTCGAGAAAAAACTCGAAGCGAAACGCCGTAAAATCACTCAGGGCGACGATCTGGCACCAGGCGTGCTGAAGATTGTTAAGGTGTATCTGGCGGTTAAACGTCGGATCCAGCCTGGTGATAAGATGGCAGGTCGTCACGGTAACAAGGGTGTAATTTCTAAGATCAACCCGATCGAAGATATGCCTCATGATGCTAACGGTACGCCGGTAGACATCGTGCTGAACCCGCTGGGCGTACCATCTCGTATGAACATCGGTCAGATTCTGGAAACCCACCTGGGTATGGCTGCGAAAGGTATTGGCGATAAGATCAACGCCATGCTGAAACAGCAGCAAGAAGTCGCGAAACTGCGCGAGTTCATCCAGCGTGCCTATGATCTGGGTGCCGACGTTCGTCAGAAAGTTGACCTGAGTACCTTCAGCGATGAAGAAGTTCTGCGTCTGGCTGAAAACCTGAAAAAAGGTATGCCGATCGCAACGCCGGTCTTCGACGGTGCGAAAGAGTCTGAAATCAAGGAACTGTTACAGCTGGGTGGCCTGCCGACTTCCGGTCAGATCACACTGTTCGACGGTCGTACCGGTGAGCAATTCGAGCGCCAGGTTACCGTTGGCTACATGTACATGCTGAAACTGAACCACCTGGTTGATGACAAGATGCATGCGCGTTCTACCGGTTCTTACAGCCTGGTTACTCAGCAGCCGCTGGGTGGTAAGGCTCAGTTCGGTGGTCAGCGCTTCGGGGAGATGGAAGTGTGGGCGCTGGAAGCATATGGCGCAGCATACACCCTGCAGGAAATGCTCACCGTTAAGTCTGATGACGTAAATGGTCGTACCAAGATGTATAAAAACATCGTGGACGGCAACCATCAGATGGAACCAGGCATGCCGGAATCCTTCAACGTATTGTTGAAAGAGATTCGTTCGCTGGGTATCAACATCGAGCTGGAAGACGAGTAACTCTCGCTCATACAGGTCACTGGTGCTGGCGTAACAGCCAGCACCAGATTGTGCTAACTCCGACGGGAGCAAATCCGTGAAAGACTTATTAAAGTTTCTGAAAGCGCAAACTAAAACCGAAGAGTTTGATGCGATCAAAATTGCTCTGGCATCGCCAGACATGATCCGTTCATGGTCCTTTGGTGAAGTTAAGAAGCCGGAAACCATCAACTACCGTACGTTCAAACCTGAGCGTGACGGCCTTTTCTGCGCCCGTATCTTTGGGCCAGTAAAAGATTACGAGTGCCTGTGCGGTAAGTACAAGCGCCTGAAACACCGTGGTGTGATCTGTGAGAAGTGCGGCGTTGAAGTGACCCAGACTAAAGTACGCCGTGAGCGTATGGGCCACATCGAGCTGGCATCTCCGACCGCTCACATCTGGTTCCTGAAATCTCTGCCGTCCCGTATCGGCCTGCTGCTTGATATGCCGCTGCGCGATATCGAGCGCGTACTGTACTTCGAATCTTATGTGGTAATCGAAGGCGGTATGACTAACCTGGAACGCCAACAGATCCTGACTGAAGAGCAGTATCTGGATGCGCTGGAAGAGTTCGGTGACGAATTCGACGCGAAGATGGGTGCGGAAGCTATCCAGGCTCTGCTGAAAAGCATGGATCTGGAGCAAGAGTGTGAAACTCTGCGTGAAGAGCTGAACGAAACCAACTCCGAAACCAAGCGTAAAAAGCTGACCAAGCGTATCAAACTGCTGGAAGCGTTCGTACAGTCTGGTAACAAGCCAGAGTGGATGATTCTGACCGTTCTGCCGGTTCTGCCGCCAGATCTGCGTCCGCTGGTTCCGCTGGATGGTGGTCGTTTCGCAACGTCGGATCTGAACGATCTGTATCGTCGCGTTATCAACCGTAACAACCGTCTGAAACGTCTGCTGGATCTGGCTGCGCCGGACATCATCGTACGCAACGAAAAACGTATGCTGCAGGAAGCGGTCGACGCCCTGCTGGATAACGGTCGTCGCGGTCGTGCGATCACCGGTTCTAACAAACGTCCTCTGAAATCTTTGGCCGATATGATCAAAGGTAAACAGGGTCGTTTCCGTCAGAACCTGCTCGGTAAGCGTGTTGACTACTCCGGTCGTTCTGTAATCACCGTAGGTCCATACCTGCGTCTGCATCAGTGCGGTCTGCCGAAGAAAATGGCACTGGAACTGTTCAAACCGTTCATTTACGGCAAGCTGGAACTGCGTGGCCTCGCCACCACCATCAAAGCCGCTAAGAAAATGGTTGAGCGTGAAGAAGCTGTCGTTTGGGATATCCTGGACGAAGTTATCCGCGAACACCCGGTACTGCTGAACCGTGCACCAACACTGCACCGTCTGGGTATCCAGGCATTTGAACCGGTACTGATCGAAGGTAAAGCTATCCAGCTGCACCCGCTGGTTTGTGCGGCGTATAACGCCGACTTCGATGGTGACCAGATGGCTGTTCACGTACCGCTGACGCTGGAAGCCCAGCTCGAAGCGCGTGCGCTGATGATGTCTACCAACAACATTCTGTCTCCGGCGAACGGCGAACCTATCATCGTTCCGTCTCAGGACGTTGTATTGGGTCTGTACTACATGACCCGTGACTGTGTTAACGCCAAAGGCGAAGGCATGGTGTTGACTGGCCCGAAAGAAGCTGAGCGTATTTACCGCGCAGGTCTGGCCTCTCTGCATGCGCGCGTTAAAGTGCGTATCACCGAATATGAAAAAGATGAAAACGGCGAATTCGTTGCGAAAACCAGCCTGAAAGACACGACCGTTGGCCGTGCTATTTTGTGGATGATCGTACCGAAAGGTCTGCCTTTCTCCATCGTCAACCAGGCGCTGGGCAAGAAAGCAATCTCCAAAATGCTGAACACCTGTTACCGCATTCTGGGCCTGAAGCCGACCGTTATCTTCGCTGACCAGACAATGTACACCGGCTTTGCTTATGCAGCGCGTTCAGGTGCATCTGTTGGTATTGATGACATGGTCATCCCAGAGAAGAAACACGAGATCATCTCTGAAGCGGAAGCTGAAGTTGCTGAGATCCAGGAGCAGTTCCAGTCTGGTCTGGTAACCGCAGGCGAACGTTACAACAAAGTTATCGATATCTGGGCTGCGGCGAACGATCGTGTATCCAAAGCGATGATGGATAACCTGCAAACTGAAACCGTTATTAACCGTGACGGCGTCGAAGAGCAGCAGGTTTCCTTCAACAGCATTTACATGATGGCCGACTCCGGTGCGCGTGGTTCTGCAGCACAGATTCGTCAGCTGGCAGGTATGCGTGGTCTGATGGCGAAGCCGGATGGCTCCATCATCGAAACGCCGATCACCGCGAACTTCCGTGAAGGTCTGAACGTACTCCAGTACTTCATCTCTACTCACGGTGCTCGTAAAGGTCTGGCGGATACCGCACTGAAAACAGCTAACTCCGGTTATCTGACTCGTCGTCTGGTTGACGTCGCGCAGGATCTGGTTGTCACTGAAGACGATTGTGGCACTCTGGAAGGTATCACCATGACCCCGGTTATCGAGGGTGGTGATGTTAAAGAGCCGCTGCGTGATCGCGTTCTGGGTCGTGTGACTGCTGAAGACGTTCTGAAGCCGGGTACGGCGGATATTCTGGTTCCACGCAACACCCTGCTGCACGAGCAGTGGTGTGATCTGCTGGAAGAGAACTCCGTTGACTCCGTCAAAGTACGTTCCGTCGTATCCTGTGACACCGACTTTGGTGTATGTGCGCACTGCTATGGTCGTGACCTGGCGCGTGGCCACATCATCAACAAAGGTGAAGCAATCGGCGTTATCGCGGCACAGTCCATCGGTGAGCCGGGTACACAGCTGACGATGCGTACGTTCCACATCGGTGGTGCGGCATCTCGTGCGGCTGCTGAATCCAGCATCCAGGTGAAAAACAAAGGTAGCATCCGTCTGAGCAATGCGAAGTCGGTTGTGAACTCCAGCGGTAAACTGGTTATCACCTCACGTAACACCGAACTGAAACTGATCGACGAATTCGGTCGTACCAAAGAAAGCTATAAAGTGCCTTACGGCTCCGTTATGGCGAAAGGTGATGGCGAACAGGTTGCTGGCGGCGAAACCGTTGCAAACTGGGATCCGCACACCATGCCGGTTATCACCGAAGTGAGTGGTTTTGTCCGCTTCACTGACATGATCGACGGCCAGACCATTACTCGTCAGACCGACGAGCTGACCGGTCTGTCTTCTCTGGTGGTTCTGGATTCTGCAGAGCGTACTGCGGGTGGTAAAGACCTGCGTCCGGCACTGAAAATTGTTGATGCCCAGGGCAACGACGTTCTGATCCCAGGTACCGATATGCCTGCTCAGTACTTCCTGCCGGGTAAAGCGATTGTTCAGTTGGAAGATGGCGTGCAGATCAGCTCAGGTGACACCCTGGCGCGTGTTCCTCAGGAATCAGGCGGTACCAAGGATATTACCGGTGGTCTGCCGCGCGTTGCGGACCTGTTCGAAGCTCGTCGTCCGAAAGAGCCGGCAATCCTGGCGGAAATCAGCGGTATCATTTCCTTCGGTAAAGAAACCAAAGGGAAGCGTCGCCTGGTTATTACTCCGTTAGACGGCAGCGAACCGTACGAAGAGATGATTCCGAAATGGCGTCAGCTCAACGTGTTCGAAGGTGAACGTGTAGAACGTGGTGATGTGGTTTCCGACGGTCCGGAAGCGCCACACGACATCCTGCGTCTTCGTGGCGTACACGCGGTAACGCGTTACATCACCAACGAAGTACAGGACGTATATCGTCTGCAAGGCGTTAAGATTAACGATAAACACATCGAAGTTATCGTTCGTCAGATGCTGCGTAAAGCGACCATCGAAAGTGCTGGTAGCTCCGACTTCCTCGAAGGCGAGCAGGTTGAATACTCCCGCGTCAAGATCGCTAACCGCGAACTGGAAGCGAACGGCAAAGTTGCGGCGACTTTCTCCCGCGATCTGCTGGGTATCACCAAGGCATCTCTGGCAACCGAGTCCTTCATCTCTGCGGCGTCGTTCCAGGAGACTACTCGCGTGCTGACCGAAGCAGCCGTTGCGGGCAAACGCGACGAACTGCGCGGTCTGAAAGAGAACGTCATCGTGGGTCGTCTGATCCCAGCTGGTACCGGTTATGCGTACCATCAGGATCGTATGCGCCGTCGTGCTGCGGGCGAACTGCCAGCAGCACCTCAGGTTACTGCGGAAGATGCATCTGCCAGCCTGGCAGAACTGCTGAACGCAGGTCTGGGTGGTTCTGATAACGATTAATCGTTGTTGACCGTAATAAAAAACCCGCTTCGGCGGGTTTTTTTTGCCTGAAGAAATGCTGTTGTTGGCCGGATAATTTGCTTGCGACGCCACCCAGCCATATAGGATGGGTATTAATTTACCGGTGGTGCGGCTGGAACGATATTTTTCACAGAACCAGGTAAGATCTGTCGAGGTGAAGGCAGGGCAAAATGAGGAAGATAACTTCTGCCCTGGTCAGCTTCCGTGACTGACGGAGACAAAATAAAAAAACGGCAGCCTGACGACAAGCTCCCGTTTTTCACATTACGTAATGGCTCGTAAAATACTTATGCTCTTACATGATGGTTCATCGCGTTTGCGAAGCGCGTCCAAGATAGCTATCCCAGTCTTTCCATACGGGCTGTAACCCCTTTGCCATCAGTGCGTTGGCAACGGCTTCCGGGCGACGGTCGTCGTGAGGAGAGAACTGTTCCAGTTCAGGATGATTGTCGGCATAACCACCGGGCTGCGTTTTTGAAAAGGCGCTGACGTTGTTAATTGCCAGCGGAATGACGTGATCGCGAAACCACGGCGACTCGCGGGTGGAGAGCGACAGTTCAATTTCCGGAGCCAGCAAGCGAAATGCGCAAATGGTTTGTACCAGTTGACGCTCGTCCATAATTGATGCCGGCTCTATACCCCCGGTGCACGGACGCAGGCGAGGGAAGGAGATAGAATAACGGCTCTGCCAGTAATGTTGTTGCATCCACAGCAGATGTTCGGCCACCATGTAGCAATCAACCCGCCAGCTGTCGGATAGGCCAATCAACGCCCCAAGACCAATTTTGTCGATTCCGGCACGACCCAGTCTGTCCGGCGTTTCCAGCCGCCAGAAGAAGTCCTGCTTTTTCCCCTTCAGATGATGATGGGCGTAAATCGCCTCGTGATAGCTCTCCTGATAAACCATTACGCCATCCAGTCCTAACGCCTTTAGTTCTGCATATTCCGCTTCTGACAGCGGTTGTACCTCCATTTGTAAAGAGGAAAACTGGCGACGAATAGCGGGTAAATGGCGACGGAAGTAATCCATGCCGACCTTACTCTGATGCTCCCCAGTCACCAGCAACAAATGCTCAAATCCCAGCTTGCGAATGGCCTCGCACTCCCGAGCAATCTCCACGTCATCCAGCGTTTTACGCTTGATGCGGTTACTCATTGAAAAACCGCAGTAGGTACAGTCGTTGGCACACAGATTGGAGAGGTACAGCGGAACGTAAAAACTCACTGTGTTACCAAAGCGTTGGCGGGTAAGTTTCTGCGCCCGCTGCGCCAGTGGCTCCAGATAGTCAGCAGCAGCAGGAGAGAGCAGAGCCATCAGGTCATCGCGACTAAGCTGCGAAGCGTTGAGAGCCCGTTGTACGTCAGCCGCAGTCTTACCGTTGATACGCAGGCGGATGTCGTCCCAGTCCAGTTGTCGCCAGCGATCGCTGAACGTATTCATGCCATTACCTCCAGGAATCCAGTTAACGGGCTGGTGGCCTGCGCGTGTGAACTGCGGCTTCCCGGTACCGCCTGACGAGCCAAAACACCCGCTTCAACTGCCAGGCGGAAGGCGGTTGCCATCATCACTGGATCGTCCGCCACAGCTATCGCTGTATTGACCAGTACCGCGTCGGCACCCATTTCCAATGCCTGTGTGGCGTGGCTGGGTACGCCGATACCTGCGTCAACGACCACCGGGACGGTCGCTTGCTGAATGATGATATCCAGCATGGCTCGCGTTTCCAGCCCCTGGTTGGAGCCTATAGGCGCACCGAGCGGCATTACTGCCGCACAACCTGCTTCTTCCAGCCGCTTGCACAACACCGGGTCAGCGCCACAGTAGGGGAGCACTATGAATCCCTGCCTCACCAGTGCTTCGGCGGCTTTCAGCGTTTCTATCGGGTCCGGTAGCAGCCAGCGGGCGTCCGGGTGAATTTCTAACTTCAGCCAGTTTGTCCCCAGCGCTTCACGCGCCAGTTGTGCAGCAAAGATAGCTTCTTCCGCCGTTTTTGCTCCTGACGTGTTGGGTAGCAGCGTCACGCCAGCCTCGACCAATGGCGCCAGGATCGCGTCGTTGTGCTGACGTAAATCCACGCGCTTCATTGCCAGCGTCACTAACTGGCTACCAGAAGCACGAATGGCGTCCACCATCAGTTGCGATGACGCAAATTTTCCGGTCCCGGTGAACAGATGTGAATCAAACGTTTTGTCGGCAATTCGTAACATATCAACCCCCTGCTATAACCTGAAAAAGCAGGATCTGGTCGCCTTCCTGCACGATTTGCTGCTCCCACCGCTCGCGCGGCAGGATCTGTTGATTCAGCGCCAGCGCTGTACCGGGTTTAAGCTGATTAAGCTGAACCAGTAGGTTGCTGACGTTTTGTCCCTCGATACACTGTATAGGTTCATCATTGAACAGGATCTGCATGTTGCCCCCCACATACCTGACAACCGCTGGCACGACGCAGCGCCAGGCTGCGCCACTGGCTGGTTTTACCGTCAAACAGGCGTAATTCACCTGTGGGTGTTTCAATGCCGCTCAGCAATTTGATGGCTTCCAGTGCCTGCAACGTTCCCATTATTCCGACGACCGGACCGACAATGCCCGCAGTGCGACAATTGCGTTCCGGTTCCACATCATCTGGCCACAGGCAGCGGTAACAGCCCTGTTCCCAGGGGGGCGTGAGTACCATTAACTGACCGCCAAAACCGACCGCGCTGGCGGTGATGAGAGGCGTATTCAGCGCCACGCAGGCGGCGTTGATCTCCTGGCGGGTCGCCATGTTATCGGTACAGTCGAGCACCACGTCGGCATATGCAACGGCATGTCTGAGGGCATCGCCCGTCAGACGCTGCTGTAATGCTACCAGTTCGATATCCGGGTTGAGCCGCGTCAGTCGTTGCTGCGCAGCCTGCGATTTTGACCGGGCGATATCATCGGTAGTGAACAGGATCTGGCGTTGCAGGTTGCTCAGATGCACATCGTCATCGTCAACCAGTACCAGTGTTCCTACGCCCGCACCCGCCAGATACAGCGCTGCGGGTGAACCTAATCCGCCTAAACCGATAATCAGCACGTGGCTTGCGTTGAGCTTTTGCTGGCCCTCAATGGCAATATCGCCCAGTAATATTTGGCGGCTGTAGCGCATAAAAT
Source organism: Citrobacter sp. Marseille-Q3906 (assembly GCF_916618775.1). NCBI lineage: Bacteria > Pseudomonadati > Pseudomonadota > Gammaproteobacteria > Enterobacterales > Enterobacteriaceae > Citrobacter > Citrobacter sp. Marseille-Q3906. The sequence goes on from NZ_CAKAKA010000001.1 coordinate 253,999, forward strand.
CACGATCATTCATTGCCGACTCCCGCGATTCCGAGCAGTTGGGCCGTGGCAGCACGCCAGTTTGCGGCCTGAGTGATTGCACTAACCACGGCAATACTACCGACACCGGTAGCCAGCACTGCTGGCGCTCGTTCAAGGCTTATTCCGCCGATAGCGACGGTGGGGTAATCAGCCAGCCGCTTAATATGGTTCGTCAGTTGTGCCAGCCCCTGTGGGGCAGATGGCATCTGTTTGGTTTGCGTCGGAAAGACATGTCCTAGTGCGATGTAAGACGGGCGAGCGGCGAGCGCCACGTCGATCTCCATATCATCGTGGGTCGACACACCAAGGCGCAAACCTGCAGCCTGAATAGCCTTCAGGTCGGTGGTTTCGAGGTCTTCCTGTCCCAGATGCACGCCGTAAGCCTGGTGTTTTACTGCCAGTCGCCAGTAGTCGTTGATAAACAGCCGGGCGTTGTAGCGCCGCCCCAGCGCAATGGCGGCAACCACGTCGGCTTCAACTTCTCCATCTCGCTTGTCTTTAATGCGCAGTTGGATCGTGCGCACGCCTGCTTCCAGCAGACGCTCAATCCACAACACGCTGTCGACGACCGGGTAAAGGCCGAGACGAAAAGGCACCGTAGGAAAATCAGGCTGATACATCACGCTTCCTCCTTTTTCAGGTAGATTTCGCCACCTTTGGCGCGGAAGTTTTCTGACATATCGGCCATGCCGACTTCAATGGTTTGTGCGGCGGCGTAGTCGCGAACTTCCTGGCTGATTTTCATTGAGCAGAATTTCGGTCCGCACATCGAGCAGAAGTGGGCGACTTTGCCTGACTCCTGCGGCAGGGTTTCATCGTGATAGGCGCGGGCGGTGAATGGGTCGAGCGCCAGATTAAACTGGTCTTCCCAGCGGAATTCAAAGCGTGCTTTCGACATGGCGTTATCGCGGATTTGCGCGCCAGGATGGCCTTTGGCTAAATCAGCGGCGTGCGCGGCAATCTTGTAGGTGATCAGCCCCTGTTTTACATCCTCTTTGTTCGGCAGGCCGAGATGCTCCTTCGGCGTGACGTAACAGAGCATCGCACATCCGAACCAGCCAATCATCGCGGCGCCAATGCCGGAGGTGAAGTGGTCATAACCTGGCGCGATATCGGTGGTCAACGGTCCTAAGGTGTAGAACGGCGCTTCATGGCAGTGTTCAAGCTCTTCGGTCATATTGCGTTGGATCATCTGCATCGGCACATGGCCCGGGCCTTCAATCATCACCTGTACGTCATATTCCCAGGCAATTTTGGTCAGTTCTCCCAGCGTATGCAGCTCGGAGAATTGCGCCTCGTCGTTGGCATCCTGAATCGAGCCAGGACGCAGGCCGTCGCCTAATGAGAGCGAAACATCATAGGCGGCGCAGATTTCGCAAATTTCGCGGAAGTGCTCAAACAGGAAGTTCTCTTTGTGATGGGATAGGCACCACTTCGCCATAATTGAACCGCCGCGCGAAACAATCCCGGTCAGACGTTTGGCGGTCATTGGTACGTAGCGCAGCAGCACGCCTGCGTGGATGGTGAAGTAGTCGACGCCCTGTTCTGCCTGCTCCAGCAGTGTGTCGCGGAACGCTTCCCAGGTCAGATCTTCGGCGATCCCGTTGACCTTCTCCAGCGCCTGGTAGATCGGTACGGTACCGATTGGTACCGGGCTGTTACGCAGGATCCATTCGCGAGTTTCGTGAATATAGCGACCTGTAGAAAGGTCCATCACCGTATCCGCCCCCCAGCGTGTAGACCACACCAGTTTTTCGACCTCTTCTTCGATGGAAGAGGTGACCGCTGAGTTGCCGATATTGGCGTTGACCTTCACCAGAAAATTGCGGCCGATAATCATCGGTTCCGATTCCGGGTGGTTGATGTTGGCAGGTATGATGGCGCGTCCGGCGGCGACTTCATCACGCACAAATTCCGGCGTGATATTTTCTGGCAGGCGTGCGCCAAAGCTCATCCCCGGGTGCTGGTGGCGTAAGACTTCACTACGAATACGCTCGCGGCCCATGTTTTCGCGGATAGCGATAAACTCCATCTCAGGGGTGACGATCCCTTGACGGGCGTAGTGCAGTTGCGTGACGCGCTTACCGGCTTTGGCGCGCTTTGGGGTCAGCAGGCCTGTGAAGCGTAACTCGTCAAGGCCATCATCGGCCAGACGTTGTTTGGTGTACGCCGAGCTGCGGTCATTAAGCTCTTCGCTGTCGTTACGTGCTGCAATCCATGGCTGGCGCAGCTTTGCCAGCCCCTTCTGGACATTAATCGCCACATCCGGATCGCCGTACGGGCCGGAGGTATCGTACACCGGTACAGCTTCGTTATCTTCAAACTGCGGATTGTCTTTCGAACCGCCGGTCAGCGTCGGACTAAGCTGGATTTCACGCATCGGAATACGGATATCCGGCTGCGAACCGGTGATGTAGATGCGTTTCGAGTTAGGAAAGGCGGTTCCTTCCAGGGTATCGATAAAGTGTTGGGCCTGGGCGCGCTGTTCGCGACGTGATGGTTTAGTAGTGGCAGACATAGCTCATTCCAAAAAAAGTAAGGATATGGCTTGTCAGACGACGGATTGAGTAATGGATGCGCGCCGCCCGTGAAGGCAGCAGCATAAAGCTGAATTACTCTTGTTCCCTTCGCAGGTATTAGCCTGATCAGGTTCCGCGGATCCCGAATTAACGGTCTCAGCCTACGCTTTCACGTAAGGCACTCCGACAAGAAGCAACCTCTGATGATTAGAGGTAATGAATGTAAACTACTCGTTAATGCTGCAGATCTCAAGCAGGACGTTTGATCATGGCATTGTCATGCATCGCGTCAAACACCAGCATAATCAGCTTATCTTCCAGCACAAACCGGGCTTCCAGTGCCTCGCCAAGATCGGACAAAGCCTTTTGAAATTCAAGGAAGTTGTCATGATCAATCGCGGTTTCCAGGCTGGAATCATAATAGTCCATGATCAGCTGCGTATTGGCTTCCAGTGATGGCCAAATTTTTGTTGCTTTTAAAAGCTGCCCGTTCCCTTCCAATTTATGGAGAATACGTTCATAAATACTGAAGTGTCCGGTGGATAGGTAATCGACCAGGCTTTGACAAAAATCATCCAGCGCTTTTTCATTGAGCCGCATGTACGATTCTTTGCCAGGCTTAATGCCAACCAGATTGTAGTAAGCCACGAGCAGGTGCTTACGTACATGTAGCCAGCGATCAACCAGTTTATTACTTCCTCCGACGTGCTCCGTCAGGCTTTCCAGCTGGTTTAGCATGATTGACTCCGCAAGTGATGTTTAAGAACTGCTCGCCCATAAATGTAAAAATAATGTAAACAACATGCCTGTGAAGCAAAGGTTGCGCAAGAGATATGGATCGTATAATTGAAAAATTAGACAGCGGCTGGTGGATTGTCAGCCATGAGCAAAAAATTTGGCTACCTCGCGGAGAGCTGCCATATGGTGAAGCGGCAAATTTTGATCTGGTAGGACAGCGCGCACTGCCGATCGGCGAATGGGAAGGGGATACGGTCTGGCTGGTGCAGCAGCAGCGACGGCATGATATGGGCTCGGTGCGTCAGGTTATCGATCAGGATGTAGGATTGTTTCAACTGGCCGGACGCGGTGTGCAACTGGCGGAGTTCTATCGCTCGCACAAATTCTGCGGTTACTGCGGCCATGCCATGTACCCGAGTAAAACCGAATGGGCGATGTTGTGCAGCCACTGCCGTGAACGCTACTACCCGCAAATTGCGCCCTGCATTATCGTTGCTATCCGCCGTGATGACAGCCTTCTTCTTGCCCAACATGTTCGCCATCGCAATGGCGTGCATACCGTGCTGGCAGGTTTTGTCGAAGTGGGGGAAACATTAGAACAGGCGGTAGCACGTGAAGTGATGGAAGAGAGCGGTATCAAGGTGAAGAACCTGCGCTACGTCACCTCCCAACCGTGGCCGTTTCCGCAGTCGTTGATGACCGCATTTATGGCAGAGTACGACAGTGGCGAGATTGTTATCGACCCGAAAGAGCTGTTGGAAGCGAACTGGTATCGCTACGATGATTTACCGCTTCTTCCCCCGCCGGGAACCGTTGCGCGTCGACTGATCGAAGATACCGTCGCGATGTGTCGGGCCGAGTACGAGTAAACTTCGAGTAGTGATACACTGGCGGTCTGACGCTATAAGGAATATAAAAATGACCGAACTGAAGAACGATCGTTACCTGCGTGCGCTGCTGCGCCAGCCCGTTGATGTCACTCCAGTATGGATGATGCGCCAGGCGGGCCGCTATTTGCCGGAGTACAAAGCCACCCGAGCACAGGCGGGCGATTTTATGTCGCTGTGCAAAAATGCCGAGCTGGCATGTGAAGTGACGCTACAGCCGTTGCGCAGATATAAACTCGATGCGGCGATCCTCTTTTCGGACATTCTGACTATTCCGGATGCAATGGGGCTTGGTCTCCATTTTGAAGCCGGTGAAGGTCCACGTTTTACCTCGCCAATTACCTGTAAAGCCGATGTTGATAAATTGCCGATTCCGGATCCTGAAGGTGAATTGGGATACGTTATGAATGCGGTACGTACTATTCGCCGTGAACTGAAGGGCGAAGTGCCGCTGATCGGCTTCTCCGGTAGCCCGTGGACGCTGGCAACCTATATGGTAGAGGGCGGCAGCAGCAAAGCCTTCACCGTGATTAAAAAGATGATGTACGCCGACCCTAAGGCTCTGCATCTGCTGCTTGATAAGTTGGCGAAAAGCGTCACCTTGTACCTGAACGCACAGATCAAAGCGGGTGCGCAGTCGGTGATGATCTTCGACACCTGGGGCGGTGTGTTGACCGGGCGTGATTATCAGCAGTTCTCTCTCTACTACATGCACAAAATTGTTGATGGCTTGCTGCGTGAAAACGAAGGTCGCCGCGTGCCGGTAACGCTGTTCACTAAAGGCGGTGGACAGTGGCTGGAAGCGATGGCGGAAACCGGTTGTGATGCATTAGGTCTCGACTGGACGACGGATATTGCTGATGCGCGTCGTCGTGTTGGTCATAACGTGGCGCTGCAGGGCAATATGGACCCGTCCATGCTGTATGCGCCGCCAGCTCGTATCGAAGAAGAGGTGGCGACCATTCTCGCTGGGTTTGGTCAGGGCGAAGGGCACGTCTTTAACCTTGGTCACGGTATTCACCAGGACGTGCCGCCAGAGCATGCGGGTGTCTTCGTGGAGGCGGTGCATCGCTTGTCCGAACAGTACCACCGCTAAGGAATCAGCATGGATCTCGCGTCGCTGCGCGCAAAACAGCTTGAACTGGCTTCTTCGGTGATCCGGGAGGATCGCCTTGAGAACGATCCGCCGGATCTGATCGGTGGGGCGGATGTTGGGTTTGAGCAGGGCGGTGAAGTGACGCGAGCCGCGATGGTCTTGCTGAAATACCCCACGCTTGAGCTGGTTGAATACAAGGTGGCGCGTATCGCCACCACCATGCCGTATATCCCCGGTTTTCTCTCTTTTCGTGAAACTCCTGCACTAATGGCGGCGTGGCAGCTTTTATCACAAAAGCCGGATCTGCTGTTTGTGGACGGACACGGGATTTCCCATCCTCGCCGTCTGGGTGTCGCCAGCCATTTTGGTCTGCTGGTGGATGTGCCGACAATTGGTGTGGCGAAAAAGCGACTGTGCGGTAAATTTGAACCGCTTGCCGCTGAACCTGGTGCCTTATCTCCGCTACTGGATAACGGTGAGCAGCTGGCATGGGTCTGGCGTAGCAAAGCACGCTGTAATCCACTGTTTATCTCTACTGGTCATCGCGTGGGCATGGACAGCGCATTGGCGTGGGTGCAGCGCTGTATGAACGGCTATCGTCTGCCGGAACCGACTCGCTGGGCGGATGCGGTAGCATCGGAACGCCCGGCATTTTCGCGGCTTGCAGCAAAAACACCCCATATCGGGTAAACTGCCGCTAATTTCCGTATTTGAGAACTCAACATGTTACAAAATCCGATTCATTTGCGCCTGGAGAAGCTGGAAAGCTGGCAGCACGTCACTTTTATGGCATGCCTGTGCGAGCGCATGTACCCAAACTACGCCATGTTCTGTAAGCAAACTGAGTTTGGCGATGGGCAAATTTACCGCCGAATTCTGGATTTGATTTGGGAAGCGCTGACGGTCAAAGATGCAAAAATCAACTTTGACAGCCAACTGGAGAAGTTTGAAGAGGCTATCCCGTCGGCAGATGATTACGATCTGTACGGCGTTTATCCGGCAATTGATGCTTGCGTGGCATTAAGTGAATTGATGCACTCACGTTTGAGTGGTGAAACTCTCGAGCACGCGATTGAAGTCAGTAAAGCTTCGATCACGACGGTCGCGATGCTGGAAATGACTCAGGCTGGTCGCGAAATGACCGATGAAGAGCTGAAAGAAAACCCTGCCGTTGAACAAGAATGGGATATTCAGTGGGAAATATTCCGACTTTTGGCCGACTGTGAAGAACGCGATATTGAACTGATAAAAGGGCTGCGTGCAGACCTGCGCGAGGCTGGCGAGAGCAATATTGGTATAAATTTTCAGCAATGACACAACAAAACGTGATTTAACGCCTGATTTGTCGTGCCTGAAGGCTTCCCATCCGCCCCCGGTCTGGTCTACATTTGGGGGGCGAAAAAAAGTGGCTATCGGTGCGTGTATGCAGGAGAGTGCTTTTTTGGCATTTCCGTCGCACTCGATGCTTAGCAAGCGATAAACACATTGTAAGGATAACTTATGAACAAGACTCAACTGATTGATGTAATTGCAGACAAAGCAGAACTGTCTAAAACCCAGGCTAAAGCTGCTCTGGAATCCACTCTGGCTGCTATTACTGAGTCTCTGAAAGAAGGCGATGCTGTACAACTGGTTGGTTTCGGTACCTTCAAAGTGAACCACCGCGCTGAGCGCACTGGCCGCAACCCGCAGACCGGTAAAGAAATCAAAATCGCCGCAGCTAACGTACCGGCATTTGTTTCTGGTAAAGCACTGAAAGACGCGGTTAAGTAATTCGCGTGGCAGTGAACAGTTTTAACGAAGGGGCGGTTTCGCCCCTTTTGTCCATCTGGCGTCATACGCTTTGGCTTTCAGGTGTTCTGTTGCTGTCAGCCTGCAGTCGCCATTCTGAGCTTCCTCCGTTCACGGCCAGCGGCTATGTTGGCGATCAGGGGGCGGTGCGCGTCTGGCGTAAAGATTCCAGTGACGATGTTCACTTGCTCTCGGTATTTAGTCCGTGGCGTAAAGGCGAGACCACCACCAGTGAATACCGCTGGCAGGGTGATTCGCTCTCTCTGATAGAACTTAATGTATACAGCAAGCCGCCGGAGCATATTCGCATACGCTTCGATGACCGGGGCGAGCTGAGTTTCATGCAGCGTGAAGTTGACGGGCAAAAGCAGCAGCTTTCCAGCGATCAAATAGCGCTCTACCGCTACCGTGCCGATCAAATCCGCCAGACCAGCGACGCGTTGCGTCAGGGGCGTGTTGTATTACGTCAGGGACGCTGGCATGCGAATAACACGGTCACCACCTGCGAGGGCGAGACAATTAAGCCCGACTTAGATTCATGGGCAATAAACCATATTGAGCGCCGCCAGAGCCATTCATCGGTAGATGTAAGCGTTGCCTGGCTGGAAGCGCCAGAAGGATCTCAGCTATTGCTGGTCGCCAATGAGGATTTTTGTCACTGGCAACCTAAAGCCAAGACCTTCTGAAAACCTGGACCGTAAGCCGTCATTCGGCAGACTACGCTTACCAGTGACCCATTCCCATATGACCACCGCCGCGATGGTTACCGCCACCACCACATCCGCCGTAACCCATTCCGGCTGCGCGAGGTACACCCGCCTGCGCCATCGCGACATCCCGCTTAACACGCTGCTCGTCGAGTGACTGATTCAGAGACTCCATCTCTTTTGCCACTGCATTAATTTTTGCAGTATCCGGCGAACTGGCGGTTAACAACGCATTGTATTCGTAACGTTTGGAAACCAGCTGTTGGCGTAATGCGCTGGTCTGCGTGTAGTAATCGTCATATATTTTTTGGGCGGCAGTCTGCTGTTCAGTGGTCATTGGAATTCCGCCCTGTTGTGACATCCCATTACCATTGCCCCAGTGATGTTGTGCTAACGCTGAGGTGGAGCCCAAAGCCATAAGAGAGAGCGCGAGCAGCGCCAGACCCATTTTGTTATTCCGTTTCATCATTTGTTCTCCTGTTGGTTATCTTATTTTCTCTATTGCATCTTCCGTGCCAGCCTGCGGATCCCCACGCTACGGGTGCCGTTCAGATATTTGCCCGCTGGAAGTGAGTAAAAATGACTCGTCGGAACGTCCCGGTGGGTCATTTTTACCCACTACTTTCAATTGTTTGTGCCGAAGGGCTGGGTTATCAGGGAGAAAAAATGGCATGATTTCTGCTGTATACCTGAAACGAAGCAAGGTAACGATGGTGAAAGGGAGAACGTATGCGTTTATATAAGGATACGGCGGCAAAGTGGCTGAGCAGACTATTGCCGGCGGCAATCCTGATATTGGTCGGCTGGTTTTCTATTATGACCATTCGGGACTATGGTCGGGAAAGCGACGCCGCCCGGCAAACGTTACTGGAAAAAGGGAGTGTGCTGATCCGCGCCCTTGAGTCTGGTACGCGTGTGGGAATGGGGATGCGTATGCATCATGCTCAGCAACAAACGTTGCTGGAGGAAATGGCGGTGCAACCGGGGGTGCTATGGTTTGCTGTCGTAGACACGCATGGCACCATCATCACGCACAGTAATTCCGCGATGGTTGGCAAAACACTCTATTCGCCAGATGTGCTGCGAGAGCTAAATTCTGGGGAACAGGAACGCTGGCGGCGTATCGATATACCGGCCGATGACGGCGAAAAAATGCCGGTACTGGAAATTTATCGCCAGTTCCAGCCGATGTATGGTCCAGGAAGACACGGCATGGCGCGCTGTGACGGTAATGACGAGCACAGTAATACGCCTGAGCAAACCATTTTTATCGCCTTTGATGCCAGCGATCTGGCGGCAACGCAGGCCAGAGAGTGGCGTAATACACTGATTGTCCTTTCTGCGCTGGCGGCCGTGCTGCTGGCAACTGTGCTGACATTTTTCTGGTATCAGCGCTATCAGCGTTCGTATAAAGAATTGCAGGATGCGATGAAGCGCAAAGAAAAATTGATGGCGCTCGGACATCTGGCGGCAGGGGTAGCGCATGAAATTCGTAACCCACTGTCTTCCATCAAAGGATTAGCGAAGTATTTTGCCGAACGTACGCCAGCGGGTGGTGAGTCGCATGAACTGGCACAAGTGATGGCGAAAGAGGCAGACCGTTTAAACCGGGTGGTGAGTGAACTGCTGGAGCTGGTGAAGCCTGCTCATCTGACGCTGCAAAAGGTGGATCTTAATGAGGTCATCAACCACTCCCTGCATCTTGTCAGCCAGGATGCCCAGAGTCGGGAAATCCTGCTGCAGTTTACAGCAGACACCTCTTTACCGGCTATTCAGGCCGATCCTGATCGGCTTACGCAGGTCCTGCTGAATCTGTACCTGAACGCCATTCATGCCATTGGCCATCAGGGTACGATTACGGTTGAGGTGAGTGAAAGTAGTGCCGATCGGGTTAAAATTGTGGTGACTGATAGCGGAAAGGGTATTGCGCCCGAACAGCTGGAGGCCATTTTTACGCCTTATTTCACGACGAAAGCCGACGGTACTGGTCTGGGGCTGGCGGTGGTGCAAAACATCATTGAACAGCACGGCGGAACCATTCAGGTGACAAGTATTGAGGGCAAAGGCGCGGTCTTTACTCTCTGGCTGCCGATCAAAGCGAAACAACAGGACAGACAAGGATGACTCACGGACAAATCGATATTCTGGTTGTGGATGATGACATTAGTCACTGCACGATTTTACAGGCGCTGCTTCGCGGCTGGGGCTATAACGTATCACTGGCCTATAGTGGCCGGGAGGCGCTGGAGCAGGTGCGTGAACACGTTTTTGATCTGGTGCTGTGCGATGTGCGTATGGCAGAGATGGATGGCATCGAAACGCTGAAAGAGATAAAAGTCCTGAATCCGGCGATACCTATTTTGATTATGACCGCATTTTCCAGCGTCGAAACGGCGGTGGAAGCACTCAAAGCCGGGGCGCTGGACTATTTAATTAAGCCATTGGACTTTGACCGACTGCAGGAGACGCTGGAAAAGTCGCTGGCGCATACGCGGGATACCACCGTTGAATCGCTTTCGGCTCCGGCTTCGCAGTTTGGCATGATTGGCAGAAGTCCGGTGATGCAGCAACTGCTTAATGAGATTGCGATGGTGGCACCGTCGGATGCCACAGTGCTCATTCATGGAGACTCCGGGACGGGGAAAGAATTGGTTGCCCGTGCGCTGCATGCCAGTAGCGCACGTTGTAATAAACCGCTGGTGACGCTGAACTGCGCGGCACTCAATGAATCCCTGCTGGAGTCTGAACTGTTTGGTCATGAAAAAGGGGCGTTTACGGGGGCCGACAAACGGCGGGAAGGTCGCTTTGTGGAAGCCGACGGTGGCACGTTATTTCTCGATGAAATTGGCGATATTTCACCGCTGATGCAGGTGCGTCTGCTACGGGCGATTCAGGAACGCGAAGTTCAACGTGTGGGCAGCAACCAGACTCTTGCTGTCGATGTCCGGCTGATAGCTGCGACGCACCGCGATTTAGCACAAGAGGTCAATGCCGGGCGTTTTCGTCAGGATCTCTACTACCGGCTGAATGTGGTCACCATTGAAATGCCCGCGCTTCGTCAGCGTAGGGAAGATATTCCGTTGCTGGCGGAACATTTTTTGCAGCATTTTGCGCAGCGTAACCGCAAAGCGGTGAAAGGCTTTACCCCACAGGCAATGGATCTGCTGATCCACTATGACTGGCCGGGGAATATTCGTGAGCTGGAAAACGCCATTGAACGGGCAGTGGTTCTGCTGACGGGGGAATATATCTCTGAGCGTGAGCTGCCGATGGCAATTGCCGCGACGCCGATAAAAGCAGAAAGCAGTCTGGAGATTCAACCGCTGGTGGATGTCGAAAAAGAGGTTATTCTGGCGGCGCTGGAAAAAACGGGCGGCAACAAAACTGAAGCCGCCCGTCAGTTAGGGATCACGCGTAAAACGCTGTTGGCGAAAATTTCGCGTTAGCGTTGCTCACGCTCGATAGCGCGCCAGCCAATGTCGTTACGGCTAAAGCTGCCATCCCAGTGGATATCGGTCATTAAGGCGTAAGCGCGTTTCTGCGCTTCGGCCACGGTATACCCCAGTGCGGTGGCACACAGGACGCGACCACCGTTGGTCAGCACGCGATCGTCATCAGACAGTTTCGTGCCCGCATGGAATACTTTACCGCCTTCAATTTCCTCCAGCGGCAGGCCGTGGATCTCATCCCCGGTATTGTAGTTGCCAGGATAACCGCCTGCAGCAATAACCACGCCCAGAGATGCACGCTCGTCCCACTCGGAGGTTTTCTCATCCAGTTTACCGTCGCAGGCGGCGAGGCACAGGTCAACCAGGTCTGATTTCATGCGCAACATGATCGGCTGAGTTTCCGGGTCGCCAAAGCGGCAGTTGAACTCGATAACTTTCGGGTTGCCTTGTTTGTCGATCATCAGACCGGCGTACAGGAAACCGGTGTAGGTGTTACCTTCCGCCGCCATCCCTTTCACAGTCGGCCAGATGATCCGTTCCATCGTGCGCTGGTGAACCTCGTCAGTCACTACCGGGGCCGGAGAGTAAGCCCCCATACCGCCAGTGTTCGGGCCAGTATCGCCATTGCCTACGCGTTTGTGGTCCTGGCTGGTAGCCATCGGTAGTACGTGCTCACCGTCAACCATCACGATAAAGCTCGCTTCTTCACCGTCAAGAAACTCCTCGATTACGATGCGGTGACCGGCATCGCCAAAAGCGTTGCCTGCCAGCATATCGTGCACAGCGGCTTCAGCTTCCTCCAGCGTCATCGCCACGATAACGCCTTTACCGGCAGCCAGACCGTCGGCCTTGATGACAATCGGTGCGCCTTTCTCACGCAGATACGCCAGTGCAGGCTCGATTTCGGTGAAGTTCTGGTACTCCGCCGTCGGGATGTGATGACGGGCGAGGAAATCTTTAGTGAACGCTTTGGAGCCTTCAAGCTGCGCGGCACCTTCGGTCGGGCCAAAGATCTTCAGACCAGCAGCACGGAAAGCATCGACAACGCCAATCACCAGCGGCGCTTCCGGGCCAACGATAGTCAGATCAATTTTCTCGTTCTGGGCGAAGCTCAGCAAAGCTGAAATATCGGTAACATTGATCGCTACGTTTTGCAGTGTGGGCTCTAGCGCGGTACCCGCATTGCCCGGTGCAACAAAAACGGTATTAACCAATGGAGATTGTGCAGCTTTCCAGGCCAGGGCGTGCTCACGTCCACCGTTGCCAATAACTAATACTTTCATCGTCTGCTCCGTGGATTAATGGCGGAAATGGCGCATATCGGTAAAGATCATTGCAATGCCGTGTTCATCGGCGGCAGCAATTACCTCATCATCACGGATGGAGCCGCCTGGCTGGATCACACAGCTCACACCAACGGCGGCAGCGGCATCAATACCATCACGGAACGGGAAGAAGGCGTCAGATGCCATCGCGGAGCCTTTTACTTCCAGTCCTTCGTCGGCAGCTTTAATCCCGGCGATCTTCGCAGAGTAAACACGGCTCATCTGACCTGCACCTATGCCGATGGTCATGTTCTCTTTGGCGTAGACAATGGCGTTAGACTTGACGAATTTCGCGACTTTCCAGCAGAACAACGCATCACGCAGTTCTTGTTCGGTAGGCTGACGTTTGCTCACCACGCGCAGTTCACCTTCGGTGACCATACCCAGGTCGCGATCCTGAACCAGCAGGCCGCCGTTAACGCGTTTGAAATCCAGCCCCGGCACACGCTGTGCCCATTGACCACAGGTCAGGACGCGAACGTTCTGCTTAGTGGCGGTGATTTTCAGTGCGTCTTCAGTGGCGGACGGGGCGATGATCACTTCAACAAACTGACGGGAGATGATGGCTTGTGCCGTTTCTGCATCCAGTTCGCGGTTAAAGGCAATGATGCCGCCGAACGCGGAGGTCGGGTCAGTTTTGTACGCGCGGTCGTACGCGTCGAGAATAGAAGTACTTACTGCCACGCCGCACGGGTTGGCGTGCTTAACGATAACACAGGCTGGCTCATTGAACTCTTTTACGCATTCCAGCGCCGCGTCAGTATCAGCGATGTTGTTATAGGAAAGCGCTTTACCTTGTACCTGTTGTGCGGTAGCTACAGAAGCTTCTTTTACATTCTCTTCTATATAGAAGGCTGCCTGCTGGTGGCTGTTCTCGCCGTAGCGCATATCCTGCTTCTTAATGAAGTTCAGGTTCAGAGTACGCGGGAAGCGTCCAGCGGCTTCTTTGCTTTCACCGTGATAGGCCGGAACCATGCTGCCGAAGTAGTTGGCAATCATGCTGTCGTAAGCGGCGGTGTGTTCGAAGGCTTTGATGGCGAGATCGAAACGGGTATTGAGAGTCAGTGAGCCGTCGTTGGCATCCATCTCTTTAATAATGGCGTCGTAGTCGTTGCTCTTTACCACGATAGCAACGTCTTTATGGTTCTTGGCGGCAGAGCGCACCATGGTCGGGCCGCCGATATCAATGTTTTCTACAGCATCTTCCAGCGAGCAGCCTTCACGAGCGACGGTCTCGGCGAACGGATACAGGTTAACGACAACCATATCGATAGGTGCAATACCGTGTTGTTCCATTATCCCGTCATCCTGGCCGCGACGACCCAGAATGCCGCCGTGTACTTTTGGATGCAGGGTTTTCACACGTCCATCCATCATTTCCGGGAAGCCGGTGTAATCGGAAACTTCGGTCACTGGCAGACCTTTCTCTGCTAACAGGCGAGCGGTGCCGCCTGTAGACAGCAGTTCCACACCGCGTGCGGAAAGTGCCTGAGCGAATTCGATAATACCTGCTTTGTCAGAAACACTGAGCAGAGCGCGGCGGACTGGACGACGTTGTTGCATGGTAAATCCCCTGGATTTGACTATAACAGAGAGCGTTAGCTGAGTTTTTGCGTAAAAACTCAGCTAACGCCCCTTACGGGGCATCCTTGTTTTGCCGCAGCATTGTAACGAAAACGTTTGCGCAACGCTCGCGAATTTTTCTTATTCAATATTTACCCTTATTTTGCCAACTAAAGATCGCACTTACAGGGAGAGGATCGTCGAAATGATCGTGCTGTTTGTGGATAACTCTGTGTGTAAAAGGGTATAAGGCAGGGTTTTGCTGTGGAATGCAGCAGTCAGTCATTTTTCTGACATTTAAGGGTTGCGGGCGCCGGAGAACTCCCTATAATGCGCCTCCATCGACACGGCGGATGTGAATCACTTCACACAAACAGCCGGTCCGGTTGAAGAGAAAAATCCTGATATTCAGGGTTGACTCTGAAAGAGGAAAGCGTAATATACGCCACCTCGCGACAGAGCGCTAAAGCGCGTCGCAACTGCTCTTTAACAATTTATCAGACAATCTGTGTGGGCACTCAATGATACGGATTCTTAACGTCGCAAGACGAAAAATGAATACCAAGTCTCTGAGTGAACACGTAATTCATTACGAAGTTTAATTCACGAGCATCAAACTTAAATTGAAGAGTTTGATCATGGCTCAGATTGAACGCTGGCGGCAGGCCTAACACATGCAAGTCGAACGGTAGCACAGAGGAGCTTGCTCCTTGGGTGACGAGTGGCGGACGGGTGAGTAATGTCTGGGAAACTGCCCGATGGAGGGGGATAACTACTGGAAACGGTAGCTAATACCGCATAACGTCGCAAGACCAAAGAGGGGGACCTTCGGGCCTCTTGCCATCGGATGTGCCCAGATGGGATTAGCTAGTAGGTGGGGTAACGGCTCACCTAGGCGACGATCCCTAGCTGGTCTGAGAGGATGACCAGCCACACTGGAACTGAGACACGGTCCAGACTCCTACGGGAGGCAGCAGTGGGGAATATTGCACAATGGGCGCAAGCCTGATGCAGCCATGCCGCGTGTATGAAGAAGGCCTTCGGGTTGTAAAGTACTTTCAGCGAGGAGGAAGGCATTAAGGTTAATAACCTTAGTGATTGACGTTACTCGCAGAAGAAGCACCGGCTAACTCCGTGCCAGCAGCCGCGGTAATACGGAGGGTGCAAGCGTTAATCGGAATTACTGGGCGTAAAGCGCACGCAGGCGGTCTGTCAAGTCGGATGTGAAATCCCCGGGCTCAACCTGGGAACTGCATCCGAAACTGGCAGGCTAGAGTCTTGTAGAGGGGGGTAGAATTCCAGGTGTAGCGGTGAAATGCGTAGAGATCTGGAGGAATACCGGTGGCGAAGGCGGCCCCCTGGACAAAGACTGACGCTCAGGTGCGAAAGCGTGGGGAGCAAACAGGATTAGATACCCTGGTAGTCCACGCCGTAAACGATGTCGACTTGGAGGTTGTGCCCTTGAGGCGTGGCTTCCGGAGCTAACGCGTTAAGTCGACCGCCTGGGGAGTACGGCCGCAAGGTTAAAACTCAAATGAATTGACGGGGGCCCGCACAAGCGGTGGAGCATGTGGTTTAATTCGATGCAACGCGAAGAACCTTACCTACTCTTGACATCCACGGAATTTAGCAGAGATGCTTTAGTGCCTTCGGGAACCGTGAGACAGGTGCTGCATGGCTGTCGTCAGCTCGTGTTGTGAAATGTTGGGTTAAGTCCCGCAACGAGCGCAACCCTTATCCTTTGTTGCCAGCGGTTCGGCCGGGAACTCAAAGGAGACTGCCAGTGATAAACTGGAGGAAGGTGGGGATGACGTCAAGTCATCATGGCCCTTACGAGTAGGGCTACACACGTGCTACAATGGCATATACAAAGAGAAGCGACCTCGCGAGAGCAAGCGGACCTCATAAAGTATGTCGTAGTCCGGATTGGAGTCTGCAACTCGACTCCATGAAGTCGGAATCGCTAGTAATCGTGGATCAGAATGCCACGGTGAATACGTTCCCGGGCCTTGTACACACCGCCCGTCACACCATGGGAGTGGGTTGCAAAAGAAGTAGGTAGCTTAACCTTCGGGAGGGCGCTTACCACTTTGTGATTCATGACTGGGGTGAAGTCGTAACAAGGTAACCGTAGGGGAACCTGCGGTTGGATCACCTCCTTACCTTAAAGAACCTTTCTTTGTAGTGTCCACACAGATTGTCTGATGAAAAGTAAATAGCAAGGCGTCTTGCGATTGAGACTTCAGTGTCCCCTTCGTCTAGAGGCCCAGGACACCGCCCTTTCACGGCGGTAACAGGGGTTCGAATCCCCTAGGGGACGCCACTTGCTGGTTCGTGAGTGAAAGTCACCGGCCGTTATATCTCAAAACTCATCTTCGGGTGACGTTTGAGATATTTGCTCTTTAAAAATCTGGATCAAGCTGAAAATTGAAACGACACACTGTGTCTGTTCTCCGTAATAAGAACAGATAAATGGTGTGTTCGAGTCTCTCAAATTTTCGCAACACGATGGTGTTTTACGAAACATCTTCGGGTTGTGAGGTTAAGCGACTAAGCGTACACGGTGGATGCCCTGGCAGTCAGAGGCGATGAAGGACGTGCTAATCTGCGATAAGCGTCGGTAAGGTGATATGAACCGTTATAACCGGCGATTTCCGAATGGGGAAACCCAGTGTGTTTCGACACACTATCATTGCGTGAATACATAGCGTAATGAAGCGAACCGGGGGAACTGAAACATCTAAGTACCCCGAGGAAAAGAAATCAACCGAGATTCCCCCAGTAGCGGCGAGCGAACGGGGAGCAGCCCAGAGTCTGAATCAGCATGTGTGGTAGTGGAACGGTCTGGAAAGTCCGACGGTACAGGGTGATAGTCCCGTACACAAAATCACACGTGTTGTGAACTCGAAGAGTAGGGCGGGACACGTGGTATCCTGTCTGAATATGGGGGGACCATCCTCCAAGGCTAAATACTCCTGACTGACCGATAGTGAACCAGTACCGTGAGGGAAAGGCGAAAAGAACCCCGGCGAGGGGAGTGAAAAAGAACCTGAAACCGTGTACGTACAAGCAGTGGGAGCCTCTTTATGGGGTGACTGCGTACCTTTTGTATAATGGGTCAGCGACTTATATTCTGTAGCAAGGTTAACCGAATAGGGGAGCCGAAGGGAAACCGAGTCTTAACTGGGCGTTAAGTTGCAGGGTATAGACCCGAAACCCGGTGATCTAGCCATGGGCAGGTTGAAGGTTGGGTAACACTAACTGGAGGACCGAACCGACTAATGTTGAAAAATTAGCGGATGACTTGTGGCTGGGGGTGAAAGGCCAATCAAACCGGGAGATAGCTGGTTCTCCCCGAAAGCTATTTAGGTAGCGCCTCGTGAATTCATCTTCGGGGGTAGAGCACTGTTTCGGCTAGGGGGTCATCCCGACTTACCAACCCGATGCAAACTGCGAATACCGAAGAATGTTATCACGGGAGACACACGGCGGGTGCTAACGTCCGTCGTGAAGAGGGAAACAACCCAGACCGCCAGCTAAGGTCCCAAAGTCATGGTTAAGTGGGAAACGATGTGGGAAGGCACAGACAGCCAGGATGTTGGCTTAGAAGCAGCCATCATTTAAAGAAAGCGTAATAGCTCACTGGTCGAGTCGGCCTGCGCGGAAGATGTAACGGGGCTAAACCATGCACCGAAGCTGCGGCAGCGACACTATGTGTTGTTGGGTAGGGGAGCGTTCTGTAAGCCGTTGAAGGTGTCCTGTGAGGGATGCTGGAGGTATCAGAAGTGCGAATGCTGACATAAGTAACGATAATGCGGGTGAAAAACCCGCACGCCGGAAGACCAAGGGTTCCTGTCCAACGTTAATCGGGGCAGGGTGAGTCGACCCCTAAGGCGAGGCCGAAAGGCGTAGTCGATGGGAAACAGGTTAATATTCCTGTACTTGGTGTTACTGCGAAGGGGGGACGGAGAAGGCTATGTTAGCCGGGCGACGGTTGTCCCGGTTTAAGCATGTAGGCGGAGGTTCCAGGTAAATCCGGTACCTTATTAACGCTGAGGTGTGATGACGAGGCACTACGGTGCTGAAGTAACAAATGCCCTGCTTCCAGGAAAAGCCTCTAAGCATCAGGTAACACGAAATCGTACCCCAAACCGACACAGGTGGTCAGGTAGAGAATACCAAGGCGCTTGAGAGAACTCGGGTGAAGGAACTAGGCAAAATGGTGCCGTAACTTCGGGAGAAGGCACGCTGATATGTAGGTGAAGTGATTTACTCATGGAGCTGAAATCAGTCGAAGATACCAGCTGGCTGCAACTGTTTATTAAAAACACAGCACTGTGCAAACACGAAAGTGGACGTATACGGTGTGACGCCTGCCCGGTGCCGGAAGGTTAATTGATGGGGTTATCCGTAAGGAGAAGCTCTTGATCGAAGCCCCGGTAAACGGCGGCCGTAACTATAACGGTCCTAAGGTAGCGAAATTCCTTGTCGGGTAAGTTCCGACCTGCACGAATGGCGTAATGATGGCCAGGCTGTCTCCACCCGAGACTCAGTGAAATTGAACTCGCTGTGAAGATGCAGTGTACCCGCGGCAAGACGGAAAGACCCCGTGAACCTTTACTATAGCTTGACACTGAACACTGGTCCTTGATGTGTAGGATAGGTGGGAGGCTTTGAAGTGTGGACGCCAGTCTGCATGGAGCCAACCTTGAAATACCACCCTTTAATGGCTGGTGTTCTAACGTAGACCCGTGATCCGGGTTGCGGACAGTGTCTGGTGGGTAGTTTGACTGGGGCGGTCTCCTCCTAAAGAGTAACGGAGGAGCACGAAGGTTAGCTAATCCTGGTCGGACATCAGGAGGTTAGTGCAAAGGCATAAGCTAGCTTGACTGCGAGAGTGACGGCTCGAGCAGGTGCGAAAGCAGGTCTTAGTGATCCGGTGGTTCTGAATGGAAGGGCCATCGCTCAACGGATAAAAGGTACTCCGGGGATAACAGGCTGATACCGCCCAAGAGTTCATATCGACGGCGGTGTTTGGCACCTCGATGTCGGCTCATCACATCCTGGGGCTGAAGTAGGTCCCAAGGGTATGGCTGTTCGCCATTTAAAGTGGTACGCGAGCTGGGTTTAGAACGTCGTGAGACAGTTCGGTCCCTATCTGCCGTGGGCGCTGGAGAATTGAGGGGGGCTGCTCCTAGTACGAGAGGACCGGAGTGGACGCATCACTGGTGTTCGGGTTGTCATGCCAATGGCATTGCCCGGTAGCTAAATGCGGAAGAGATAAGTGCTGAAAGCATCTAAGCACGAAACTTGCCCCGAGATGAGTTCTCCCTGAGACTTTAAGTCTCCTGAAGGAACGTTGAAGACGACGACGTTGATAGGTCGGGTGTGTAAGTGTAGCGATACATTGAGCTAACCGATACTAATGAACCGTGAGGCTTAACCTTACAACGCCGAAGCTGTTTTGGCGAAGAGACGAATTTCAGCTTGATACAGATTAAATTGACATGCGAAAGCGTGTTGATAAACAGAATTTGCCTGGCGGCAGTAGCGCGGTGGTCCCACCTGACCCCATGCCGAACTCAGAAGTGAAACGCCGTAGCGCCGATGGTAGTGTGGGGTCTCCCCATGCGAGAGTAGGGAACTGCCAGGCATCAAATCAGTGAAGAAGCCCATCCTGCCGGATGGGCTTTTTTGCGTCTGCGGACTGCAGGAAACACTGCCGTCCGGCAATACAAACCGTACTGAATCCCTTATTCTCCGGTATACGCGAGATGCAATAACGGATACGGCTTTCCAAGGTCATCAACCTCTGAACGTCCCGTCACCTTAAATCCCATCTTCTTATAGAATCCAACGGCTTGTTCATTTTGCTCATTAACGTTGGTCGTTAACCTGGGGGCCTGCATCAGTGCATGCTCAACCAGCCATTTCCCCACACCACATCCGCGAACATCAGGATCGACGAATAAGGCATCCATATGTTCATTTGTGAGCAGCATAAAGGCGATGGGTTCATCCTGTTCCGTTACCGCAACCCATAGTGGAGCTTCTGGCAAAAACGAACGGACCAGTTCTTCCAGCTCAATACGGTAATCAGATGAGAGAAAATGGTGAGTGGCATCGACTGAACGACACCAGATAGAAACTAACTTATCGCTTTCGTCCGTGCATGAACGACGAATGGTCAGAGCCATAGCATTCTCCTTTTATCTTTACTGCACTATTCTACAGCAAGGGGATGTGAAACTTTCTCACCTTGGGCATACAGACTCGACATTCGTATGATTCCTGGGTATCTTCAGCTATCTGGATGTCTAAACGTTTAAGCGTATGTAGTGAGGTTATCAGGTTATGCCAATTCGCGTGCTGGACGAGCTACCCGCCGTCAATTTCTTGCGTGAGGAAAATGTCTTTGTCATGACGACATCTCGCGCTTCCGGTCAGGAAATTCGTCCACTAAAGGTACTTATCCTCAACCTGATGCCGAAGAAGATTGAAACGGAAAACCAGTTTCTGCGTTTACTGTCGAACTCACCGCTACAGGTGGATGTTCAACTATTACGCATTGATGCACGTGAGTCACGTAACACTCCTACCGAGCATCTAAATAACTTTTACTGTAATTTCGAGGATATCTGCGACCAGAACTTCGACGGACTGATCGTGACCGGCGCGCCGCTGGGTCTGGTTGAATTTAACGATGTGGCTTACTGGCCGCAGATAAAACAGGTTCTGGAATGGGCAAAAGACCACGTCACGTCGACACTGTTTGTCTGTTGGGCGGTACAGGCTGCACTTAATATTTTGTATGGCATTCCCAAACAAACCCGCACGGACAAACTCTCGGGCGTCTATGAACACCATATTCTGCATCCTCATGCCTTGCTGACGCGTGGTTTTGATGACGCATTTCTGGCACCGCATTCACGTTATGCTGATTTTCCAGCAGCACTTATCAGGGATTACACCGATCTTGAGATCTTTGCGGAGACGGAAGAGGGTGATGCCTATCTGTTTGCCAGCAAAGATAAGCGTATTGCATTCGTGACGGGCCATCCAGAATATGATGCCTATACTCTGGCCAGTGAATATTTTCGTGACGTCGAAGCGGGTTTAACTCCGGATGTTCCATACAACTATTTCCCGAAAGACGACCCGCAAAACAAACCGCGGGCAACCTGGCGCAGCCATGGTAATTTGCTGTTTACCAACTGGCTCAACTATTACGTCTACCAGATAACGCCATACGATCTGCGTCACATGAATCCAACGCTGGATTAATCTTCTGTAGCCAGCGATCCTTAAGCGTTTCAGCATATTGAATCAGGCACCTTCGGGTGCCTTTTTTATTTCCGAAACGCACCTCATCATGTAATTAATTTTTATTTTTAATGTTATCAATAAGTTAATTGATAATTAAATTAAAAATGGAAATTGTTTTTGATTTTGAAATTTAATTGAGTAGTCTTAGTTGTGCTGAACGAAAACCGCACAACGATCCTTCGTTCGCATTGGGGATGGTTTTGGATCAATGACGAGGAACTACGCAATGAATCAACAGGCAACAACAACCAATGAGCTGGTGTTTACCAGACCGCATGGCGAGCAAGAACAGCAAATTCTGACTGAAGAAGCGGTGGAGTTTCTGACCGAACTGGTGACACGATTTACACCAAAACGGAATAAGCTTCTCGCTGCACGTATTCAACAGCAGCAGGATATTGATGACGGTAAGTTGCCTGATTTTATTTCGGAAACAGCTTCCATTCGTGAAGGTAACTGGAAAATTCGTGGTATTCCTGATGACTTGCAGGATCGTCGTGTAGAGATCACCGGGCCTGTTGAACGCAAGATGGTGATCAACGCGCTGAATGCGAACGTCAAAGTCTTCATGGCTGATTTTGAGGATTCACTGGCCCCCGAATGGAGCAAAGTCATCGACGGGCAAATTAACCTGCGTGATGCGGTAAACGGTACCATCAGCTACACCAATGAAGCCGGTAAGATTTACCAGTTGAAACCCAATCCGGCGTTATTGATTTGCCGTGTGCGTGGCCTGCACTTGCCGGAAAAACATGTGACCTGGCGCGAAGAAGCGATTCCCGGCAGCCTGTTCGACTTTGCTCTCTATTTCTTCCACAACTATAAAGCGTTGCTGGCAAAAGGCAGCGGTCCCTATTTCTATCTGCCGAAGACTCAGTCCTGGCAAGAAGCTGCCTGGTGGAGTGAAGTCTTCAGCTATGCCGAAGACAGATTTAACCTGCCGCGCGGAACTATCAAAGCTACGTTGCTGATTGAAACGCTGCCAGCTGTCTTCCAGATGGATGAGATCCTGCACGCACTGCGTGACCATATTGTGGGCCTGAACTGCGGCCGCTGGGATTACATTTTCAGCTATATCAAAACGCTGAAAAATCACCCGGATCGTGTTCTGCCGGATCGTCAGGTCGTGACGATGGATAAACCTTTCCTCAGCGCGTACTCGCGTCTGCTGATTAAAACCTGTCACAAACGCGGCGCATTTGCGATGGGCGGTATGGCGGCATTCATCCCCAGCAAAGACGCCGAACGTAACAACCAGGTACTGAACAAAGTTAAAGCGGATAAAGCGCTGGAAGCCAATAACGGTCATGACGGGACCTGGGTTGCTCACCCGGGGCTTGCAGATACCGCAATGGCGATTTTCAACGATGTGCTGGGGGAAAACAAAAACCAGTTATTCGTGACCCGTGATGAAGATGCGCCGATCACCGCAGAACAGCTTCTCGCTCCATGTGAGGGTGAGCGCACTGAAGAAGGGATGCGCGCCAATATCCGCGTTGCTGTGCAGTACATCGAAGCATGGATCTCCGGCAATGGCTGTGTGCCGATTTATGGTCTGATGGAAGACGCGGCGACCGCCGAAATCTCCCGAACCTCTATCTGGCAGTGGATCCACCATGAAAAAACGCTGAGCAACGGCAAACCTGTCACTAAATCCCTGTTCCGTCAGATGCTGGCAGAAGAAATGCTGGTTATTCAGGACGAACTGGGCGAACACCGCTACAGCAGCGGGCGTTTTGACGATGCCGCGCGCCTGATGGAGCAAATCACCACTTCTGACGAACTGATCGACTTCCTGACCCTGCCGGGTTACCGCCTGCTGGCTTAACTCACCACATCATAATATGGAGCATCTGCACATGAAAACCCGTACTCAACAAATCGAAGAATTACAAAAAGAATGGACACAACCGCGCTGGGAAGGCATTACCCGCCCATATAGCGCGGAGGAAGTGGTGAAATTACGTGGCTCAGTCAACCCGGAATGTACGCTGGCGCAGCTTGGAGCGGCGAAAATGTGGCGTCTGTTGCACGGCGAATCGAAGAAAGGCTACATCAACAGTCTCGGTGCGCTGACCGGTGGTCAGGCGCTGCAGCAAGCGAAAGCCGGTATTGAAGCGGTCTATCTTTCTGGCTGGCAGGTCGCGGCAGATGCTAACCTGGCTTCCAGCATGTACCCGGATCAATCGCTGTACCCGGCGAACTCCGTGCCGGCAGTGGTGGATCGGATCAACAACACCTTCCGCCGTGCGGATCAGATCCAGTGGTCTACCGGTATTGAACCGAACGATCCGCGCTATGTGGACTACTTCTTGCCGATCGTCGCTGATGCTGAAGCCGGTTTTGGCGGCGTACTGAACGCTTTTGAACTGATGAAATCGATGATTGAGGCTGGTGCAGCGGCTGTTCACTTCGAAGATCAGCTGGCGTCCGTGAAAAAATGTGGTCATATGGGCGGCAAAGTGCTGGTACCGACTCAGGAAGCTATCCAGAAACTGGTGGCGGCACGTCTGGCGGCTGACGTGATGGGCGTACCGACGCTGGTTATTGCCCGTACCGATGCTGACGCGGCAGATTTGATCACCTCTGACTGCGATCCATACGACAGCGAGTTCATTACCGGTGAGCGTACCAGTGAAGGGTTCTACCGTACCCATGCGGGCATTGAACAGGCAATCAGTCGCGGTCTGGCCTATGCACCGTATGCTGATCTGGTGTGGTGTGAAACTTCCACCCCGGATCTCGAGCTGGCTCGCCGCTTTGCCGATGCGATCCACGCTAAATATCCAGGTAAACTGTTGGCCTACAACTGTTCACCATCGTTTAACTGGCAGAAGAACCTGGACGACAAAACCATTGCCAGCTTCCAGCAGCAGCTGTCGGACATGGGCTATAAATATCAGTTCATTACTCTGGCGGGTATCCACAGCATGTGGTTCAACATGTTCGATCTTGCACATTCCTATGCGCAGGGCGAAGGCATGCGCCACTACGTCGAGAAAGTCCAGCAGCCAGAATTTGCGGCGGCGAAAGACGGTTACACTTTCGTATCCCATCAGCAGGAAGTGGGTACCGGTTACTTCGATAAAGTGACGACCATTATTCAGGGCGGTGCGTCATCCGTTACTGCGCTGACGGGGTCGACGGAAGAATCACAGTTCTGATTGTCCTGATGCCCGGTGGCACTGTGCTTACCGGGCCTACGGATCTTCGTAGGCCGGATAAGTGAATGCGCTATCCGGCAATCTCCGGTTCTGGATGAGGGCAAAAGATGTCGCGTGGCCTGGAATTACTGATTGCTCAAACCATCCTGCAAGGCTTTGATGCGCAGTATGGCCGATTTCTGGAAGTGACGTCCGGTGCGCAGCAGCGTTTTGAACAGGCCGACTGGCATGCGGTTCAGCAGGCGATGAAAAGCCGTATCCACCTCTACGATCATCATGTGGGCCTGGTGGTGGAACAGTTACGCTGTATTACCGACGGCAAAAGTACCAATGCGGAGTTTTTACTTCGCGTCAAAGAGCATTACACCCGGCTATTGCCGGACTATCCGCGCTTCGAGATTGCGGAGAGCTTTTTTAACTCTGTTTACTGTCGGTTATTTGACCATCGTTCGCTGACTCCCGAGCGTCTGTTTATTTTTAGTTCCCAGCCAGAACGCCGCTTTCGAACCATCCCACGTCCGCTGGCGAAAGATTTTTTCCCTGATTCAGGATGGGAATCGATGCTCGCGCGGGTACTCAGCGATCTGCCTCTGCGTCTGCCGTGGCAGAACAAAATTCGTGATATCCATTACATCATCGGACACCTGACGGAAACTTTTGGTGCGGATGTGTTGCAGCGCTGCCATTTGCAGGTGGCGAATGAACTTTTTTACCGCAATAAAGCCGCCTGGCTGGTTGGGAAACTCATAACGCCTTCCGGTACTTTGCCATTTTTACTGCCGATACACCGCACCGACGAAGGTGAGTTATTTGTTGATACCTGTCTGACAACTGCTGCGGAAGCCAGTATCGTGTTTGGCTTTGCCCGCTCTTATTTTATGGTTTATGCCCCGTTGCCTGCGGCGTTAGTGGAGTGGCTGCGCGAGATCCTGCCCGGTAAAACCACCGCCGAGTTGTATATGGCGATTGGCTGTCAGAAGCATGCGAAAACAGAAAGCTATCGCGAATATCTGCTCTATCTTGCCGGGAGCGACGAGCAGTTTATTGAGGCGCCGGGAATACGCGGCATGGTCATGCTGGTTTTTACGCTGCCGGGATTCGATCGGGTATTCAAAATTATTAAAGATAAATTTGCGCCGCAGAAAGAGATGTCTGCTGCCCATGTCCGTGCCTGTTATCAACTGGTGAAAGAGCACGATCGTGTCGGACGCATGGCGGACACCCAGGAGTTCGAGAACTTTGTATTGGATAAGCGGCAAATCGCCCCGGCGCTGATGGCACTGCTGCTACAGGAAGTCCCTGAAAAGATAACCGATCTTGGCGAGCAGATCGTTATTCGACATCTGTATATCGAACGCCGGATGGTACCGTTGAATATCTGGCTGGAGCAGGTGGAGGGGCAGCAACTGCGGGATGCAATTGAAGAGTATGGCAACGCTATTCGTCAGTTAGCCGCTGCCAATATTTTCCCTGGTGACATGTTATTTAAAAATTTTGGTGTCACCCGCCACGGGCGTGTGGTGTTCTACGACTATGATGAAATTTGTTACATGACGGAAGTGAATTTTCGCCATATCCCACCGCCGCGTTACCCGGAGGATGAGCTGGCAAGTGAGCCATGGTACAGCGTTTCTCCAGGTGACGTTTTCCCGGAGGAGTTCCGTCACTGGCTGTGTGCCGATCCGCGTATTGGACCGTTGTTTGAAGAGATGCACGCTGATCTGTTTCGTGCCGACTACTGGCGGGCGTTGCAGACCCGAATTCGGGAAGGACATGTGGAAGATGTCTACGCTTACCGCCGCAAGCAACGATTTAGTGTGCGTTACAATCAGCAGGACTAGCGTAATTTTGCGTTAATTGCCTGACGTCGCTGTGCCTATCAGGCTCCGGCGATCTCCGGTTTGTAGGCCGGGTAAGGCGTAGCCGTTACCCGACAAACATGCCTTAACGAATCCCGCCGTATGCCAGCGTTACCTCTTTCGCCGCTTTAATCGCCATCGCGCCAAACTCAGTAACGCGATCGTCGGTGATACGGGAAATCGGTCCGGAGATAGAGATGGCGGCAAATGGCTCACGATGCTCATCGTAAATGCACGATGCCACGCAGCGCAGGCCAAGCGCATGCTCCTCGTCATCAAACGAATAGCCACGTTTACGCGTCTGGGCGAGGTCTTCTTTCAGATGTACTGGCGAGACTAGTGTGGCGTGAGTATAAGCATGCAGGCCTTTACGGTGCAGCAGACCGGTAACCTGTTCTTCGCTTAATTGTGCCAGGAATGCTTTTCCCGCGCCGGAAGCGTGCATTGGCAGCTTGCCGCCAATGGGGGCAGACATACGCATCAGCTGTGTGCACTGCACCTGGTCGATAATAATGGCCTGATGGTCGCTCTGATCCAGCACCGCCAGGTTCACTGTTTCGCCGGAGTCTTCCATCAGCTTACGCAGAATCGGATGGACAATCGCCAGCAGGTTGCGGCTTTGCAAAAAGCTGCTGCCGACGATAAACGCATGTGCGCCCACGGCCCAGTGTCCCAGCTCGCCAACCTGGCGGACAAAACCCTGTTGCTGCATCGTGGTCAGCAAACGGTGCGTGGTGGAATTGGGCAAACCAGCTTGTTGCGCCAGTTCGGTCAGCGCTACGCTGCCGTTGGACTCAGCAATCCACTCCAGTAATTTCAGGCCTCGGGTCAGAGACTGAACCTGCCCGGTTGCAGGCGTAGTAGTGGCGGCAGGTTTTCTACCGCGTTTCGCGGGGACAGTGGCAACCATGGCAGACTCCTTTTCTGTATCGTGGAAATCATTTTCGTTTTATTCAATTATAATGCAAGAATTCCTGTACTGATCGGATGAGTGAAGCTGAACATGTCTCATGTTGGCTGTTGTTTGCTTTTCCGTCATTAATCTTTGTGCGAGTATGGTTCGTTGAGCTTTTTTCGGTCTGGTTGAGCGTTGTCGGGAGTCAGTGTGAGTAGCAAAGTTGAACAATTACGTCAGCAGTTAAAAGAACGTATTCTGGTGCTGGACGGCGGTATGGGCACCATGATCCAGAGTTATCGTCTGAGTGAAGAGGATTTCCGCGGCGAGCGCTTTGCCGACTGGCCGAGCGATCTGAAAGGCAACAATGACCTGTTGGTGCTCAGTAAGCCGGAGGTGATAACCGCGATCCATAACGCCTACTTTGAAGCGGGCGCAGATATCATCGAAACCAACACCTTCAACTCCACGACCATCGCCATGGCGGATTACCAGATGGAATCCCTGTCGGCGGAAATCAACTTTGAAGCGGCAAAACTGGCACGTGCCTGTGCGGACGAATGGACGGCACGCACGCCGAACAAACCGCGCTATGTCGCGGGTGTCCTCGGCCCGACTAACCGCACCGCGTCTATCTCACCGGATGTTAACGATCCCGCCTACCGTAATATCACCTTTGACGGACTGGTGGCGGCTTACCGTGAATCTACCAAAGCGCTGGTGGAAGGTGGTAGCGATCTGATCCTGATTGAAACCGTTTTTGACACGCTTAACGCGAAAGCGGCCATATTTGCAGTGAAAACAGAGTTTGAAGCACTGGGCGTTGAGTTGCCGATCATGATCTCCGGCACCATCACTGACGCCTCAGGACGTACGCTTTCTGGTCAGACGACCGAAGCATTTTATAATTCACTGCGCCACGCCGACGCGCTCACCTTCGGCCTTAACTGTGCTTTAGGTCCGGATGAGTTGCGCCAGTATGTGCAGGAACTGTCACGTATTGCTGAATGCTACGTAACCGCGCACCCGAATGCTGGTCTGCCGAACGCCTTCGGTGAGTACGATCTTGACGCTGATACCATGGCGAAGCAAATCCGCGAATGGGCACAAGCGGGTTTCCTGAACGTGGTTGGTGGTTGCTGCGGCACCACGCCGGAACACATCGCAGCAATGAGCCGCGCGGTTGATGGCCTGGCCCCGCGCCAGTTGCCGGAAATCCCGGTTGCCTGCCGTTTAGCCGGGCTTGAACCTCTGAATATTGGCGACGACAGTCTGTTCGTCAACGTTGGTGAGCGTACCAACGTCACCGGCTCGGCCAAATTTAAGCGCCTGATCAAAGAAGAAAAATACAGCGAAGCGCTGGACGTTGCCCGCCAGCAGGTGGAAAGTGGCGCGCAAATTATCGATATCAACATGGATGAAGGGATGCTCGATGCCGAAGCGGCGATGGTGCGTTTCCTCAACCTGATCGCCGGTGAGCCGGACATCGCCCGCGTGCCGATTATGATTGACTCCTCGAAATGGGATGTCATCGAAAAAGGTCTGAAGTGCATTCAGGGTAAAGGCATCGTTAACTCTATTTCGATGAAAGAGGGTGTAGAAACCTTTATCCATCACGCGAAGTTGCTGCGACGTTACGGTGCGGCGGTGGTGGTTATGGCCTTTGATGAACAGGGTCAGGCCGATACCCGTGCCCGTAAAATTGAGATTTGTCGCCGGGCGTACAAAATTCTTACCGAAGAGGTGGGCTTCCCGCCGGAAGACATTATCTTCGATCCAAACATCTTTGCGGTTGCGACCGGTATTGACGAACATAACAACTACGCGCAGGACTTTATCGGCGCGTGTGAAGATATCAAACGCGAACTGCCGCATGCGCTAATCTCTGGCGGCGTCTCTAACGTCTCGTTCTCGTTCCGTGGCAACGATCCGGTGCGCGAAGCCATTCACGCGGTGTTCCTGTACTATGCCATTCGTAACGGTATGGACATGGGGATCGTCAATGCCGGACAACTGGCGATCTATGACGACCTGCCGGCCGAGTTACGCGATGCGGTGGAAGATGTGATCCTCAACCGCCGCGATGACGGCACCGAGCGTCTGCTGGATCTGGCCGAAAAATACCGTGGCAGCAAAACCGATGATACCGCCAACGCCCAGCAGGCGGAGTGGCGTAGTTGGGATGTGAAAAAACGTCTCGAATATTCGCTGGTGAAAGGCATTACTGAGTTTATCGAACTGGACACCGAAGAGGCTCGCCAGCAGGCAGCACGCCCGATTGAGGTCATCGAAGGGCCGCTGATGGACGGTATGAACGTCGTTGGTGACCTGTTCGGTGAGGGTAAAATGTTCCTGCCGCAGGTGGTGAAATCTGCCCGAGTGATGAAACAGGCGGTGGCATACCTCGAACCCTACATTGAAGCCAGCAAAGAAAAAGGCTCCAGCAACGGCAAGATGGTTATCGCTACCGTGAAGGGCGATGTGCACGATATTGGCAAGAACATTGTCGGCGTGGTGTTGCAATGCAACAACTACGAAATCGTCGACCTTGGCGTGATGGTGCCAGCGGAGAAAATCCTCAGAACCGCGCGTGAAGTGAATGCCGATCTGATTGGCCTCTCCGGGCTGATTACCCCGTCGCTGGACGAAATGGTCAATGTGGCGAAAGAGATGGAACGTCAGGGCTTTACTATCCCGCTGCTGATTGGTGGTGCAACGACGTCAAAAGCGCACACAGCGGTGAAGATCGAGCAAAACTACAGTGGGCCAACGGTCTATGTACAGAACGCCTCTCGCACCGTTGGCGTGGTTGCCGCTTTGCTGTCCGATACACAGCGCGATGATTTTGTCGCCCGTACGCGTAAAGAGTATGAAACGGTGCGTATCCAGCATGCGCGTAAGAAACCGCGTACTCCGCCAGTGACACTGGCTGCCGCGCGTGAGAACGATCTGGCGTTCGACTGGGCAAGCTACACACCGCCGGTGGCTCATCGTCTCGGTGTGCAGAGCGTTGAAGCCAGCATCGAAACGCTGCGTAATTACATCGACTGGACGCCGTTTTTTATGACCTGGTCGCTAGCCGGGAAATATCCACGCATTCTGGAAGATGAAGTGGTGGGTGAAGAGGCGAAACGTCTGTTTAAAGACGCCAACGATATGCTGGATAAACTCAGCGCCGAGAAAACGTTGAATCCGCGCGGTGTGGTTGGCCTGTTCCCGGCTAACCGTGTCGGCGATGACATTGAGATCTATCGTGATGAAACGCGCACACATGTGCTGAATGTGAGTCATCATCTGCGTCAGCAAACGGAAAAAGTCGGCTTTGCCAACTACTGCCTGTCTGACTTTGTGGCACCAAAACTGAGCGGCAAGGCGGATTACATCGGTGCCTTTGCGGTCACTGGTGGTCTGGAAGAGGACGCGCTGGCTGAAGCTTTCGAGGCGCAGCACGATGACTACAACAAGATCATGGTGAAAGCGATTGCCGACCGTCTGGCAGAAGCCTTTGCAGAATATCTGCATGAGCGTGTCCGTAAAGTTTACTGGGGCTACGCGGCGAACGAGAATCTCAGCAATGACGAACTGATCCGTGAGAACTATCAGGGTATTCGTCCGGCACCAGGTTATCCGGCGTGTCCGGAACATACCGAGAAAGCCACTATCTGGGAGCTATTGGATGTGGAAACGCATACCGGTATGAAACTCACGGAGTCTTTCGCCATGTGGCCTGGCGCATCGGTCTCCGGCTGGTATTTCAGTCATCCGGACAGTAAGTACTACGCGGTGGCACAAATTCAGCGCGACCAGGTTGAAGATTACGCCTTCCGTAAAGGGATGAGTGTGGCGGAAGTCGAGCGTTGGTTAGCGCCTAATCTGGGCTATGACGCCGACTGATTCACAAAACTGTCATCTTTCTTTACAACAAACAGGGCACTCAATGAGTGCCCTGTCTCTTTATTACATTTAAACCCTTATACTGAAGGGAACTTGTGCGCATTGTAGGCATGAGTTCAGGAACATATAAATATAAGGAGAACCTGATTCCGTGTTAACTCTGCTACACCTGCTTTCTGCTGTCGCTATGCTGGTTTGGGGCACTCACATTGTGCGTACTGGTGTGATGCGTGTCTTTGGTGCCCGTTTACGCACTGTGCTTAGCCGAAGTGTTGAAAAGAAGCCGCTCGCCTTTTGCGCGGGGATTGGCGTCACTGCACTGGTGCAAAGCAGTAACGCGACCACTATGCTGGTGACGTCGTTTGTCGCCCAGGATCTGGTGGCGCTCACGCCTGCGCTGGTCATTGTGCTTGGTGCCGATGTGGGGACCGCGCTGATGGCGCGTATCCTGACTTTTGATCTCTCCTGGCTGTCGCCACTGCTGATTTTTATTGGTGTGATCTTCTTTCTGGGGCGTAAGCAGTCCCGCGTCGGACAGTTGGGGCGCGTAGGCATCGGGCTGGGGCTGATCTTACTGGCGCTGGAGCTGATTGTGCAGGCGGTGACACCGATCACTCAGGCAAATGGAGTGCAGGTTATTTTCGCCTCGCTAACCGGCGATATCATGCTTGATGCGCTGATTGGCGCAATGTTCGCGATTATCAGCTACTCCAGCCTGGCGGCGGTTCTGCTGACGGCAACGTTGACCGCAGCGGGTATTATCTCGTTCCCGGTCGCCTTGTGTCTGGTGATTGGCGCGAACCTGGGCTCCGGTTTACTGGCGATGCTGAACAATAGCGCAGCCAATGCAGCAGCACGCCGTGTGGCGCTTGGCAGTCTGCTGTTTAAGCTGGTGGGCAGCCTGATTATTCTGCCGTTCGTTCATCCGCTGGCCAATCTGATGGATGAACTGCCACTGCCGAAATCTGAATTAGTGATCTATTTTCACGTCTTCTACAACCTGGTGCGCTGCGTAGCGATGGTGCCGTTTGCCGAGCCGATGGCGCGCTTTTGCAAACGTATTATCCGTGATGAACCCGAATTAGACGCCCATCTGAAACCCAAGCATCTGGATGTCAGCGCGCTGGATACGCCGACGCTGGCGTTGGCCAATGCTGCCCGTGAAGCCCTGCGTATTGGTGATGCAATGGAGCAGATGATGGAGGGTCTGAAAAAGGTAATGCACGGCGAGCCGCGCGAAGAAAAAGAGTTGCGCAAGATGGCCGACGACATCAACGTGTTGTACACGGCGATCAAACTCTATCTGGCGCGGATGCCAAAAGATGAGCTGGCGGAAGAGGAGTCCCGGCGCTGGGCGGAGATTATCGAAATGTCGCTCAACCTGGAACAGGCTTCCGATATTGTTGAACGAATGGGCAGTGAAATTGCCGATAAGTCGCTGGCCGCGCGTCGGGCATTTTCTCTGGAAGGGTTGAAAGAACTGGATGCGCTCTACGATCAGTTACTAAGCAACCTGCAACTGGCTATGTCAGTGTTCTTCTCCGGTGATGTGACCAGTGCCCGTCGTCTGCGTCGCAGCAAACACCGTTTTCGCATTCTTAACCGTCGTTACTCGCATGCGCACGTCGATCGACTGCATCAGCAGAACGTCCAGAGTATCGAGACCAGTTCACTGCATCTTGCATTACTTGGCGACATGCAGCGTCTGAACTCATTGTTCTGTTCTGTTGCCTACAGCGTGCTGGAACAGCCGGATGAAGACGATGAGCGGGATGATCATTAACTGACGGTGATACCTGATGACGCTGTGCTTC
Organism: Citrobacter sp. Marseille-Q3906; assembly: GCF_916618775.1. NCBI lineage: Bacteria > Pseudomonadati > Pseudomonadota > Gammaproteobacteria > Enterobacterales > Enterobacteriaceae > Citrobacter > Citrobacter sp. Marseille-Q3906. The sequence goes on from NZ_CAKAKA010000001.1 coordinate 287,047, forward strand.
CAGCCTACCGGACTGCGTAGCGCCATCAGGCGTTAATTAAAAGCAGTGACCTGCTTCAAGGGCTACCGCTTCTTCACCCGCTTTGAATACGTAAGTGGTGTTCGGGCCGCCAAGAATGGCTTTATCGTTACTTACTTTGATCCAGTTCCCCTCCGGCAAACCAATCACTGTCAGTTCCGGTGCGACAACCAGCAGCTCGCGAATACGCTGTTCACGCGTTTCGCCTTTGTGGCCTTCCGGCAGCGCGTTGGTGAAGTGCGGGTTGATTTGTAGTGGGAACAGACCCAGGGCGTCAAAACCTTTTGGATCGACAATTGGCATGTCATTCGTGGTACGGATAGTCTGGCAGGCGAGGTTCGCACCCGCACTCCAGCCGATGTACAGCGCGCCGCGTTTGACCACGTCAACAATTGGTGCCAACAAGCCACGCTCACGGCTCTCTTTCAGCAACTGGAAAGTGTTACCTCCGCCGACAATCACCACTTCAGCGTTCTCAATGGCTGCGACCGGATCGGCAACGGTATGAATGCCTGTGACATCGACGCCCATTGGCGCAAAGATGGCTGCCGTTTTCGCTGTATAGTCGTCCCAGGTTTGCGTGACACCAGCAAACGGAATAAACACCGCAGAGCGGCGACCGTTCAACTGCTCAGCGATCAGTGGCAGCGCGTGTTCCATCCAGCCTTTGCCTGGCAGTGTCGAGTTACTCAATAAAAGCAGTTCCATCATTTCTCCAGATAATCAGTAAATTACAAACCACAGTAATGCTACCACCGTCAGTGTAACACCTTACTGATATGGCTCACGATGTTGGAGATGAGGTTGTGGAAAGCGCCTCGCAATAATGCGTAATTTTTCAGGATGCTGCGATTGATACGAGAAACGATAACGGTGGAGAGGGGAGGCAGCTGTGTGCCAGGAGCAGACATTGGCTGAATTGAAAGTAGCCATGATGTGTTTTCATTATGGCCGGTTACGTTAGAATAGCCTCGTTGAAAACGATAGAGTTGGAGTAATAATGTTTGCTGATTTTGGTATCGTGAATTTCTGGACGTATCTGCTTGGTGCGACACTGATAGTCCTTGCTCCTGGCCCTGAAACCATGTTCGTGATAAAAACAAGCATTACGAGCGGTATCAAACGAGGCTTTGCTGCAATATTTTCCATTCTCATGAGTGACGTACTTCTGGTTCTGCTGGCATGGTGTGGGCTGGCCGCGGTCATAAGCTCAACTCCAGCCTTGTTTAACGCCATCAAATACGCAGGTGCTGCCTATCTTTTCTATCTCGGTGTCCAGACGATACGCTCTATTTTTAAGCCAGCTGTCGAAATGACTCAGGAAAAGAAATCTTCAGCGGATGCTAAAGGGATCATCGGGCGCGGAATGCTGGTTACATTACTGAATCCAAAGACGCTGCTGTTCTATATCTCTTTCTTCGCCCAGTTCATCAATGTTCAGGCTGAACATTCCTGGATGGCATTTATCATTCTTGCTGCGGTAATGTTCGCGATTACTCTAGTTTATTTCGGCTTTCTCGTTTTCTGCGGCTCTTATCTGCTAAGCCGTCTGAAAGGCAACCGTAGATTATCAACCATTGGGAACGCACTGGTAGGTATGTTCTTCATTGGATTTGCAGCACGACTCGCAAGTGCAACTTCCTAACTAGACAGCTAAACCGCCTCACAGCGGTTTTTTTACGCTCTTACGCTGGATGTGACGACCGCTTTTCGCTCTCAGCGGACTTTCAGCCAACCGACATAAATCCCCTTAAACCTCAATCCCTTTTTGCTTCAGCTCTTTCCTGATAATACGTTTAATCCAGGCAGCAAGCGATTCATCGCCGTCCTGTTTTTGTGCTTCTTCCATTGCTTTTCGCAGTTCTGGATCCAGACGGAATTGAAACGGGGGATTGCCTCTTCTTTCATTCATGTGTATTGACACCTTAATTACACAAGAGTGGTGTGAGCATGTGTGATGACACATTACTCTCACACATTAAAAATGACAACGCCCCGAAAGTGCAGCAACACGATCAGGGCGTTTAACCACAACATTATACGAGGTAATGCTATGGCTGATGCTAATCGTACCACTAACGCCCGTTCGGCGTCTTTTTCTCTCCTGCCTGAAGCTGATCTATTCCACTTTCCACTCGCTGAGGCCTTTCGCCATCTCGACTGTAGTCAACTCTCCACTGAAGAAAACCTGGCACTGTCATTTGGCTGCGAAGAGACGCTGGCCGGTCTGTATCACACGCTGAATGTTATGGGTGAAAGCCTGCTGACAATGGTGGGTGAAAAACAGGAACGTATGTCCAATGAGAGCGTTTGCCAGTTGGGCACAGCCTGATGAACATCAGCCAATTGATTCCTGCACTGGCTGAGTTAGAAGCGAAAGCGGATCAGCAACTGTTCGCTATGCCTCGAATTGCGTAGTGGCAAAGACAAATAAGAGCGCCCATCCCCGGCGCTCTACTCCTGCTCTCTTACCCCGCTTGCGCAAATTCAGCAGCTTCGGCAATCAGTGCGTCGTCCGGGCGCATGCCGGTGTACATGGCGAACTGCTCCACGGCCTGTAAGGCAATCACTTCTGCACCGCTGATAGTCTTTTTACCCAACTGCTGCGCCAGTTTTATCACCGGCGTTTCTGGTGGCAGGGCGACGACATCAAACACCACGTGGGCGTTAGCGACCATCACTTTGCTGTACGCCAGTTCATCGCTTTCTTTACCTCCGGCCATACCGACGGGGGTGACGTTGACCAGAATGTCACAGGCAATCCCTTCCGGCTGTGGCTGCCATTGAAAACCGTACTGTCTTGCAAGCACCGGGCCGCTTTCCCGGTTGCGGGCAGCAACGAGCACATCGTGAAAACCGGCATCGCGAAACGCGGCGATGACCGCCTTGCCCATCCCACCGCTGCCGCGAATCATGACGCGAGCGCCGTTATCAAGCTGGTGGCTGGCAATCAGGCTTTTTACTGCAATATAGTCGGTGTTAAAACCCGTTAGCGTACCGTTGTCGTTGACGATAGTGTTCACGGAATCAATAGCTTGCGCAGAGGGATCGATGACATCCAGAAACGGCATGCAGCTCTCTTTAAACGGCATCGATATCGCGCAGCCGCGAATACCTAACGCTCGCACGCCTTTCACCGCAGCCTCGATATCCTGAGTGCTGAAGGCTTTGTAGATAAAGTTTAACCCCAACTTTTCATACAGATAGTTATGAAATCGCGTGCCGAAGTTGCCGGGCCGACCGGCAAGCGACATACACAGCTGGGTGTTGCGATTAATCATGTTAAATCTCCCTGGCGTGCGCCAATACGTATTGCTCGGCTTCCTGTGACCAGATCCCATGATGGCGTTCCAGGATATCGCGCAAAGCCGGATCGTCTATCTGCGTCAGCGCGGTTAATGGCAACGCTTTGCCGGTGTACACCAGTTTTTTTCCGCCGCCTACAGCCGGAAGCTCCAGCGTTGTTTCACCTGCCGCATTCAGCCCGAGAATGTGCGTCACCACTTTTGCAGCCTGTACTTTTTTCTCTTCAATCAGTTTTACTGCCGCGCGCATATCGTCAGTATTACCGCCAGACGTCCCGACGTAATGGGTGAAAGCGTAGTGGACATCGTAGAAGTTAATCGGCGCGGTGAACTGCTTATCCTGCGGACCGGCAAAGAAGTTCATACAGCCATCGGCTGCCAGCAGGGAAGAGGCCAGCGTGACCAGTTGCTCGTTCGGCACAAACACAAAGATGTCGTCAAATCCGTGACCGCCGCTCAGCGCCATCAGCGTGTCATAAGACGCTTCCTGGGCGTGAAGATAGTGGATCTGTGTTTGTGGCTCCGACGGATAGTGTTTGCGGGCGTAGCTTAGTTTGTCTTTGTTGGTATCGGTTACCACCAGCAGCGCCGGATTAACCGGGCCGTGCAACGCATAATCAATCGCCAGCAACCCCATTGGACCCGTGCCGCCGAGGATTAGCGTGCGCCCCTGCGGACGAATGCCCATCTTGTGGTTATAGGTGCCTTCCTGCAGGTGATAGTTGGCGTTGAATGCGCCAATCACGCAGGACAGTGGTTCAACCAGGGAGCCTTCAAAATAGGTCTCTCCTTCGTAGGCGAGCAGGCAGTCCTGCTCCATTACTTCATTGGGAATGACAACGCGCGTCGCCTCACCGCCAACCCAGGGAAAGGAGTAGCCGGGGCAGTCCGGGCGATCCGGGAGTTGCAGGTTAGCCTGAATCACATAGCGCTGGCCGGGTTGAAACTTATGCTGCCATTTTTTCCCCACGGCGAGAATATCGCCGCAAAACTCGTGGCCGATGATGATCGGGTTGATGGCCACATCGTCCGGTACTTTTTTGTGGTTCTCGCCCTGATTCGCTTCTTTCCAGGAAGAGAGGCACAGGCTGTCGGTGACGACCGAAGCCAGAATTTCATCGTCCTGCATTTCCGGAAGATCGAAAGTTTCCAGGCGCAGATCGCGTTTGCCATAAAGGCGTAAAGCTGTCGTTAACATATATACCACCTCTTTCCCTGTATCTTCTGGGAATAGTTATTTGAAGGTGCCCCGGTAGAGACCGGGGCGAATAATCAGGACAGGAAGCCCAGCGCATGACCGATAATCCCCAAACCAAACAGGGCAAAGATCAGCCATACCGGATTAATTTTCTTGTTAAGCAGCCGCACCATCAGCAGTGTCAGCCCCAGCGCCAGCAGGCCAGGGCAAAGCTGATCGAGAATGTTTTGTACGGTCATGGTGACAGTGGTACCGTCTGCGCCAGGCGTTTGCGATACCACCAGCGGTACGTTGATGCTGGTCCATTTGGTGACCAGAACCCCCATCACAAACAGGCCGAGAATCGATGCGCCTTCGGTTAGTTTTTGCAGCAGATTGCCGCCCATATCGCTGACGATGTTGACTCCTTTACGAAAGCCAAGCTGTAAGCCGTACCACTTCATCGCCAGACGCACCGCGTTGAAAATAAAGAAGAACAATAACGGACCGAGAATGTTACCGGAGAGCGCTAAAGATGCACCGAGCGCGGCGGTAATCGGCCGTAACGTGCCCCAGACCAGCGGGTCGCCGACGCCGGCAAGCGGACCCATCAGGCCGACTTTGATGCCATTGATCGCACCATCGTCAATTTCTGCACCGTTGGCGCGTGCTTCTTCCATTGCGGCGGTGACGCCGATCACCGGTCCGCACACCGCCGGAGTGGTGTTGAAGAACACCAGATGACGCTTAAGCGCCGCGACCTGATCCTCCTTCAGTGGATACAGGCGTTTAATGGCGGGGATCATGTCGTAGCAAAAACCCAGCCCATGAATACGTTCAAAGTTGAATGATGCCTGTTGCAGGTTGGAGCGAACAAACATGCTAAACAGGTCCGATTTGGTCAGTTTTTTCTGTTCCATGATGGGCTCCGTTAGTCGTCAAGTTGGTCAAGGGCGGTAGATGTGGTGGCTTGCGCCTGCGGTTCGGCTTTACGCCATTGCGGGTTCAACTGGATATAAACCAGCGCGATAATTACGCCCACACCGCCAAAGGCCAGCAGGCTCAGGTCGAGATAGCCCCCGGCGATAAAGCCGAGGAAGAAGAACGGCATCAAATACTTCACGCCCATCATGCGCAGCACCATGGCGTAACCGACCACCACGATAAAGCCACCAGCAATCTGCAGGCCGCGAGTGACGAATTCCGGGATAGCATTCAGCATATTGCTGACCATGTCGGCGCTAACAAACAGCGAAACAATCAACGCCGGAATAGCGACGCGTAGCGCCTGCACACCCAGCGCGGAGACGTGAAGGATATCGATGGTACGAAAGCGCGCGTCTTCCGCTGCTTTATCTGCCGCGTGCTGGAACACCACGGTGATAGTACGGGCAAAGACGGTGAGCACCTGGCCTGCGGCAGCTACGGGAAGCGCAATCGCGATACCGGTTGCGATGCTCTGCTGGCCGACGATCACCAGAATGGCGGAAATAATACTGGCGAGTGCCGAATCGGGGGACTGCGCTGCACCAACGTTCATCCAGCCGAGCGCGATCAGCTCCAGCGTGCCGCCGAGCATAATCCCGGTTTTTAAATCACCAAGAATTAAGCCAATAACGGTACAGGCGATGAGCGGGCGGTGGGTCTGGAATTCATCCAGCACGCTGCCCATTCCGGCAATACAGGAAAATAGAAATATGGCGATAATTTGTAGGGTACTTATTTCCATAATATGGCACCTTCAGAGTGTGATCATCCCTGCCTGTTACAGCCTTAATACACAGGCGCTTTTATACATGGCATCCTTCAGGCTGCCTCGGCGTTGGCTACGTTCGTTCACCCGAATCACTTGCCAGAGTGAGCTCATCGGGATTCACTCATTTTCAGCCTTGATGCAACTTGAATGATTTTGTGTATATTTATTCAGCGAAAGATTGTTCTTTTATTTTTTCGAGAATACTAATCGATGGGTCGGAAGCCACGACGCGTAAATCCAGAATGACGCCTAATTGATCCAACTCACGGAACGCATTAATATCATCATCATCTAGCGAGACCGCTTTGGTTAATTGTTTTTTACCCGGTCGCCAGGCCATGCCACCAATATTTAAGGTGGCGATTTGCACGCCTTGTTTTACCATTGCCAAGGCATCCTGTGGGCGGGTAAATAAATAAAATACGGTTTCGTCTTTATATTGCGGATTGTGATATACCGCGACCGCCTTTTCGATATTGACTACGTTAACTTTCATCCCTGGCGGGGCAGCCTGGCGCAATAATGTCCGGCGTACTTCATCGTTATAGACGTCATCGTTACAGATAATAATCCGTTGGGCATTCGCCACCTTCGACCAGACGGTGGTGACCTGACCGTGGATCAGGCGGTCATCAATACGAGCAAGGGTAATGTTCATCAGAAATCCTCATCGATCGTTTCCAGTGGCTTCCAGACGACGCAAGTTTGTAGCGCAATGCTCGTCAGGTGTTCACACAGTTCATCCACGTTCATACTGCTCTGGTTGTCCACCAGTTCCAGCGCCAACGGCAGTGACAACCCACTAATGACCCGTATTGCCGGGTTACGCATCGCCAGTGTGGCGGCGGCATTCCAGGGGCTGCCACACTGTAAATCGACGGCTATCAGCCACTCATCGCTAGTGTGGGCGCTCACTAACTTTTCCAGTTTTACCACGATGTCACTGGCGTTTTCACCGGGGACAAATTCCACCGCTTCCACGTTGGCATCGCCGTAGACCATCTGCACCGATTCCAGCATGGCGCAGGCCAGTTTGCCGTGGGCGCAGAAGATTGCATTGACCATAAAATCTCCTTAGCCGCGCGTTTTTCCGCCCGCAATGTTAGTGGTTACTCCGGTAATATAGCTGGCGCGTTCTGACAGAAGATAACAAACAAAATCAGCAACTTCGCTCAGGCGTCCCGAACGGCCAATAGGAATTGAGTTTTTGGTATAGCCCTCGCGCAACTGCTCGACGGTGATGTTGCGGGTCCAGGCCAGCGCTTCTTCATACTCGGGGGTGCGCAGTCCGGTTTTTTCCAGAATGCCAGGTGCAATTCCGACTACACGAATACCGTGTTTGCCCAATTCCTTTGACCAGGAACGGGTAAAGCTATTCAGTGCGGCTTTGGTGGCGGCATAGCAACTTTGACCCTCTGAGCCTTCCAGTCCGCTTTCGGAAGAGACATTCACAATTACGCCGTCATGCTGTTTCACCATCTGGCGTGCCACTGCTTGCGACATTAAGAACACACCTTTCTGGTTGATGTTGACCATTTTTTCAAAAGCAGCTTCGTTGAGTTCATATTGTCCGGCGGGTGCTTTTTCATCGACAAGCAGGCGTGGGAAATTAACCCCTGCATTATTCACCAGTCCGTCAATACGTCCGTAGCGTTGAATAATTTCAGCAACAGTATGATTAACTTCTTTGGCGCTGGAAATATCCGTTGGCCAGAAGTGATATCCGCTATGGCTTTCATATTTACCTTCTCCGCCATGAATATCTGCCATTTGCACATTAGCGCCTTGTGCTAATAATTCTTCAACAATGGCCAGGCCAATTCCGGATGCGCCACCGGTAACAATAATAACTTTATCTTGCAGATTTAACCACGTTTGCATAATAGACTCCCAATTTCAGATAAGGGGATCCCTCATAAAATTAATTACGTCAGGATCAATTTGAATATATTTATTTCAACAATAATTCAGCAGTATGGCTGTTAGTGACTAAACCGTTAATATAATTTCCGCGTAAAGCACCGAGAATACCGCTCAGTTTTTCTTCCCCCATGGCGATGCCGATGGAGTAACGCGCCTGCTTTAATTTATTGGTTTCGATGGAGAGCGTCTTTTCACTCATATTGGTCTCTACCGTTACACCGTTGATATCATAAAAGCGTGAACAAATGTCCCCGGCAACCTGACGGGCATGCAGGTCATCACTCTCTTCGCTGCCGTAAAATGCATGCCAGTTAGCACCATCTCGTATCGCCGGGGAACCAATTCCCACCAGCGCGACATCCAGATTATCCCAGTAGGCGGAAATCGATTTAAAATGTCGTGACTGCATAATCCCGTTACGGATCAGCGGATTTTCCAGAAGCGCCGGGAAATCTGCCAGGTGAGATTCACCCTTGAGCTTTGCCGCTGCGCTGTAAGTCAGCGTGTTGACGTGGTAGCGACTTTCAAGTTTGCCGGACGGCCCGCCGATGATAGGCACGCAGATAAGCTGACGTGACTGGCTGGCGGGGGATAATCCTTCAACCAGTCCCCTTACCGCGCGCCCCCATGAGAAACCGATAATATCGCCAGGGTCCAGCAAGCGTTCCAGTAACTGCGCGCCGTGCACGCCCATCATCTTGAGCTGTTCATCTTCGTGTTCGCTATCGCAGGAGACCACGACCGCTTCTTTCAGGCCAAATTTCTGTTTTAGCTGCTGTTCCAGCCACAGGTTCTCGTTGTAGTCGTAATTAATGGCGATGGTGACGATGCCTTGCTCGCGACCACGCTTTAGCAAGCGGCTGATCGTGGTGCGATAGATTCCCAGCTCCCGGGCGATTTGCGCTTGTGTCATATCCTGTTCGTAATAAAGCTGCGCTATTTTTACGATCAGGCGGATATCATCGCTGTTTTCCGTCGCCATCTTTGGGCTCCTGCACATTTGTGCAAATCACGAAATTGACTTCTTGATCTGATATAACCCCATCCGTTCCACATCTCAAAGCTATTTTCACTTATTTCATCGCCATGAACTGGCTGATTATGTTGCACATTTGATGTGCTGATAGCGCGTTGCTGGCACAAATGTGCTTGTTGCTGTAATGCGTTGATTCTGTTTATTTTCGCCCAACAAAATTGCAGGCGCGGATTGCTGACACTTTTGTGTAGAAAGGTGTGATTGATCACATATAGCGCTTGGGCATTCGAACACGATTATTTTTTATCGCCCGCAAGGTAGGGTATATTTCTCTGCCAAAGGAGAACTTATGCTGCCCGACTCATCCATCCGATTAAATAAATACATCAGTGAAAGCGGAATCTGCTCGCGTCGCGAGGCGGATCGCTTTATCGAACAAGGGAATGTCTTCATTAATGGCAAACGCGCCACCATTGGCGATCAGGTGATGCCTGGCGACGTCGTCAAAGTGAATGGTCGGTTGATTGAGCCGCGTGAAGCGGAAGATCTGGTTTTTATCGCGCTGAATAAGCCGGTGGGGATCGTGAGCACTACCGAAGACAGCGAACGCGACAACATTGTTGATTTTGTGAACCACAGTAAGCGCGTGTTCCCGATTGGCCGCCTGGATAAAGACTCTCAGGGGCTGATTTTTCTGACCAACCATGGCGACCTGGTCAATAAGATCCTGCGTGCCGGTAACGATCACGAAAAAGAGTATCTGGTGACGGTTGATAAGCCGGTCACGGACGAGTTCATTCGTGGAATGGGGGCTGGTGTGCCTATTCTTGGCACTGTCACCAAAAAATGTAAGGTCCGGAAAGAGGCGCCGTTTGTTTTTCGCATCACGCTTGTTCAGGGGCTAAATCGCCAGATCCGTCGTATGTGCGAACACTTTGGCTATGAAGTCACGAAGCTTGAACGTACGCGTATCATGAACGTCGGTCTCTCCGGCTTACCGCTGGGGGAATGGCGTGATCTGACGGATGATGAACTGATCGAACTGTTCAAATTGATTGAAAACTCTTCTTCAGAAGCGAAACCGAAGGCGAAAGCGAAGCCAAAAACGGCAGGTATTAAGCGCCCGGTCGTGAAGATCGAAAAATCCGCTGAGAAAGAGAAAGCGCGCCCGGCTGCAAACGGTAAACGTTTTACCTCGCCGGGGCGTAAGAAGAAAGGACGTTAACGTCTGCCGCGCGTTGGCGTATTCGCTGACCAGGAAAACGATGCTTCCGCATCTGGTTTATAAGCCTGCTTTTTCTTCAACTGGCGGGCTTTTTTTGCCTCTGCTTCGCGCTGAACCATCAGCTTATCGATGTATTCCTTCTTAATACTGTTGGTCTCTGCGTTGGTCAGCAGGCGGCCATGTGCAATGCGGGCGCGGTCAAGCAGCGTTTTCAGCTCACGCTGTTCGCGCTCGGTCATCTCTTTTTGGGTAATGCGGGGGAGTGCCATACGGTTGCCCTCAGTTAGCCTGTTAGCTCAGTGTACGGTAATCTCGGGCTGTCTGATAGCATATAGGCCGGGTAAGCTTGCGCCTCCCGGCACTTTTTTAGTTTTCCTTCACCGCCTGATGGTGTTTCTCATCAATTGGTTTACCGGACCAGTAGCCTGCCAGCAGTGAGCCGGAAAGGTTATGCCAGACAGAGAACAGTGCGCCTGGAAGCGCGGCCAGCGGGCCGAAGTAGATTTTTCCCAGCGCGGCAGCAAGTCCTGAGTTCTGCATTCCCACCTCGATCGCCAGCGTGCGGCAGGTGGATTCATCGAAGCCAAATAGTTTTCCGCCCCAGTAACCACCGAGCAGACCGATAGTGTTGTGCAAAACCACGGCGATAATCACCACAAAGCCGACGGATGCGATGTGTGACGCGGAACCCGCCACGACTGCGCTGATGATCGCCAGAATGCACACCATTGAGAAAGCAGGTAGATACGGCTCCACGGCTTTGACTACCCGTGGGAACAGATGGTGAATGACCAGACCCAGAGCGATTGGGATTACGACAATTTGTAGAATGCTGAGCAGCATTCCCATCACATCCACCTGAATATGCGCATCGACATACAGTCGTGTCAGCAGCGGGGTGGCGACGACGCCTACCAGCGTTGAAACAGATGAAATAGTGACAGACAGCGCCACGTCACCCTTTGCCAGGTAGATCATTACATTGGATGCAGTGCCGCTGGCGACACTACCGACCAGTACCATGCCAGCGGACAGTTCCGGTGGCATATGGAAAGCCAGTGCCAGAATCCAGGCCGCGAGCGGCATCACCAGATAGTGCAGGAAAATACCTGCGGCGACCGGTGCAGGACGTGAGAGTACGCGCTTAAAGTCATCAACTTTAAGATGTACGCCCATCCCGAGCATAATCAGCATTAACAGCGTGGTGACCCATGGGCCAACAGGGGTAAAGGTGGATGGCGTATAATACGCGATAACAGAGAGTAGCAGCGCCCATAACGGGAACAGCCGGGTGAGAGTGGCGAGCATGTTGTTTTCCTTGCACTTTACTCGTCATATTTCAGGCAACAGCGATGTCGCTGTCACCAGAATTATTAAGAGTCGGTTGTGTTTGCTTGTTATAAACAGGCCGGGATCGAGCCCGACCATAGCTATTGTTTATCGCGTGCAGGAATTTTATTCAAACAAATTATGTTCATGTTCCGCTGCGGACACTCTCCCAGTTCAACCCAAAACGGGCCAGATATTTTCGCAGGCGGTCTGCATCGTTAGGATTGGTTTTCTTCTGGCGGGATACGGCAAACAGCTCGCGTCCAGCTTCGGACAATGATGCGCTGCGGCGGCAAACGTCGAGGACCGTTTCTAACTGACGCTTATCAAACAGGTCGATCTCCATATTGATTTCAGGCTGCGAGGTCGTTAGCTGCCAGCTCTCCTGTAACAGCACAATCTCTTCTTCGACAAGAGATAACGTGATGCGCCCCTGTTCGGCCAGTGTCGCCATTCGGGCAACGGATGAACTCAGTTCGCGAAAATTGCCGCGCCATTCCGCCTGTGATGAACAGGCAAACGCCAGATAACGTTCTCGTGCCTCTTTGTCGAAACGGATCTGCATCTGTTTCTTATCGGAAAAACGCTGTAGTTCATACTCTACATTCGGTGCGATATCTTCCCGTCGCTGTGCCAGACCCGGCAGGGCAAAGCGCCACATATTAATACGCGCATAGAGATCCTCGCGGAAACGTCCCTCGGCTACCCATTGCTGCATATCACGATGTGTCCCCGCAATCAGTTGGAAATCACTGTAAACCTCTTTATCCGAGCCAAACGGGAAAAAGGTTTTTTCTTCAATGGCTTTTAACAGCATGGCCTGCTCATCCAGCCCCAGTTCGGCTATTTCATCAAGAAACAACACGCCGCCATCGGCTTCCCGTAATAGCCCTGTACGTGGAGTGAGTGCGCCCGTAAATGCCCCTTTTACATGACCAAACAGCGTGGACATCGCGTTGTCGCCGCGCAGGGTGGCGCAGTTTACCGCCACCAATTTGCCTGCCACCAGATGGCGCGACTGCCGTAACTGAAAAATACGTTTTGCCAGGAAGGATTTACCCGCGCCGGTAGGACCCGTGAGCAAAATAGGATCGGTAGATCGCAACGCAACGCGCTCAATGCGGTCAATCAGTTTGTTAAACGTAGCGTTGCGCGTATCTATCCCTGCTTTCAGAAAGGAGACGGACTGCTGTTGCTCGCGCAGGAAACGGCTGGTCAGCGTGGCATAACGGCTTAAATCCAGATCGATAACCGAGCAGACGCCGGCGGTGACAGCGTCTTCTGATGAGCCTTTGGGGGCTGGACTGGTTTGCAGCAGGCTGGCGGGCAGGTAGCGGGCTTCCGTCAGCAGGAACCAGCAGATCTGCGCCACATGTGTCCCGGTAGTGATGTGTACCAGATACTCTTCGTTTTCAGTATCAAAGGGGTAATGGGTCGCGAAGTCGAGAAATGCGGCATAGACCTCCTCAAAATCCCACGGATCGTTAATCGTCACTACATGTGCGCGCACCTCGGTGTGCGGGGAAAGTTGCGTAACGTCTTTGATTAGCCTTTGCGCCACGCTCTCATCGCGCGGCTGGTGGAGCAGTTCCAGTCTGTCGATGGGAAAATCAGTCTGCAGACAGAGGCCCACCGTGGGTCGCCATCTCTTAAAGCGGCTCGCCCGCTTGCCGCGATCGTCCAGCACTGTTCCAAGAACACCAATCACCACCCGACGTTTTTTCATGGTTTATCCAGATAGATAAGTTTAGATATTAAAAGATAAGAAATATCGATGAGCGCGGCAACCACCTGAATGAAGATTGAAAATTAAAATCATATAAATCAATAAAATAAAAAATAATCATGGCAATTTATCTTTCTGGCATGCTTCTGGCAATAACCCCTTCGTCAATAACGCTGAAAGCGCAGGGGGTTAAACCCCGCCGGCACGTCAGGAACGGCTGATGCTGTTTTCCGGGAGTGTTCCGTCAGTCGATGACTCAAAACGGGTTCGATTCCCAATTTCATCCTCCAAATGAAAACTGGTTGTTAATCATATAAATAAAAACGGGTTTCGCGTAGTAAGCGGACCCAAAACAGGCTGCCGGTAACGATGCCGTGTGGCAGGCAAAAGGGAATTCCCCTGTCGCTTCGCCTCTGCACCCGCGCCTGGTTCACTCATTAAGGAATAAAAAATGGCTAAGAAAATCACAATTAAAAAAGGTCAGTTAGGTCTTTTATCCCGTAAGGGGGATTACTATCAGGTGCTGGAAACAGGCGAACACCGTTTGCCGTGGCTTAACCCACCGGAAGTGCTGATCGTTAACATGGATGGTAGTGAAGTGCCCGAAGCGTTGGCGGAGTATCTGCGCCGCTTCCAGTCATCATGGGTTGATCAGTATTGCCTTGCGGCTGATTTAACCGATACCGAAGCGGCAGCGCTGTATGCCAACGGTATTCTGCAAGAAATTTTGCCGCCCTCGACACGCCGTTTGTACTGGCGGGCTGACGACGCGCTGCAGCTGGTACGCATGGATACGCGTCAGGTTCTGGTGCCAACAGAGGTTATGAATGCGGTGTTACAACCGCGACGCAATGGTGCGGTAAAGGGACGCGAAGCGATCTTAGCGGTACAGATTCCGGCGTGGCACGTTGGTGTGCTGAAAATTGACGGTGAAACGCAGGCATTGTTATCGCCAGGCCTGACCGCGTACTGGAAAGTGAATCATCTGGTTGAAGCCGAAGTGGTTGATACCCGCTTGCAGGTACTGGAAGTTGGCGGGCAGGAGATCCTGACCAAAGATAAGGTCAACCTGCGTCTGAATATGGCCGCTAACTGGCGCTATAGCGACGTATTACAGGCTTTTGGTCAGCTCACCAAACCGGTGGATCATCTCTATCGCGAACTGCAGTTTGCGCTGCGTGAAGCGGTGGGTACTCGAACTCTGGATGAACTGCTGGAAGATAAGCAGATTATCGACGAAATCGTGAGTACGCAGGTGAAGAGCCGTATGACGCCGTTTGGTATCGAGGTCGCTTCGTTGGGCGTAAAAGATATTGTGCTGCCGGGAGATATGAAGGCCATATTGTCCCAACTGGTTGAAGCTGAGAAATCGGCGCAGGCTAACGTGATTCGTCGTCGGGAAGAGACTGCTGCGACGCGTTCGCTGTTGAATACGGCGAAAGTTATGGAAAACAACCCGGTTGCATTGCGTTTAAAAGAGCTGGAAACCCTCGAAAGAGTGGCTGAGCGTATCGATAAAATCTCGGTATTCGGTGGACTGGACCAGGTTCTGCACGGTCTGGTGAATATAAAAGGACAGGAACTATAAACGTTAACGGAGTGTACGGCCCGATGATGTTTACACCTGTCGGGCCGTGCACCCATACCGTAAGCCGGATAAGACGATTCACCGCCATCCGGTCTACGGACGTTGTCACTCAAACAGATTATGGTGCAGCTTCTGCACAACCTGCTCAGCTTCAGTACCGGGAACGAGGAAGCACAGGTTATGGCTGGATGCACCATAGCAAATCATGCGAATGTTGAACGGCTCCAGCACGCCAAACACCTCTTTACCCACGCCACAGGCTTTAGACAGGTCGTTACCAATCAGCGCCACCAGTGCGAGACCTTCTTCTACTTCTACCCGGCACAGTGCAGACAGTTCCATGAGCAGAGTCTGTGTCAGCAATGTATCTCCGGTGGAAGTGGAACCTGTGGTGTCCAGGGTTAGCGCCACGCTGACTTCTGAGGTGGTAATCAAATCCACCGAGATATTATGACGTGCCAGAATGCCGAACACTTCCGCTAAAAATCCACGAGAGTGCAGCATATTCAGGCTATGCAGCGTGAGCAGCGTTTGCTTACGACGCAGCGCCAGTGCGCGAAATAGCGGTGGATTCTGGGTTTTATTACACACCAGCGTGCCGCCCGCTTTTGGATCTTTGCTGGAGCCAACAAACACCGGAATATCGCTACGTACGGCGGGTAACAGGGTCGCCGGATGCAACACTTTCGCGCCGAAGGTTGCCATCTCAGCAGCCTCTTCAAAGGCGATTTCATCAATACGTTTAGCGGCTGGAACTACGCGTGGATCGGTTGTGTAGATGCCGGGAACATCGGTCCAGATATCAACGCGCGTTGCGTGCAACGCTTCTGCCAGCAAGGCTGCCGTATAGTCGCTGCCGCCACGTCCCAGCGTGGTGGTGCGGCCTTTGCTTTCGCTACCGATAAAACCCTGGGTAATAACCAGACCTTCATCCAGACGCGGGGCCAGCTGTAGCGTCGCCAGTTCAGCCAGCGCCGCAACATCCGGCTCTGCGCGGCCAAAACGATCGTTGGTTCGCATCACTTTGCGCACATCAAACCACTGCGCCTGCACGTTACGCTCACGCAGGATCTCGACAAACAGCAGGGTAGACATCAGTTCACCGTGGCTGACCAGTTCGTCAGTCAGTGCGGTTGAGGTGGCCAGTGAAGCGGCTTCTGCCAGCGTGGTGATGTTTTCCAGCAGGCGTTCTATCTCTTCGCGGATCACGTTCGGATAGCGCAGGCGTTCCAGGATATCGAACTGAATTTGACGAATGGAATCGAGCTTCTCGAAGCGTTCGGTTGGCTCCAGTCCTTCTGCCAGTGCGACCAGCAGATTGGTAATGCCCGCCGAAGCGGAAAGTACCACTAAACGGACGTTAGCATCGGAAAGTACCACATCCGCGCTGCGATTCATGGCGTCAAAATCCGCCACGCTGGTACCGCCAAACTTGGAGACAACTAGATTTGTCATAACGACCTCGTGTCAGGGAATGAAAAAAGCGACCATGGCACAAAGGCAGAACGGAAACCGGTGCAGGCGCAAATGCAAATACCGTATTTATAAATAAAATGTGTAGCCTGTACTGTCAACGCTGGGATTATGCGGATTTTTCATGCTGCGTTAGCGATGAGTAACAGCGCTTATAACAGCTATACTTTTGCTGCTTTTCATCCTCGATTCATACAGGCCAGTGCAATGGCATTAAAACAATCACACTTTTCTGTGACTGGCGTTACAATCGATCTCAGTCACAATTCTCAAAATCAGAAGAGTATTGCTAATGAAAAACATCAATCCAACGCAGACCTCAGCCTGGCAGGCACTACAAAAACACTTTGAAGAGATGAAAGACGTTACAATCGCGGACCTGTTCGCGAAAGATAGCGATCGCTTCACTAAATTTTCCGCGACGTTTGACGATCTGATGCTGGTGGATTTCTCCAAAAACCGCATCACTGAAGAGACGTTGGCCAAACTGCAGGATCTGGCGAAAGAGACCGATCTCGCAGGTGCTATCAAATCCATGTTCTCCGGTGAAAAGATCAACCGCACCGAGGACCGTGCGGTGCTGCACGTAGCGCTGCGCAACCGTAGCAATACGCCAATCATTGTTGACGGCAAAGATGTGATGCCGGAAGTGAACGCGGTGCTGGAGAAGATGAAATCCTTCTCTGAAGCGATTATCTCCGGCAGTTGGAAAGGCTACACTGGTAAGGCAATCACTGATGTGGTGAACATTGGTATCGGCGGCTCTGACCTTGGCCCGTTCATGGTGACCGAAGCGCTGCGTCCGTACAAAAATCACCTGAATATGCACTTTGTGTCTAACGTTGACGGCACGCATATTGCCGAAGTGCTGAAGAAAGTGAACCCGGAAACCACGCTGTTCCTGGTCGCGTCTAAAACCTTCACTACTCAGGAAACCATGACCAACGCCCACAGCGCGCGCGACTGGTTCCTGGCGACCGCAGGCGACAACAAGCACGTTGCCAAACACTTCGCGGCACTGTCCACCAACGGCAAAGCGGTTGGCGAGTTCGGTATTGATACCGCCAACATGTTCGAGTTCTGGGACTGGGTCGGTGGACGCTATTCCCTGTGGTCAGCAATCGGCCTGTCTATCATCCTGTCCGTGGGCTACGACAATTTCGTTGAGCTGCTGTCCGGTGCGCACGCAATGGATAAGCATTTCTCCACCACGCCTGCAGAGAAAAACCTGCCGGTGCTGTTGGCGCTGATCGGTATCTGGTACAACAATTTCTTTGGTGCTGAAACCGAAGCGATCCTGCCGTATGACCAGTATATGCACCGTTTCGCGGCCTACTTCCAGCAGGGCAATATGGAATCCAACGGTAAATACGTTGACCGTAACGGCAACGCGGTGGATTACCAGACTGGCCCAATCATCTGGGGTGAGCCGGGCACTAACGGTCAGCACGCGTTCTATCAGTTGATTCATCAGGGCACCAAAATGGTTCCTTGTGACTTTATCGCTCCGGCGATTACCCACAACCCGCTGTCGGATCACCATCCGAAGCTGCTGTCCAACTTCTTCGCTCAGACTGAAGCGCTGGCGTTTGGTAAATCTCGCGAAGTGGTTGAGCAGGAATATCGTGACCAGGGTAAAGATCCGGCTCAGCTCGAGCACGTTGTGCCGTTTAAAGTGTTTGAAGGCAACCGTCCGACTAACTCCATTCTGCTGCGTGAAATTACCCCGTTCAGTCTGGGCGCGCTGATTGCACTGTATGAGCATAAAATCTTTACTCAGGGCGCAATCCTCAACATCTTCACCTTCGACCAGTGGGGCGTGGAGCTGGGCAAACAACTGGCAAACCGCATTCTGCCAGAGCTGAACGATGATAAAGAAATCAACAGCCACGACTGCTCGACTAACGGTTTGATTAACCGTTATAAGTCCTGGCGTTAATCTGCGTCTTCCTTTGAACCGCAGCAATAATGAAATTAAAAAGCCGATATTATTATCGGCTTTTTTTATAAGATAATTCCCTTTCTCTTGAACCTTATGTGAAAATTTAATTGAGCTTAATCCTAAAATAATTTTATTACTTTAATGTTTGCTCGATGATTTTCAGAGTTTACGGATATTGTATTTTTATATAATTATTTTAACTAACTGATTTATATTTGTTTATATATTAAAAGTTATTATTAGTACGTTCTTTTTTCTAATTATCCTAAATTCCCGCGTGCCGTAATTCGCATACTTCGGTTGTGTATACTCGATCTCGCCCGAAATTCTTTTGGGTAAATCTCCATTCATACAATGAAGGGAATTTGTGATGAAAAAAGTTCTGTATGGCCTTTTGGCTATATCTGCGCTTGCGGCGACTTCTGTCCATGCCGCCCCCGTCCAGGTGGGGGAGGCTGCAGGGTCAGCTGCCGCGTCGGTTTCGGCAGGAAGTTCCTCCGCAACCAGCGTGAGCACCGTAAGTTCTGCGGTGGGGGTCGCCCTGGCGGCAACCGGTGGTGGAGATGGCTCTAATACCGGAACCACAACCACCACGACCACCAGTACCCAGTAATCGCGGTACGTTTAACCATAACCACACTTCGGTGTGGTTATTTTGGATTGCCGTAAGCCTGCGGGACTTATCGGCCTGCCGGGTAAGCATAGCGCCACCCGGCAATAATGCGGAGAAGCGTCGTGAAGCGACCAGCGCTCATATTGGTTTGCCTGTTACTGCAGGCGTGTTCTGCCTCAACTGAGGGGCTGGGACATTCGCTGTGGAATAGCGTGTTCGGTACACCTGGCGTACAGATGACGGACGATGATATCCAAAACATGCCCTATGCCAGCCAGTATATGCAGCTCAATGACGGCCCTCAGCTGTTTGTGGTGCTCGCTTTCGCAGAAAACGACCAGCAGAAATGGGTGACGCAGGATCAGGCCGTTCTCGTGACACAGCACGGACGTCTGGTGAAAACATGGCTCGGCGGAGACAACCTGATCGAGGTGAATAATCTGGCGGCAGACCCGCTTATCAAGCCAAACCAGATCGTCGATGGTGTCACCTGGAGCCGTACGATGGGCTGGACCGAGCATAAGCAGGTGCGCTACGCCACCGCCCGCTCGGTCTTCAAATGGGATGGCACTGACAGTATCAGGGTTGCCAGCGATGAAACCTCGGTTCGCGTGCTGGATGAAGAGGTGACGACCGATCAGGCCCGTTGGCATAACCGCTACTGGATCGATAGCGACGGGCTGATTCGTCAGTCGAAACAGTACCTGGGCGCAAATTACTTCCCGGTGAAAACCACGCTGATTAAGGCGGCAAAATCATGATGAAACGGACTATTACAGCGCTCCTCGTCAGCCTGAGCGTGTCATCTGTTTTTGCAGCAGGCACTGTCAAAGTGATGACGACAGGCAACACGGAGGCGAAAACGCTGGCCGATGTGGAGCACCTGATCGATCTGGTGGGACAACCGAAACTGGCAAATAGCTGGTGGCCAGCGGCGATCATCAGTGAAGAACAGGCGACCATTACAGCGCAGCGCCAACAACAGGTGCTGTTAGGACGTTTAGCGGCGCTGAGTTCAGAGGAAAGTGGTGACGCCGCTGCCGCCATCAACACGTTACATCAGCAAGTGCAGGTGCTGAAGGTTACCGGCAGACAGCGGATTAATCTCGATCCGGACGTTGTGCGGGTAAGTGACGGCGGTAACCCGCCATTACAGGGCAACTACACGCTTTGGGTCGGGCCAGAGCCAACAGAAATTACGTTGTTTGGGCTGGTAAGTCGCCCGGGGAAGCAGCCGTTTGTGGCCGGGCGTGATGTTGCCAGCTATCTCGATGGGCAAAGTTTGCTCAGTGGTGCCGATCGCAGTTATGCGTGGGTGGTCTATCCCGACGGACGTACACAGAAAGCGCCAGTCGCTTACTGGAACAAACGCCACGTAGAGCTGATGCCCGGCAGCACCCTTTTTGTCGGACTCGCCGATGCCGTCTGGAGTACAGCCCCGGATGAAATCAATGCCGACATCCTTCGCACTCTGACCCAGCGGATACCCGAATGATGAGAAAAACTTATCTGCTCAGCTTATTGGCGCTGGGTGTAAGCGTGGCGTGCCACGGTGAAACTTTCCCGGCGCCTGTTGGCCCTTCTCAGTCAGACTTTGGCGGCGTGGGGCTGCTGCAAACCCCGACCGCACGGATGGCGCGTGAAGGGGAAATGAGCCTCAACTATCGTGATAACGATCAGTACCGCTACTACTCCGCGTCTGTGCAGCTTTTTCCCTGGCTGGAAACCACACTGCGCTACACCGATGTGCGTACTAAAAAATACAGCAGTGTTGAGTCGTTTTCTGGCGATCAAACATACAAGGATAAGGCTTTCGACCTCAAATTACGGCTGTGGGAAGAGAGTTACTGGATGCCGCAGGTGGCGGTTGGTGCGCGGGATATCGGCGGGACTGGCCTGTTTGATGCGGAATACATTGTGGCGAATAAAGCCTGGGGTCCTTTTGATTTCTCGCTCGGCCTTGGCTGGGGATATCTGGGAACCAGCGGCAATGTGAGTAATCCGCTGTGTTCGTACAGCGATAAATTCTGTTATCGCGATAACAGCTATAAACAGGCCGGATCTATCGATGGCAGCCAGATGTTCCACGGTCCGGCATCGTTGTTTGGCGGCGTGGAATACCAGACACCCTGGCAGCCATTGCGTCTGAAACTGGAGTATGAAGGGAACAATTACCAGCAGGATTTTGCGGGTAAGCTGGAGCAGAAGAGTAAGTTTAACGTCGGCGCCATTTACCGCGTCACCGATTGGGCCGACGTTAACCTCAGCTACGAACGCGGCAATACCTTTATGTTTGGGGTCACGTTGCGTACCAACTTCAACGATCTGCGGCCCAGCTATAACGACAATGCCCGACCGAAATATCAGCCGCAGCCGCAGGATGCCATCCTGCAACATTCGGTAGTGGCGAATCAGTTAACGTTGCTGAAATACAACGCCGGGCTGGCGGATCCGAAGATTCAGGTGAAGGGCGAGACACTTTACGTCACCGGCGAACAGGTGAAGTACCGTGACTCTCGTGAAGGGATCGAACGAGCGAATCGGATCGTGATGAACGATCTTCCGGAAGGGATCCGCACGATCCGCGTAACAGAAAATCGCTTGAATTTACCGCAGGTGACGACCGAAATGGATGTATCAAGCCTGAAGAACCATCTGCAAGGGGAACCGTTGGGACATGAAACTTCGCTGGTGCAAAACCGCGTCGAACCCGTTGTTCCACAAACTGTCGAGCAGGGCTGGTATATCGATAAGTCACGCTTCGATTTTCATATCGATCCGGTGCTTAATCAGTCGGTTGGCGGCCCGGAAAACTTCTATATGTATCAGTTGGGTGTTATGGGGACGGCGGATCTGTGGGTCACGGATCACCTGCTCACTACTGGCAGTCTGTTTGCCAATCTTGCCAATAACTACGACAAGTTTAATTACACTAATCCGCCGCAGGATTCGCATTTGCCGCGGGTTCGTACCCACGTACGTGACTATGTGCAGAACGACGTGTATGTGAATAATCTCCAGGCTAACTACTTCCAGTCTCTTGGTCATGGGTTTTACGGACAGGTTTACGGCGGCTATCTGGAGACCATGTACGGCGGCGCGGGGGCTGAAGTGCTGTACCGCCCGCTGGATGGTAATTGGGCGTTTGGTATTGACGCCAACTACGTGAAACAACGTGACTGGCGCAGTGCGCAGGACATGATGAAATTCACCGACTACAGCGTGAAGACCGGGCATCTGACGGCCTACTGGAATCCTTCGTTCGCCCAGGATGTGCTGGTGAAAGCCAGTGTCGGGCAGTATCTGGCTGGAGATAAAGGTGGGACGCTGGAGATTGCTAAACGCTTCGACAGCGGTGTCGTGGTGGGCGGCTATGCGACCATCACCGATGCATCACCAGATGAGTACGGGGAAGGGGATTTTACCAAAGGCGTGTATGTTTCTGTGCCGCTGGATCTCTTCTCCACCGGCCCAACCCGCAGTCGTGCGGCGATCGGCTGGACACCGTTGACGCGTGACGGAGGCCAGCAGCTTGGACGTAAGTTTGGTCTGTACGATATGACCAGCGACAAGAGTGAGAAATTTCGCTGATGTGAGCGTTGTTTGCCCGGTGGCGCTACGCGCATCGGGCAAGCAGCAGGCCAGATAAGGTGCTTACGATCCCTGAATAAAAAACAAACAAAAAATATAGATCTCTGTCACATTTTTGCGTTATACAGGAACTTCGCCACAGAGTAAGAGGTGCTGTTATGACGTCACTATCTCGTCCACGTGTTGAGTTTATCTCCACGATTTTACAGACCGTCCTGAATCTAGGACTGCTCAGTCTGGGCCTGATTCTGGTCGTATTTCTTGGGAAAGAGACGCTGCATCTGGCAGACGTTCTGTTCGCGCCGGAACAAACCAGCAAGTATGAGCTGGTGGAAGGGCTGGTGGTGTATTTTCTCTACTTTGAATTTATCGCACTGATTGTGAAGTACTTTCAGTCAGGTTTTCACTTTCCACTACGCTACTTTGTCTATATCGGGATCACTGCGATTGTGCGCCTGATCATTGTCGATCATAAAGCGCCAATGGATGTATTGATCTATTCTGCGGCGATCTTGTTGTTGGTGATTACGCTGTGGCTGTGTAATTCCAAGCGGCTGAAGCGAGAGTAAAAAAATGGCGCTCCGTAGAGCGCCGAAAAACAGTCACAGGTTGGGATAACATAAGTTGAGGGTTGCAGTGGCATTGCACTGCCCGTTGCCGGGCAGGTACTTCGATGAAACTTAGCCTTTCACACCACCCGCCGTCAGACCGTTGACCAGCCAGCGCTGTGCCAGCAGGAAAACCAGGGTGATCGGAATGGCGGAAAGAACGGCGGCGGCGGCAAAGTCGCCCCACAAATAGTTCTGTGGATTGAGGTACTGCTGCATACCTACCGCCAGGGTGTAGCTGTTCACATCACGCAGTAGCAGTGAAGCGACCGGAACTTCAGTAATTGCGGCGATAAACGACAGAATAAACACCACCGCCAGAATCGGTACCGAAAGTGGTAATAGCACCAGACGGAATGCCTGCCATGGTGTTGCGCCATCCAGCGCCGCCGCTTCTTCCAGCGAACCATCAATCGTTTCAAAGTAGCCTTTAATCGTCCATACATGCAGGGCGATACCGCCGAGGTAGGCGAAGATCACGCCACCGTGAGTGTTCAGACCGATAAACGGAATGTACTGTCCGAGGCGGTCAAACAAGGCATACAACGCCACCAGTGACAGAACCGCCGGGAACATCTGGAAAATTAGCATCCCTTTCAGCAACGTGGCTTTACCCGGAAAGCGCATACGGGCAAAGGCGTAGGCGCAGGTAGTGGAGAGTGCCACGATGCCGATGGCGGTAATTCCGGCGATTTTCACTGAGTTCCACAGCCACAACAGAACCGGGAAGGGAGGCGGTGTGACACGGCCGTCAGCATGTTCAACGCTGAAACCCAATGCCAGCCGCCAGTGTTCCCAGGATATATTTTCCGGGATCAGGCTCCCGGTAGCAAAGTTACCTTCGCGCAATGAAATCGCGATAACCATCAGCAGCGGGAACATAATTGCCGCGATGAAAATCAGCAAGCCTAAGTGCGTCGCGAAGAGGCGCATTTTTTGAGATTTGGGTTGGACCATAGCCATGTTCAATGCCCTCCTTAGTCAAACTTCATTCGTGTGGCTTTCAGGTTCACTATCGCCAGTACACCTACCAGCAGGAAAATCAGCGTCGCAATCGCTGCTGCCAGACCGAAGTCCTGACCGCCGCCGCCTTCAAAGGCGATACGATAGGTGTAACTTACGAGCAGGTCGGTATAACCTGCTGGCGTGGTGGTACCAAGACGGTCCGGGCCACCGTTAGTCAACAGTTGGATCAGCACGAAGTTGTTAAAGTTAAAGGCAAAACTGGCGATCATCAGCGGCGTCAGCGGCTTAATCAGCAGCGGCAACGTAATCTTAAAGAAGTTCTGGAACGGGCCCGCGCCATCCATCGCAGAAGCCTCATACAGATCGTCAGGAATCGCCTTCAGCAGACCCATGCACAGGATCATCATGTACGGATAGCCCAGCCAGGTGTTGACGATAATAATCATCGAACGCGCTGTGGTTGGGTCACTGAACCAGGCCGGTTTGATGCCAAACAGTGCGCTTAGCATCATGTTGATTTCACCGAAGCTCTGGTTGAACAGCCCTTTGAAAATCAGAATCGAGATAAACGACGGTACGGCATAAGGCAGAATCAACAGTACGCGGTAAATCGCTTTACCTTTTAGTGATTCCCATTGCACCAGGCAAGCCAGAACCATACCCACGGCAACGGTCAGGATCACGGTCAGGACCGAGAAAACGACTGTCCAGACAAAGATAGCGAAGAACGGTTTCTGGATCCCTTCATCGGTAAATACGCGGGTGAAGTTCTCCCAGCCGATGGTGACGGTATAGCCGGGACTGAGTTTTTCAGTGCCCCAGTTCCCGTCAGCCGTGACCGACTGGTAATAACCGATATCGTTGTTTGCACGGTATTTTACGCCGCTCTGGTTGTTGGTGAGCGTCCCGTCATCCGCCAGGGAGTAGAGTGGCTGCGTGCCAGAGAACTGACGCAGCGAGCTCATAATCACTTTGCTTTCATCGGGCAGTATAGCCGTCAGTTGAGTCAGCGCCTGGCGATTTTGCGTGATGATGCGCAGCGTCGCGCGTTCACCTGTTGGCAGCGTATCGGTTTCTTTCAGTTGCAGTTTTTGCTCGCCGCCAAATTTAAAGGCATCGGAGACATAGTTCTTACCCGTCTCTCCATCGGTGAGGGCCAGTTGCCACTCCGTGCCCGCTGGATACAGACCAAAGTTGTAGGTTTTACCCGCCTGATAAGAACGGTCCATCAGGACTTGCTGGGCGCGTTCAAAGGTCAGTTGGTTGGTACTGCTGTAGTTGGTAAAGGCAATGGCAATGGTGCAAATGAGCGGAAACAGAACAAACAGCCCCATGCCAGCAACACCAGGATAAACATAGCGCCAGGCATAAGTTTTACGGTTAGCAAAAATATACAGACCCGCAGAGCTTAAAATCAGCGTCATGATGGCAAAAAGGTACTCCCCCTGGGCGTACATCAAAACAACAAGGTAACCCACCAGCAGACCAAGCAGACCTATCACTGACCATTTCAGCGTGTCGCTTTGCCACCAGTATTTCTTTTTAATGACATCCATGGGGATCTTCCTCAACAACGGTGAAACTTCCTGGCCGGAGATGTGCCGGATGGCGGCATAAATGCCTTATCAGGCCTACAATCCTCCGTAGGCCTGATAAGCGAAGCGCCATCAGGCACATCGACAGCACTACTTGGTGATACGACCTTGCGCGTCTTTCAGTGCTGCATCGACAGTCTGACGGCCACTGGCGGCGTTGATTACAGCGGTACGAACGGCATACCAGAATGCAGACATCTGCGGAATGTTCGGCATGATTTCGCCTTTCTGGGCGTTATCCATGGTGGCAGCAATACGCGGATCTTTCGCTAATTGCTCCTGGAAGGATTTCAGCGCAACGGCGCCCAGCGGTTTGTCCTTGTTCACTTCATCCAGACCCTGATCGGTCAGCAGGTAGTTTTCGAGGAACTCTTTTGCCAGTTCTTTGTTCGGACTGGCGGCGTTAATACCGGCACTGAGTACACCAACAAATGGTTTAGAGGCTTTGCCTTTGAAGGTTGGCAGCAGCGTTACGCCGTAGTTAATTTTGCTCTTGTCGATGTTCGACCATGCCCACGGACCGTTAATCGTCATTGCCGTTTCACCTTTGTTAAAGGCCGCTTCGGCGATGGAGTAGTCGGTATCCGCGTTCATGTGTTTGTTCTTAATCAGGTCAACCAGGAAAGTGAGGCCTGCTTTCGCGCCAGCGCTGTCTACGCCAACGTCTTTGACGTCGTATTTGCCGTTTTCAAATTTGAATGCGTAACCGCCGTCGGCAGCAATCAGCGGCCAGGTGAAGTACGGCTCTTGCAGGTTGAACATCAGGGCGGATTTACCTTTCGCCTTCAGCTCTTTATCCAGCGCAGGGATCTCTTCCCAGGTTTTCGGCGCTTGAGGAACGAGGTCTTTGTTGTAAATCAGAGACAGCGCTTCAACGGCGATTGGGTAGGCGATCAGTTTGCCGTTATAACGCACTGCATCCCAGGTGAACGGATAGAGCTTGTCCTGGAACGCTTTGTCTGGGGTGATCTCAGCCAGCAGACCAGATTGTGCGTAGCCACCAAAGCGGTCATGCGCCCAGAAGATAATGTCCGGGCCGTCGCCGGTCGCTGCAACCTGCGGGAATTTTTCTTCCAGTTTGTCCGGATGCTCAATAGTGACTTTGATGCCGGTGTCTTTCTCGAATTTTTTACCCACTTCAGCGAGGCCGTTATAGCCTTTATCGCCGTTGATCCAGATAACCAGCTTACCTTCTTCAATCTTGGCGAGAGCCGAGGCGGAAAACATCATCGTCGTCAGTGCGGACAATGCGAGGATGCGTGCGCCAGTTTTGATTTTCATAGTTCCCATCCTGTTTGGTGATTTTTCAGAGGTGGCTTAACGGTTACTAGTTTCTTTATACGACAACCTCTTTCCATCCTCCTTACCCCTACGCCCCACCCATTCTTTATGTGATCTGTGTTGCATAAATGTGAGTAATGCGTGCTGGCGCACATAAAAACCCACTGATTTTTGCAGGCGCCATCACGAAATTCCTCCACGGAGTACAGCCAGGGTCTCAGACACTGCTCTCTCATCCTCCCGCCTCCTCCCCCATAAAAAAGCTGGGGGGTGGAGGATTCCCGCCATTAATGAATAACGCATAGTCAGTCCATCATGAATGTTGCTGTCGATGACAGGTTGTAACGAAGGGAGAAGGGCATGGCGAGCGTACAGTTGCGAAATGTAACGAAAGCCTGGGGTGACGTGGTGGTATCGAAAGATATCAATCTCGACATTCACGAAGGGGAGTTCGTGGTGTTTGTCGGACCGTCAGGCTGCGGTAAGTCGACTTTGCTGCGTATGATCGCCGGGCTTGAGACTATCACCAGTGGAGATCTGTATATCGGGGAAACCCGGATGAACGATATCCCGCCCGCCGAACGCGGTGTGGGAATGGTCTTCCAGTCCTATGCGCTCTATCCCCATTTATCCGTCGCAGAAAACATGTCGTTTGGTCTCAAGCTGGCGGGTGCCAAAAAAGAGGTAATGAATCAGCGCGTTAATCAGGTGGCTGAAGTTCTGCAACTGGCACACCTGCTGGAGCGTAAACCAAAAGCGCTTTCTGGTGGACAGCGTCAGCGTGTGGCGATTGGTCGTACGCTGGTGGCAGAGCCGCGCGTATTCCTGCTTGACGAACCGCTTTCCAACCTTGATGCCGCGCTGCGCGTGCAGATGCGTATAGAAATCTCCCGCCTGCATAAACGTCTTGGCCGCACGATGATTTACGTCACCCACGACCAGGTCGAAGCGATGACCCTGGCAGACAAAATTGTGGTGCTGGATGCTGGTCGCGTTGCTCAGGTGGGCAAACCACTGGAGCTGTATCACTACCCGGCTGACCGCTTTGTCGCGGGCTTTATTGGTTCGCCGAAGATGAACTTTCTGCCGGTGAAAGTCACGGGGACGGCAATCGATCAGGTCCAGGTAGAGTTGCCTAACCGCCAGCAAATCTGGCTACCGGTCGATAGCGCACACGTTCAGGTTGGCGCCAACATGTCTTTAGGTATTCGCCCGGAACATCTGCTGCCCAGCGAAATTGCTGATGTCACTCTCGAGGGTGAAGTACAGGTCGTCGAGCAGCTTGGTCACGAAACACAAATTCATATCCAGATCCCCGCCATCCGTCAAAACCTGGTTTACCGCCAGAACGACGT
This sequence comes from Citrobacter sp. Marseille-Q3906, assembly GCF_916618775.1. Taxonomy (NCBI): domain Bacteria; kingdom Pseudomonadati; phylum Pseudomonadota; class Gammaproteobacteria; order Enterobacterales; family Enterobacteriaceae; genus Citrobacter; species Citrobacter sp. Marseille-Q3906. Next base: position 315,494 of record NZ_CAKAKA010000001.1, read on the forward strand.
GGTGTTGGTAGAAGAGGGTGCCACATTCGCTATCGGTCTGCCGCCAGAGCGTTGCCATCTGTTCCGTGAGGATGGCACTGCATGTCGTCGGTTGCACCAAGAGCCGGGCGTTTAAGGTCCCCATAAAAAAAACGAAACGCAAAGCCATTCGAGGCTGCATCGAGGCTGCAAGTGAATGAATCCCGGGAGCGTACAAAAAGTACGTGACCGGGGTGAAAGAACGCAGCCAACAAAGAGGCAGCCCGAAGGGGACGCGTTTAAAGAAAAGCAATGATCTCAGGAGATAGAACGATGATTACTCTGCGCAAACTCCCTCTGGCGGTTGCTGTAGCAGCAGGCATTATGTCTGTTCAGGCAATGGCTGTAGATTTTCATGGTTATGCTCGTTCCGGTATCGGCTGGACGGGTAGTGGCGGCGAACAACAATGTTTCCAGGCTACTGGTGCTCAAAGTAAATACCGTCTCGGTAACGAATGTGAAACCTATGCGGAACTGAAACTGGGCCAGGAAGTATGGAAAGAAGGTGATAAGAGCTTCTATTTCGACACTAACGTCGCCTACTCCGTAGCACAGCAGAATGACTGGGAAGGAACAGATCCGGCATTCCGTGAAGCAAACGTGCAGGGTAAAAACCTGATTGAATGGCTGCCAGGTTCTACGATCTGGGCCGGTAAGCGCTTCTATCAGCGTCATGATGTTCACATGATCGACTTCTACTACTGGGATATCTCGGGTCCTGGTGCCGGTATTGAAAACATCGATCTGGGCTTCGGTAAACTGGCTCTGGCAGCAACCCGTTCTCAGGAAGCGGGCGGCTCTTACGCGTTCAGCAGCCAGAATATTTATGATCGTACCAAAGATACCGCCAACGACGTGTTCGATGTGCGTTTAGCGCAGATGGCCATTAACCCGGACGGTATGCTGGAACTGGGCGTTGACTATGGTCGCGCAAATACAACAGATGACTACAGCCTGGCAGACGGTGCATCAAAAGATGGCTGGATGTTCACCGCTGAACATACCCAGAGCATGTTGAAAGGCTATAACAAGTTTGTCGTTCAGTATGCGACAGACTCCATGACCACTCAGGGTAAAGGCCTGAACCAGGGCTCTTACGGTTCTTCTACCACTACTATTGAAGACCCTGTTACTGGCGTTAAGACAAACTTCGCTAACAACGTCGTCAATAACAACGGTAGCCTGGTGCGTGTCCTGGATCACGGTGCGATTTCCCTGGGCGACAAGTGGGACCTGATGTACGTCGGTATGTACCAGAATCTCGATATGGATAACGACCTGGGTACCGAATGGTACACCGTCGGTATTCGTCCGATGTACAAATGGACGCCAATCATGAGCACCCTGATGGAAGTCGGTTACGACAACGTCAAATCCCAACAGACCGGCGATCGTAACAGCCAGTACAAAATCACCCTGGCGCAACAGTGGCAGGCAGGCGACAGCATCTGGTCTCGTCCGGCAATCCGCGTCTTCGCAACCTACGCAAAATGGGATGAAGAGTGGGGCTACGTCAAAAATGGTAACGACGTAACCAAATTCGCTGCGGCGACTAATTCCGGTATCAGCACCACCAGCCGTGGCGACAGTGACGAGTGGTCCTTCGGTGCCCAGATGGAAATCTGGTGGTAATCCAGCATTAATCTGACGTCATGACCGAAAGAGGGGCGTAAGCCCCTCTTGATTACGGTTTAGCGCGCTATTGCCTGGCCACCGCTGAACCCATGCTATCTGAGGTGATAACAATGAAAATGAAGAAAAGTCTCGTTGCCCTTTGTTTATCTGCAGGTTTATTTGCAAGTGCTCCTGGCATCAGCCTGGCCGATGTGAATTTTGTGCCGCAAAATACCACCGCTGCGCCTGCTATCCCCACTGCTGCACTGCAACAGTTAACCTGGACACCTGTTGATCAATCGAATACGCAGTCTACTCAGCTCTCTACTGGTGGTCAGCGTCTGGACGTTGCCGGGATTACCGGCCCGGTCGCCGCCTATAGCGTCCCGGCAAATATTGGTGAATTGACCCTGACGCTGTCCAGTGAAGTGAACAAACAAACCAGTGTATTTGCACCAAACGTATTGATTCTTGATCAGAACATGACGCCATCTGCGTTCTTCCCCAGCAGCTATTTCACCTATCAGGAGCCCGGCGTGATGAGTGCCGATCGTCTGGAAGGAGTCATGCGTCTGACGCCTGCGCTGGGCCAGCAGAAGCTCTATGTGCTGGTATTTACAACAGAAAAAGATCTTCAGCAGACCACAACTCTGCTTGACCCGGCGAAAGCGTATGCCAAGGGTGTGGGTAACTCCATTCCGGATATTCCAGACCCGATCGCCCGTCATACCACCGATGGCCTGTTGAAACTGAAAGTCAAAACCAGCTCTTCTTCCAGCGTATTGGTCGGGCCGCTGTTTGGCTCCTCCGGTCCGGGGCCGGTGACGGTTGGGAATACTGCCGCGCCAGCAGCGGCTTATGCAGCTCCAGCTCCGGCTGCTGTAGCGACCGCCGCTCCAGCGCCTGCGAAGAAAAGTGAACCGATGTTGAATGACACGGAAAGCTACTTTAATAAAGCGATTAAAGATGCGGTAGCGAAAGGTGATGTTGATAAAGCGCTGAAGCTGCTTGATGAAGCTGAACGTTTGGGGTCCACATCTGCCCGTTCCACCTTTATCAGTAGTGTAAAAGGCAAGGGGTAACCATCTCCCCACATTGCTGATTTTGCAACAACTGGTGCGTCTCCTGGCGCACCTTTTTTTATCGTGCAATGCGATTTGTTACACTAATGTTGATTAGCCGATCACTTAATCACGTTTGCTCACCCTGTAATGCCTTTTCTGCGATACAATGCCATCACGTTATAAATCGGAGAGTAAGGCATGCCACACCCTGCGTTAACGCAACTGCGTGCGCTGCGTTATTTTGATGCGATCCCCGCGCTTGACCCTCAACTGCTTGACTGGTTGTTACTGGAAGACTCCATGACCAAACGCTTTGAGCAGGAGGGAAAACAGGTCACCGTAACGTTGATACGAGAAGGATTTGTTGGGCAAAATGAGGTGGCTGAAGAACTGACGCTGCTGCCGAGCGAATCCCGTTATTGGTTGCGTGAAATTCTGTTATGTGCGGATGGTGAACCCTGGCTTGCCGGGCGCACCGTGGTGCCTGAATCAACTCTGTGTGGTCCTGAGCTGGCCTTACAAAATCTGGGGAAAACCCCGCTCGGGCGCTACCTGTTTACATCATCGACATTGACCCGAGATTTTATTGAGATAGGTCGCGATGCAGCGCTGTGGGGGCGTCGTTCCCGCCTGCGGCTGAGCGGTAAGCCGCTGATGCTTACCGAGCTTTTTTTACCTGCATCGCCGTTGTACTGAGAGGAAGAAAAAATGGAGTGGAGTCTGACGCAGAATAAGCTACTGGCGTTTCACCGCTTGATGCGTACGGATAAGCCAATCGGCGCCTTACTGCTGCTCTGGCCGACCCTGTGGGCGCTGTGGGTGGCGACCCCTGGGGTACCGCAATTATGGATCCTGGCGGTTTTCGTCGCTGGCGTTTGGTTAATGCGCGCCGCCGGATGCGTGGTGAATGATTATGCTGACCGCAAATTTGACGGGCATGTCAAACGCACCGCGAACCGGCCGCTGCCAAGTGGTGCGGTGACAGAGAAAGAAGCCCGAACGTTGTTTGTGGTACTGGTGTTGCTTGCGTTCCTGCTGGTACTGACGCTAAACACGATGACAATTTTGTTGTCTGTCGCTGCGTTAGCACTGGCGTGGGTATATCCCTTCATGAAGCGCTATACCCATTTGCCACAGGTGGTTCTGGGCGCTGCATTTGGCTGGTCTATCCCAATGGCGTTCGCTGCCGTGAGCGAATCTGTTCCGCTGAGTTGCTGGCTGATGTTCCTTGCCAATATTCTCTGGGCGGTAGCGTATGATACACAGTACGCGATGGTTGACCGGGATGATGACCTGAAGATTGGTATTAAATCGACCGCGATCCTGTTCGGCCAAAACGATAAGCTGATTATTGGTATTCTGCAGGTTGGCGTACTGGTATTGATGGCGTTGATTGGCTGGCTGAACGGGCTGGGTCTGGGCTATTACTGGTCTCTGCTGGTGGCGGGCGCGCTGTTTGTGTATCAGCAGAAATTGATCGTCAATCGCGAACGGGATGCCTGTTTTAAAGCGTTTATGAATAACAACTATGTCGGTCTGGTGCTGTTTTTGGGGCTGGCAATGAGTTACTGGCACCTTTGATTTTAGGTGAGGCGACAAAAGAAAAACCGGTCATTTTTTCGACCGGTTTTTTTATGCTTACTCGCCCTGCGTTGCGCTCTCGATGGTCAGACGTACATCGGACGTGACCAGTTCGGCCAGCATCTGATAGATCTTCATCGTTTCTTCCGGCTCGGCATCACCGGTATCGCTGATGTATCCCTCGTCACGCAGAGTCAGCACCAGAGAGCTGAACACCGCCTTATCGAAGAATTCAGGGGCGTTAATACCGTGCAGTACGGAAAGACGCTGAGCCACGGTACGGCTCTCTTTCTCCAGTGTGCTGCGGTTGATGGATGGGTTTGCACTCAGCAGCCAGAAGGTAATGGCATAGCGTTGCAGGGTTTCACGAGCACCTGCCGCCAGCAACTGTAGCGTGCGGGAGTGTGCCGGATTGATATGCAGCTCATCGTTCTGCATGGTGATTAAACCCTGACGCTGCATTTCGCTGGCCAGTGCGTCGATCACTCCTGCAAGCTCGTCACGTTCCCAGCGCAGGAACAGCTCAGCTTTCAGCATCGGGTACAGTGCTTCAATATGCTGCTGTAGTGCCTCACGTGAAATACGACGATGCTGAGTCACAATCGCCGCCATCAATGAAGGCAGAACCAGCATGTGCGCAATGTTGTTGCGGTAGTAAGTCATCAGTACAGCCTGCTCGCGCGGCAGAATGATGATGTCGCCGATGGTATCTTTCTCGACCTCAAACTTGTTCATCTGCAAAGCGTGGTCGATCAGTTCACTGGCGCTTTGCGCGGGAACCGTCGAATCCGCAGCATACGGCACGTTGCGCAGCAAGCTCAGGTAGCAATCAAGTTGTTCGGTTAACTGCTCACGGGTCAGAGATCGCTGGCGGGATGCCAGTAGCGCGGTACAACACAGGTTCATGGCGTTGGCCGCGCCTGCGTTGTTAATACGAACCATCAGATCGGCGGCGATGTTATTCACTGTCGGCGTCAGCCAGGCCGGGCGAATAGACTCGATAGGATCGATAGATTCGCGCCATTCCGGAACATGTTGGTTCAGGTAAGTCATCAATGGCATCGGTTCGCCAAAGTTAACGTAGCCCTGGCCCAGGTTACGCAGCTTGCTTAAGCCGCGCAGCATTTGTGGCAGGCTCTCTTTCTCTTTCGTCGCACCACGCAGCTCTTTTGCGTATGTTCCCACTTCCATCACATGCTCGTAGCCAATGTAGATAGGCACCAGCGTGATCGGACGCGTACCGCCGCGCAGCATCGCCTGAATGGTCATGGACAGCGTGCCGGTTTTCGGGTCGAGCAGACGGCCTGTACGTGAGCGCCCACCTTCGACAAAGTACTCAACCGAGTAGCCACGGCTGAACAGTTCGCCCAGGTATTCGCGGAATACGGTGGAGTAAAGTTTATTGCCCTTAAAGGTGCGGCGAATAAAGAATGCACCCAGACGGCGGAAGATCGGGCCTGCCGGCCAGAAGTTCAGGTTGATTCCAGCGGCAATGTGTGGAGGAACCAGGCCCTGGTGATACAGAACGTACGACAGCAGCATGTAGTCCATATGGCTGCGATGGCATGGCACATAGACGATTTCATGTCCGTCGTGCGCCAACTGGCGCACACGTTCTGCATTATGAACGTTAATCCCCTGGTACAGCCGGTTCCATGTGAACCCCAGAATACGGTCCGTCAGGCGGATCATCTCATAGGAGAAGTTTGCGGCAATTTCTTCCATCAGCGCGATGGCATTTTGCTGCGCTTTTTCGTGGGATATTTTTTTACTGCGTGCTTCATCTTCTACCGCGCGGGCGATAGCTTTTGAGGCCAACAGCTTATTAAACAGATCCTGGCGGGCAGGAAGACGCGGACCAACTGCAGCTAAACGTTGGCGGGCAAAGTGCATACGCGCCACGCGCGCCAGTTTCTGTGCAATGGTTTTATCTGTGCCGTGTTCGTCAGCCATGCGACGCAGGGACACCGACGGGGAGAAGCGAACAAAACTGTCGCGACCCAGCCACGAAACGGCAAAGAATTTCTGTACGCCATTCAGCATGCGCAGAGGCGGATTCACTTCGCCTTTTTCGCGTCCGGGAGCGCGGCCAAACATCACCGATACCGGCACCATCTGCACATCCAGGTCAGGATTGCTGCGATGAAGGTCGAGATAGTTATGGAACAGCTTGATAGACTCTTCTTTAGGCGTGTAATAAGTGAAGACACGCGGGCCGCCGTGAATAAACACGTAGCGCGGCAGGAGAGTCCCGTCGATTTCCAACGGCTCCAGGGGGTCGGGGAGATCGTGAACCAGGCATTGAGCGCGCAGCGTTAGCAAGTCCGCTTTTGAGTTGTACGGCAAGACGTACATAATGGGACGCGAAGTGTCGAGCCCCAATTCCGGAGCAGGATCCGCCGGAATAGACTTGCTTTTTACCAGCACACTTAATGGTAAATTCAGTAATTTGTAGTAAATTCTTGGCCAGCCGGACATAAACGATGTAAAGCCTCTGGTTAATAATGCAAATGCGCTGCAAGGATATCAGAAAGTTTAGTGAATTTCTGGTGTATCCCGTCATACTTCGCGCTGCTTTGCATCAGCCCTGAAGTAAATAGGGTAACGGTACAATGACATTGACGCTAATAATGTAAAAAGGTTCTTTTGATGGCTAATAATACCACTGGGTTCACTCGAATTATCAAGGCAGCAGGCTATTCGTGGAAAGGTTTTCGTGCCGCATGGATTAATGAAGCGGCGTTTCGCCAGGAAAGTGTTGCCGTACTGCTGGGCGTCGCGATTGCTTGCTGGCTGGATGTTGATGCGATTACCCGTGTGCTGCTGATTGGCTCGGTGATGCTGGTGATGATTGTTGAAATTCTTAATAGCGCTATTGAGGCGGTGGTCGACCGTATCGGCTCTGAGTATCACGAACTCTCTGGCCGGGCGAAAGATATGGGATCGGCGGCGGTACTACTTTCTATTTTTGTAGCCTTGATCACCTGGGGCATCCTGTTGTGGTCGCATTTTCGATAAGCATTCCACAACTTCATAAATCTCCTGTTTTTTGTGCAGTTTGCGGTTCCAAAATCGCCTTTAGCTGTATATACTCACAGCATAACTGTATATACACCCAGGGGGCGGAATGAAAGCGTTAACGGCCAGGCAGCAAGAGGTGTTTGATCTCATTCGGGATCACATCAGCCAGACAGGTATGCCACCGACGCGTGCGGAGATCGCGCAGCGTTTGGGGTTCCGTTCCCCAAACGCAGCTGAAGAACACCTTAAAGCGCTGGCACGTAAAGGTGTGCTGGAAATTGTTTCTGGCGCATCGCGTGGAATTCGTCTGTTGCAGGAAGAAGAAGAGGGATTACCACTTGTCGGCCGTGTTGCGGCGGGTGAGCCTCTTCTGGCACAGCAGCATATTGAAGGCCATTATCAGGTTGATCCTTCACTGTTTAAACCCAGTGCCGATTTTTTACTGCGCGTCAGCGGAATGTCGATGAAAGATATCGGGATTATGGACGGTGATTTACTGGCCGTACATAAAACTCAGGACGTGCGTAATGGCCAGGTGGTTGTTGCACGCATTGACGATGAAGTTACGGTTAAGCGCCTGAAAAAACAGGGCAACAAGGTCGAACTTCTGCCAGAAAACAGCGAATTCAAGCCTATCGTAGTTGACCTGCGCGAGCAAAACTTCACTATTGAAGGGCTGGCGGTCGGCGTCATTCGTAACGGTGAGTGGCTGTAATTAAGTAGGCCGGATAAGGCGTTTACGCCGTCATCCGGCATCACTCTGGTCCGGTAGCGCCACGCTTACCGGGTCTACGAAAAACAATATTATCCGTTTAACTCCTTCTCAGGCTTTCTGCATGCCTTTCTTTACCTCTTCCGACAAAGCACTTTGGCTCCTTGCCCTACCGATGATCTTCTCCAATATCACTGTCCCCCTGCTGGGGCTGGTGGACACCGCAGTGATTGGTCATCTGGAGAGTCCGGTCTATCTTGGCGGCGTAGCCGTTGGCGCAACGGCGACCAGTTTTCTCTTTATGCTGTTGCTCTTTTTACGCATGAGCACCACTGGGCTGACGGCCCAGGCATTTGGCGCGAAAGATTCGCAGGCACTGGCTCGCGCGCTGGTGCAACCGTTGATCCTGGCGCTGGGAGCAGGGGCTGCGATTGCCCTGTTCAGGACGCCAATTATCGATCTGGCGCTGCATATAGTTGGTGGCAGTGAGGCGGTACTGGAGCAAGCCCGGCGCTTCCTTGAAATTCGTTGGCTCAGCGCGCCAGCCTCTCTGGCAAACCTGGTGCTGCTGGGCTGGTTGCTGGGCGTCCAGTATGCCCGTGCGCCGGTTATCCTGCTCATTGTTGGTAATATTCTCAACATTGTGCTCGATTTATGGCTGGTGATGGGCTTGCATATGAACGTGCAAGGCGCTGCACTGGCAACTGTGATTGCCGAATATGCCACATTGCTGATTGGTCTTCTGATGGTGCGCAAGGTTCTCCATTTGCGTGGTGTCTCGCTTGCGATGCTGAAGCTTGCATGGCGCGGCAATTTTCGCCGTCTGCTGGCGCTTAACCGCGACATTATGCTGCGTTCGCTGTTGCTACAACTCTGTTTTGGCGCCATTACGGTACTGGGCGCGCGCCTTGGTGGTGACATCATTGCGGTAAATGCCGTCCTGATGACTCTGCTGACGTTTACAGCTTATGCGCTGGACGGGTTTGCCTACGCCGTCGAAGCTCATTCTGGTCAGGCTTATGGCGCGCGCGATGGCGGTCAGTTACTGGATGTCTGGAGGGCGGCATGTAGGCAGTCGGGTATTGTGGCAATTCTGTTTTCCCTGATATACGCCCTGTTCGGTGAACAGATTATTGCGCTGCTAACCTCTCTGCCCCAGATTCAGCTACTGGCCGATCGTTATCTTATCTGGCAGGTGATTTTGCCGCTGGTGGGCGTCTGGTGTTACCTGCTGGACGGCATGTTTATTGGTGCGACGCGAGCGGCAGAAATGCGTAACAGTATGGCCGTCGCTGCCGCGGGATTTGCATTAACGTTATTTGCTGTACCACTGTTGGGAAACCACGGTTTATGGCTCGCGTTAACCGTTTTCCTCGCGCTGCGCGGGCTCTCACTGGCCTTCATCTGGCGGCGTCACTGGCGTAATGGTACCTGGTTCGCCTGACCCAGATGGTTAAAAATTCTGAATAGTTAATAATTCCTGGAATCACTGACTACACTTAATCTCACGTCCAGCGAAAACATAACATGTCTGGATATAGCACTCTCGCTATTCACAACCTAACGATGAGGACTTGATGATGAATAAAGACGAAGTCGGCGGTAACTGGAAGCAGTTCAAAGGTAAAGTGAAAGAGCAATGGGGCAAACTGACCGATGATGATATGACGGTCATTGAAGGTAAACGCGACCAACTGGTGGGTAAAGTCCAGGAACGTTACGGTTACGCGAAAGATCAGGCGGAGAAAGAAGTTAAAGATTGGGAAAAACGCAACGATTACCGCTGGTAATTAATCCCTCCCTCCTGAGAGTACAAGGATGTACGCTCTTTTATCGCCCAACTTTCTTCTTCACCTGAATCGTATGATCATGCTGACAGTCGCCTGGATGGCGGCACGATTCAACTTCCACACATGCCGGACAGAGGCCGTGGGCTTCAATCACGTTATGACGTAGTGCAAAGCCCATCCTGGCGGCCAATGTATGCATGATGTCTTCCACGCCTTCAGCACACTCTTCTTTAACCACACCACAGCGGTCACAAATGAACATTGCTGAGCTGTGGGTCGGCTGATCGAACAGATGACAAAGCACGTAGCTGTTGGTGGATTCCACCTTGTGCACGAAACCTTGTTCAAGCAGAAAATCGAGAGCGCGATAAACGGTAGGCGGTTTGGCCTGTGGTTCGGTTTCCCGTAACAGATCAAGCAGATCATAAGCGCTAATCGCGCCTTGTTGCAGGCTCATCAGGCGCAGCACTTCGAGGCGTTGTGGTGTCAGCCGCACGTTACGTTGCGCACAGAGTTTTTCAGCCTGGGCCAATAACTCCTGCGTGGTGGTTTTTTCCATTTGACGCCTCGATTTGCATGGAAGGTTAATCCCTTACTTTATCATATTCTGCTCAAAACACCGAGATCCCCACCGTGTGCTATACCTGACGCATCGCAATACTGGAAAATAAAAATGAAAAGACCTGATTGTATTCGCCACTGGCGTGAAGTAGAGGGAGCTGATGACTCCACTTATCCTGGCAGCAATGAATTTTTTTCTATTGGCGCACCGCTTGCCCGCAAGCTGGGATTAGGGCGGCTCGGTATTCATCATGAACGACTGCCACCAGGACGTCGTACTTCATATCCTCATGCAGAAAGTGATGAAGAAGAATTTATCTATGTGCTGGAAGGTTACCCTGAGGCCTGGATTAATGGCTATTTATGGAAACTGGAGCCCGGCGACAGCGTGGGCTTTCCAGCAGGAACCGGCGTGTGTCACACCTTTATCAATAACACCAGTGAAGAGGTGCGTCTGTTAGTGGTGGGTGAAGCAAACAAAAAGTTTAATCGTATCTATTACCCCCTCAATCCGGTCTATGCTGCAACGCGCGAGGATCGCTGGGTTGATCATCCCCCGCAATTTTTTGGCCCGCATGACGGGAAACCGGGACGGAAATAGCCTTGTCTCGGCAGGGGCGTGAGTTCCCGCGACGATGTGGCTCACTATCGTAACGGTCTATGCTATAGTAGCGCCCCTTTTTAACCGGATGCTTAATTATTCACCATGCTGCCTGAATCTCAGCCTACTGCTTTTCCTGCTCATCGTTTTTCTATCGCGCCGATGCTCGACTGGACGGACAGACACTGCCGCTACTTTTTGCGCTTACTGTCCAGCCAAACGTTGCTCTATACGGAGATGGTGACCACCGGGGCAATTATTCATGGGAAAGGCGACTATCTGGCGTATAGCGAAGAGGAGCATCCGGTCGCGCTCCAGTTAGGGGGGAGCGACCCGGCAGCGCTGGCGCAATGCGCGAAGCTGGCTGAAGAACGTGGCTACAACGAAATTAACCTCAATGTGGGTTGCCCTTCCGATCGTGTCCAGAATGGCATGTTCGGTGCCTGTTTGATGGGGAACGCACAGCTGGTTGCCGATTGCGTCAAAGCGATGCGTGATGTGGTGTCAATTCCGGTAACGGTCAAAACTCGTATCGGCATTGATGACCAGGATAGCTACGAATTCCTGTGTGATTTCATCAATACGGTCTCCGGTAAAGGCGAGTGTGAGATGTTTATCATCCACGCGCGTAAGGCCTGGCTTTCCGGGCTAAGCCCGAAAGAAAACCGTGAGATCCCACCGTTGGATTATGAACGTGTCTATCAGTTGAAGCGTGACTTTCCACACCTGACCATGTCGATCAACGGTGGTATTAAATCGCTGCTCGATGCAAAAACGCATCTTCAACATATGGATGGTGTGATGGTAGGGCGTGAAGCCTATCAAAATCCTGGTATGCTGGCCTCTGTGGACCGCGAAATTTTTGCTGCAACTACCACCGATGCCGATCCTGTTGCCGTAGTGCGCGCAATGTATCCGTATATTGAGCGTGAACTGAGCAAGGGAACCTATCTTGGTCATGTTACCCGCCATATGCTCGGCTTGTTTCAGGGGATCCCTGGGGCACGTCAGTGGCGCCGTTACCTGAGCGAAAATGCGCATAAAGCAGGTGCTGATATTAACGTCCTGGAACATGCGTTAAAGCTGGTGGCCGACAAGCGTTAATTTCTCGCCAAAAGTTAGTCAATTTCACCATGCCCTGCGATATGTCGCGGGGCGTTTTCTTTATAAATCAATAAAATAATTTTGGCATGCTTTTTGTAAGACTCTGGAGAGTTTTCATTTCGGGAGAGCACCATGCTGGAACTACTTTTTGTCGTTGGCTTTTTTATCATGCTGATGGTCACCGGTGTATCACTGCTGGGTGTGCTGGCTGCATTGATGGTGGCTACCGCAGTGATGTTTTTGGGTGGCTTGTTTGCGTTAATGATTAAATTGTTGCCCTGGTTGTTACTGGCCATTGCTGTGGTATGGGTTATCAAGGCGATAAAAGCGCCAAAAGTCCCACAGTATCAGCGCAATAACCGTCGGTTTTACTAAGGTATTGAGTGGTTCGTCACAACATGCAACTTTGCCTTTAGAACCAAATAGGAATTGATAATCAAATCTGTCACTATTACGCCGTTAACGAATTCATCGAGCTGTACCCTACATACAGCCGAACTAAAAAAAGAAAGGGCTTCCTGCGGGAAGCCCAATTTCTTTGTATTCCCGCCATCATTCAAACCGCTGGTGTGCTGGCTGTTTTCACTGACCCCGGACACAAGCTTCAGTAACGTATCGTTTTTTTTCCTGCTACTGAAATGAATTAGGAACGGTAGAAATTAAGGGATCAGAAGACTTGAACCCTGCGTCGCCCGGCTTTCCAGGACTTCATGCGCGCGTTGCGCATCTTTCAGGGCATACTTCTGACTCTCTGCCACATCAACCTTGATAACCCCGCTGGCAATCAGCGAAAAAAGCTCATTGCTGGCTTCGGCTAACTCATTGTGGTTGGTGATGTAACCCTGAAGAGAAGGGCGCGTCACATATAACGAGCCTTTCTGATTCAGAATACCTAAGTTTACGCCAGTCACTGGTCCGGAAGCGTTACCGAAACTTACCATCAGTCCCCGGCGCTGCAGACAATCCAGCGAAGCTTCCCAGGTATCTTTCCCTACCGAATCGTAAACCACCCGAACTTTTTTACCGCCAGTTATCTCTTTAACGCGCTCGACAATGCTTTCTTCACGGTAGTTAATCACCTGCCATGCACCGGCCTGCAAGGCAATTTGCGCTTTTTGCGCGTTGCCGACGGTACCAATCAGTTTTGCACCCAATGCTTTTGCCCACTGACAGGCAATCAGACCGACCCCCCCTGCCGCAGCATGGAACAAAAACGGTTCGCCAGGCTGGATTTCATAGGTTTTGCGTAACAGATAAAAAACGGTAAGCCCTTTCAGGAAGGAGGCGGCAGCCTGCTCAAACGAAATGGCATTGGGCAGAATGGCGACTTTATCGGCTGGAACGTTATGCACTGAACTGTAAGCGCCGAGTACGGACTGAGCATAGACGACCCGATCGCCGGTTTTAATGTGCTTCACACCGCTGCCGACTTTGCTGACTACGCCAGCAGCCTCGGTGCCCAGGCCACTGGGTAATGATGGCGGCGGATAAAGCCCGCTACGGATGTAAGTATCAATATAATTGATGCCAATCGCTTTGTTTTCGACCTGGATTTCATGTTCCGCCGGGTCAACGGGCGCAAACTCCACAGCCTTCAGAACATCAGGCCCGCCGTGCTTATGAAATTCAATACGTGTTGCCATGTAAACTCCTTTGCTGAGCGACAGATCTTTCCTAAGCCTAACAGTAGTCGACATCCTCTGTGGTCATTTTTTTGCCAGTGAAGCAGTTATCAGTAAATGATTACTCAGTCGTGTAAAAAACACTGGCTGTTAACCAATTGAGCCACTGACGTTCAAAATCGCCTGATGATAATGATCCCCTTTCACGGCAGATCCTCGAATAGATTTGATAATTGTCGGAAACCCGGCGAATACAGATCATTCTTTGACGGTCAGTTTGAGTTTCAGGTCGAAAGCTCCAGGTCTGAAGTGGTCCACGAGCGCTTTGTGGTGAGATGCCTGATTTTCCGTCATAAATCGCTCTGGCTCCCCGACTTCCGCCACCGTTGTGGATATAAAACTGAAGTGAAAGCAGTACGGCCAGCGCGAGACGAGCGCTCTGTTGCCACTGGAGTGAGCGAGTAAGGCTGTTTGCATCAGACTGAATGCCGAACTGCTTAATATCGTCACACAGTTTTTTAATTGTCTGCACGGCATCTTCGATCCCTTCCGCGTGGCATAAAATGGCGGCGTGGGTGCTCATCGTGGTCTGGATGATTTCCCGCACATTCTCACGTAGTAAGCCTTGTGGGGTTGATGTCAGACATTTTTGCGCCTCATGTATTGCAGACAATATTTGCTGTCGATCGACGCCTGCATGTTGGGCTTGTTGTGGCTGATGTGCGATGTGTTGCGCGCAGCGGCGAGCAAAAACCTGCCCGGCATTGAGTGCAGCTCCACCGGGACGCGTTACACCGTGTGTACCGGCGTTTTCTCCGGCAGCATAGCAACCGGCAAGAGATGTTTTTCCCCAGATATCGACATCAATTCCACCGTTAAGATGTTGGTTGTTCAGAGTAAATTGTAGCGGTGATTTGCTGATATCTTGCCCATGTAGTTGATAGAGTCGGATAGCGAGTGGATTCATACGCTGCAATCTGGCAAGCGGCATCACCAGCAGAGCATCGTTATTTTTCAGGTAGGTAACGACATCTTCATCCAGATTGTTGAGGTTGAATGGGATGCCGTCCGCTGCCGGTTCGGGTTCAGACAGAAAATCGAGAAAAACGGCGTTCCCTTTTTGCGTCTCTTCGAAAACGGCAACGTCCAGCAAACTGGAACCATAATCAAGCATACGCTCAGCATGAAACGGCCACTGATATCCTTTGCGGAAAATGGCCGAAGCGAGCATACGGGTAGTAGGGTAATAATCTGCCAGAAAATTGTATCGCTGACCTTCGCTGTCCTGAGAGAAGATACGGGGCATCGCCTGCATGTAGGTCCCTGAAAGGTTCCAGGGAAACCGCGTGCGCGGCGTACCGATACCGAACTGGCTCTCAGTAAGGTTAACCAGCGTAATCCCTGCTTCCAACGCCATACCCAGTCCGCTAAAGCAGCTCACCGGATAAACGCTTTCCCGATAAAGCTCACCGGGGCCACCTGTGGCGAATACCAGATGCTGACAACGGATAATAACCATACGCCAGGGATTTTCCCTGCATGATTTGTCGATAGCGACCACGCCCGTCACATGTCGCATCTCACCTTCGCCATCGGTAAGGATTTTTATTGCCGTAGTATGATTGAGCAGAGGAATATTCAGGTGCATCGCTTCCTGAGCCAGTACTTTAACCATCAGGCGAGACGTCCGTGGGCCACAACTGGTGGCCCGACCGAATTCATCGTGGTCCGTCTGATAACGCAATGTCGCACCGAATGTGTCTTCTGGCAGATCCAGCCCAAGGTATTTCAGCACCTCGCACGTATTCACTGATCCGACAGCCTCAATATAGGCTGTATCTTCATCCATTGACCCGCCTGCCGAGAGCGCATCGCTCAGAGCCAGGAAGCGATCGCCATTACCGCGTGTGTTTGCGGTATGCAAGGTTTGCTTATCGGAACCCGAGCAGGCAGATGTTCCCCAAAACGCTTTGCTGGAGGCCACGATCACATCAACATCGCGGCGCTTCAGTTCAACAGCGGCGCGCCAACCCGCAGCACCACTACCCAGCACTAACGTATTGCAACAATACTCTGGAAAAGCATCGTCATTAATATCGATACTTCCGCTGGCTTGCGCCAGCGGAGAGTAATGAGGCATTTTTACATCAGTCAGGTTATCAACAATGGCGCTGGAAACGTTATGCGTCATGATATGACTCCGTGGTCCCTTGGTGTGGTGCGGTTGCATTCACTTTTGCATCCGCTAAATCATCCAGGTCGCGATCGCGTGTCTCCGGCGCGAAAAACGTGGCGATGATAGTTCCCACGGTGAGCAGACTGAGGTAGATAGCAATCGGCATCCAGGCTGAGATTCCGCTCGGATCATTAGTGTGGATAACCCAGGTAATAATGGCTGAGCCGATCAGAGGAGCAATCCCACCCGCGATAACGGCAGAAACTTCTCGAGCCAGGGCGACACCAATATAGCGGTGACGGGCACCAAATAACTCTGGCAAGAATGCACCTTGTGCGCCGAACATTCCCCATGCACCCACGCCAAGAGCCAGTGAGAGAGACACGATGGTAACTGGCACATTACCGTGGCTGAATGACCACCATACAGGGAAGGTGATGAGTAATTGGAAAATTGCCAGACTGCGGTAAACAATCACCCGACCGAAGCGGTCAGTAAGCCATCCTGCAATTGGCACCATAATGGCCCCAACCACCACGGCGGACATCAGGCACAGAGTGCCGACCGATTTATCCAGCCCGACAACACCCACGATATAACTGATGGCAAGTGCCTGGTAAATCGAGGAGCCACCGTTTTCCGCGAGGCGCAGGCCAATACCGACAAACACATTGCGGCGTGAGGTTTTCAGCAAATTGCGTAATGGTGAATCGGTGACCTGCTTACGAGCTTCCAACTTCGAAAATGAAGGTGACTCTTTCAGGTGCAAACGGATATAAATCGCGACGGCAATGATCAGAACACTGGCGAGGAACGGCAGACGCCACAACCAGCTTTCAGCAATATTGGTCACATTATGCAGCAGGATAAAATAGACGGCTGATGCCATAAATGTACCGATCTGAATGCCCAGGAACGGTAATGCAGCGTAATAACCGCGTTTGCCTCGAGGGGCGTATTCCGTCATCAGTACGGCAGCACCCGCTTGCTCCGCGCCAGCACCCAGCCCCTGCAGCAGGCGCAGTGCGACCAGCATCACGGGAGCCCAGATACCTGCAGTTTCATAGGTGGGGAGTAAGCCGATAAGTGTACTGGCTGTGCCCATTAATAGTACCGTTGCCAGCAGGACAAATTTTCTTCCTAGCCTGTCACCTAACGAGCCGAAAAGAATACCGCCGACTGGTCTGACGGCGAAGCCTAAAAAGTAGGTACCAAAACTGGCAATAAGGGCGATGCCGGGTTCCTGATTAGGGAAAAATAGCGGGCCAAAAATAATCGCCGAGGCCAGACTGTACAGGGCAAAATCGTAATATTCCAGGGCGCTGCCCAGTGAGCAGGTCCATGCCGCGCGGCGGAGATCCTGCGGTGTTACATGTCCTTGCTCTGTCAGGTTTTCTGATGATGCCATCTCTGTATTTTTTGACTGCATGGTGATGTCTCCTTTCCGGCGGATACAAGAATCCCGCCCGAAATTAATGGGGAACTTACTGTTTTTAATTGCAATCCTTGTGGATTAGCCAGAACGGGTGTTATCTGGCTGTAAAGTGAGGCTGCCGTTTATCCCTGAATGCCTGGCTACCCTCAAGTGCATCTTCTGTAGCTGCCGAACAGGCACCCGCCAGAGCTTCAAGTGTTCGTCCAGTCGAGATTCCTTCACCCGCATCAATAACTTGCTTGGCGATCTGTACCGCGATTGGCGCGCGCTGTGAAATCTTCTGGGCCAGATCTTGACCGGCAGCAACGAGGTCAGCAGCCGGTGTAACGCGACTCACAAGGCCACAATCTAGTGCTCGCTGAGCATCCAGCGGCTCACCGATGAACACCATCTCTTTCACCAATGAGCGTCCCAGCAGAGACGTCAAACGCTGGGTTCCAGACCAGCCAGGAACCGTCGCCAGCCCGGTTTCTGGCAGTGCCATTTGTGCCTCTTCGCTGCATAAGCGGATATCGGCGGCGGCAGCCAGTTCCAGACCGCCGCCGTATGCCAGCCCATGTATTAATGCAATAACTGGCTGTGGCAGTTGCGCCAGTGCATCAAAGGCCTTATGTCCCCGGCGGATCCAGCTTCGCCACATATCCAGGGGTGAAAGCGCTGTCCAGCGATGAATATCAGCACCTACGCAAAAGGCTTTTTCACAGGCGCTGGTTAACAAAACCACTCTGATTTCCGTATCCATTTCGATTGTGCAGCAATGCGCTAAGAGCTGTTCCAGCATTTCGGGTGTTAATGCGTTGAGTTTTGTCGGTCGATTAATTATTAATGTTGCAACATAGCCGTCGCGATGAAGATCAATAGTGCCGTTATTCATGAGGACATCCTTGTATGAAATAGTTCGCGTTCATGATTTTCAGATTGGCGGATAACCGCAAAGGTGCCTCGCTTTGTGCCAGGATATCGCGCTCAGGATCCAGTCCAGGGGCGATTTCTGTGACAATCAGGCCATCTGCTGTTAATTCCATAACGCAGCGTTCGGTGACATATTGCACCTGCTGCCCGCGAGCCAACGCGCGTTTGCCAGAGAACGTGACGTGTGAGACCTCCTGCACCAGCTTTTTGGCTTTCCCTTCTTTGGCGATATGAAGTCGCCCGCCTTCCAGACTCAATTGCGCGCCTGCGTTGAAAAAACCTGAGAAAATAATGCGTTTTGCATGAGAGGTTATATCAATAAACCCGCCGCACCCTGCGGTGACGTGCGGTCTTGCGGGCAGATATGAAACGTTAACGGAGCCGTCCGCACCAATTTGCAGGAAGGACATCAGCGTCAGATCAAAGCCACCGCCCTGAAAGTAAGTGAACTGCTGTGGGGACGGTAAAAAAGCTTCGGCGTTAGACGCGCAGCCGAACTGGAATTCCAGCAATGGCACCCCGCCGATTGCGCCTTGTTCCAGTAGCCAGGTGACATCACCATGACGGCCTTGTTCAAGCAAAATACGCGGTACATTGGCGGAGATGCCGAAACCGATATTCACCGCATCGCCTGCCCGTAACTCTTCAGCAACGCGCAGAGCAATAACACGTGCAGGACCGTTTTCCATCAGGTTAAAGCTATCGAGAGGACGGACTATTTCCCCACTAATCGCTGGTTCGTAAACTGTCTGAGTAGTTTGAGTTTGTTCCGGCGCAACCACGATGTAGTCCACCAAGACGCCAGGGATACGAACGTCTTTTGGTTTCAGGCTGCCTGCCGCTACTTGTCGCTTAACCTGGGCAATCACAATTCCGCCGTTGTTGCGTACCGCCATGGCTTGTTCCAGTGGCCCAAGGTAGGCGCCTTCGTGTTCATAGCTGAGGTTGCCGCGTTCATCGGCAGTCGTTGCCCGGATAATGGCAACCTGTGGCACTATACTGGGGAAAAAAAGCCATTCGTCATTGGCGAATCTGATCCGCTCGACTAAGGGGATCTGCGCTGCTTTTTCATTCATCGCACCGCCCTGTAGTTGTGGGTCAACGTAGGTATCCATCCCCGTTTGCGTCAGCACACCAGGACGATGCGCGGCGGCCTCGCGATGCATATCGAATAAGATCCCGGATGGGAGATTCCAGGCAGGTATCTCATTGTTATTGATCATTTGCCAGATTGCTGGTGGTGACATGGATGAGGGACCGGAGGGGTACGATCCGGCGATCACTTTCGTCAGTAAACCCGGTTGCGCCAGATGATCTATCCCCTTCACGCCATACATATCTCCTGCCGCAATCGGATGCAGTGTGGTGATGGCTTGCGGATGTCCTTCGTTTTTGAATCTTTCGCCGATGGCGGCCAGGACGGCGTCCGGACACCCCATGCCGCTGGAAGAGGACACCGTTACGATAGCGTGATCGATAATCAGTTCAGAGGCTTCTGTGGCGGAGATTGTACGTACAGCACACATATCTTTTCTCCTTATTTCGATTTAAATAAAAAATATTTAATTGCATAAAAACATAAAGTTAATGCTTTTATGTTTATTGGAACGTTCCAAATCGTGTATGATTTGTACGATTGAGATAAATAAAAAACAAGATGAGAAGTGCAAAATTGTGATCGATCTGGCGATCTCTTTACGATCCTGATTCTGATCGTTTGCCTTGAGCTGGAACAGAATATGGTAAAGTAACCGCCTTTGATCTGAGGGCTATTTGGGAGCAGGCATGGTAAGGGCGGAGACAGGAAGAAAGCGCGTTACCTTAACGGATGTAGCTCGCGCGGCAGGCGTGTCAAAATCGACAGTATCGTTGGTACTGAATGACAGCCCTTTGATCAAAAAAGAGACGCAGGAGAAAGTCCAGCAGGCCATGGAAGCATTGGGCTATGTCTATAATCGCTTCGCGGCAAATTTGCGTTCACAAAAATCGTTAACCATTGGTGTGGTTATTGATGATCTTACCAACCCATTTTTCGCTGAGTTTACCATGGGACTGGAAATGACTCTGGCGGAGCAGGGGTACATTACGGTAATGGCGAACACTTCTCAGCGTAGCGACCGGCAAAAGCAGGTGCTGGATGCGTTACTGGAACACCACGTCGCGGGAATCGTCCTGTGCCCGGTGAACAGCTCTTCAGAGGTCGATCTCCAGCGTTATGCCAACAGCGCAACGCCACTACTTATCGCGATGAGGCCTTTGGACTGGCAGTGTTTGCCAGTCGACTATGTCGGCGTGGATAGCTATGCCGGGGTACGAGAAGCGACGGAATATCTAATTCACCAGGGTCACAAGCAGATCGCGTTTATCGGCGGGCCACTGAATCACTCACGCTATCAGGGCTACCTCGAAGCAATGATTCATCATGGGTTACAACCCTGGTGTATCGATGATGCTTCATTGCGCTGTGAACCGACCCGCGCGAATGGGTTCTTGCTAATGCAGCAATTGCTTGATAGCACGTCACCGCCAACAGCGGTAATTTGCTATAACGATCTAATGGCGTTTGGGGCTGAATCTGCACTGGGGGAAAGAGGGTTATTTGCCGGGAAAGATATCTCCCTGATTGGTTATGATGGCGTTGCAGCTTGCGCATACAGTAACCCGCCGCTGTCGACTATCGCGGTTGAACCCATGGCGCTGGGTAAACAAGCAGCTCAACAAATTCTGCGGCGGATAACACAACCGGATACGCCTCTTAACCATTATGTGTATCGACCTACGCTTCAGATCCGGGCATCAACCGGGCCGCGCGGGCGTTAAATGCCTGTAGCGAGATGGTGTTTCTCGCTATACTCTCTTGTCTTTTTCAACGCAGGTAACTCCATTCACTATGGCAGGAAATAAACCCTTCAACAAACAACAGACTGATGCTCGTGACCGCGATCCGCAGGTTGCGGGACTGAAAGTGCCGCCGCACTCGATTGAAGCGGAACAGTCGGTGTTGGGCGGTTTAATGCTGGATAACGAACGCTGGGACGATGTGGCCGAGCGCGTGGTTGCGGAGGATTTTTACACCCGACCACATCGGCATATCTTCACAGAAATGCACCGCCTGCAGGAGATGGGAAAACCCATCGATCTGATTACACTGGCAGAGTCGCTGGAAGTTCAGGGACAACTGGACAGCGTCGGCGGTTTTGCTTACCTGGCTGAGTTATCTAAAAATACGCCAAGTGCGGCGAACATTAGCGCGTATGCCGATATTGTCCGCGAACGTGCCGTTGTTCGCGATATGATTTCTGTCGCCCATGAAATAGCCGACGCGGGTTTCGATCCGCAGGGGCGCTCCAGTGAAGACCTGCTCGATCTGGCGGAATCTCGCGTCTTTAAAATCGCTGAAAGCCGCGCCAATAAAGACGAAGGTCCGAAAAACATCGCCGATGTGCTGGATGCGACCGTCGCGCGTATAGAACAGTTGTTCCAGCAACCGCATGATGGCGTCACCGGGGTGAATACCGGTTATGACGATCTCAATAAAAAGACTGCAGGTTTGCAGCCGTCAGATCTGATCATCGTCGCGGCGCGTCCATCGATGGGTAAAACGACATTTGCGATGAACCTCGTCGAAAACGCAGCGATGTTACAGGATAAGCCCGTACTCATCTTTTCTCTTGAGATGCCCTCTGAGCAGATTATGATGCGTTCCCTGGCCTCGCTTTCGCGCGTGGATCAGACCAAAATTCGTACTGGTCAACTGGATGATGAAGACTGGGCGCGAATTTCCGGAACAATGGGTATTTTGCTGGAGAAACGAAACATCTATATTGATGATTCCTCCGGTCTGACGCCGACGGAAGTGCGTTCGCGCGCGCGCCGTATCGCTCGTGAGCACGGCGGTATCGGGCTTATCATGATCGACTACCTTCAGCTTATGCGCGTGCCGTCGCTTTCCGACAACCGTACGCTGGAAATTGCTGAAATTTCTCGCTCACTGAAAGCGTTAGCAAAAGAACTGCATGTGCCGGTGGTGGCATTGTCGCAGCTTAACCGTTCTCTGGAACAACGCGCCGACAAACGCCCGGTCAACTCGGATTTGCGTGAATCAGGCTCTATCGAGCAGGACGCCGACTTAATCATGTTTATCTATCGTGATGAGGTTTATCACGAGAACAGCGATCTGAAAGGGATCGCAGAAATTATTATTGGTAAGCAGCGTAACGGTCCTATCGGCACGGTACGTCTGACGTTTAACGGCCAGTGGTCACGCTTTGATAACTATGCCGGACCACAATACGATGATGAGTAAATAATTTGGCCATTTTGTTTGCGATTTAAGGATTGGGGAGTGCTCGTCATCCCCACGTACTTTAGTACGCTCTGGTGGCTGAGCGTTTGCCGCACCCAAACTCGCTGCACCAATAACACCAAATTCCAGACACATAATTCAAGGAACACAAATGCAAGCGGCAACTGTAGTCATTAACCGCCGCGCTCTGCGACACAACCTGCAACGTCTGCGTGAACTGGCGCCTGCCAGCAAACTGGTTGCGGTCGTGAAAGCGAACGCTTACGGACACGGTCTGTTAGAGACCGCGCGAACGCTCCCCGATGCGGACGCTTTTGGTGTCGCTCGTCTTGAAGAAGCCCTGCGGCTGCGCGCGGGAGGGATCACGCAACCCATCCTGCTGCTGGAGGGGTTTTTCGATGCAGCCGATCTGCCGACTATCTCCGCACAGCGTCTGCATACCGCCGTGCACAACCAGGAACAACTTGATGCCCTGGAAGCGGCAGAACTGGCTGAACCGGTCACCGTATGGATGAAGCTCGACACCGGAATGCACCGTCTGGGCGTACGCCCTGAGCAGGCCGAGGCCTTTTATCAGCGTTTAACTCAGTGTGAAAACGTGCGTCAGCCGGTCAATATTGTTAGCCACTTTGCTCGTGCAGATGAACCCGAGTGTGGTGCAACCGAAAAACAGCTCGATATCTTTAATAGCTTCTGTGAAGGCAAGCCGGGCCAGCGTTCTATCGCCGCTTCTGGCGGCATCCTGTTGTGGCCACAGTCTCACTTCGACTGGGCGCGTCCGGGGTTAATTCTGTATGGCGTATCACCGCTGGAAAATCACTCCACAGGTGCAGATTTCGGCTGCAAGCCGGTGATGTCACTCACCTCCAGCCTGATTGCGGTACGCGAACATAAAGCAGGAGAACCTGTTGGTTACGGCGGAACGTGGCTCAGTGAGCGCGACACGCGTCTGGGCGTCGTGGCGATGGGGTATGGAGACGGTTATCCGCGTGCGGCTCCCTCTGGTACGCCAGTACTGGTTAATGGCCGGGAAGTGCCGATAGTCGGGCGCGTTGCGATGGATATGATTTGCGTTGATTTAGGCCCTGATGCGCAGGATAAAGCTGGCGACCCGGTGATCCTGTGGGGTGATGGCCTGCCGGTTGAGCGTATTGCTGAAATGACAAAAGTAAGTGCTTACGAACTTATCACGCGCCTGACGTCAAGGGTAGCGATGAAGTACGTGGACTAAATTTGGTTATAAGCCGGATAAGGCGGTTCCGCCGCCATCCGGCAATATTCCCCTCAACATCCTCTCGATCTTCTCTCACTTCCGGTTTATTGTGTCTTTATCCCCTGCCTGTAAACCTGGAGAACCATCGCGTGTTCCAAAAAGTTGACGCCTACGCTGGCGACCCGATTTTATCGCTCATGGAGCGTTTCCAAGAAGATTCACGTAGCGACAAAGTGAACCTCAGTATCGGCCTGTATTACAACGAAGACGGGATTATTCCTGAGCTTAGAGCCGTAGTTGAAGCGGAAGCGCGGCTTAATGCTAAGCCACATGGTGCTTCCCTGTACCTGCCAATGGAAGGGTTGAATAGCTATCGCCATACTATCGGAAAACTGCTGTTTGGCGCAGAACACCCGATTCTCCAGCAACAGCGTGTAGCGACGATTCAGACGATGGGGGGATCGGGCGCGCTAAAAGTGGGCGCTGATTTCCTGAAACGCTATTTTCCTGATTCTGGCGTGTGGGTCAGCGATCCGACGTGGGAAAACCATATCGCAATTTTTGAAGGCGCCGGGTTCGAAGTCAGTACTTACCCTTGGTATGACAATACAACCAATGGTGTGCGTTTCAACGATCTGCTAGCCACGCTCAATACCTTACCGGCGCGCAGCATTGTGCTGCTGCATCCGTGCTGTCATAACCCAACCGGTGCAGATCTGACTCATGCTCAGTGGGATACGGTCATCGAGATACTGAAAGCACGCGACCTGATCCCGTTTCTGGATATTGCCTATCAAGGTTTTGGCGCCGGAATGGATGATGATGCCTACGCGATCCGTGCTATTGCCAGCGCCGGATTGCCTGCTCTGGTCGGCAATTCGTTCTCAAAAATTTTCTCACTGTATGGCGAGCGTGTCGGCGGGCTTTCCGTTGTCTGTGAAGATGCTGAGACGGCAAGTCGCGTACTGGGACAGTTAAAAGCCACCGTTCGTCGTAACTATTCCAGTCCGCCGAACTTTGGTGCTCAGGTTGTTGCTGCCGTACTGGGGGATGATGAGCTCAGAGCCAGTTGGCTGGCTGAAGTAGAGGGTATGCGTACCCGTATCCAGGCGATGCGTCAGGAACTGGTCAACGTTCTTAATACTGAGATCCCTGGTCGCGATTTTGATTATCTGCTGCAACAGCGCGGTATGTTCAGCTATACCGGACTGAGCGCAGCCCAGGTTGATCGTCTGCGTGATGAGTTTGGTGTTTACCTGATTGCCAGCGGTCGTATGTGTGTGGCCGGTCTGAACCACAGTAACGTTCAGCGCGTGGCGAAGGCGTTTGCTGCGGTAATGTAATATTTTTTTCCCGAAACACGTAGGTCAGATAATGGCAACACCATCAGGTTTTGTGTGCCAGATGGTAGCGTAAATACCTTATCTGGCCTACGTGACATGCCTCTATTCATATGTGATCGTTCTCTTTTTCTGTAACAAAACCAGATAAAGCCCTTCCTTTCCCCCCCCTCAGGGGGTAAGGTCAGATAGCTTTTTGACCAGTTGTTAATAAAAAAATCATAACTAACTGACTAATTAGGGAAAAATATGCGCAAGATTTCTTTGGCACTGAGTGCCGTTTGTTTATTGTTCACGTTAAACCATTCCGCCCAGGCTTTAGTTTCTTCTCCCTCTCAGCTTAATCCAGGCACTAACGTTGCAAAACTTGCTGAGCAGGCTCCTATTCATTGGGTTTCTGTCGCACAAATTGAAAATAGTCTGACTGGTCGTCCGCCGATGGCTGTCGGATTTGATATTGATGATACGGTTCTCTTTTCCAGCCCGGGATTCTGGCGTGGCAAAAAAACGTACTCCCCGGACAGCGAGGATTACCTGAAGAATCCGGCCTTCTGGGAGAAAATGAATAATGGCTGGGATGAGTTCAGTATCCCGAAAGAAGTGGCGCGACAGCTTATTGATATGCACGTGCGTCGCGGCGACAGCATCTTTTTTGTGACCGGGCGTAGCCAGACCAAAACCGAAACGGTTTCTAAAACGCTGTCCGACAACTTCCATATTCCACCCGCCAATATGAATCCGGTTATCTTCGCGGGTGACAAACCTGGACAGAACACCAAAACGCAGTGGTTGCAGGATAAAAACATCCGTATGTATTACGGCGATTCCGACAATGACATCACTGCGGCCCGTGAGGTCGGTATTCGCGGTATTCGCATTTTACGTGCTTCTAACTCCACCTATAAACCGTTGCCACAGGCTGGAGGGTTTGGTGAAGAGGTGATCGTGAACTCCGAGTACTAAGGCGTCGCTTTTTCGATTGCTGTTTTTTTAAACAAATTTGCGTTACTGGCTTTTACCTTTCGCTGACTTGCTGCACACTGAGTAAAAGATGTTCTCATCAGGCGATATGCTGGTAAGGGGAATAAAAATGACGAATTCGGAGTTGCTGCAATACTGCATGGCAAAAACAGGTGCGGAGCAGAGCGTCCACAGTGACTGGAAAGCCACACAAATTAAAGTCGAAGATGTGCTTTTTGCCATGGTAAAAGAGGTGGAAGGTCGCCCGGCGGTGTCTCTGAAAACCAGCCCTGAACTGGCAGAGTTATTACGTCAGCAGCATAGTGACGTAAGGCCAAGCAGACATCTGAATAAAGCGCACTGGAGCACGGTATATCTGGATGGCTCGTTACCGGATTCTCAGATTTACTATCTGGTCGATGCCTCCTGGCAACAGGCCGTAAACACGCTGCCGGAAGATAAGCGCAAACTGCTGGCGTAAATTTGCCGCTCCCTGATGATTCAGGAAGCGGCATTCGCGCAATTACAGCATGGGTTTGAGGAATCGGGCCGTGTGCGAAGCTTCACACTCGGCAACCGTTTCTGGCGTACCGGAGACGAGGATTTCGCCGCCGCCGCTCCCGCCTTCCGGTCCGAGGTCCACAATCCAGTCCGCGGTTTTAATCACGTCCAGGTTATGCTCAATGACTACGATGGTGTTGCCCTGATCTCTGAGCTGGTGCAGTACGTCCAGTAACTGCTGAATATCTGCAAAATGCAGACCTGTGGTCGGCTCATCCAGAATATACAACGTCTGGCCGGTTCCGCGTTTTGACAGCTCGCGTGCCAGTTTCACGCGCTGCGCCTCACCACCGGAGAGCGTTGTCGCGGACTGACCCAGACGAATGTAGGTCAAACCAACGTCCATCAACGTTTGCAGCTTACGCGCCAGCGCTGGAACGGCATCAAAGAACTCGCGGGCTTCTTCGATAGTCATATCCAGCACTTCGTGGATGGTCTTGCCCTTGTACTTAATCTCCAGCGTTTCACGGTTATAGCGCTTGCCTTTGCACTGGTCGCACGGCACGTAGATATCCGGCAGGAAGTGCATTTCGACTTTGATTACGCCGTCGCCCTGGCAGGCTTCGCAGCGTCCACCGCGCACGTTAAAGCTAAAGCGACCCGGCGTATAGCCGCGCGCGCGTGATTCCGGTACGCCAGCAAACAGTTCGCGCACGGGCGTAAACACGCCAGTATAGGTCGCCGGGTTAGAACGCGGCGTACGACCAATCGGGCTTTGGTCAATATCGATAACTTTGTCGAAATGTTCCAGTCCCTGAATATCGCGATACGGCGCGGGTTCCGCCAGTGTTGCGCCATTAAGCTGGGTCTGGGCAATCGGGAACAGCGTGTCGTTAATCAGCGTCGATTTACCCGAACCGGAAACACCGGTAATACACGTGAACAGGCCAACTGGCAGCGTCAGGGTGACATCTTTCAGGTTGTTGCCGCGTGCACCGGTTAACTTCAGCACTTTTTCTGGATCGGCCGCAACGCGCTGTTTCGGCACTTCAATCTTGCGCTTGCCACTCATGTACTGGCCGGTCAGTGACTCAGGTACTGCCATGATGTCGTCCAGCGTTCCTTCCGCGACCACCTGTCCACCGTGGACACCGGCGCCAGGACCGATATCAATAACGTGATCGGCGGCGCGAATAGCGTCTTCATCGTGTTCCACCACTATCACGGTATTACCCAGATTGCGCAGATGGATAAGCGTACCTAACAGGCGTTCGTTATCGCGCTGGTGCAGACCGATGGACGGTTCATCCAGCACGTACATTACGCCCACCAGGCCTGCGCCGATCTGGCTTGCCAGACGGATGCGCTGGGCTTCGCCACCGGAGAGCGTTTCGGCTGAACGGGACAGCGTCAGGTAGTTCAGACCGACGTTAACCAGGAACTTGAGACGGTCGCCAATCTCTTTGAGGATTTTCTCTGCGATCTTCGCCCGCTGGCCCGCGAGTTTGAGATTGTTGAAGAAGTCCATCGCATGGCCGATGCTCATGTCGGAAATGGCGGGTAGCGGTGTGTTCTCAACGAATACATGGCGTGCTTCACGACGTAAACGTGTTCCTTCACAGCTGGCACAAGGCCGGTTGCTGATGAATTTTGCGAGTTCTTCACGTACCGCACTGGATTCCGTCTCTTTATAGCGACGCTCCATATTGTGCAATACGCCTTCGAACGGATGGCGGCGTACCGATGTATCGCCGCGATCGTTCATATATTTGAATTCAATGTTTTCTTTGCCGGAACCGTATAAGACCACTTTGTGAACGGCAGGATTCAGGCTAGCCCATGGCGCTTCCACATCAAACTTGTAGTGTTCCGCCAGCGACTTGAGCATCTGAAAGTAATAGAAGTTACGGCGGTCCCATCCGCGAATAGCCCCGCCTGCCAGCGACAGTTCAGGGTTCTGAATCACCCGATCGGGATCGAAATACTGCTGTACGCCGAGACCGTCACAGGTTGGACACGCACCAGCCGGGTTGTTGAACGAGAACAGGCGCGGTTCCAGTTCGCGCATGCTGTAGCCGCAAATCGGACAGGCAAAGTTGGCGGAGAAGAGCAACTCTTCCGCTTTTGGGTTGTCCATATCGGCAACTATCGCTGTGCCGCCGGAAAGCTCCAGCGCGGTCTCAAAAGATTCCGCCAGACGCTGAGAGAGGTCGTCGCGCACTTTGAAACGATCAATCACCACTTCGATGGTGTGTTTCTTCTGCAACTCCAGCTTAGGTGGATCGGAAAGGTCGCACACCTCACCGTCAATTCGCGCACGGATATAACCCTGGCCTGCCAGATTTTCCAGCGTTTTGGTGTGCTCACCTTTACGCTCTTTAATTACTGGTGCCAGCAGCATCAGACGCTTGCCTTCCGGCTGCGACAGGACATTATCAACCATCTGGCTAACGGTTTGTGCTGCCAGTGGGACGTCGTGGTCCGGGCAGCGCGGTTCACCAACGCGGGCAAACAGCAGACGCAGATAGTCGTGAATTTCGGTAATGGTGCCTACCGTGGATCGCGGGTTGTGGGATGTCGATTTTTGTTCAATTGAGATGGCAGGAGACAGCCCCTCAATGTGGTCGACATCCGGTTTTTCCATCAGCGACAGAAACTGACGCGCGTACGCGGAAAGGGATTCAACGTAACGACGCTGCCCTTCGGCATATAACGTGTCGAAAGCAAGCGAGGATTTGCCTGAGCCCGAAAGCCCGGTGACGACAATCAGCTTGTCGCGCGGGATGACGAGGTTGATGTTTTTGAGATTATGGGTGCGGGCGCCCCGAACTTCGATCTTATCCATTCATCTTTCCCGGATTAAACGCTTTTTTGCCTGGCTGCATGGTGCTACCGGCGATCACAAACGGTTAATTATGACACAACCTAACCTGAATGGATATACAGTATTGGAATGCAAAACGCAGGTGTCTGTGCAACAATGTCTGGCTGAGGTTGTTTACTGGAATCGACCTCCCAACGTAGTAAAAGCGCTATTGGAAATGCTACAATCCCGCGCTTACACTTATTAAGAAACGTTTTTCAGGAGACACGATCATGGCCAGCAGAGGCGTAAACAAGGTGATTCTCGTCGGTAATCTGGGCCAGGACCCGGAAGTACGCTATATGCCGAATGGTGGCGCAGTTGCCAACATTACGCTGGCTACTTCCGAATCCTGGCGTGATAAAGCGACCGGTGAGATGAAAGAGCAGACTGAATGGCACCGCGTTGTGCTGTTTGGCAAATTGGCAGAAGTTGCCAGCGAATATCTGCGTAAAGGTTCTCAGGTCTACATCGAAGGTCAGCTGCGTACCCGCAAATGGACCGATCAGTCTGGCGTAGAAAAGTACACCACTGAAGTGGTTGTAAACGTAGGCGGCACCATGCAAATGCTGGGTGGCCGTCAGGGTGGTGGCGCTCCTGCTGGTGGTAACGCGGGTGGTGGTCAGCAGGGTGGTTGGGGTCAGCCTCAACAGCCGCAGGGTGGCAATCAGTTTAGCGGCGGTGCTCAGTCTCGTCCGCAGCAGTCAGCTCCGGCAGCACCGTCTAACGAACCGCCGATGGACTTTGACGACGACATCCCGTTCTAAGCATTCTGCTAAAAAGGCCCGTAAAGGGCCTTTTTTGTTTCGGGAAACGTTAAATGTCCGGCTCGATTGCATCCCAAATCTCTGCCCTTGAAAGTATTACACCACCACGCACATCGGCCTTCCTGATATTGGCTCCGGGTGGATCTCTGCTTCCACGCTAAACACTCTTTTTAGCATTTCCGGCTGCATTACCGCTTCTGGTGTTCCCTGCGCCGTCACGCGACCATTTGCCAGCACGACGAGGTGATCGCAATAGCGGCTCGCCTGATTCAGATCGTGCAGTACCGTCACTACCGTTTTTCCCTGCGCCTTGAGCTCGTCCATCAACCGCATTAGTTCGACCTGATGATTAATATCCAGCCAGGTCGTCGGCTCATCAAGCAACACGACAGGAGTGTCCTGCGCCAGCATCATGGCCAGAAATGCTCGCTGGCGCTGACCGCCAGACAGCTCGGTTAAACGTCTGTCTGCCAGAGCATGCATCTGCGTTTTCTCCATTGCAACGTTGACCCGGGAATGATCCCCCATAGAAAGTCGTCCCCATAAGGAAAGCCAGGGGCTGCGACCGTAACTCACCAACTCCCGGACGGTGATCCCCTCAGGAGTAAGGTGATGTTGGGGTAGCAGCGCCAGACGTTGGGCTAACTGGCGTGATGACAGGCTATCAATCGGCTGGTCGTCGAGCATCACGGTACCCGATGTTGGGATGAGCAGACGCGAAAAGCAGTTCAACAGAGTTGATTTTCCGCAGCCGTTTGGTCCCAGTAGTGCGGTAATTTTCCCTGACGGCAGTGCGAGCGTAAGTCCGTCCAGAACCTGGCGAGTACCATAGTTGACGGTCAGATTTTCGGTATGTAATTTCATTTAACGCATTCTCACAAGCAGCCAGACAAAACATGGTGCGCCGATGATGGCTGTCAGTATCCCTGCCGGAAGCTCCAGCGGGGGATGGATAATTCGCGCCAGCAGATCGGCGACCAGCAACAGCAAAGCGCCAGTTAGCGCGGAAACTGGCAGCAGCCAGCGATGGCGACCGCCGGTCATTTTGCGCACCATGTGTGGCACCACCAGACCAATAAAACTGATTGGTCCACAAACGGCTACTCCGGTTGCGGCCATCGCCACCGCCAGCATTAGCCCGCAAAATTTTACGCGCGGAACGGCCACGCCAAGCGTCGCCGCGCTCGCATCGCCCAGTGCCAGCAGGTCGAGGTCGCGGCAAAAACGCAGGCTAAGGGGAAGAAATACCGCCAGCAATGGCACCGCGATTTTTACAAACGTCCAGTCGCGCCCCCACAAACTTCCGGTGAGCCACAACAAAGCACTGTTTACATCTTGCGGATGTGAAAGCATCAGGTAATCCGTCATGCTCGCCCAGCAGGCGGAAAGCGCCACGCCTGTTAACGCCAGCCGCATTGGCTGCGTGGTATCGGCCAGTATGCGTAGCAGCAACAACGCTGCAATACCGCCGCCAAATGCCAGTAGCGGCAGAAAAATTGCTGGCAGCGAGGGCAGTAGCAGCAATCCACTCACTGCCGCAAGACTGGCCGCATGGTTGACGCCGAGAATGTCCGGTGAGGCCAGCGGGTTGCGTACAATGCCTTGTACCAGCACGCCAGAAACCGCTAACGCGGCACCAACGAATATCGCCAGAATCAGTCTTGGTAGACGGTATTCCATCAACACGTAATAGTGTGTGCTGTCGGGACGCCAGTCAGTCAGCAGTGCTCGCCAGGGAACAGGGATCATCCCCATCTGTAGCGACAGCGAGGCGAATACCAGCAGAGCCAGCGCAATCAACATCACCAGGGAGGTTCTCATCCGCGCCTCCTGACCAGCCAGACAAAACACGGTGCGCCGATGAGCGCCAGCACTGCACCGGCAGGTAAATCACCAGGAAAGGCCAGGGCGCGGGCCAAAACGTCAGCCAGCAGCATGAACGTAGCACCCAACAACATGCTCATAGGCAGAACCTTGCGCTGATCGTACCCAATCCAGAATCGTGCCAGATGTGGCATCAGCAGACCGACAAATGCCACGGGGCCCGCCACGCTGACGCAGGCACCGACTAACGCCAGTACCAGAATATTGATGGTAAATCGCAATTTCGGCAGATTTACTCCCAACGTGTGGGCGGTACTATCCCCTATATTCAGCAAGTTAAGCTGGGTTGCCAGCAGCAGGATCGCCGGCGCTGCTATCGCCACAATCGGGAACAGATGCCAGAAATCCTGCCAGCGAACATGTGACACACCGCCAGCCAGCCAGTAAAAAATGCCCCAGGTATGATCTTCAGCCAGCAGTAGCGTGATCCGGGTGAATGCCATACAAAAGGCGGAAAGCGCGATCCCGGCGAGGATCAGCCGGTTTCGCTCCTGTGTATGACGAAAACCGCCTCCGGCGATCATGACCAGCATCCAACTTATACCACCACCACAGGTTGCGACGATGGCAAGTGGATATCCTGCCACTGGCGTGGGATTGAGGGCGCTGGTGAGCGCCATTGCCAGCGCGGCACCGCTGTTGATACTGAGCAGGGAAGGCGAGGCCAGTGGGTTATGGGTCAGGGTTTGCAGTAGCGATCCGGCTAGCGCCAGGCTTGCTCCCACCAGAATCGCGACCAGGCTTCTGGGTAAGCGGAGATTGTGGACCAGCGTTTGCGGGAGCGTCAGCGTATGGCCGGGGATCAACGCGCCTAAAGCATCCATACCGGAAACAGGGATGGCTGAGTAGCAAAACAGACTCAGCCAGAAAATAGCGATAAGCGCCGCAGCGGGAATACCCCACAACAGTGCTGGATGTTTAGGGTAAGTCATTTCATATCGTCAACTGACTGGTGCTGAAAGACCTTTACCGTATCGCTGGCAATGCGCTCGGCAGCAAAAATGCCGCGCATTCTGGCCCAGGCATTACTGTCAACGGCGGCAATTTGCTGTTTTTTCACCGCATCAAGCATTTGCCACAATGAGTCCTGTTGCCAGCGTTTAACGATACTTTCCTCGCGATAGTGTGCCACCAGCAGCCATGACGGATTGATCGCCAGGAGTTGTTCAAGGCCTATCGAGGGGATGGGCGCACCTGCGATTGCTGGGGGGACGTTCAGGCCAAGAGCCGTTAATACGCCCCCGGTATAGGTCTCGCTGGAGTGCAGATTGAACTGCTGTTCGCGAGAGGTTCCAAATACCACGCTGGCCCCTTGCGGGAGAAGTTCGGCCCATTGAGCCATCTTCTGGCGATGTTGTTCCAGTCGTGCGGTCATCTGCTCTTTCTTACCGACAATATTCCCGATAATTGCGGCTGATTGCAGATTTTCTGCGTAGGTTTCGTTGCGGGATTTAAGCAACAGAACCGGGGCGATCTGCTGTAATGCACTATAGATGCCCGCGTGGCGGTGGCTGTCGGCAATAATCAGGTCTGGCTTCAGGGCGCTGATAGCCTCCAGACTTGGCTGGGCGCGCGTACCGACAGATTGCCAGGGTTTTAGATGCGCGCGAACCTCCGGAAGAATGCGGCCCGCATCACCATCATCGGCAATCCCCACCGGACTTATCTCCACCGCGGCCAGCGCATCGGCAAACGACAGTTCCAGCACCACAATCCGCTGTGGTGTTTTGTCGAGTGTAAAAGAGCCATGTTCATCCTGAACCGTGGCGGCAAAGGTGTGGCTGGCTACCAGCATCAGACCTGCAAATAGAAAACGAAAACATGCCAACATATGTACTCCCGGTGCCGGATAGCGCGGTGTTTTCTGGCCTGCATTGGTGTACCTGCAGGCCAGATAAGTGTTTATACCCGTCATTCTTCAAGCTGCTTGGGTGTTGGCTGCCCTTACTCACCCCAGTCACTTACTTGTGTAAGCTCCAGGGGCTTCGCTCTGTTGCCGCCTACAAGCAACTCGAATTATTTGGGGTATACGTCGCTCTCGGAAAAAGAACCCTTATCAGAACTTCAGCGAGCCTTGCAGGTACAGCGTGCGGGGCTGTCCGGTGTAGATACCTTTGTTGTTATCGTCATACGAGCGGGTGTAGTACTCATGGTCGAAAATGTTCTTCACACCGAATGCCAGATTCAGGTCTGCCATCTGTGGGCCGAAGTCATACGCCACGCGAGCTCCCCACAGCATATAGCCGGGGATCCGTCCGGTGCTGCCGTCTGCGCTCTCTTTCTCAGTGTTTGCATTATCTGCAAACTGGCTGGACTGGAAATCGCTGTTCAGGTTGAAGGTCCAGCTACCCGGCTTGTAATCCACACCGAGCGTGCCTTTATGTTTCGGCGAGAAAGGAACCTGGTTGCCGTAGGTATCGCCTTTTTCACGAATTTCGGCGTTTACATAGGCGTAGTTTGCATAGATGGATACGTTATCGAACGTGGGCGTCAGGCTGCCGAGATCGTAACGAGCCTGAGTTTCCAGGCCGGTATGGCGCGTTTTGCCGCGTGCGGTAACGGTGTCATTGGTTTGGTTAGAGTCGTACTGATTATTAAAGTTAATCAGGAACAACCCCATTTCCGCCGTTAACGCCCCGCCGTCGTATCGGGTTCCGAGCTCCCAGGTTCGCGCTTTTTCCGGTTCCACGTTGCCGCTTTCCACAGCCTTGCCAATTTGGCTGTACTGTACGGTGCCGAATGAGCCTTCTGTGTTGGCATAGAGATTCCAGCTGTCTGTAAGATGATAGAGAACGTTCAATGCCGGAAGCGGAGCGTTATAGCTCACTTCCTGATGTGTTTTTTTGATGTTGTTGTTCTGATACGACTCGATATGCTCAAAACGCATACCTGGCGTAATGGTCCAGTTGCCGATATCAATTCTGTCATCCAGATACCAGGCATGCGCTTCAGTACCGGAGCGGGTATCACGATCGTGTGGGCTGGATGTTGAAGGTAACTGCCCGCTCGCTGCTGCGCTGAAATAGCGCATCTCATGCGTTGATTCGTTGACATAGCGATAACCTACACCGACTTCATGCGCGGAAGAGCCGATCATAAAGCTCTGGCTGTAGCGTGGTTCAATGCCGCGAACCCAGTAGTAACGTGGCGAAAGCGTGAGGTTTTTTCCCTGATCCAGAAAACCGCTACGCAGGGTTTGTGTATAAAAGCCCTGGATATTGAATTTATGTTGGCTGTCCGGCTGGAACTGGTACCCGAGGCTGGCCAGTTTTCTGCGGCCCCAGAAGCGATCATATGGACGGGTGGATTGCCAGCGGTCGGCGTCATAGTCGGCGCGAGACAGTCCACCAGGCATGTCGGCTTCACCATCGTAGTATTGCAAAAGGCTATTGAATGAGTGGACTTCGTTCGGCGAATATTTGCTTTTTAGCATGATATCGTCGATACGGGTGGCGCTGTGTTCACGCCAGTCACTACCACGGGTGCCGGAATAGAGCAGAGCGGAGCCGAAGCCGTTATCTGCCGTGCCGCCAATCATCAGATTGTGCGTTTCTTTCGGATTATTTTGTGATGAGGTTGGACTCAGTTGCCCCTCCGTCCCGGCTTCAATACCGAAGTCTTGTGGGATCGCGCGGGTGACGAAGTTCACTACGCCGCCGACACTTTGCGGTCCATAGCGCACCGCGCCGCCGCCGCGAACCACATCAATGGCATCCATATTGCCCAGAGAGACCGGTGCTAGCGAGAGTTGTGGTTGACCGTAGGGGGCAAACGGAACGGGGATGCCGTCCATAAGCACCGTTGAACGGCTTGCCAGGCGTGGGTTGAGGCCGCGAATGCCGAAGTTCATTGCCAGATCGTGGCTACCGGTACCGTTATTTTCTGGGGCGTTGACGCCAGGAATACGGTTAAGCGCTTCGCGCATTGTCGTTGCACCGGTTTTGATAAAATCATCGCGGCGGATAACGTCACGTGCTCCGGCATGTTCAAAGACGTCGTTTTCACGGGCATCGCCCAGCCAGTCG
The DNA here is from genome assembly GCF_916618775.1 of Citrobacter sp. Marseille-Q3906. Lineage (NCBI taxonomy): Bacteria > Pseudomonadati > Pseudomonadota > Gammaproteobacteria > Enterobacterales > Enterobacteriaceae > Citrobacter > Citrobacter sp. Marseille-Q3906. The sequence continues at coordinate 351,564 of NZ_CAKAKA010000001.1, forward strand.
CCGACCACAGTCAATGAGTCTTCAGTCGCAACGGGGGCGGGTTCCAGCGTCCAGGTGTTATCTCCGAGCGATTTCTCCTGCAGGCCACTGCCTTTTAATAGCGCATGCAGACCCTCGTCGAGATTAAAGTCCCCTTGCAGACCATCGCTGTGTTTGCCGCGCGTCAGCGAGGCATCAACCGACAGAATAATACCGCTGCGCGTAGCGTACTGGTTCAGCGCTTTGTCTAAATCCCCTGCGGCAATATTAAATTGTGTCGCGATTGCAGGGAGCGAAGCCAGCCCGGCGAGCGGGAGCAGGCTTAAACGAATCCACATCCCCAGAGATGCTGTGTTATGAAAGGCCATCACGTCTCCATCATATTATTTTGTATTTTCATTAATAAAGTCGAACGACCAGAGGAAAAGGGATAATGGAAATGATAATTTTTTTCGTTATCGTTTAACTGATGGGGCTGAGAGTGACCCAATAGCGGGTAACAAACTGAATTTTAACGGGGAGTGTTTTGGCTATCGCATTCAGCACTGCATCAGTATTTCCTAATGGAAAAGTTCCTGTCAGACGTAATCCGGCGATGGCAGGATCGCAGCGCAGAATGCCGGGGCGATAGCGAGAGAGAGTGGTAATAACGTCTTCCAGTGGTTTGTCGCTGAAGCTGAGCACACCTTGCGTCCAACTCGCTGATTCGTTATTAAGCGGCTGTACATGACCAAATTGTGATGCGCTGAAAACCAGCATTTCACCCTGCTGGATCACCCGTATTTGGTGGGGCTCGCTGGCAAGACGCACTTCAACCGCGTGCTGATGGACGCTAAGGTGCGTTTCATCGCTCAGTTGGGTAACAGTAAATTCTGTACCCAGTGCGGTGAGTTGCCCCTGACGCGTCTGTACACGGAAGGGGCGCTGTAGATCATCTTTCCCGGTGGTAATTGCAATTTCACCGTACCACAGGCGTACCAGGCGTTGCTGATCGTCAAATTTTACGTTTACTGCGCTGTCGGTATTCAGTGAAAGTAGAGTGCCATCTTGCAGTTTTTGTCGCTGGATTTGCCCTTTCGCGGTCCGGTAATCCGCGCGTAACCCTTCCCCTGTTTCTGAGTGCCAGAGCGACCAGCCGCTTCCTGCACAGGCGAGGATCAGCAAGCCTTTCAGCACATGGCGACGAGTCAGGCGGGTATCATTCAACGTCCGACTGGCAAGGTTTCCTGGTACGCTGTTCATCTGGCAACGCAGATTTTCAACCTGCTGCCATGCCCACTGGTGATCTTTGTCCTGTTCATACCATTGTTGCCAGCGGGCTTCCTGCTGAGGGCTGACACGTTCACCGGTCAGTACAGCGTACCAGTGAGAGGCTGAACGTAATGCCTGGCGACGGGAATCGGTAAGTGTTGTTTTCACAGGTCGTGCTCCAGACGGAACAGCAGGCAGTGCTCAGTGGCTTTAGCGACGTACTTTTTCACCGAGCTTACCGATACGCTCAGTCGCTGCGCGATATCGCTATAAGTAAGACCATCGAGTTGAGAAAGCAGGAAGGCATATCTGGCTTTGGTGCTCAGTCCGTCCAGCATCTGGTCAACAAGTTGTAACGTTTCAAGATGAGACTGCTTTTCTTCTGCAGAAGGTGCCAGCGCTTCGGGTAACTGTGCGAGCATCTCCAGATACGCTCTTTCCAGTGCATTACGGCGGAACAGGTCGATCATTACCCGCTTAGCGATGGTGCATAAAAATGATTTTGGATCGCGAATGGCGGCGAGTGACTCACCATTGATAACACGTAGAAAAGTATCCTGAGCGACATCATCGGCATCGAATGCTGATTGTAATTTTCGCGTCAGCCAGTGGGTTAACCAACCGTGATGCGCACGGTACAACGATTCAAACGAGAGAGGGGCGCACTGAGCAGGATTAGACATGGCCGATAGTTTCAACAGTTAATCATCACGGCGGCATGTTAATATGAGAATGGTTATCATTTCAATGTTGGCGGAGGAATTTGTACAAGAGAGAGAATAATTGACTGATTTTGTGGGTAATAAAAAGCCTCCATGCAGGAGGCTCATTGGGGTCAGGTCAGTACCATCGGCCAGTCAGGCGGTGTATGGCTCATTACTTCCACCATTACAGATTCGATGTTCTTCCAGATAGCAGAGACATCCACCAGAGTGATACCAAGTAATCCGGTCGCAAACCAGCAGGCAAAAACAACCCCTAAACCGCTGCTGATGACAGCCAGGCCAATATAATCTGATTTACGAAACCGAATATTGAGCATACTGGCTAAAAACATGAGCACCGCGCTGAGCAGTTGCCACCGCAGAAGAACCACGCCAGTTGTTATTGTTGCCATGAAAAATGTCCTCAGAAAATCTGATGCCCAGGACAGCGCGGGGGGATTCACAGGGGGTGTGGCTCTCTGGCTATCGACGGGCATTTACATGAATGAAACGTTGTTTCTGTTACATGATTTTTGTGAACTATATCACATATGCTCGTTTGTTCACCAGTGTTGAGCGCTATTTTTGTCGGCTTATAGCCATGGTAAAGTTGTGGTTATATTGAGAGCGAGCAGATAATAAAGTATTCACAATATAAGATGCATTCATACTGCCTGTTATCTTTATCCTAAATTAATCTTTAAATTTTTTAATGTGTTTTTTTTTATGCAGCCAGTATTACGCCCATAAAACATTACGACTTCTGGATAATGTTGTTCCTGAATAAGCTAAACTCTAAGTTTGGCTTACGGAAAAATAATATCATCATCAACTAATATCAGACTTTTACATAGAGAAGTCTGTTGCTAATACTGATAGATTCATGCAACTTAGCTAGCTGGTGTTTATAGCATCCTGCCTTGATGGGTACTGGCATATACGATACAGGGAAATAGGGCTGACATGACTCACAGTGCGCGACGCAAGACGCTGAGGCTCCTCGGAACGTTCATGGTGGTAATGCTCCCCGTGGTACTGGCGTTATGGTTTGCTCACTTGAGGGCAATGTCCGAAACCCGCAATCAACTCCGCTCTTTTGCTCAACTGGTGTTAAATAAAACGGAACTGGTGATCCAGCAGGCTGATTTAGCTCGCGATATGGCCCAACTGTATCAAGGGAAGATGTGTACCCCTGAACATCAGAAAAGCATGCTGAATATTATTCGCGGTCGCTTATATATCAGTGAGCTAATTTATGCGCAGGCTGATCGTTTTTTGTGCTCTACATCGTTAGTACCCCCTGCCTCGTATATTATGCCGACCGCTGACTATAAGCGTACACCGGACATCTCCATCTATTACTATCGCGATACGCCTTTTTTCTCCGGCTACAGAATGACGTATATGCAAAGGGGAAACTACGTTGTCGTTATCAATCCATTATCTTACAGCGAGGTAATGTCAGACGATCCAGGTCTGGCCTGGGGAGTATATGATACGGTTACGGATTCCTTCTTCTCTGCAAGTGAAGGGGTAAACGTTGCGCAATTATTGCCGTTGGTGCGCGGCGCAGCCTCTACGTTCCAGCAAGGTAATCGCTTCTATACCATCGTTCGTTCTGAAAAGCGGCCAATTGCGATTATTGTGTCGACGACAGGCGATCGCGTAATTCAAAATTTCTATCATGAAGCTGCGTTAACACTTCCCTTCGGGGCAATTAGCAGCATTCTGATACTGTTAATGTGGTGGCGTACGCGTCAGCAATACTACTCTCCCCGCCGCCTGTTAAAACGCGCGATCAAAAAACGTCAGCTTTGTCTGCATTACCAGCCAATCATTGATATCAAAAATGGTAAATGCGTCGGGGCCGAAGCTTTGCTGCGCTGGCCTGGCGGAAAAGGTGAAGTAATGAGTCCGACAGAATTTATTCCGCTGGCAGAAAAAGAGGGAATGATAGAGAAGATCACGGATTACGTGGTGGAAGAAGTGTTCAACGATCTGGGCTATTTTTTATCGGCGCACCCTCAGCTTTATATCTCAATAAACCTTTCCGCTTCTGATTTTCATTCATCCCGACTGATTGCCTTAATTGCCGATAAAACACGCGAGTATTCGGTGCAAGCGCAGCAGATTAAAGTTGAGGTGACTGAACGCGGATTTATTGATGTGCATAAAATGACCCCGGTCATCCAGGCATTTCGTCAGGCGGGTTATGAAGTCGCGTTTGATGATTTTGGTACGGGGTATTCCAACCTGCATAACCTGTCTTCATTGAATGTTGATATTCTGAAGATCGATAAATCTTTTATCAGTACGCTAGCCACCAATAGCACCAGCCACCTGATTGCGGAACATATCATCGAGATGGCGCAAAGTTTACATCTGAAAACTATTGCAGAAGGTGTAGAAACGTCGGAGCAGATCAAGTGGCTGCTGGAGCGCGGCGTACAATACTGTCAGGGATGGTACTTCGCGAAGGCGTTGCCGCCACAGGAATTCATGCACTGGCTCCAGCGATCGCCCGCCATACTGTCGCAAAGCGGGCAATAATCTTACAGGCGATGACGGTAGTCGCTGGGAGTACGATCAAACTCGCGGCGGAACACGCGTGAGAACGTTTGTTGCGATACATAACCCAGATCCATCGCGATATCAAAAATAGGCCGCTCGGTGTTACGCAACTCGACAGCGGCCAGCAGAAGTCGACGCTGACGGATATAGTCGCCCAGCGTCTGACGCATCACCGTGCGGAACATCCGCTGTAAATACCACTTCGAATAGCCTGATTTTTTCGCGACCACCTCAATATTCAGCGGTTGGTCGATATGTTCATCAATCCATTCAATAAGGGTCTGAATAATTTGCTGATGGGACATATAGTTGCCTCTTGCTCAGTGTTCGATTCGTCGTTTTGTCTGTGGGCGAGTATAATTCCTCAAGTTAACTTGAGGTAAAGCGATTTATGGAAAAGAAATTACCCCGCATAAAAGCTCTGCTAACGCCTGGCGAAGTCGCAAAACGTAGCGGTGTGGCGGTATCAACTTTGCATTTCTATGAAAGCAAAGGCTTAATCAGTAGCATGCGCAATAGCGGCAATCAGCGTCGATATAAACGTGATGTGCTGCGCTATGTCGCGATTATCAAGATTGCTCAGCGCATAGGTATTCCGCTGGCGACGATTGGCGACGCGTTCGGTGTCTTGCCAGAAGGGCACTCGCTTAGTGCGAAAGAGTGGAAGCAACTCTCGTCGCAATGGCGTGAGGAACTGGATCGACGCATTCATACCCTGGTGGCGTTACGAGATGAGCTGGACGGCTGCATTGGTTGTGGTTGTTTGTCGCGCAGCGATTGTCCGTTGCGTAACCCAGGCGATCAGCTTGGTGAGCAGGGAACAGGGGCGCGATTGCTGGAAGATGATTGATGTGAAATATTCGATGGGCATATCCCCTAAACAACATGAAGTATGACGGGGATAAAACTAAAGCGCCACAGAGGGCGCTTTAGTTTGGTTCCGGTCTTTGTCTTTCACTCTATCCCGCTGGTTCACGGGAGGGTTTCCCCCGACATCAACACCCCTCAGTCGAGCACATTAGGGGAGGTTCCGGCTTGTGTTGATAAGTTAATTGTAAGCCAGCTCAGGGTATTTGCCAGTGTATTGACGGTTTTTTCGCCTAAAAATTTCCCACAACTCCACCAATTTTTCTGCGTAACTTTGCGTCCAAAACAAAACGATTGTTGCGACAACTCAGCGAAATTTGTTGCCAGATTGCGCATTGACGATAACGTTTGCGCATCGACTGTCTATTTCTTGTACGTTATAAGAAGAAATGAGTAAAAACTGGCAAAGTTCAGTTGAAAACCGTCGTATGATCGCTGGATAATCGTTTGCTTTTTTTTACCACCCGTTTTTTTATGCGCGGAGCTAAACGTTTGCTTTTTTGCGACACCCCTATTGACGCAAACCTGGCACATGGAGAAAACGTTTAGCAGGCAGTGGATTGTCCATCACGCATAAGGACGAAAAAATAAACTCTCAGGGGATGTTTTCTATGTCTACGCCTTCAGCGCGTACCGGCGGCTCACTCGACGCCTGGTTTAAAATTTCACACCGTGGCAGTACCGTCCGTCAGGAAGTCGTTGCCGGATTAACGACGTTCCTGGCGATGGTCTACTCTGTTATCGTGGTTCCAGGAATGCTGGGTAAAGCCGGGTTCCCGCCTGCTGCTGTATTTGTGGCGACCTGTCTGGTGGCAGGGGTTGGTTCGATTGTGATGGGCCTGTGGGCAAACCTGCCGCTGGCTATTGGCTGCGCCATTTCGTTAACGGCATTTACTGCATTCAGCCTGGTTCTGGGACAGCATATCAGCGTGCCTGTCGCGCTGGGTGCGGTGTTCCTGATGGGTGTCCTGTTTACCATCATTTCTGCAACCGGTATTCGTAGCTGGATCCTGCGCAACCTGCCACAAGGTGTTGCGCACGGCACCGGTATTGGTATCGGCCTGTTCCTGCTGCTGATTGCGGCAAACGGTGTTGGTCTGGTCATTAAGAATCCGCTGGATGGTCTGCCGGTTGCCCTGGGTGACTTCGATACCTTCCCGGTCATTATGTCGCTGATTGGTCTGGCGGTGATTATTGGCCTTGAAAAACTGAAAGTACCAGGCGGCATTTTACTGACCATTATTGGTATTTCCGTGGTCGGCCTGATTTTCGACCCCACCGTACACTTTTCCGGTATTTTCGCTATGCCTTCTCTGAGCGATGCTGAAGGTAATTCGCTGATTGGTAGCCTGGATATTATGGGCGCACTGAACCCTGTCGTCCTGCCGAGCGTGCTGGCGCTGGTGATGACTGCAGTCTTCGATGCGACGGGTACTATCCGTGCCGTGGCCGGGCAGGCGAATCTGCTGGACAAAGACGGGCAGATTATTGATGGTGGCAAAGCGTTAACCACCGACTCCCTGAGCAGCGTGTTCTCCGGTTTGGTGGGCGCAGCACCGGCGGCGGTGTACATTGAATCCGCAGCAGGTACGGCGGCTGGCGGTAAAACTGGTCTGACGGCGATCACCGTCGGCGTTTTATTCCTGCTGATCCTGTTCCTCTCTCCGCTCTCTTATCTTGTTCCTGCTTATGCAACGGCTCCAGCACTGATGTACGTCGGTCTGTTGATGCTGAGCAATGTGGCGAAAATCGACTTCACTGACTTTGTTGATGCGATGGCGGGTCTGGTGACAGCCGTGTTCATCGTGCTGACCTGTAACATCGTTACCGGCATTATGATTGGCTTTGCCACGCTGGTTATTGGTCGTATCGTTTCTGGTGAATGGCGCAAGCTAAACATTGGGACCGTGGTGATTGCTGTAGCGCTGGTAGTCTTCTACGCAGGCGGTTGGGCTATCTGATCCTGATACGCTGATGATCCTGAAAACGGGTGGCTTTTGCCGCCCGTTTTTATTTTCAGAACACATCTCGTTGTCTTTTGCGTTACTCTGAAGTAGATAGAATTGAGGCACGACGCTTCTCGTCACATATCATAAGAAACATCGCAAACAGGGAACGCATGGAAATCTTCTTCACCATACTTATCATGACCCTTGTGGTCTCGTTGTCGGGGGTATTAACTCGCGTATTGCCCTTTCAGGTCCCTTTACCTCTCATGCAGATCGCCATTGGCGCCTCGCTGGCATGGCCGACGTTTGGTTTGCATGTGGAGTTCGACCCCGAACTGTTTCTGGTTCTGTTCATCCCTCCTTTGCTGTTTGCCGACGGCTGGAAAACGCCAACGCGTGAGTTTCTCGAGCACGGTCGGGAGATCTTCGGCCTGGCGCTGGCGCTCGTTCTGGTCACGGTTATCGGGATTGGTTTTATGATTTACTGGCTGGTGCCGGGGATTCCGCTGATCCCCGCTTTCGCACTGGCTGCCGTGTTGTCGCCAACCGATGCCGTCGCGCTTTCCGGCATTGTCGGTGAAGGGCGTATACCGAAGAAAATCATGGGTATCCTGCAGGGTGAAGCGTTAATGAACGACGCTTCTGGCCTGGTATCGCTGAAATTTGCCGTCGCCGTGGCGATGGGTACGATGGTGTTTACCGTCGGCGGTGCGACGGTTGAGTTCTTCAAGGTAGCGATTGGCGGTATCCTGGCCGGTTTTGTTGTCAGTTGGTTGTACGGCCGCTCTCTGCGTTTTCTCAGCCGCTGGGGCGGTGATGAGCCAGCAACGCAAATCGTCCTGCTGTTCCTGCTGCCGTTTGCTTCTTACCTAATTGCTGAACACATTGGCGTATCCGGGATCCTTGCCGCGGTCGCTGCCGGGATGACGATTACCCGTTCTGGCGTAATGCGGCGCGCGCCTCTGGCGATGCGTTTACGTGCTAACAGCACCTGGGCAATGCTGGAGTTTGTCTTTAACGGCATGGTATTCCTGCTGTTAGGGCTGCAGTTGCCAGGAATCCTGGAATCGTCGCTGGTGGCGGCAGAAGCCGATCCAAACGTCGAAACCTGGATGTTGTTTACTGATATCGTCCTGATTTATGTCGCGCTGATGCTGGTGCGTTTTGGCTGGCTGTGGACGATGAAAAAATTCAGCATGCGCTTCCTGAAGAAGAAGCCGATGGAGTTTGGCTCCTGGACGACGCGTGAAATCCTGATCGCGTCCTTTGCCGGCGTGCGTGGTGCAATCACACTGGCTGGTGTGCTCTCTATTCCGTTACTGCTGCCGGATGGTAGCGGCTTCCCGGCGCGTTATGAATTAGTATTTCTTGCTGCTGGCGTCATTCTGTTCTCGCTGTTTGTTGGCGTGGTGATGCTGCCAATTCTGCTGCAACATCTCGAAGTGGCCGATCACTCTCAGCAACTGAAAGAAGAGCGCATTGCCCGTGCGGCGACGGCCGAAGTGGCGATTGTCGCCATCCAGAAAATGGAAGAGCGTTTGGCTGCGGATACCGAAGAGAATATCGATAATCAGTTGCTGACTGAGGTGAGCTCCCGCGTTATTGGTAATTTGCGTAGACGTGCCGATGGGAGAAACGATGTAGAAAGCTCCATGCAGGAAGAGAACCTGGAACGGCGCTTCCGTCTGGCGGCACTGCGTTCAGAGCGGGCGGAGCTGTACCATCTGCGTGCTACGCGTGAGATCAGCAATGAAACGTTGCAGAAGCTACTGCACGATCTGGATTTGCTGGAAGCGCTGTTAATCGAGAACCAATAAACGGTTGTGCCTGATGGCGCTACGCTTATCAGGCCTACAAACCGGCAATACCGATGTAGGCCGGATAAGGCGTTAAGCCGCATCCGGCGAAGGTTGTGCCTGGTGGCGCACAGCTTCCAGGACTGCAAAAAATTATTCATCGTGTAATTTGCGAGCGGCTTTCCTGAACGAATCCGTCCTTCTTGTCGATTCCCTCTTTTCTCCGTACGGTTGAGGAAAGGGGGAAACATGTCCAACTATCGACGAAATTACATCCATGGAGGCACCTGGTTTTTTACTGTGAACTTGCAGGACCGCCGAAGCTATCTTCTGACAGCCAACATTCACGCGCTTCGGTGTGCAATCGCTACGGTTAAAAAGGCTAGGCCATTTCAGATCAATGCGTGGGTCGTATTACCAGAGCATATGCATTGCATATGGACGTTACCTGGCAATGATGCGGATTTTTCCTCCCGCTGGCGGGAAATTAAGAAGCATTTCACTCGCTCATTGTCTGCACGACATATCTGGCAATCTCGCTTTTGGGAGCACACCATCCGTGATGAGCACGATTATCGCCAGCATGTTGATTATATTTACATTAACCCGGTGAAGCACGGTTGGGTAAAGCAGGTACAGGCATGGCCTTTTTCAACATTCCATCGTGATGTGAGGAATGGTTTGTACCCACAAAATTGGGCTGGTGAAATAATGGATTTTAATGCGGGCGAACGTGCCTGATGGCGCTACGCTTATCCGGCCTACAAACCGGCAATACCGATGTAGGCCGGATAAGGCGTTAAGCCGCATCCGGCAATTTATGACTCCTGCGTTAACCAAAACCCTTCGCAACATTTCAGCCACGCCTGGGCGCTGTGCGACAGATACACACCTTCACGCCAAATCATGCCCAACTGCCAGCGTAAATTACTTTCCAGCGGGATCCAGCGCAGCGTCTGCTTATCCAGCCGCTGGCAGATCGGCTCTGGCAAAATAGCGATCCCGACCCCGGCTTGCACCATCGCCGCCAGAAAGTCCCACTGCCCGCTACGCACCGCGATTCGCGGCTTAACGTTGTGCTGATTAAACAGTTCAAGTAGCTGACGGCTGAGAGCAAAATCTTCGTTGTAAATCAGTAACGGATGCTCAGCCAGTGCTTCGGGTGAAATGGAATCGCAGGTTGTCCACTGGCCGGATCGTGGCACAAGTACGCAGAGTGGGTGGCTGAAAAGCGGTAAGGTTGCCAGTCCGCTCTCTTCTTCGACCGGTAGCGCCGTCATTGCCACGTCCAGATCGCCATTCATCACTGCCTGCTGGACGGTTAAGCCGCCAAATTCAGATACCTTCAGTTCCACGCCGGGATAGCGCTGGCGAAACAGGCTGATTGGCCCCGCCATAAGCATGCCGACCATCGGGGGGATCCCGAGTCGCAGGATCCCTTTATTGAGATGGTTAATGTCGCTGAGTTCTGCTTCGAGTTGCCGAAATTCGGCCAGGATCGCCAGACCACGCTCAAACACCACCTGTCCGGTGTCGGTCAACAACAGCCGACGTCCGTCACGAATTAACAGCGTGCAATTAAGCTCGTCTTCAAGGTTCTTCAACATTTTGCTGATGGTGGGTTGGGTGACAAAGAGCTTCTCCGCTGCGCGGGTGAAACTCTGCTGACGTACTACCTCAACAAAATATCGCAGCGTTCTGATATCCATGATTATTCCTTAAGACTATGCCTGCAATGAGTTTAATTCATTTCAGTCCTGGGGGGAGGCTCTCTATACTGGCGCTCTCTATTTTTTAAGGACATTCCCTCATGGCTGTGGCGATAAGCCGCGTGACGCCTGCCGTTATTCACCGACTCCAGATACCCGTTCAGGTACTGTTGTACGCAGGTTTATTTGTTTTTGCCCAATATCTTGTCTCCTGGCTACACCTGCCGCTTCCTGCCAATCTGGTAGGGATGATTTTGATGTTGGCGTTGATTGTCTGCCGGGTTATCCCACTTAACTGGATACGTGCAGGCGCCCGCTGGTTACTGGCTGAAATGCTGCTGTTTTTTGTTCCGGCTGTTGTGGCTGTCGTGAACTATACGCAACTGTTGCTGGTCGATGGTTGGCGCATTTTTGCTGTTATTGCGATCAGTACGCTGATGGTACTTGGTGCAACCGCATGGGTAGTAGATAAAGTGTATCGCTATGAAATGAGCAGGTTAAACCGTGAGTAACTTCCAGTTAAGCGTGCTTTGTCTGGTGATAACGCTGGGTATCTATTTTGCCAACAAGCGTTTGTATCGCCGCTTTCGTAAATTACCGCTGATGCCGCTGGTTCTTACACCGGCCCTGTTGGTACTGATGCTGGTTTTTGGCCACATTTCCTGGCAAAACTATATTGGTGAATCTCACTGGCTGCTGTGGCTGTTAGGCCCGGCGACCATCGCTTTTGCCGTTCCGGTTTACGATAATCTCGCGGTGATTAAGCGCCACTGGATGTCTCTGACAGCAGGTGTTGTCACAGCAACGCTGGTGGCTGTGACCAGCTCCGTCTGGCTGGCACGTTTGTTCATGTTACCCGATGAGATCCAACGCAGTCTGGCAGTACGCTCTGTCACCACACCGTTTGCGCTGGCGGCGGCGGAGCCGTTAGGCGGTCAACCGGATCTGGTGGCGTTGTTCGTAGTAGTTACTGGCGTGTTCGGTATGGCGGTCGGCGATGTGCTGTTTCTGCGGCTCTCTATTCGCGAAGGTATGGCGAAAGGGGCGGGATTTGGTGCGGCGTCCCACGGTGCGGGTACGGCGCGCTCTTATGAACTTGGTCAGCAGGAGGGGGTTGTCGCCAGTCTGGTGATGATGCTCTCCGGTGTGGTGATGGTTCTGGTCGCACCGCTGGTGGCTACATTGATGTTTTGAGAGAAAATGAACTCCTCCGACCCGCAGGCCGGAGGAGGAGAGAGACTATTAGTTAGTGCGCGCGACCCTGCTCTACACCGTACCCGGTCTGGGAACGGATGAACTGAGCACGGAACTGCTCCCGCTCACGGTTACCTTCTGCTGAGTTATCCGTAGCGGAGAAGAACCAAATCCCGAGGAACGCAACGCTGATAGAGAACAGCGCCGGGTATTCATACGGGAAAATAGCTTTTTCGTGGCCGAGAATTTGCACCCAAATAGTCGGGCCAAGAATCATCAGCACTACTGCCGTCAACAGACCTAACCAGCCACCCAACATAGCGCCTCGCGTGGTCAGTTTTGACCAGTACATAGAAAGCAGAATGATTGGGAAGTTACAGCTGGCAGCGATAGCGAAGGCCAGACCCACCATGAAGGCGATGTTCTGATTTTCAAACAATACGCCGAGCACGATAGCGATCACGCCCAGTACCAGCACAGTAATTTTTGAAACACGCAGTTCGTCACGCTCGGTTGCGCCTTTGCGGAACACGTTAGCATACAGGTCGTGAGAAACTGCTGATGCGCCTGCCAGCGTCAGACCGGCAACCACCGCCAGAATGGTGGCAAATGCCACGGCTGAGATAAAGCCGAGGAACAGGTTGCCGCCTACCGCATTCGCCAGGTGCACCGCCGCCATGTTATTACCGCCAATCAGCGCGCCAGCCGCGTCTTTGTACACCGGATTAGCACCGACCAGCATGATGGCGCCAAAGCCGATGATAAAGGTCAGAATGTAGAAATAACCCATAAAACCGGTGGCATAGAACACGCTCTTACGCGCTTCGCGGGCATCGCTGACCGTGAAGAAGCGCATCAGAATATGTGGCAATCCTGCAGTACCGAACATTAACCCGAGTCCCAACGACAACGCGGAGATCGGATCTTTTACCAGCCCGCCAGGACTCATAATGGCCGACCCTTTCGGGTGTACCGCCATGGCTTCGGTGAACAGGTTGTTGAAGCTGAAGCCGACGTGTTTCATCACCATGAATGCCATAAAGCTGGCGCCGAACAACAGCAGTACGGCTTTGATGATTTGCACCCACGTAGTTGCCAGCATGCCGCCGAACAACACGTACATCATCATCAGTACGCCAACCAGCACCACGGCAATGTGATAGTTCAGACCGAACAGCAACTGGATAAGTTTACCGGCGCCTACCATCTGGGCAATCAGGTACAGCGCCACCACCACCAGTGAACCGCAGGCAGACAGAATACGAATTGGCCCTTGTTTCAGGCGATAAGAGGCGACGTCAGCAAAGGTGTAACGACCAAGGTTACGCAGACGTTCAGCAATCAGGAACAGAATGATTGGCCAGCCGACCAGGAAGCCCAGCGAGTAAATCAGACCGTCATAGCCAGAGGTAAAGACCAGCGCGGAAATCCCGAGAAACGAGGCTGCTGACATATAGTCGCCAGCAATCGCCAGCCCGTTCTGGAAGCCGGTGATATTGCCGCCAGCGGTGTAATAGTCGTTACGCGACCGTACGCGTTTAGAGGCCCAGTAGGTAATACCGAGCGTAAAGACGACGAAGATCAGGAACATAACAATCGCCTGCCAGTTGGTTGGCTGGCGTTGGACTGCACCGCTAATAGCATCCGCCGCATTTGCGGCGAAGGGCAGCGTGGCGGCAAGCGCCGTCAGGACTCTCTTCATGATGCTTTAACCTCGTGCAGAACCGCATTGTTAAGACGATCGAATTCACCGTTTGCCCGCCAGATATAGATCCCGGTCAGAATGAAGGAGATAAGGATCACGCCCACCCCAATCGGAATACCCCGGGTAACGCTGGTTCCCGCATGCAGCGGCGTTCCCAGCCAGCCAGGCGCAAAGGCAATCAGTAAAATAAAGCTGATATAAACCACCAGCATGATGATGGACAGAACAGCGGCAAACCGTTGCCTTTTTTCAACTAATTCCCTGAAACGCGCACTGTCTTCTATCCGCTGATAAATATTGTCATTCATCACAGAGCTCTCCAGAGGTCCCCCTGCGTCTTTCGCGTTACAGGCTTGTTGGCCGCACTCACCCACCCCAGTGACATAGTGAACTCTGTTCTTGGGGATGTGCTCGTTTGTCGCCTTCCTGTAACGCGAAATCCTTTGGGGGAGGTTTTTATATTTCCCTCCCGGTGAAGAGAGGGTAGGGTCAGATTTGTAGGCCGGATAAGACGTTTTGGCGTCGCCATCCGGCATTTTCAGGACTTTGTTAGGATGGCATCGCGATAGCCTGCTTCTCTTCGAGCAGTTTCTCTACCACGCCTGGATCGGCGAGGGTCGAGGTATCGCCCAGATTGCTGGTATCGCCCGCCGCAATTTTGCGCAGAATACGGCGCATGATTTTGCCGGAGCGGGTTTTCGGTAGTGAGTCAGTCCAGTGCAGCACATCTGGCGTTGCCAGCGGGCCAATTTCTTTACGCACCCAGTTGCGAACTTCAGCGTACAACTCAGGTGACGGCTCTTCGCCGTGGTTGAGTGTGACGTAAGCGTAGATCGCCTGGCCTTTGATGTTATGTGGAATACCGACTACCGCGGCTTCGGCGATTTTCGGATGCGACACCAGCGCCGACTCGATTTCCGCCGTACCCAGACGGTGACCGGAGACGTTCAGCACGTCATCAACGCGTCCGGTGATCCAGTAATACCCATCTTCGTCACGACGCGCGCCGTCGCCGCTGAAGTACATATTCTTGAAGGTGGAGAAGTAGGTCTGCTCGAAGCGCTCGTGATCGCCAAACAGGGTTCTCGCCTGACCCGGCCAGGAGTCGGTAATAACCAGATTGCCTTCGGTAGCGCCTTCCAGCGGATTACCCTCGTTATCAACGATGGCGGGTTGCACACCAAAGAACGGGCGCGTCGCGGATCCGGCTTTCAGCTCGGTTGCACCCGGCAGTGGGGTGATCATGAAGCCACCGGTTTCGGTCTGCCACCAGGTATCGACGACCGGGCATTTTTCGTTACCAATCTTCTTCCAGTACCACTCCCACGCTTCCGGGTTGATAGGCTCGCCCACCGATCCCAGAATACGCAGCGATGAACGGTCAGTACCTTCAATCGCTTTATCACCTTCTGCCATCAGGGCGCGAATTGCGGTTGGTGCGGTATAGAGAATATTCACCTGGTGCTTGTCCACAACCTGCGACATACGCGCAGGCGTTGGCCAGTTTGGTACGCCTTCAAACATCAGCGTCGTTGCACCGCAGGCCAGCGGGCCGTACAGCAGATAGCTGTGTCCGGTAACCCAGCCCACATCAGCGGTACACCAGTAGATATCCCCCTGATGATAATCAAAGACATACTTAAAGGTCGTCGCCGCGTAAACCAGATAACCGCCAGTGGTGTGTAGCACGCCTTTCGGTTTACCGGTGGAGCCGGAGGTATACAGGATAAACAGCGGATCTTCCGCGTTCACTTCTGCCGGCTGATGCTCAGGACTCGCTTTTTCAATAAGATCGGACCACCACAGGTCACGACCTTCCTGCCAGTCTGTCTTCCCACCAGTACGTTTGAGGACCACTACATGTTCAACGGTTTTCACGTTCGGGTTTTTCAGCGCATCATCCACATTCTTTTTCAGTGGGATGCCGCGTCCGGCGCGCACACCTTCATCAGCGGTGATTACCAGGCGTGAATTTGAGTCAATGATACGTCCGGCAACGGCTTCTGGTGAGAAACCGCCGAAGATAACCGAATGCACAGCGCCAATGCGGGCGCAGGCCAGCATGGCAACCGCAGCTTCCGGAACCATTGGCATATAAATAGCCACGACGTCGCCTTTTTTAATCCCCAAATCCAGAAGGGTATTGGCAAAACGGCAGACATCGCGATGCAGTTCGCGATAAGTAATATGTTTGCTTTGGGTGGCATCATCGCCTTCCCAAATAATGGCGGTGCGATCGCCATTTTCCAGCAGATGACGGTCAAGGCAGTTCGCCGCCAGATTCAGCGTGCCGTCTTCGTACCATCTTATGGATACGTTGCCAGGTGCAAAAGAGGTGTTCTTAACCTTGCTGTACGGTTTGATCCAATCAAGAATTTTTCCCTGCTCGCCCCAAAATGTGTCGGGATCGGTAATGGACTGCTGGTATTTCGCTTCGTACTGCTCCGGGTTTATCAGGCAACGGTCCGCAATATTTGCGGGAATAGCGTGTTTGTGTATTTGGCTCATGGCTTTTGTTCTCCTTGTAGGATGTTAATAATATGTCGCACAAACGTTAAATGTAGGGGCTTTGGCGTTTTTGTTTAGTATTTGCGCGGCAGATCACGCAATAAAGGAATTGTGCAAATTAGCGGCAAACTGATTTTTGAAGGGAACTAGCAAAAATTGATTAAATCTCGTAATAACATGCAGTTATCAATAAATTGTTGAAAAGGTGATCCGTATCGAAAATAGACAAAAGAGTGAGGCTCAGAAGGGGGTGAATAACTCTAAAGTGGTATTTTACATACACTTACAATTGATTAAAAACAACATTTCTTGTGGGGTTTCTTGTTACAAATAGGGTGGAGCAATGTCATGACAGTATTCGTGTGGTTGCTGTTATGGAAAACAATAAAAGAACCGCCATTGAAAGTAATGGCGTCATCTGGATGAGACCCCTATGGCAAGGACAAAATCACGCGTACGCCGTTTCTTCAGCCTGATATTACCGTTTTTATTTATATCTGTTGTTAACGCTGAACAAACCCCTGTACCCGCAAAGACCGTCACCGTTGAAGCGAAGAATGAAACCTTCGCCCCTCAGCATCCCGATCAATATCTCTCCTGGAAAGCCACGTCGGAGCAGTCAGCTCGTGAAGATGCGCTGGCAGAAGATCCTCGACTGGTGATCCTGTGGGCGGGATATCCTTTCTCCCGCGATTACAACAAACCGCGTGGGCACGCGTACGCGGTTACCGATGTGCGTGAAACCTTACGTACCGGCGCGCCAAAAACGGCAGAAGATGGTCCGCTGCCGATGGCCTGCTGGAGCTGTAAAAGCCCGGATGTGGCACGTCTGATCCAGAAAGACGGGGAAGACGGTTACTTTCACGGCAAATGGGCGCGTGGCGGCCCTGAAATTGTTAACAACTTAGGCTGCGGCGATTGCCATAACACCGCATCGCCAGATTTCGCCAAAGGGAAGCCTGAATTGACGCTGTCTCGCCCTTACGCGGAACGCGCCATGGAAACGATTGGCAAACCGTTTGATAAAGCCGGTCGCTTTGACCAGCAGTCAATGGTTTGCGGTCAGTGCCACGTGGAGTACTACTTTGACGGTAAAAACAAAGCCGTTAAGTTCCCGTGGGATGAGGGCATGAAAGTTGAGAACATGGAGAAATACTACGACGCCATCGCGTTCTCCGACTGGACCAACTCTCTGTCTAAAACGCCAATGCTGAAAGCGCAGCACCCGGAATATGAAACCTGGAGCGTGGGCATTCATGGCAAGAACAATGTGACCTGTATTGACTGTCACATGCCGAAAGTACAGAACGCCGAAGGCAAGATCTATACCGACCATAAAATTGGTAACCCGTTCGATAACTTCCCTCAGACCTGCGCTAACTGCCACACCCAGGATAAAGCCTCACTGCAAAAAGTGGTTGCTGAGCGTAAACAAGCGATTCATGACCTGAAAATCAAAGTTGAGGATCAACTGGTTCATGCGCACTTTGAAGCAAAAGCTGCATGGGATGCGGGCGCGACGGAAGCTGAAATGAAGCCGATTCTGGAAGATATTCGCCATGCACAATGGCGCTGGGATCTGTCGATTGCTTCACACGGTATTCACATGCACGCGCCGGAAGAAGGTCTGCGTATGTTGGGTAGCGCGATGGATAAAGCCGCTGATGCACGCACCAAACTGGTACGTCTGCTGGCGACCAAAGGCATCACTCATGAAATCCCTCTGCCGGATATCTCCACCAAGGAGAAAGCCCAGCAGGCGATTGGTCTGAATATGCAGCAAATCAATGCTGAGAAGCAGGACTTCATCAAAACGGTGATTCCGCAATGGGAAGACCAGGCACGTAAAAACGGTCTGTTAAGCCAATAACCCCATTCCGCCTCGCAAGGGGCGGATAACTCAACGGAGTGAATATGAGCGTATTACGTTCGTTATTAACTGCTGGGGTGCTGGCGTCAGGCCTGTTCTGGAGCCTGTGCGGGATAACCGCCACGCCAACGCCACAGGAATCGGAGCAACGCTGGACGGTAACCCAACAGCGTAACCCGGATGCCGCCTGTCTGGATTGTCATAAGCCAGACACTGAAGGCATGCATGGTAAACATGCACAAGTCATCAACCCGAATAATAAACTGCCGGTTACCTGTACCAACTGTCACGGCCAGCCATCCCCGAATCACCGTGAAGGGGTGAAGGATGTGATGCGCTTTAATGAGCCGATGTACAACGTGGAGCAACAGAACAGCGTCTGTATGTCCTGCCACCTACCTGAGCAGTTGCAAAAAGCGTTCTGGCCGCATGATGTCCACGTGACTAAAGTGGCCTGTGCCAGCTGTCACTCATTGCATCCGAAGCAAGACACGATGCAGACGCTAAGCGATAAAGGACGGATTAAGATTTGCGTCGATTGCCACAGCGATCAGCGTAACAATCCAAACTTTAACCCGGCGTCTATTCCCTTGCTTAAGGAGCATCCATGAGTTGCTCTCGTCGCCAGTTTATCACCGGCGTCAGCGCGCTGGTGGCTGTGAGCGGGACGGCGGGACGCGTTGTGGCGAAGACGTTGAATATCAACGGCGTCCGTTACGGCATGATACATGATGAGTCATTATGCATCGGCTGCACTGCCTGTATGGATGCCTGTCGGGAAGTCAACAACGTGCCAGAAGGCGTCTCGCGTCTGACGATTATTCGTAGTGAGCCGCTGGGGACGTTTCCCGATGTGAAGTACCGCTTCTTCCGTCACTCTTGCCAGCACTGCGATCATGCTCCCTGTGTTGACGTCTGCCCGACGGGGGCGTCGTATCGCGATGCCGCCACCGGGATTGTGGATGTAAACCCGGATCTTTGCGTCGGCTGCCAGTATTGCATTGCCGCTTGTCCTTACCGTGTGCGATTTATCCACCCGGTCAATAAGACGGCGGATAAATGCGATTTCTGTCGGAAAACCAACCTGAAAGCGGGCAAACAGCCTGCCTGCGTTGAGTCGTGTCCGACGAAAGCGTTGACGTTCGGTAATCTGGACGATCCCAACAGCGACATCTCTCGTTTGTTGCACCAGAAAAACACCTACCGTTACAAGCTGGCGCTGGGCACAAAACCGAAGGTCTACCGCGTTCCCTTTAAATATGGGGAGGTGAGCCAATGACACCCGCTTCTGCTTTTCATTTTGAATCACTGGTGTGGGATTGGCCCATTGCCATCTATCTGTTTCTGATTGGCATATCCGCTGGACTGGTGACGTTGTCGGTATTGCTGCGACGGCTGCACCCGGAAGCGGGCGGTGCCGACAGTACGCTGCTGCGCACCACGCTGGTACTCGGGCCGGGAGCGATTATTCTTGGTCTGTTGATTCTGGTATTCCACCTGACGCGACCGTGGACCTTCTGGAAACTGATGTTCCACTACAGCTTCACTTCGGTGATGTCGATGGGGGTCATGCTGTTTCAGTTGTACATGGTGGTGCTGGTGTTGTGGCTGGCAAAAATCTTCGAAAAAGATGTTATTGCCCTGCAACAGCGCTTCATCCCGCGTCTGAGTATCGTGCAGAAACTGCTGGCGCTGATAACGCCGTTCCATCGTCTGCTGGAAACAGTAATGCTGGTGCTGGCGGTACTGCTCGGGGCATATACCGGGTTCCTGCTGTCGGCGCTGAAATCCTATCCGTTCCTGAATAACCCGATCCTGCCGGTCCTGTTCCTGTTCTCCGGGATCTCCTCCGGGGCGGCGGTTGCGTTAATTGCCATGGCATTACGCCATCGCAGCAACCCGCACAGTACTGAGGCGCACTTTGTTCACCGTATGGAAACCCCGGTTGTCTGGCTGGAGATCTTCCTGCTGGCAGCGTTCTTTGTGGGGCTGGCATTAGGCGATGACGGCAAAATGCGTGCACTGGCAGCAGCGCTGGGTGGTGGTTTCTGGACCTGGTGGTTCTGGCTTGGCGTTGCCGGGCTTGGGCTGATACTACCGATGCTGCTGAAACCCTGGGCTAATCGTAGCTCGACGTTTCACGGCGTTCTGGCGGTGTGTGGCGCCAGTCTGACAGGAGTGCTGTTACTGCGCTTTTTTATTCTGTACGCAGGCCAGCTTACAGTTGCATAAGGTAGGGTGATTTCTGGAAATATTCCTTCCTGAAGCCGGTTTTCTGGCACTGCTGTTAAGTCTCGGGGTCAACGTGTTGACCCCGCTTGCCGCGCTGGTGGGTGTTCGCCTGCGCTGGCAGGGCGTGATGCGTCTGGCAAGCGTTGGCGTATGGACGCAATTTACACTGCTGCTGCTGGCTTTTGCCATTCTGGCTTTCTGTTTTCTGACCAGCGATTTCTCCGTTGTTTACGTTGCCCAGCATAGTTACAGCCTGCTGCCGTGGGGGTTAAAACTTGCGGCGGTATGGGGCGGTCATGAAGGATCGCTCCTGTTGTGGGTACTGTTTCTTTCCGGCTGGAGTGCGCTGTTCGCCTGGCGCTATCGGCGGGAACCGGACACGCTGTTTCCGCTGACTCTCAGCGTTCTGTCAATCATGACAGCTCTGCTCCTGCTGTTTGTGGTGGTGTGGTCTGATCCGTTTGTGCGTATCTTCCCGCCAGCGATTGAAGGGCGCGACCTTAATCCGATGCTGCAACACCCTGGACTTATCTTCCACCCGCCGCTGCTCTATCTTGGCTACGGTGGCCTGATGGTGGCGGCTGGCGTAGCGCTGGCTTCGCTGCTACGCGGGAGCTTTAGCGCGGCGACCGCCTGGGTATGCTGGCGCTGGGCGCTGCCTGGCTGGTGCGCTCTGACGTTGGGTATCATCCTCGGTTCCTGGTGGGCGTATTGCGAGCTGGGTTGGGGCGGTTGGTGGTTCTGGGACCCGGTTGAAAACGCTTCTTTATTACCCTGGCTTTCTGCCAGCGCGTTGCTGCATAGCCTGTATGTCACTTGCCAGCGAGGAATCTTCCGCCACTGGTCGCTGCTGCTGGCGATTGTGACGCTGATATTATCGCTGCTGGGTACGCTGATTGTACGTTCCGGTATTTTGGTTTCTGTCCACGCCTTCGCACTGGATAACGTCCGCGCCGCGCCGCTGTTCGCGCTGTTTACCGTGCTAAGCCTGGCATCACTTGGTCTGTATGCCTGGCGGGCGCGGGATGTCCACCAGGCTGCGCGTTTTGGCGGCTGGTCGCGCGAGATGTCGATTCTGGCGGCGTTGCTGCTCTTTTGCGCAGTGCTGCTAATCGTGCTGATCGGTACGCTCTATCCGATGATTTATGGCCTGTTTGGTTGGGGACGACTCTCCGTTGGCGCACCTTATTTTAATCGTGCCACGCTGCCGTTCGGCCTGCTCATGCTGGTGGTGCTTGGTCTGTCGGCGGGCGGGTTCTGGAAACGCTCTGCACGTATTTCCTTGCGCCGACGGGTCTGGCCATTTGCCATTGGTTTGTTGGTGGCTGCGCTGTGCTGGTCGCTGGGTACGCTGGACGCAATGGCTGGTGGGCTGGTCGCTGCGGTAATGGTGCGACTCTGGTTTCAGCCTCTGGAGGCGCTACGCCGCCAGCTTCCGGCATTGCTGGCGCACACCGGTGTGCTGGTATTCGCTGCGGGGATCATCTTCTCCAGCGGCAGTCGGCACGAGATAAGCCTTAATTTAAGCCCCGGGGAACAGGTTGAACTGGCAGGTTATACGTTTCGTTTTGATCGCCTCGATCTTGCCGCACACGGGAACTACACCACCGAAAAAGCGCGAATCGTTATCTCAGAAGATGGGCAGCACATCGGCAGCGTTGTGCCAGAGCGACGTTTTTATGCGGCACGGCGTCAACAGATGATGGAGCCGGGCATTCGCTGGGATCTGCTTCATGACTGGTATGCGGTGATGGGCGAAAAAACCGGGGAAGAGAGATATGCGATGCGCTTTTACATTCAGACCGGCGTGCGTTGGGTATGGGGCGGCGGGTTGTTGATGGTACTCGGTGCGCTGCTCAGCGGATGGCGAGGGAGGAAGCATCCTGGATTGTTGCCTGATGATGCTGCGCTTATCGCTCCTGTGTGTGATGAATCAGACAAGCTGAATAAGGCTTCGACGCCATCATCCGGCAAAACGATGTTACTGCTGGCAGTGCTGATTTTTCTGCCCTTTAGCGGCCATGCTCAGATTGTGGATACCTGGCGCTTTGAAAACCCGCAACAGCAGGAAAAAGCGCTATTTATTGCCAGCCAACTACGCTGCCCCCAGTGCCAGAACCAAAACTTACTGGAATCCAATGCGCCAGTGGCGGTCAGTATGCGTCATCAGGTTTACAGTATGGTGGAAGAGGGGAAAAGCGAGGAGGAAATCACCACCTGGATGACTGAGCGTTACGGCGATTTTGTGCGCTATAACCCCCCGTTGACTGGACAAACGCTGCTGCTGTGGGCATTGCCGTGCGTCCTGTTGTTGCTGGGAGGGATTATCCTGTGGCGGGTGAGAGTCAGCCAACGTAACCGCGGAGAACGTAAATGAGTCTGCATCAGGTCAGTGTAATATTACTGCGTCACAGCCAACAGCAGGCTCAGCGGCTACTGGCACAACCCGAGGCGGAGCAGTTACAGCAGGAGCTGAGCCATGATCTGGCAGAACCATCGCGGCTTGTTACCTCATCACGTCGGCTTCCGCTGAAGTGGCTGAGTGTCTCGGTCATGCTGGTGGCAGCAGCCTGCGTGGGGGCTTATTTTCTGATGCCAAAATGGCAGGCGATCCGCGTGGAACAGGCGCGTCTGGCGGACCCTTTACACGCCTTTTCTGCTGAAAATGTGCAGGAAAAACAGCTACTATCCCTGCAGGAGAAAATCCGCGCTAACCCGCAGGACAGCGCGCAGTGGGCGCTGCTTGGTGAGTATTATCTCTGGCAAAATGCGTATCATAATGCGCTGCTGGTCTATGAACAGGCGCTGCGTTTACGCGGCGAAAACGCTGAAATCTACTCGGCTCTGGCGACGGTGTTGTACTATCAGGCCGGGCAGCACATGACACCGAAAACCCGTGAAATGATAGATAAAGCCCTGGCGCTGGACGCCAGTGAAGTCACCGCGTTGATGCTTCTGGCTTCCGATGCGTTTATGCAGGCTGATTACGATCAGGCTATTTCGCAGTGGCAAAAAGTACTGGATTTAAACTCACCAAGGGTGAATCGTGTGCAGTTGATTGACTCTATCAATATGGCGAAGTTGTTGCAGAATCGGCAGAAATAAAATTGTTTTTTTGTGATTTGCATCGTTTTTGCTGTTTAAAAAACAGGCGAACGAACAAATGAGCAAAAAAAACTCACGCCATGACTTCTTCATTTTTGAACATATTAAAATTCTTTTATAACAAAAAGTTATTCATCGTTATCCCGATAAAATTGCATTTTTATGCATAAATTCAGCTGAAGGCTCTGTTCCTGGAGGGTTGCGCGAGATAGCACGCAAATGATAATGATAATAAGCGTTAAAAAACTCCATAAACGAACGCAACACAATTCATACCCTTTCAGTATGTACTATTACCACACACTGCATGTGGAATAGCGCTCCACCGAGGAAGTCCGTTGTTATGAAAAATTTGAAAGTCAGCCTGGCCTGGCAGATTTTGATCGCCATGGTGCTGGGCATTTTGCTAGGGAGTTACCTGCATTACCATAGTGACAGCCGAGAATGGCTGGTGTTAAACCTGCTGTCCCCGGCAGGCGATATCTTTATCCACCTGATCAAAATGATCGTAGTTCCGATTGTTATCTCAACGCTGATTGTAGGTATCGCCGGGGTCGGTGATGCAAAACAACTGGGTCGTATTGGCGCAAAAACCATTATCTATTTCGAAGTGATCACCACCGTTGCGATCATCCTCGGTATCACGCTGGCGAACGTATTCCAGCCCGGTACCGGCGTTGATATGTCGCAACTGGCGACCGTGGATATTTCGAAATATCAAAGCACAACCGCAGAAGTGCAGAGCCACGCGCATGGCCTGATGGGCACTATTTTGTCACTGGTGCCGACCAACATTGTTGCATCAATGGCAAAAGGCGAAATGCTGCCGATTATCTTCTTCTCGGTGCTGTTTGGCTTAGGGTTGTCTTCTCTGCCAGCAACCCACCGCGAACCGCTGGTTACCGTGTTTCGCTCCATCTCTGAAACCATGTTTAAAGTGACGCACATGGTGATGCGTTATGCGCCGGTCGGTGTTTTTGCGTTGATTGCCGTTACCGTTGCAAACTTCGGTTTTGCATCCCTGTGGCCGCTGGCGAAGCTGGTACTGCTGGTGCATTTCGCCATCCTGTTCTTCGCGTTGGTCGTACTGGGTATCGTGGCACGCGTGTGTGGGCTGAGCATCTGGATCCTGATTCGTATTCTGAAAGACGAGTTGATTCTGGCCTATTCCACCGCCAGTTCCGAGAGCGTGCTGCCGCGTATTATTGAGAAGATGGAAGCCTATGGCGCTCCGGCGTCGATCACCAGCTTCGTGGTGCCGACCGGTTATTCATTCAACCTTGATGGTTCGACGCTGTACCAGAGTATCGCCGCTATCTTTATCGCTCAGTTGTACGGTATTGATCTGTCATTGTGGCAGGAAATCGTGCTGGTGCTGACGTTGATGGTGACGTCGAAAGGGATCGCAGGCGTGCCGGGCGTATCTTTTGTCGTGCTGCTGGCTACGCTTGGCAGCGTGGGGATTCCACTTGAAGGTCTGGCGTTCATTGCCGGTGTCGACCGTATCCTCGATATGGCGCGTACCGCACTGAACGTGGTGGGTAACGCGCTGGCAGTACTGGTTATTGCGAAATGGGAACACAAATTTGACCGCAAAAAAGCGCTGGCCTATGAGCGTGAGGTGCTGGGGAAATTTGAGAAGACCGCCTTGTAGGGCCGGATAAGGCAACGCCGCCATCCGGCAACCTGCTCTGGGTTGCCTGATGGCGCTACGCTTATCAGGCCTATAACGACTACGTTCATCCGGCAACTCAAAACTAGCCGTTCGTTAACTTATCAAACTCCTCGCAGCCGGTATCAAATCCTTCCGTACAGCTCAGATTCAGCCAGTGCAGAGCCTTCTGTTTATTCTTCTCGATAAAGCCCTGCTCGCCGTTTAAGAACATCATCCCCGCCCAGTACTCGGAATAACCGGTACGCGAAATGGCAGAACTGCGTTTGAAATACCATGTCGCTTTCTCATCATCTGCGGGTATGCCCACACCGTTGGCATAAATCAGCCCTAGCAGCATTTGTGCATCAACAGCTGAATCGCTTTCCAGATTCTCGGATGCATTTTGTAGCAACGTAATGGCTTTGGGATAATCTGGTCGCCCCGCCTGAGTGTTCACCAGAATCCGCGCCAGCGTGATTTCCCCGGCCTTACTGCCAGCCTGAGTGGCTTTTTCGGCCAGCGTTTTGGCTTCCGGGTAATCCAGACTGACCGGATTGGTTATCTTAATTTGCGCCAGTAAGGCCCAGGCATCTGCATCACCGTTGTCGGCGGCTTTTTGCGCCCAGTATTCGGCTTTGCTCAAATCGCCGGAACTAAACCAGGTATCAGCGAGGAAGTATTGCGCACGTCGGTCTCCGGATTCGGCAGCCTGCAGAAACTGGCTACCAGGCTCTTCGGCATGGACAAAGCATGTGATTAACACCATTAAGGCGAAAAGTCGTTTCATCTTATTTTTAGATTTAGTGTAGGGAATGAACAGTATAGAGAGATTATTTGCATAAAAAAACGGCCTCCGAATGGAGGCCGTAGAGACAAGCTTAACCCATTGCGCTTTCGCGCAGGCTGGCTTTCAGCTTGGTGTACTCATCAATAACGTATTGTTCGGCAGCACGCTGATCGGCAATGCGTTCAACGTTGACGGCACAGTACTTATACTCCGGCGTTTTGGTAATCGGGCTTAAGTTCTCGGTTACCAGTTCATTACATGCCCCAATCCACCACTGGTAGGTCATGTAAATCGCACCTTTGTTCGGACGGTCACTCACTGCCGCGCGGGTGATAACTCGACCCTTGCGAGAGTTAACCCACACCAGATCTTCATCCTGAATACCCAGACGTTCAGCGTCGGCGGTGTTGATCTGGGCATAGCCCGGTTCATCCGCCAGTGCAGCCAGCGCTGCACAGTTGCCGGTCATGGAGCGGCAAGAGTAGTGGCCAACTTCACGCACCGTAGACAGTACCATTGGGTACTCTTCGGTGAGTTTATCGATTGGCGCTACCCAGTCGCAGGTGAAGAACTGCGCCAGGCCGTTCGGGGTGTCGAACTTCTCTTTGAAGAGGTAAGACGTACCCTGGTCGGCATCTGAGGTGTCGCGACACGGCCACTGGATATAACCCAGCTCGCCCATTTTCTCGTAAGTGGCACCGTAGAAATCAGGGCACAGATGACGCAACTCATCCCAGATTTCCTGGGTGTTGTTGTAGTGCATCGGATAGCCCATACGGGTAGCGATTTCACTGATAATCTGCCAGTCCGTTTTCAGGTCCCACTTCGGCTCAACGGCTTTAAAGAAGCGCTGGAAGCCACGGTCAGCTGCGGAGAAAACGCCTTCATGCTCACCCCATGACGTAGACGGTAAAATAACGTCTGCGGCAGCGGCTGTTTTGGTCATGAAGATATCCTGCACAATGACCAGTTCCAGATCCTCAAAGCCTTTGCGCACCGCGGAGAGTTCAGCATCGGTCTGTAATGGATCTTCACCCATAATGTACGCTGCGCGAACTTCGCCATGTGCCGCACGGTGCGGCAGTTCGCTGATGCGATAGCCGGTATGTGCAGGCAGGCTTTCAACGCCCCAGGCTTTGGCGAATTTCTCGCGGTTAGCCGGATCTTTCACATACTGATAGCCCGGATAGGTATCCGGCAGTGCACCCATGTCGCACGCGCCCTGAACGTTGTTCTGGCCACGGACCGGGTTAACACCCACGCTTGGCTTACCGAGGTTACCGGTCAGCATGGCGAGGCTGGTCAGTGAACGCACGGTTTCCACACCCTGATAGAACTGGGTAACACCCATGCCCCAGAGGATGGCCGCGCTTTTTGCCGATGCGTACATACGCGCAGCCTGACGAATTTCCTGAGCGCTAACGCCAGTAATATCTTCGACGGACTCCGGCGTGTAGCCTTCGACAATCTTGCTGTACTCTTCGAAGCCTTCCGTACGCGAGGCCACGAACGCCTGGTCATACAGTTTTTCTTCGATAATGACATGTCCCATGGCGTTGAGTAGCGCGATATTCGAGCCGTTTTTCAACGCGATGTGCATGTCGGCAATGCGCGCAGTTTCAATTTTGCGCGGATCACAGACGATAATTTTCGCCCCGTTACGTTTAGCGTTAATCACGTGATTCGCCACGATAGGGTGGGAATCCGCCGGGTTGTACCCGAAGATGAACACTAAATCTGTGTTATCAATTTCATTGATAGCATTACTCATTGCGCCGTTACCGACCGATTGGTGCAGACCTGCAACCGAAGGGCCGTGTCAGACGCGAGCGCAGCAGTCAACGTTATTGGTACCAATAACGGCGCGCGCGAATTTTTGCATTACATAGTTGGTTTCGTTACCTGTGCCGCGAGATGAACCGGTCGTCTGAATGGCGTCCGGGCCATACTTCGCTTTGATGGCGCTCAGGCGATCGGCGACGTAATTAAGCGCTTCATCCCAGGATACAGATTCCAGCTTGCCGCCACGCTGGCGACGGATCATTGGGGTTTTCAGACGAGGGGTCAGGATCTGGGTATCGTTAATAAAATCCCAGCCATAGTAGCCCTTCAGACACAGGGTACCCTGGTTGGTTTTCCCCTGCGCCGCCTCAGCCCGGACGATTTTGCCGTTATCGACCACCAGGTTTATTTTGCAACCTGATGCGCAATATGGGCAAACCGTGACGACTTTTTTCATCGGTCTCGCTCCAGTTAATCAAATCGCGCATACGCGCTTGTCGCTTTAGTTATGCATCTTTTATGCCATGTTTTTATTAGGGGCATTTACTGATATTACGGGTGAATTTTGAACAAAACCCTGACGAAAAACAGGCTGTCGTCATATTTGACGTGACGAATTCCAAATGTGTGACGGCCTGGCAGTGTGACCAAGGTTATGTTTCCCGCATGTCCTTGTGCCTTATCGCTGTCACTCTGTGCAGAATCATTCACACTCATTTGAGTTGGCATAAAATGGGGAAGAATAATGAAGCCAGCCATACTGGTTGTGGATGATGACGTGGCGATCTGCGCATTGTTACAGGATGTGCTGAGTGAGCATGTCTTTGCTGTGACGGCCTGTCATACCGGGCAGGAGGCGTTGCGCTGTATTGATACCCAGCCGGATATTGCTCTGGTATTGCTGGATATGATGCTGCCCGATACCAACGGGTTGATGGTGCTGCAACAGGTGCAAAAGATGAGGCCAGGGTTGCCGGTCGTGATGTTGACCGGGCTGGGCAGTGAGTCAGATGTGGTTGTGGGACTGGAAATGGGCGCTGATGACTACATTGGCAAACCGTTCAACGCCCGCGTGCTGGTGGCGCGGGTGAAGGCGGTGCTCAGGCGTGTCGGAGTGCTCAGTGCAGAAAGCACAGGCCCGCAAACGACGGGACTCTCCTTTAATGGCTGGCATCTTGATACCACAGGCTGCCAGTTGCATAACCCCCAACAGTTGAAAGTGGATCTGACGCAAGGCGAGTACAGTCTGCTACTGGCGCTGGCGCAAAACGCCCGTCGGGTACTGAGCCGTGAACAGTTACTGGAGCTAACGCGTAGCGACAACGTCGAAGTCTTTGACCGTACTATCGATGTATTAATTATGCGTTTGCGGCGAAAAATAGAGAACAATCCGCATCAGCCGACGTTGATCAAAACTCTGCGCGGCCTGGGTTATGTGTTCGCCGCTGACGTGCAGCATCACGATAAAGCAGCGTAATTTTATCACCCAGGCCTACACGTTTCCCGTAGGCCTGATAAGCGTCGCGCCATCAGGCGTCAGCCATTCCGGCTTTTAACTCTTCCAGCGTTTTTGCACCGTCAATCGCGTTGGCGCACAGCAAGCTTGCCCGTGCGCAGGCGTGCGCCAGTCTGACGCTATCCGTCAGCGACCAGCGTTCGTGGCAGCCGTACAGAAAACCCGCGCAAAACGCATCCCCCGCGCCGACGCTGCCCACGATCTCCTCCTGTGCCAGATACTGTGACGGTATCCAGACGCCATCCTGATCCGGCGTTTCTCCCCAGGCGCCTTCCGGGCAGTGGATCACCACTCGCTGGCGCACGCCTGCGTCCAGGAGTTCACGCGCGGCGCTGGCGATATGGGGGATATGTAACTCACCGTTGGGCTGGCGGATCTCCAGACCGCTGAATTCTCCGGCCTCCAGCTCGTTGATGACCAGATAATCCAGATGACGCAGCGCGGGCATTACCAGTGGTTGATAGCGTGGATCACCCTTGCGAGACACAAGATCCAGCGATGTTTCAAATCCATTCTCACGCATTTGTGCCAACAATCGTGCGCTGCGCGTGCCGAACTCTTCGTCTGGCATGTCCAGACTGTCGAGCAGCAGCAGATAACCCAGATGGAAAATTTTCATCGACGTATCAAGTGCGCCAAATGCGGGCAAATCCAGTAGCCGGTTCGCGCCGGGAGAGTGGAAAAAAGTACGCTGGCCGCCTGGGTCGGTCATCACCTGAGACATCGAGGTAGGGGCTGAGGTGGTGCGCTGTACGTGCTGGCGATTAACGTGATACTGCTCGAGCATCGCCATGATGTAGTCCCCGTCGCTGTCCTGGCCGATCAATCCCACCGCCTGCAGCGGCAAACCCGTGTGCATTTTCGCCAGCGTGAGCAGCACGTTTAACGGCGCACCGCCCGTTGCGCGTTCGCTACGGGTTATTTCAGCCAGCCAGCCGCGCTCCGGCCATTGCACGATCTGATGTACATGATCGACCAGCATGTTGCCCGCGGCGATAATGCCCCTGCGTTCCATCAGACCTGCCCCGCGCTGCCAAAGATGCGCATCTGTTCGGAAACGGTATCGGTGATGGCCTCTTCAATACCTAATAACAGCTCGGCAAATTCATCGTACAGCGGCTGACGATTGGCCATGCGCGACTCTACTGCAGCCAGTGCCGCCTGTGACATGCCGGTATAAAAGTTGATTTTATGAATCCCCAGTTCGATCGCGCGGCGGAAGTCATCATCACTGATGCCTGAACCCCCATGCAGTACCAACGGGATCGCTGCCTGCTGGCGAATGGCGTCCAGACGCGGGAAGTCGAGTTTTGGCTCGCCTTTGTACTTGCCGTGCGCATTGCCAATAGCAACTGCCAGCGCGTCAATACCGGTTCTGTCGACGAAATCGCGTGCCAGCATGGGATCGGTAAATAATGATTCGTCGGCATGACCGTACAGCGCACCGCCTTCATCACCGCCCACCGCACCCAGTTCCGCTTCCACCGAAACGCCGACGGCGTGACACATCTTCACCACTTCGCGGGTCTGACGGATGTTTTCTTCGTAATCCAGCGTTGAACCATCGAACATTACTGAACTGAATCCTAATCGCAGTGCCCGGACGACTGACTCAAAGTGCAGACCGTGGTCAAGGTTAAGCACCACAGGGATATCATGCCGTGCGGCTTCAAATTTCACCGCTTCGACCAGCGAATCCAGCGAGACATATTTAAAGTGGACTTCGGCAATGTTGATAATAAACGGTGAACGTTCCTGTTTGGCTGCGGCAAACAGCGCGCGCAGAAAGTGTGAATCGAGGACGTTAAAAGCCCCTAAGGCATAGCGGTGCTCGCGAGCATGGGCGAGGCCATCGGCAAGAGAAATCAACGGCATAATACGCTCCTTGGTTAACGGAACAGGCGATACTCGTTACACAGCACCAACTGCGCCGGTTCATCTTCTTCAATGTCGTTATAACGGGCGATCGGCAGCAGAAAGTGATTGTCATGGTCGTCGTCATTAACAGAAGACACTTCGCCAACCAGTACGTCGCCGAAACCTTCCTCAGCCCAAAAGCTGTGATACAGACCGGGTGTCAGGCAGATGCTTTCCCCTGGAGTCAGGCGTAACTGGCTGCCAGCGGAGTGGATTTGCCGACAACCGTCAATGACCACGCTGACGTCGCTCGCTTCTGTTTGCTCGCGAATATCGGCGTTCCACAGTTCAACAATCAAATTGCCGCCGCCGCGATTGATAATGTCTTCGCGCTTGCGCCAGTGAAAGTGCATTGGGGTGACCTGTGCATCACGGACATGCATGATTTTTTCGGCGTAGCATTTCTCATAAGGCATGCCTTTCGGCGAGCCATTACGTAGGGTGAACAGCGTTAATCCCAGTGCGGCGAAGTTGTTGCCACCGAATGCAGTGACATCCCAGCCGAGTTTGAGGTCAAAGACTTCGCTCCATGCGGAGGCATCGAGTTTGCGCCATTGGGTTGGCGGAAAGCTGGCAAAAGGCGGGAGATGCACATCGTGCAGGGAAAAAAACTGGCGAGTGTGGCCGAGAATTTCGTTTATTGCGGAGCGTTTCATGGGCAGCATTCTCCTTATAACGCCGGACAGGGCATTGATGCCGCCATCCGGCAGTGTCGTGGTGGGGGGTTATTTCACCGTCCAACCCTTATAGCTACCGACGTTGTTTTTATCGATCATCGTCACCGGGATCAGCACAGGCTCTTTCGGCGCGGGTTTCCCCTGTAATATGTCATAGCCGATTTCTACCGCCTTGGCAGCCATCACTTGCGGATCTTGTGCCGGGGTCGCCACAAACAGTGAATTCTCACGCTTAAGTGCTTCTTCTCCGTCCGGAGATCCGTCAACACCAACAATAAAGAATTCACTGCGTTGCGCCTGTTTTGCTGCCAGATCGGCGCCGATCGCCGTGGGATCGTTAATCGCGAATACGCCGTCGATCTTCGGATTGGCCGCCAGCAATGCAGTCATGATCTCCAGTCCACCTTCACGGCTGCCTTTGGCGTTCTGGTTATGTGAAAGCACCTTGATGTCCGGGTGGCGTTTGAATTCGGTCTGGCAGCCTTCCACGCGGTTCTGTACCGCGGAAACCGGAGGCCCGTTGATGATCACGACGTTGCCTTTGCCTTTCAGGCGATCGGTGATGTACTTACAGGCCATTTCACCTGCCTGGGTGTTATCGGAGGTGATGGTCGCATCTGCACCTTCAGCCGCCACGTCAACAGCGACCACGACGATCCCCGCATCTTTTGCCCGCTTGACCGCCGGTCCGATGCCTTTGGAATCGGCAGCGTTAAGAATAATCATGTCAACTTTGGCGGCAATAAAGTTGTCGATCTGAGACACCTGCTGCCCCAGATCGTAGCCGCTGGAAACCAGCGTTACTTTGACACCATCACCCGCCAGTTTGCGCGCTTCCAGCTCCGCACCTTTGGTTATCTGTACGAAGAACGGGTTGGCAAGATCGCCCACCGTTACGCCGATTGATTTCAGTTCTTTTGCCTGCACATAAGGCGTAGCAGCAAGCAGTGCGCCAGCACAGAGCGCAGTCACTAATGGCTTCAAACGCATACTCGTTTCCTCACGTAGGGTATTGTTGTTATAAGCCGGATAAGGCAATTGCGCCGCCATCCGGCAAGTTGGCTTATGCACTTTGATGGTGTCGGGTACGGTATTTGTCGATTAGCACCGCTATGATGATCACCGCCCCTTTGATCACCAGTTGCCAGAAATAGGAAACGCCCATCAGCGTCATTCCGTTATTGAGCGTCGCGATAATAAGCGCCCCAACCAGCGTGCCGGTGATGGTGCCAATTCCGCCGACAAAACTGGTGCCGCCGAGGATCACCGCCGCGATGGCGTCCAGCTCATAGCCCATGCCTAAGTTGCCGTTGGCGCTGTACAGTCGTGAGGCGCTCATCACCCCGCCAAGACCCGAAAGCAGACCGCTCATGCCGTAGACGAACAGCAGCACCAGCCACACTTTGATGCCGGTTAACCGTGCCGCCTGCATGTTGCCGCCGACTGCGTAGATATGAACGCCCAGTGTGGTGCGGCGCAGAATAAACCAACACACGACAATCACCGCCAGGGCAATCACCACCAGCCACGGAATCGGCCCGAGATAGTTGTTGCCGATCCACTCAAAGCTAATGTTGGAGTTAATTACTGTCGTCCCGTCTGCCAGCAGATAGGCCGCACCGCGTAGTGCCGTGTAGGTCCCAAGCGTAACGATAAACGGTGGCAATCCGGCAAAGGCGACCAGCGCACCGTTAAACAACCCCAGAACCAGACCGAGCATCAGCGCAGCCGGAATCGACAGCATGGACAGTTCAGGAATAAGAGAAACGACCATCGCCGCGACTGCGGTAGTACCAAGAATGGAGCCCACGGAGAGATCGATCCCGCCGGTCAGAATGATGAAGGTCATTCCGGCAGCCAGTACGATGTTAATCGATGCCTGACGGGTAATATTGAGCAGGTTGCTCTCAGTAAAAAAGTTTGGGGCGATAAAACCAAATACCGCCACAATCAGGATCAAAATGGGTAAAATGCCGACCGTTTGCATCAGATCGCTCATCAGCATTTTTTTTGCGGAGGCCGATTTTGCCACCTGCTGGGGAGTGGTTGGATTAGTCATGGTGCACCGCCTGATGATGGGAGTCGTTCACGCCGGTCGCCAGCGTCATAATGTTTTCCTGAGTAATGCTTTGTCCGTTCAGCTCTCCGGCAATACTGCCTTCGCGCATCACATACACCCGATCGCTCATGCCGACGACTTCCGGCAGTTCGCTGGAGATCATCAGGATCGCCACGCCTTTGCGCGCCATATCGTTCATGATCCGGTAGATCTCGCTTTTTGCTCCGACGTCCACACCACGGGTCGGTTCATCAAGGATCAAAATGCGTGGGCCAATCGCTACCCAGCGTGAGATCAGTAATTTTTGCTGGTTACCGCCAGACAGACCGCCTGCGCGAACCTGAGCATGTGGGACGCGGATATTGAGCAACTGGATGGCGTCATCAGAAATGGTCTGTGCCTTTTTGCGGTTGAGCATGCCCCAGTTTGCATCACGTTCCAGGGTTGCCATGGTGATGTTCTCTGCCGCCGCCAGCTCTAAAAACAGCCCCTGTTCTTTGCGATTTTCGGTAAGAAAACCGATACCGTGGTCAATGGCTTCGCGCGGGGAGTGGATCACCACCGGCTCACCGTCCACTTCAATCATGCCGCTGATCGCTTTACGTACGCCAAATATGAGTTGCGCCAGTTCGGAACGCCCGGCTCCGACCAGCCCAGCCAGGCCAACGATCTCCCCGGAACGTACCAGTAAACTGCATGGCTGGACTTTGTTGCCATCAGTCAGGTGATGGACATTCAGACGCGCTTTGCCTAATGGGATATCGCGTTCTTTGTTGAACAGATCGCTTAAAGGGCGGCCCACCATCATACGTACCAGTTCGGAGGCGTTGAGCTTGTCGCGGGTCAGACTGCCGACGTACTGCCCGTCGCGTAATACGCTGACGCGATCCGACAGTTCGTAGACTTCTGCCATACGGTGGCTGATGTAGATAATCGCCATGCCTTCATCACGCAGACGCATGATCAGCTCAAACAGGCGGTGGGTTTCGCGGGAGGAGAGTGCGGCGGTGGGTTCATCCATTACCAGGATGCGGCTGTTACGGTGCAGAGCGCGGGCGATTTCCACCTGCTGCTGTTCGGCGATAGTGAGTGTCATCACGCGATCGCTGGCCTTAAACTGCGCGCCAAGCCGGTCGATGACCTTTTGCGCCTGCATCACCATCTCTTTACGCTGGACCAGGCCACCACGCGACAGCTCGCTGCCGAGGAAGATATTTTCCGCTACTGTAAGATTAGGTGCGAGCTGCATCTCCTGATAAATCAACGTAATGCCTGCACTAAGCGCATCCTTTGGCCCACGAATATGAAAAGGCTGACCGTCAATCAGGATCTCACCACTGGTGGCGGTATAGGCGCCAGCAAGGATCTTCATCAGGGTGCTTTTTCCCGCGCCGTTTTCGCCCATCAGCGCGTGGATCTCACCGGTCCAGACCGTCAAATCGACCCCTTTCAGCGCATAAAATTTGCCAAATGCTTTGGCAATATTGCGCATTTCCAGAACCGGTGTCTTGCTCATAACGGATCTCCTGCGGGGTGGCCGATATCAGCAGTCCATCACAGGAATGTAAATGCAAAATGTCAGAAGCCGTTCATATTTGTCATATTGCGATTTTTCTTCATGGAGCGTGATATGCCGCAACCCGGACGTCACTTTTTCGCCAGTGCGCGTGGGCGACTGCTGTTCTTTAACCTGCTGGTGGTCGCGGTCACGCTGATGGTGAGTGGCGTTGCGGTGCTGGGTTTTCAGCATGCCAGTCAGATTCAGGAACAGGTGCAACAGCAAACCGTAGACGATATGACCGGTAGCATGAATCTGGCGCGCGATACAGCAAACGTGGCAACGGCGGCGGTGCGGCTCTCGCAAGTGGTGGGGGCGCTGGAATACAAAGGTGAAGCGGAGCGGTTACAGGAGACCCAGCGGGCGCTAAAACATTCGCTGGAACAACTGGCCAGCGCACCGCTGGCACAGCAGGAACCGGAGTTGGTTGGGCGAATTATTCAACGCAGCAATGAGTTGCAAAGCAGTGTGGAAGGCATGTTACAGCGCGGTCAGTTACGACATCTGGAACGTAACGCATTGCTCAGTTCGCTGTACCAGAATCAAAGTTACTTACGCCATCTGCAAAAACTCACCGATGGGCAGGATGACGTGCTGCTGGGGCAAATGGATCGCTTGATCGTCGCCGCTATCGAAACGCCAACGCCGCGATCGGTGATCAAACAGCTGGACGATGTAATGCCTGCGTTGCCACTGCACAATGCCAGCCTGTTGATTAACCGTATTCTCAACGACTTCAATCAGGAGCTACATAAGCTTGAACCGCTTTCGTCAGCGCTGGAACAGAGCGATCTGGCGATCAACTGGTATATGTTTCATATCAAAGCGCTGGTAGCGATCCTCAACAGTGATATCAACCAGTATGTCTCACAGGTGGCGATTATCTCCGAACAGCGGGTGGCGCAAAGCCATCATGAATTGCGATCCGGCGTGCTGTTTATCATGATCTTTGCGCTGCTGGCGGTGGTGATCACGGGTTTTGCCGGCTGGTATATCTACCGTAATCTTGGCTCCAACCTGACGGCTATCTCGCGTGCGATGACCCGGCTGGCGCATGGTGAATCAGACGTTAGTGTTCCTGCCCTGCAACGGCGCGATGAGCTGGGAGAGCTGGCGCGTGCTTTTAGCGTTTTTGCGCGTAACACGGCTTCGCTTGAGCACACCACCCGGTTGCTGAAAGAAAAAACCACGCAAATGGAAATCGATCGAACCGAACGTCAGGGCCTTGAAGAAGCACTGTTGCACAGCCAAAAGCTGAAGGCTGTGGGGCAACTGACCGGCGGGTTAGCGCATGATTTCAATAACCTGCTGGCGGTGATTATCGGCAGTCTGGATCTGGTTAATCCGGATTCTCCCGATGCGCCGCGTATCAACCGGGCGCTCAAAGCGGCGGAGCGTGGCGCACTACTCACCCAACGGCTATTAGCCTTTTCGCGTAAACAATCTTTGCATCCGCATGCGGTAGAGCTGAAAACGTTGCTGGAGAATCTGGGTGAGTTGATGCGCCACTCGTTACCCGCCACGCTGACACTGGAGATTGAAGCCCAGACGCCCGCCTGGCCGGCGTGGATTGACGTCAGCCAACTGGAAAATGCCATCATTAATCTGGTCATGAACGCCCGTGATGCGATGGAAGGGCAGGCGGGCACGATTAAAATTCGCAGCTGGAATCAGCGGGTGACGCGCAGCGATGGACGCAGGCAGGACATGGTGATGCTGGAGGTTGCCGACCAGGGTAGCGGCATGTCGCAGGAGATCAAAGCACAGGTCTTTGAACCGTTTTTCACTACCAAACAGACCGGCAGCGGCAGCGGGCTGGGGTTGTCGATGGTATACGGATTTGTGCGCCAGTCCGGCGGTCGCGTCGAGATTGAAAGCGCGCCAGGGCAGGGAACTACCGTCAGGTTACAGCTTCCTCGCGCGATTGTGCCGGTGCAGATTCAGGTGGAACCGATAACGGAACACGCCACAACCCGTGGCGAAAAACTGGTTCTGGTACTCGAAGATGAGGCCGACGTGCGCCAGACGTTGTGCGAGCAGCTACACCTGCTGGGCTATCTGACGCTGGAGGCGTCCAACGGCGAACAGGCGATGCATATGCTGGCGTCGTCATCTGAGATTGATATTCTTATCAGTGACTTAATGTTACCTGGTGGCTTAAGCGGGGTGGATGTGGTTAACCACGCGCTGAAGCATTATCCGCAGTTGACCATCCTGCTGATCAGCGGCCAGGATTTACGCCCGGCGCACAACCCAGCGCTACCGGACGTAGCGTTATTGCGTAAACCTTTTACCCGTAGCGAACTGGCGCAGGTGCTACGCCACCCACGGAATTGAGAATCCTCCGCTACTTGTGTGACAGTGCTTTGATTACCGTGGAGCGAGTTTCTCTTCAGGGCTGGTTTTATGAAACGCTCCACGACACTCTTTTTATTCAGTCTACTGATGTTGACCACCATTTCGGCACAGGCGGATATTATCGATGACGCCATCGGCAATATTCAACGTGCCGTCAGCGATGCCTATAAACCTGAAAATAATCGGGATTACGACGATTCTCGTGATGAAAGCTGGCAGCGCCAGATGAGCGACGATCGTCGCAGGCAGTATGATAACCGCCGTCGCCAGTTTGAAGACCGTCGTCGTCAGTTAGACGACCGCCAGCGTCAGCTCGATCAGGAACGGCGTCAGCTTGAAGATGAAGAGCGTAGAATGGAAGAAGACTACGAGCGTTAACGCCCCATTCACCTTTTTTCGCGACGATGATTCCCGTCAGTAGCGCGGGAATCGCACCGATTATCCATGTCAGCGTAATAAACAGCGAAAACATGTGCAGAATGTCGGCCAGCAGGCGCATGGCTGAATCAGACGTTATGCACATCAGACCGATAATGGTTAACAGCATGCCGATAAACGGCCCCAGCAGCGTGAACCAACTGGCGTGGTGGATGATACGTCGTGTTCGGGTCATGCGATTCCCTTCAAATTGAACAATGTGCAGGGAGCATAGGCCTGGAGTGTGAAGCGCGCGTGAAGTGGGCTAATCCACCACAATCTCCATCCCGTCATATCCTGCCTCAATCCCTTTTGGTAATGGATTTTCCATCATCCATGCGTCGAACTGGTGGCTGATGTGAGTCAGGATCACCCTCGGGCAGCGAATCAGCTCATTGAGTGCCATTACGGTGTTGAGATCGCAATGATTACGCGGCGGTTCGGTGCGCGGGGCATGGCTACAATCGATGACGATTGCCTGAGGTTGATTGTTGATCAGGAATTTCAGCGTCTTGTCAGGTAGTCCGGCGGTGTCGGAGAGCCACGCCAGGCGACTGTGCGCGGTTTCCAGCAGATAACCAAACGTCAGTTTTGAGTGGTTAAGCGGCAATGGAGTAACCTGTAAGCCCTGGAGATCAAAGACCACAAACGGTTCGACCGTATGGCTAAAATCGAGAATGCCGGGATGCTTAAACAGATCGTCACAGCCCTGTTTATCCGGCGGTCCGTACACCGGGATGGTCTTGCCTACACCCCAGCGCAGCGTAAACAGCCCCTGTACATGATCCATATGGTAATGGGTTAGCAGAAATTGCCGGAAACTGCCTGCGGGCCAGTCATCCATCAGGTGTGGGATCCCCGCGTCCAGCAGCGTCACCGAATCATTGAACCTGACCACCCCGCTACAGGGGCGACGACGGTATTGTGTCTGTATACGTGCCCGTTGGCAGGCTGCACAGTCGCAGCCAAAAACCGGTACTAACTGGGCACCGCCCGTTCCCGTCAGCGTGATGGTCAGACTCATAGCTCTCCCTACAACGGCTTGGTGAAGCGGTAATGGCTTTGTACATAGCCTTCACGCAGATAAAAACGGTGTGCGTCGTGGCGTTGAACACTGGTGGAAAGCTCGGTCATTTCTGCGCCAGCCTCACGTGCTGTCGCTTCAGCCCAGGCCAGCAGTTGACTGCCTACTTTTAGCCCTCGCGCCTGTGGCATTACAACTAATTCCTGAATTTCACCGATCCAGTTGGCGTGGTGCAGGTGAAACTGTAAGTGCAGACCAATCATCCCGACGACTTGTCCGTCCAATAGCGCCAGTTGGTAGCGCATATTGTGGTCCTGCAGATTTGCGGCATACCCGGCGCTAAATGCCTGGTGGTCAAATTTGCCCTGCTTTAGTTCGCAAATAAGCGCGTAAACCGCATCAACATCGTACAGCGTGGCGCGGCGTAATTCACAGACAGACATGTTTCTTCTCCTTGCGTCCCATCAGTGTGAGCAATGTATCGACTGACTGTAGCAAACTTCCATCGTTATTGAGGACATGGCAGTCAAACGGCGTGTAGCGTGCTGCGCGTTCGAGGCGGGCGGCGATTTCCATTGCGCTCTCCCGCCCGCGCATCTGCAGGCGCTGGCGCAAAATCTCAGGAGAAACTTGTAAGCAAATGGGCAAAAGCGAGGTGCCATAGCGCGTTTGCGCCTGTGCCAGATGGGCGCGCGATCCGTTGACGACGACATCGAAACCGGCGTGCAGCCAGAGGTCGATCTCCACGCCCACGCCGTAGTATAGGCCGTTGGCATGCCAGCTCAGCGCCAGCAGATTCTGCCCGGCGCGGGTAAAAAACTCTTGTTCACTGAGGGCGATATGATTTTCATTCCCGGCGTTAGCGGCTCGGGTAATGTAGCGGTGCGCCACCAGTAACTGCGTATGTTCCTGCTGGCGGAGTGCCGCCAGCAAACTGTCCTTACCTGAGCCGGATGGCCCCATCAGCCAGATCAGTTTTCCCATAGTCAGAACACCCTTTTCCCCTGACGCCAGACGTGATCGATATGGATGTGATCGCCCTTACGGTGTGCCAGCACCAGATCCGCACGCTTGCCTTCAGCAATAACGCCACGATCGTTGAGATTCAGCGCTTGTGCCGGGTTGCGGGTGACCAGCCGGATTGCCTGCGATAGCGTAAAGCGGTTGGCTTCGTCATCGGCAACACGAAAGGCTGCATCGAGCAGGCTGGCGGGGTAGTAATCAGAAGAGAGGATATCCAGCAGGCCTAATTCTGCCAGCTTATGTGCCGCCACGTTGCCAGAGTGGGAACCACCGCGCACGATGTTTGGCGCTCCCATCAGCACATTCATACCATGCTGGCGTGAGGCTTCTGCGGCCTCAAACGTGGTGGGAAATTCGGCAATAACGCTGCCAAGCTGATGCGATTCCAGCACATGTTCATGCGTCGCGTCATCGTGGCTTGCCAGCGCAATCTGACGTTCGCGGCACATCTGCGCAATGGCTGAGCGGTTGGGCTGCGACCAGCGTGCCGCCAGTGCCACTTGTTCCTCTTCATAAAGGGCCATCTGCGCATCGGTGAGTGAATATTTGCCCTGATAATACTCGCGGTACTTCTCGCGGTTGGCAAATTGACGCTGACCCGGCGAGTGGTCCATCAGCGAAACCAGAGTTACCGGTTCGCGACCGACCAGCTTTTCAAACAGCGGCAGGGTGGTGTGATGCGGCAACTCACAGCGCAAATGCAGGCGGTGTTCAGCGCGATTGACCCCGCGTTTTTGTGTCTCTTCTACCGCGTTAATCATCTTCTCCAGGTTTTCCAGACGGTCGCCGCCGTCACGCACATCGCCAATGGCGACGGCATCCAGCACGGTCGTGATACCACTGGCGACCATCAGCGCGTCGTGGCTGCTCATTGCCGAATGGGCGGGCCAGTCCACCTTCGGGCGGGGGGTGAAGAATTTATCCAGATTATCGGTATGTAGTTCGATCAGTCCCGGCAACAGCCAACCGCCTTCACCGTCCAGCGCTTGCGGAAGACGGCTCTGGCCTTCGGCAACAGCGCGGATAACCCCGTCCTGTATTTCCAGCGATCCCTGCACCACTTCATTTTCCAGCACCAGCTTTACATTGTTGATAATCATGCTGTTGTTCCCATCAGGTGCAGGCGATCCGCTACGCGGTCGCGCACGGTTTGATCGTGAAAAATGCCGACAATTGCCGCGCCGCGGGCTTTCGCTTCTTCAATCAGTGCGACGACGGCGGCGCTGTTTTTGGCATCCAGTGAGGCAGTGGGCTCATCGAGCAGCAGAATGGGGTAATCAACGATAAACCCGCGAGCAATGTTGACGCGCTGCTGTTCACCGCCGGAAAACGTCGACGGTGCAAGATGCCACAGCCGCTCCGGGACATTCAGGCGAGTGAGCAGATTCGCCGCTTTGGCAGCGCATTCCTCGCGAGAAACCCCCAGATCAAGCAGAGGCTGCATTACGACATCCAGCGCGGAAATCCTTGGGATCACACGCAGAAACTGGCTCACCCAGCCGATGGTTGCGCGACGGACTTCCAGTACTTTGCGTGCCGGAGCCTGCACCAGATCCACCCATTCATCACTGTGGCGAATGTGGATGTGCCCTTCATCCGGCAGATAGTTGGCGTACAGCGAGCGCAGCAGCGTTGATTTTCCGCTACCGGAATGGCCGTGCAGTACCACGCATTCCCCGTTTTTAACTTCCAGAGTGGCGTTTTGCAGCACCGGCAGACGTACACCGTTTTGCTGGTGGAGTACAAAAGTCTTACTGACATTTTCAACGCGAATCATGTTGGCCTCTTAATTCTGCAATACGGACGACACCAGCAGTTGGGTATAGGGGTGATGTGGATCATCGAGCACGCGGTCAGTTAATCCACTTTCCACCACCTGACCTTGCTTCATCACCAGCAAACGGTCTGCCAGCAGACGCGCCACGCCTAAATCATGGGTGACAATCACCACCGCCAGATCCAGTTCCACCACCAGGCCGCGTAGCAGGTCCAGCAGTTTGGCCTGTACCGAGACGTCCAGCCCGCCGGTGGGTTCATCCATAAACACCAGTTTGGGATGGGTGACGAGGTTACGGGCGATTTGTAA
Source organism: Citrobacter sp. Marseille-Q3906 (assembly GCF_916618775.1). Taxonomy (NCBI): domain Bacteria; kingdom Pseudomonadati; phylum Pseudomonadota; class Gammaproteobacteria; order Enterobacterales; family Enterobacteriaceae; genus Citrobacter; species Citrobacter sp. Marseille-Q3906. The sequence goes on from NZ_CAKAKA010000001.1 coordinate 393,862, forward strand.
ACGTTGCTGCATGCCGCCGGAAAAGGTGGTCGGCAGGTCGTCAATACGTGAGGCGGGGATTTCGACCTCCTCCAGCCAGCGCATCGCGGTGGCTCGGATATCGCCATAGTGGCGCGCGCCGGTGGCCATCAGGCGTTCACCGATATTACCGCCCGCCGAAACCTGACGGCGCAGGCCGTCCATCGGGTGCTGATGTACCACACCCCATTCGGTGCGTAGCAGGCGGCGACGGTCGGCTTCGCTCATGCCGTACAGCGAACGGTTCTGATACAAAATGTCGCCAGACTGCGGCGTCAGCCGTGAGGAGATCGACTTCAGCAGCGTAGTTTTGCCGGAGCCGGACTCGCCGACGATGCCCAGCACTTCGCCAGGCCACAGGTCGAAAGAGACATCGCTGAAGCCCTTGCCCGGCGCGTAGAGGTGGGTCAGGTTGTTGACCGAAAGCAGCGGTTGCGTCATTTGCTGAGAGCCTCACTCTGTTGGCGGCAGTAATCGGTGTCGGAGCAGACAAACATCCGTTTGCCGGTGTCATCGAGCACCACTTCGTCGAGATAACTGTGGGTTGAGCCGCAGATGGCGCAGGGCTCATCCCAGCTCTGCACCGTGAACGGGTGATCGTCAAAATCGAGGCTTTCCACCCGGGTATAGGGCGGAACGGCGTAGATCCGTTTTTCACGGCCTGCGCCAAACAGTTGCAGGGCTGGCATCATATCCATCTTCGGGTTGTCGAATTTTGGAATGGGTGATGGGTCCATCACGTAGCGCCCGTTAACCTTCACCGGATAGGCATAAGTGGTGGCGATATGGCCGAAGCGGGCGATATCTTCATACAGCTTCACCTGCATCACGCCGTACTCTTCCAGCGCGTGCATGGTGCGGGTTTCCGTTTCGCGAGGTTCGATAAAGCGCAGCGGCTCCGGGATCGGTACCTGAAAGATCAGGATCTGATCTTCAGTCAGGGGTGTTTCCGGGATCCGATGACGAGTCTGGATCAGCGTGGCGTCTTCTGTTCGCTCAGTGGTATTTACCCCAGTAATGCGTTTGAAGAAGTTGCGGATCGACACGGCGTTGGTAGTGTCATCTGCACCCTGGTCAATCACCTTCAGCACATCCGGCTCGCCAATCACGCTGGCAGTCAGTTGAATACCACCAGTTCCCCAGCCGTAGGGCATCGGCATTTCACGGCCGCCGAACGGCACCTGATAGCCGGGAATGGCGACCGCTTTCAAAATTGCGCGGCGGATCATGCGTTTGGTCTGCTCATCAAGATAAGCAAAGTTGTAACCGGAGAGGTTAGTGGTCACGAGAGGCCTCCTGTTGCAGACGTTTGAGCAGTTCCAGCTCGGCCTGGAAATCGACGTAATGGGGGAGCTTGAGGTGCGAAACAAAACCCGCCGCCTCGACATTATCCGCATGCGCCAGCACGAACTCTTCGTCCTGCGCGGGTCCCGTGACCGTTTCATCGTATTCGGGTGCCTGTAGGGCTCTGTCCACCAGTGCCATTGCCATCGCTTTACGTTCACTCATGCCGAACACCAGCCCGTAACCGCGGGTAAAATGGGGCGCTTCGTTCTCTGGCGCGACAAAACCGTTGACCATTTCGCATTCGGTCATCAACAGTTCGCCGACATTGACCGCAAATCCCAGCTCTTCCGGTACAGTTTCCAGTTCCACATAGCCGCTGCGGATCTCTGCCGCAAACGGATGGTTACGCCCGTAACCGCGTTGAGTGGAGTAGGCGAGTGCCAGCAGATAACCTTCATCACCACGCATTAGCTGTTGCAGGCGTGAGGCGCGTGAGCAGGGGTAAACTGGCGGTGTGCGGGTGATGTCATCGGGCGTTGCCCCGTTATCTTCTTCACGCTTTGCCAGTCCCTGATTTGCCAGCAGAGAGAAGACGTGTGGGGAGGCCTCCTGTGCGCTATCAGCGGTTCGCAGTGGTGGCGTTTCGCCATTGGCCAGCAGGGTAAAATCCAGCAGGCGGTGGGTGTAGTCGTAAGTAGGGCCTAACAGCTGTCCACCGGGAATGTCCTTGTAGACGGCGGAGATACGGCGTTCCAGGCGCATCTTTGCACTGTTTAGCGGCTCGCTCACCGCCAGCTTTGCCAGCGTTGTGCGGTAGGCGCGCAGCAGAAAGATGGCTTCGACGTTATCACCACTGGCTTGTTTCAGTGCCAGCGCGGCCAGTTCACGGTCAGCAATCCCGCCTTCAGTCATCACGCGATCGACCGCCAGGTTCATCTGCTGTTCGATTTGCGTCACGCTCAGTTCGGCAATGTCATCATCTCCCCGGCGTCGGTTTTCTTGCAGTGCGTGGGCGTTGGCTATCGCCTTTTCACCCCCTTTGACGGCGACGTACATCAGCACACCTCCACATGGGTGGTTCGCGGAATAGCCAGCAACCGCTCGCCGCAGGTCAGGATCAGATCGACTCCCAGCGGGAACGGGTGTGGGCGTTCGGTGAGTTCATGAATAATGCATTCAGGCAGTTGTGGCGCAATCATCCGTTCTTCTGCAATGCCCGCACCCGTCAGGCGCAGCATTCGGCCACCGCTTAAACCTGCGACCTGCACAATCAGGGTGGCACTGGTCTCTGGCGCAACGGCGGAGCCGGAGGAGAGTGCGTTTAGTTGTTCGCTGCTGATGCGTTCGTCGGCAACGGCAAATGCCGCCAGTTGTGGCTGATCCACCAGCGACGCGTTAGTGTGAAAACGCAGGTTCTGGCTGGCAATGTCATTATTCATGGAAGGTGCCAGCCAGACCGGTGTGTCGCCATCGACCAGTGTCAGTAACACGCTGGTGGTCGCGAGATTCAGCGGCTGCCAGCCGTGTTTCAGTTGATGCAAGGCGACAATCACCCCCGGTTCGCTCATTGCTTTCAGCAGACGACGAAAGCTTTGTTGCGCGTCCTGGACGGGTAGGTTAAAGGCTGTTTGTAAGGTCATGCGTTATCTCCGCGTACCAGCGTGAAGAAGTCGACCCGGCTGGCGTTAACTTCGGCACGGCGAGCGCTAATCAGTGCATCGCGTTCCGCTTCCAGCGGGGTAATAAGGGTTTCCATTAGGCTCTGGAAATGCGTCTGTTCCTGGAGCAGCGCGTCAATGACGGCGCACTGCTCAGCATGGTGTTTATTACGTCCGAGCAGGTAGCTGTAGCCCAGCGTGCCGCTTTTAAGGCGTACTACTGCGCGGGTGAGCGTGGTGTCGCCAGCAAAGAAACGGTTGCCGGTGCCGCCCATACGGGCCTGAATCTGCATCAGTCCGGTTTCTGGTGCGCGGATCAGTTCATATTCCGGCGTCAGCTTCAGTGCCTGCAGACGCGCATTCAGGGTTTCAGCGTTGCTGTAAGCCAGCACGCGCATCCAGTGCTGGCGGGTGGCGATATCGACGTGCATTCAGTCAGTGCTCCATGGTGAATTCGATCATGTCGGCGCGGGTCAGGCTGACGGAGTATTCCGCTGCATGCTCTTCGCCATCACGGTGGTTCAGGGTACGCACGCACAGCAGCGGCGCCATGTTGGGGATTTCCAGTATCTTGCTCTCTTTGGCCTGCGCGCGGCGGGCGCTGATACGCGTCTGCGTGCGCTGTAATGTCAGGCCAGATTGCTCGCGCAGATAGTCGTGCAATGAGCCGCTGTTAAAGCCCTGCAACAGCGGCCAGAGGGTGAGGTCGGAAAAGTAGTGGTCAATCTGACACAGAGCGATACCGTTCACCCGGCGCAGGGTGCGCAGATGAATGACGTTGTCGCCCTCTTTGACGCTCAATGCGTCGGCAATGTGGCTGGACGCCGGGCGCAGCACCGCCAGCAGTTTTTCGCTGGTAGGGTGGCTCCCCTGGTCCAGCAGGTTCTGGCTGAAGCGCGCCTGAGCATTGAGTGGGTAATCGAACGGGCGCATCAGCACCAGTACGCCCACGCCCTGGCGACGCTGCACCCAGCCGCGTTCAACCAGTTGGTCGATGGCACGGCGCAATGTATGGCGGTTCACCTCGTAGCGCGCGGCAAGCTGATGCTCCGCGGGAAGGTAGTCGCCGCAGCGATAATGTTGACGAAGCTCCTGCTCAAGTCTCGCGGCAATCTCCTGATAACGCGTCGGATAACTGGTCTGATGTGTAGACAAGTGCATAGCAATCAATGCCTCGCTAATCAGATAAAGTGCTTACGTAAACGCTGGGAGAGGAAATCCAGCAGGCTGACGGTGACGATGATTAACACCATCAGGGCGCAGGTTTGCTGGAACTGAAAGCCGCGAATCGCCTCCCATAGCGTTACGCCGATCCCGCCTGCGCCGACCATCCCAACCACCGTGGCGGAGCGGACGTTGGACTCAAAACGGTACAGCGAGTAGGAGATGAGTAGCGGCATGACCTGCGGCAGAACGCCGTAGAGGATCTCTTCAATCTTGTTAGCACCGGTAGCGCGAATCCCTTCTACCGGACCGGGTTCAATGGCTTCTACTGCTTCGGAAAGCAGCTTGGAGAGCACCCCGGTGGTATGGATGAACAGCGCCATGACGCCTGCAAACGGACCCAGGCCGACGGCGACGACAAACAGCATGGCGAAGACCATTTCGTTGATGGCGCGACAGGCGTCCATCGCCCTTCGCATCGGCTGGTAAATCCACCACGGCACGAGGTTATCGGCGCACATCAGGCCAAAAGGAATCGATAAAACAACAGCGAGGGCGGTACCCCAGACGGCGATTTGCAGAGTGACGGCCATTTCGCCCAAATAGTCCCGCCACTGGCTGAAGTCCGGCGGGAAGAAGTCGGCGGCGAAAGTCGCCATATTGCCGGAATCCTCGATCAGCGTGAGCGGGGCCATTTCGGCACCTTTCCACGAGACAACCAGCACGGCGAGAAGGATGGCCCAGCTCAGCAGCGAGAACCAGCTGCGCTTGGGTGGGGCGACGGTGATGGTTTGCATATTTGGCTCCGTTATTCTGTATTGCCGGATGGCGGCTTTGCCTGATCCGGCCTACGTTCGTAGGCCCGGTAAGCATCGCGCCACCGGGCAATCCGTTACTGCACCGCTTTGGTGACGCTGGTCATCGCACCCAGTGCAGCAGTCAGGCGGTCGAGGTCGTCGAGCTGTGCTTTCAGCGCTGAGGTTTTGCTGGTTTTCTCTTCTGCATTCAGCCCTTTGTTGTCCTTCACGCCCTGCATCTCTTTAAACAACGCCAACTGACGAATCGGCACCAGTTGCAGATCGCTGGAGGCGCGGAATGGCGCCCAGCCCAGACGTTCCAGAGTGGCTTTCTCTTCTGGTGTTTTGCCGTAGCTCATAAAGAAGTCGTACACCTTGTCCTTGGTGTTTTCGGAGAGGTTCTTACGCCAGACGATCGGATCGCCCGGGATCAGCGGTGACTTCCAGATCACCTTCAGTTCTTTTAGTTTGTCTGGCGCGGAGGTTTTCAGTTTGTCGAGGTTTTCGGTGTTGTTGGTTGCCACATCCACCTGCTTGTTGGCGACCGCCAGGGCGTTAGTTTCGTGCCCGGCGTTAACCGTGCGTTTGAAGTCGCTGGCAGAAATATTGTTTTTGGCGAAGACGTAGTAACCAGGAACAAGGAAGCCTGAAGTGGAGTTAGGATCGCCGTTGCCGAAAGTCAGATCTTTGCGTTTGGCGATCAGTTCGTTCAGGTTGTTGATCGGGCTGTCTTTGTTAACGATCAGCACGCTCCAGTAACCCGGCGATCCATCTGCGGCGACGGTCTGTGCAAAGACCTGTCCGTTGGCGCGGTCCACCGCTTCCATGGCGGAGAGGTTGCCGTACCAGGCGATATCGACTTTGTTAAAACGCATTCCCTGGATGATCCCGGCATAGTCCGGGGCAAAGAAAGCGTTCACTTTTACGCCCAGTGATTTTTCCATGTCCTTCAGGAACGGTTCCCACTGTGGCTTCAGGTTTTGCTGTGATTCAGTCGAAATAATGCCAAAGTTCAGCGCTTTTTCCTGCTCTTCGGCATGCGCCGGGCTTAACAAGGTACTGATGCTGAACATGCTGGTGAACGCCAGCGCGGCAACGGCCTTATAGCTCATGTTTTTTCCTCAACGAGTCATTGTTCCAGGCTATTTCACTTGTCAGCCTGGCCTTTTCAGTTCAATTAAGCAGCCTGCGCGTTCTGTTCGACGCGGTTCATGCTGCGGTAGAGATGATCAAATCGATCGTTATCGAAATGCTGGCTGCTGCCATCAAAGAAGACGTTCCCCTGACGCAGTGCGACAATGCGTTCGCAGTAACGCAGGGCGTAATCCACCTGATGCAGCGTGACAACCACGGTGATACCGTCGGTCTGGTTAATGTCGCGCAGGGTGTCCATCACGATGCGCGCAGATTCCGGGTCCAGCGAGGCAATCGGCTCATCGGCGAGGATCACTTTTGCCTGCTGCATCAGCGCGCGGGCGATGGCGACGCGTTGCTGCTGCCCGCCTGAAAGCGTGGAAACGCGCTGATATGCAAAGTGCGCCATGCCAACCCGGGTTAGCGCCTGTAACGCACGTTGTTTCTGTTCTGATGTAAACCAGCTAAAACAAGTGCGCCAGAACGGTGTGCTGCCGAGCGCACCAATCAGCACGTTCTCCAGCACGGTCAGACGGTTCACCAGATTGAACTGCTGGAAGATGTAGCCGGTGTTAGCGCGGCTTTTGCGAATGTCGCGCGCCAGCCGGCCTTCACGCTGTACGGTGCGACCTAACAGTTCGACGTGACTGCCTGGTGATTTATCACCAGTAATCAAACCGCTTAAATGGCGTAAAAGGGTGGATTTGCCGGAGCCAGACGGCCCAAGCAGAGCGACCATCTCACCGGCACCGATATTGAGATCAACCGCGTTTAGCGCCTGATGTTGATTGAAGGATTTGGAGAGTTTTTCGACGCGAATAATCGTTTGCATGATGCGGCCTCCCTAAAAAAGTGGCCCCATCGTGGCGGATTAATGTGACATTTTCGTTAAAGGAAGGTTACCTGGCGATGAAGAGTTGAGCGAGATTTGATGACAGTACGGGAGGGCGAGCCTCCCGTCAGGTTATTCGGTTGGCTGCGGTTGCTTCACGACGTTAATCATCCATGGCACACCGTATTGATCGGTGACTTTACCGAATCCGTGCGCCCAGAAGGTTTCCTGCCAGTCCATTTCGATTTGGCCTTTGGCGGCAAGTTTGTCAAACCAGCGCTTCCCTTCGTCGACATGTTGCGTATCAAGAACCAGCGTGAAACCGGAATAATGTGCGTTTCCTGATGAAACAGCATCACTCATCATGATATCGCTGCCCGCGATACGCAGATTAGCGTGGGCTATTGCAGTATCGGGGAATTTCATACCTGAAGGGCAACCCTCTTCGCTGTCCTGTGCCGATTTGGGCATTTCACCAAAGTTGATTTTGTAGAGCAGCTCTGCGCCCAATGTCTGTTGGTAGTATGCGATGGCGTCGGCGCAATTGCCGGCAAAAGAGATGTAGGGACTTAATGGCATAATTTTTACCTCAGTAAAAGAAGCCAGTTAAGTGTAGTTAGCGTAAGCCCGGTAAGCGAAGCGCCACCGGGCATAATCATTAGTTCTTTTTCACGAACTCGGATTTCAGTTTCATTGGGCCAAATCCATCGATCTTGCAATCAATGTTGTGGTCGCCTTCAACCAGACGGATGTTTTTCACTTTGGTCCCAATCTTCAGCATTGAAGAGCTACCTTTTACCTTCAGATCTTTCACGACGGTAACGCTGTCGCCGTCGGCCAGCAGGTTGCCGTTAGCGTCTTTCACGATCAGTTCGTCGCTGTCCTGAGCCGGTTCGGCATCGTTCCATTCGTGGGCGCATTCCGGGCAAATGAACATGCCGTTATCTTCGTAAGTGTATTCGGAGTTGCATTGTGGGCAGTGTGGTAATGACATGTAGATTTCCTCAAAAGTCAGCAGGGGCAAAAGCGCCCAAAAATGGCAGATTGCCGAAAAAGGCCGCAATTATACATAAAATCCCTGCTTTTGTCGGGACTACTGTCCGATTAAGAAAAATGGCAGGCTGCAGTTAAACACCACAATTCCTTTGCTTTCCAGTACCTGAAATCCGGACTGAATATTTTTTAAGGGAAATTGCTACGCTTTGTTATTTAAGATAAGGTGAGGCAAACCACCTGATATTCATAGGTCACACGACTTTCAGTATCACTTAGCCATTGTATGTGAATGCTTCACGACCCCTTAATTTAGGTAGGGGAATTAAGCTGGCATTTTTTAAAACTGAACTACTCTCTTTATCTTTCTTACTTAATACAGTAAGTGAGAGGCCTCAGGCCAACGGTTATACATTGAATTCTATATTAAAAATATCAATTGGTTGTTTTGATTTTTAATTATTTCCACACGTAATTATAAAAGCCGAAAGTCTATAAATAAAACGATTTGGCTAAATAAAAGCACTGCTATTTGCGTTAAGGAAAAATTTTCCATGTACACACAGACAATATATGAATTAAGTCAGGAAGCTGAACGCTTGCTGATGCTCTCTCAGGAACATCTCAAGCAATTACAAAAATTGCCCGCGACATCGTTGGATAACGTCACGCAGAAAGAAGGAGAGCATAGCGGACAGGTACAGCCCCTGCATTTCAGTGCGCGTGGCATGGATGTCCAGCAGGCAACGCTCAACAATGAGCTGCGAAAGATAACGCGTCTGGAGATGGTGCTGGCTATTGTCGGCACCATGAAGGCGGGTAAATCGACGACAATAAACGCGATTGTGGGTACGGAGGTTCTGCCTAATCGTAATCGCCCGATGACGGCGCTGCCGACGCTTATCCGCCATACGCCAGGTCAGAAAGAGCCGGTGCTGCATTTTTCTCATGTTGCACCGATTGATGCCTTGATGAATTTATTACAGCAGCGCGTGCGGGAGTGCGATCGCCAGCTTCTGACTCAGACGCTGGAAATTGATAAGGATATGAATGCCCTGCTTCAGCGTATTGAAACCGGCGTGGCATTTGAACGGTATTATCTTGGCGCAGAACCTATTTTCCACTGTCTCAAAAGTCTGAACGATCTTGTGCGTCTGTCAAAAGCGCTGGAGGTCGATTTTCCTTTTTCCGCTTACGCAGCGATTGAGCATATTCCGGTTATTGAAGTTGAGTTTGTGCATTTGGCCGGGCTGGCGAGCTATCCGGGGCAATTGACCCTGCTGGATACGCCGGGGCCAAATGAGGCGGGGCAGCCGCACTTACAAAAGATGCTTAATGAACAGCTGGCGCGGGCTTCAGCGGTGCTGGCGGTGATGGATTATACCCAACTGAAATCTATTTCGGATGAGGAAGTCCGTCAGGCCATTACAGCGGTTGGAAAGTCGGTGCCGTTGTACGCTCTGGTGAATAAATTCGATCAGAAAGACCGCAATAGTGATGATGAAGAGCAGGTGCGGGCGTTGATTTCCGGTACCTTGATGAAAGGCGCTATTACACCTGAACGTATTTATCCGGTTTCTTCAATGTGGGGATATCTGGCGAACAGAGCGCGTCATGAGTTGACGACTAACGGGCGGTTGCCGGATCACCATAAACAACGCTGGGTACAGGATTTTGCCGAAGCGGCGCTCGGCAGGCGCTGGCGAACCACCGATCTTGATGATACGGAGCATATTAGGCATGCCGCCGATTTGCTTTGGGAAGATTCATTGTTTGAGCAGCCGATTCAAAAATTGATCCATGCTGCCTACGCTAATGCTTCGCTCTATGCACTACGCTCTGCGTCACATAAGTTATTGAACTATGCGCAAAGCGCGCATGAATACCTGGAGTTTCGCTATCACGGCTTAACAGTAGCGTATGAAAAGCTGCAGCTGAATGTCAGCCATATTGAAGAAGATATGCAGCAGCTTCAGGTGAGCCAGGAGCGGGTGAGTGATGAAGTTAACCACGAGGTTGAGCTGGCGCTGGAATCTGCCACGGCGTTTCTCAATCAACAGCAAGCCGATATTCTTTTTAGAATTAATGCGTTCTTTGCAAAAGAAAACGTGTTGAGGATTTCACAACACGGTATGGGAGCGTCCATTGCAGCGGCGGAAATGGCGGGTGAAATGCTGGTGCTGCATGACGAAGGGCAAGCGAAGATTGTATTAGATAAAATCCGGTCGTCCTGTGAAGTCGTTCTGCTGGCAGCGCAGGAGAATATCAGTCGCGATTTGGCGTTGCGTTTTGAGCAACTGGAGTCGACGCTGTCGCGGACGTTAAACGAGGCCATGAGGCCAATTGAGCTGCGGGTGAAAGAGGAACTGAGCCATACCGGATTTCGTGCGCGGATCCGTTTTCCGGCATTTCATGCGGCGATGTTCAACTTCAATACTCGCCAGTTGTTTAACGAAGCCATTGAACAGGATATGCCGTCGGAAAATACCACCTCCACGGTGGGAGGCGTGCGGGACACCTTCTCCCGCTGGCTGAACCAGCCAAACTGGGGATGGAATGATTACGTTGAAACCAAAACGCGTTACCTGATTGATATGAGCGTACTGCACAAGAGCCTGGTGCAGTACGTCACCCTGTTTTGCCAACAAATCCGTAAAGCTTTAGTGGCGCAGGTCGATATTTCCGTTACGGCAGGTATGGCAACGTTTTTTGCCGATTTTTCACTGAGCCTGACGCAATTACAGGCGAGCCTGCGTGAGAGTTTGGCCCTGCGTCAGCAAAATGAATCTGCAGTGAATGCCCTGAGTGAGCAATTACAGCATCGTATTGCGACTGCGGCATGGATTTATGAAGATTCTCGCTTGCTACGTGACGATATTCACACCCTTTTTGCAGTAGAGCATACATGACTAACGTGTTACTGGAAGGCCCAGGGCGGACGCTGGAGTGTGTCTACCCGAAGTTTATGGTCGATCTGGTTCAGGGAGATGAAACCAAACGTTCCGGCGGTTTTCTGCAACAGCAGAAGCGACTGCGCGCGCGCCTGACGCAAGAAGTGTTATCCCAGACTCAGCTTCGGGCGTGGGTTATGGCGGGAGTATCCAGCGAGCACCTGGTTATGCGTCTTAAGCTGGTGGAGAAACTGGCGGGAATGATCGATCCGGGGCATCTGGCACTGATGCGTATTGCTGAACGACTGTTGTTTATGCATCAAATGGAAAATCCGCGCGGTCATGCCACCCAGGGCGTAATGCTGCAGATAAGCGCACTCTCCGACTGGTTTACACAACGCAGCGCTTATAAAAAGAAGGCGCTTGTCCAACGAGGGCTGACTGTCCAGGCAGGTGAACATAGCGAACAAATTTTTACTCGCTGGCGTGCTGGCGCTTATGACGGCTGGTCATTGCCGGGGCGCTGCTTCATCGCGCTGGAGGAGCTACGTTGGGGAGCCTTTGGAGATGCCTGTCGGCTGGGGAATGCCGATGTGGTATCGATGCTAAAAGACAATCTGCGCACGATGGCTACCCAGGCGCTGGCACATAGCGTAAATGCTGCACCTACTACGCGTCATTATTATCACCAATGGCTCAGTACACCTGCTGTCGGCGGATCAAGTGAACACAACGATATGCTGAGCTGGCTTGGTGACTGGTGTGATGCAGAGCGGCATCCGGTGAGCTGGTCGGTAACGCAGCGTTGGCAAAATGTGGCGTTGGGAATGCCGAGGCTGTGTTCGGCAAAGCGGTTAGTTGATGCGATGGTTGAAGAGATTTTTGCACCGTCCTCTCTCATGGGTTGAGAGGGGACGGTGAGTACGTTGGGGCAAACTTAGTGGTGCAGAGAATCCGCTGGTGTGGCCGCAGTCTCTGTGACGACCGGCTGTTTGTTAAAACGTTTGGCGTACAGCGCGGTGATAATTGGTACCAGAATCGCAGTGACAATAACGCTGGCGGCAACCAATGCCGTCGCTGAGGCGGCAACGGGTTCAAATGCCGGGTTAATCTGAGCGATGATCACCGGATTTGCCACCGCAGCACCTGCCGCAGAAGAGGCTGCAACGCCCGCAGTACCGTTCCCTCCGCCAATGACACGGTCGGCAATAATCAGCGGGATACCAGTAATAACGATTACCGCGACACCCAGCAGGATACCCAGCAGACCGGTATCAACAATGACGCTCAGGTTAATGGTGTTACCCAGCGCGAAGCCGAAGAACGGAATCAGCACCGGCGTCGCTTTGCTGAAGAAGGAACGCAGGTCGTGATCCAGGTTACCCAGCGCAAAGCCAATCAGGAACGGTAAGACTGCACCGACGAAATGGTGCGGTTCGAAGGAAGCGAGGCCTGCAGAACCCAGGATGACCATAGTCATTAACGGGCCAGACTCCAGTGACATCAGAACGAATGCGCCGGACTCTTCTTTAGTACCGTACTGATTCATCAGGCTGGCGTACAGACCACCGTTGGTCATGTCCATTGCCGAGACAATCGCCAGAACGGAAAGACCCGCAAAGAAACCAGTTTGAATACCTGTGTCAGGGATAAATGAAGCGGCAATCATTGCCACTGCCCAGGCCACGGCTATTTTGGTTAATACCAGCGTACCGGATTTGCGTAATACCGTTCCGGTTGCGCGTAAATCAATAGATGCGCCAATACAAAAAAACCACACAGCCAGAATCGGAACGGTGCCGCTGATCATTCCTTTTGTAAATGAACCGAAATAAGCACCGGTATCGGGAGCTAACGTATTTAATACTGCGCCTAATAACAGTGGAATCAACATCATTCCGCCGGGGATGCGTTCAATCGTGGCTTTAATTTTCATAAACGTCCTCATGTCTTGTCGCTGGTATCAAACGCGCAAGAAATTAAAAATTATTTAAATTCAAATGGTTACTTAAAAATAACAACAAAGAAAACGGCTATCTCTTTGTTTTATAAAATCTAACGCGGCATACGTTGAGCATCTAACTGCTCCCAGGGATATTGCGTCTGGAATTAGTGTGCATTCATGAGAACGATGATTCAATCAAAATAAAACGGTGTTTTAGTTATCTTCATCACATATTCCGAGCAAAAATTCCTAAAGCTTCCGGCTATTAAAAAATCTGTGAATTTTTTGTGAAGGGATTAGATGTTTTTTTCGCTAGCAGAATAATAATGACTGCGGTGATTGTTGGTGCGACAGGGCGATTCTCTTGTAGATAATTGCCAATAAATCGCAACGACTTTATGTAAAAAAGCTGACTAAGAATGACCTTATTTACGCATGTTGACGAAGTGAAAAACTATGTGTGAAGTTGATCACAAATTTAAACACTGTTAGGGTAAAGAGGTCATTAACCGCCCAATCAGGCGTCAACAGGTTCGGTTGTACTGCACACTTCAGGTCAGTGTAAGTAAACCTGCTACGCTTGTTACAGGGATTGCGCCAGTGCATTCCCCGCAAGGCCGATGACCTTAGCGCATGCTGCGTTGAGTGATTCGTTCTGTGCGCGACAGGGCTAAGTCTAAGAGGACAGGTATGCTAAAAAGGAAAAAAATAAAACCTATCACGCTTCGCGACGTTACCATTATCGATGACGGTAAACTGCGAAAAGCCATTACCGCTGCGTCGTTAGGTAATGCAATGGAGTGGTTTGATTTTGGTGTTTATGGGTTTGTAGCTTACGCATTAGGTAAAGTGTTTTTCCCGGGGGCTGACCCCAGCGTGCAGATGGTTGCTGCACTTGCCACCTTCTCCGTTCCCTTTCTGATTCGACCGCTTGGCGGATTGTTCTTCGGTATGCTCGGCGATAAATATGGTCGCCAGAAGATACTTGCTATCACGATTGTGATTATGTCGATAAGTACGTTCTGTATCGGACTTATCCCTTCGTATGCCTCCATTGGTATCTGGGCGCCAATACTGCTGCTGCTGTGTAAGATGGCGCAGGGCTTCTCAGTGGGTGGGGAGTACACCGGCGCATCAATTTTCGTCGCGGAATACTCTCCCGACCGTAAGCGTGGGTTTATGGGGAGCTGGCTGGATTTCGGCTCCATCGCGGGATTTGTGCTGGGTGCGGGCGTCGTGGTGTTGATCTCCACCGTCGTCGGTGAGGAGAATTTCCTTGACTGGGGCTGGCGTATTCCGTTCTTCCTCGCGTTGCCGTTAGGGTTGATTGGTCTGTATCTGCGTCACGCTTTGGAAGAGACTCCGGCGTTTCAACAGCACGTTGATAAGCTGGAGCAGGGCGACCGTCAGGGTTTGCAGGAAGGGCCGAAAGTCTCCTTTAAGGAAATTGCGACCAAGCACTGGCGTAGCCTGCTGGCGTGTACTGGTCTGGTGATTGCGACAAACGTCACCTATTACATGCTGCTCACTTATATGCCGAGCTACCTGTCGCATAACCTGCATTATTCTGAAGATCACGGTGTGCTGATTATTATCGCCATCATGATCGGGATGCTGTTTGTACAACCGGTGATGGGGCTGCTCAGCGACCGTTTCGGGCGCCGTCCGTTTATTATTATGGGCAGTATTGCGCTGTTTGTGCTGGCGATCCCGGCATTCATTTTGATTAACAGCAACATTATCGGCCTGATTTTCGCTGGTTTATTGATGCTGGCGGTGATCCTCAACTGCTTTACCGGGGTAATGGCATCATCGTTACCGGCGATGTTCCCGACGCACATTCGTTACAGTGCGTTGGCTGCGGCGTTTAATATTTCGGTATTGATTGCCGGTTTGACCCCAACGCTGGCCGCCTGGCTGGTGGAAAGTTCGCAGAATCTGATGATGCCTGCTTACTATCTGATGGTGATTGCGGTGGTGGGTTTAATTACCGGTGTGACCATGAAAGAGACCGCTAATCAGCCACTGAAAGGAGCGACGCCTGCGGCTTCGGATATACAGGAAGCGAAAGAAATCCTCGGTGAGCACTACGATAACATCGAGCAGAAGATTGAAGATATCGATCAGGAAATTGCTGAATTGCAGGTCAAGCGTTCGCGACTGGTACAGCAGCACCCGCGTATTGATGAGTAATCTTTTCCTGTAAGCCAGGGCTTAGAGCCTAATAGGGCAGGCTCTTAAGGTTGGCTTAATCTCTGTCAGGCAAACTCTCCTCCAGATTATTGGAGGAGAGTGTCATGAAAACCCGTATTTATGAAAGTTTAACCACCGTATGCAGCGTGCTGATCGTGAGCAGCTTTTTGTACGTATGGGTGAGCTCTTACTGATCTTTCTCCAGCACCACCCAGGCTCGGGTGCCAGTGGTTCCGGCGCGATTCTGCAAGAAGAACTGGCCATGGTGGAGCTGGGTTATACGGCTAACAATACTCAATCCCAGGCCAATGCCGCCGAAACGACTGTCCATGCGTACAAACGCCTGGCTTAACTCCCCGCATTTACTTTCATCAATTCCTGGCCCTTCATCCTCGACGGCCATCAACGCATCGTGTTCTGTGTTTAGGACAATCGTAATATTGGTGCCTTCCGGGCTGTAACGATGTGCGTTTTCCACCAGGTTTCGCAGCAGCATACGCAGCAGCGTGACGTCACCCCGGACGACGACATCCGTGGCGCTCTCTGGTAGTAATAGCGTCTGTTGCCGCTGGTCCAGCATAGTGCTGAGCTCATCGTAGGAAGGCAATATCACGTCTTCCAGCAGTTTCACATGCTGGTAATTCCCGGCGGAAAACGACTGACCCACACGGGCGAGCTGCAGTAGCTGCGACACGCTGTCCATCATTTGGTCAAGACGGGCAATCAACGGCGAAACGTCAACGTTGTGGGCTTTTGACAGCAGTTCCAGGTGCAGGCGAACGCCGGATAACGGCGTTCGAAGCTCGTGGGCGACATCGGCGGTAAACAGACGTTCGTTTTCGATGGTGGTGGTCAGTCGCGTCACCAGTTGATTGAGGGCCGAGACTACCGCCTGGATCTCAATGGTCGAGCTGCGAATAGCGATAGGAGTCAGGTTATCTGCCGTACGTGCTTCTAACTCTTTTTGTAAATCAGCAAGGGGACGGGTAATACGCCGTACTGCCTGATAGCAAATAATCAGCGTCAGGCTGACCATAAAGATACCGGGGACGATCAGGCTGGCGATGGCCTCGCGGATCTCATGCATGATGTGGCGATCGTTGTTACGGTTTTCGCGTAACGCCTGCTCGAACAGCTGTATTTGTTCAGTGCTTTCGTGCCATAGCCAGAAGGTACTAATCAGCTGAAAGACCAGCAGAATAAGGCCAATCGTCAGCATCAGGCGGTGACGAAGCGGGAGCGGTTGTTTTAAAAAATGTATCAGCTTCACTTAGCTTTCCCCGGTAGCAACCAGCATGTAGCCAAATCCTCTGACCGTGCGGATGCGTGATTTCCCGACTTTGTCGCGCAGATTGTGAATGTGGACTTCAAGCGTATTTGTCGACGGCTCGTTATCCCAACTGTAGATGTCGTTATACAGAATTTCCCGGTGTACCGGGCTGCCCGCTTTGAGCATCAACCGCGACAGTAGCGCGTACTCTTTGGGCGTTAAGATAACCTCTTGTCCGTCCAACCACACCTGGCGACGACCAATATTCAGCGTCAGGTTACCGATAATAAGTTCACTCTCACCCTGGTTGTTATGACGACGTAATAGCGCCCGGATGCGGGCGTGCAGTTCCTCCAGGGCGAAGGGTTTTACCAGATAGTCATCGGCACCGACGTCCAGTCCGTTGATACGGTCTTTGAGCGTGTCACGAGCGGTGAGGATCAGTACCGGTAGGGTATATTTCTTCTGCCTGATACGGTTCAGAAAATGCAGACCGTCTTCATCGGGTAAACCGAGATCCAGAACTACCAGACTATAATGTCCGGTCTCCAGGCAATGCTCTGCTGCACGGGCGGTTGACACGCCATCGCAGGCGTAACCTTCCGTTTGCGCGGCGAGTATCAGCCCCTGTAACAACAGCGTATCGTCTTCAACAATCAAAATTTTCATTCGGTTAGCCTCCCCTGCATGGTTGCAGAATATCATCTGCGCCCTGGTAATAGGTTGTCTGTACGCCTGTTAATCCCAGCAGGGTTGAGAAGAGATTATCCTGTGAGAAATCTTCAGCGTTTGCCCGTTTTTGCAAACATGTCTGAGAGATCTGGTAGCGCTGCTGGTAATCCTCTGACAACCAAAGCAGCATCGGTACATGCTTTTGTGTGTCCGGTGCAATCGAATACGGCAGGCCGTGCAAATAGACGCCATTTTCCCCTAAAGATTCACCGTGATCGGAAAGATAGACCAGACTGGTAGTGAAATTATCCTGATGCGCTTTCAGTATATTAATCGCTTTATCAACAATATAGTCGACGTACAGGATGGTGTTGTCGTAGGTATTCACCAGTTGTTGCTGTGAGCAGGTCTGGATTTCGTTCGTGTCGCAGGTGGGGGTAAATTTCTTAAACTGTGGCGGATAGCGATTGTAATAGGTCGGACCGTGACTGCCGATAGTGTGCAGTACAATCACGCCATCACCCTGCAACTGATTAATGTACTCTTCCAGCCCGTGGAACAGGACTTCGTCATAGCATTCACCGTCAATACACTGCCCCGACAGGTTCAGCTCGGTCATATTCTGATGCGGTACGCGGTCACATGCACCTTTACAGCCGCCGTCATTATCATTCCACAGCACGTTAACCCCCGCCCGTTGAATGATGTCGAGTATGCCTTCCTGGTGGTGCGCCAGCTCTTCATCATAATGTGCGCGCGGCATGTCGGAGAACATGCAGGGTACGGAAACGGCTGTCGCCGTACCGCAGGAGGTGGTGCGCGGGAAATAGACCACGTTATCTTTTTCCAGCAGAGGATTGGTCTGGCGCGAATAACCCGACAGCGAGAAGTTATCGGCGCGCGAGGTTTCGCCGAGAACCACAATGGTGAGGTTTTTACGTTTTTCTTTTGTCATCAATGGATTGCGATGAGCATCTTCACCGATGCGTACCAGTGGCAGATTAGCCAGCCGTTGGTGGGAATACCAGGACGACGTAGCCACAATGCTGTTAGACGGGCTGAGGGACTTAACCAACTCTTTGTTATTGCGAAACAGCGAAGCGTAATCTTTATAGAAGAAGGCGGCGACCAGCACGATCAGCAGAGCGGATACCAGTATATTGGCCCCTCGATACAACACGCTACGCAATACTGGCGCTGCCGGTTTGATTTTGATCCAGCAAGCGATTACCGCTGCCATGATGCCGCTGAATCCAAGCGTCACGATCATTTGCGGCGTCAGCAGGGCGAAGGTTTCCGCTGGTGTGGTATCCATCATATTGGTGATCATCGAGCGGTCGATGATGATGCCGTAAGTCATAATGAAATACTGGGCAGATGCGCCTGCCAGAATGAAAATGCAGGCCAGCAGGCGGTTAAGCCACAGGAAAGAGGCCAGCGTCAGTACAATGTTCATAACGCTGAAGGCAACTACCGGCATTGATAAAAATACCAGTACGTTGCGCAGGGAATCCAGCGGCAGGTCTTGTAGTACCTGTTTGTAGAACGCAATGTTCAGGAAGGTCGCAAGATAAAATGAGATCAGCAGAAGCCAGCTGATTTGCCCGAAAGTCGGTCTTTTAAACAGGAGCTTGAACATTAAGGGGGTTCCATCAACTAAGTGGGGCAGATCCTCTCAAAGTAAAATTAAGCCAACCTTAAGTTCTTAATGTTTGCATTTACCGGCTGGTTGCGTGATGAGTAAGCCCGATGAGCTGGTGCTATCGGGCTTCAGTGAGCATCGAAATTAATTACGGTTAACCGGAGCATCTAACGGATACGGGTTTTTATGGATCCGGTTGTAATTGAGGGCATACAGCGCGGTGATGATCATCAGCATCACGAACGACCACATTACCTCTTTGGCACCAGAGCCAACCACGGCCCAGATGCAGTAGACAAATGCCACGAAGGTCACCACTAAGTACAGTGGACGCGCTTTACCAAAGTGACCGTGGCCTAGCAGCAACAGGGCGGCGCAGGTATAAAGATACGGTACCAGCGTGAAGATGACGGATACCGAAGAGACCAGACCAAACTCTTTTGCGGCATTCGGCGACATGCTACTGAACTGGAAGATAGTCATCAGGATACCGACGATAATTAACCCGGCAACCGGGGTACCGGCTTTGTTAACGCGGGCGAAAATCGGCGGGAACAGACCATCATCAGCTGCTGCTTTTGCTGTCTGTCCAGCAAGTAGCGTCCAGCCGCCCAGTGACCCCAGGCACCCTGCAGCCGCACAGAATGAGACGATCGCCCCGGCGGTGTTACCCAGCGCCATTCGTGCTGCATCACCGAACGGAGAGGCAGAGACGCGCAGTGCAGCGTTAGGGATCATACCCATAATCGCCGTTGTGGAGAGTACGTAGCAGACGGCGGCAATTAGCACCCCGCCAATAGTGGCGATAGGAACGTTACGTTTGGGGTTTTTGACTACGCCTGCTGCCACAGAGGCACTTTCCACCCCGATAAATGACCACAGAGTGACGTTTAAAGTGCTTTGGATTGCGCCGAAGGTGTTCATGCCGCTGACGTTCCAGGCTGCCATATAGGTTTCACCACGGAACCAGAACCAGCCGAAGACCGCAATCCCGACAATAGGCACCAGCGCCAGCACGGTCGCCACGGCCTGCACGCGGGTGATCATTTTCGGCCCGACGATATTCAGCAAAACGAAGATCCACAGTACGGCCACGCAGGTTAGCGTTAAGACCAGTGGGTCTTTTAAGACAGGAAAGAAGTAGCTCAGGTAACCAACGCCAATCACCACCATTGCGATGTTACCGATCCAGCAGGCCAGCCAGTACAGCACGTTAGTCTGGTAGCCTAAAAAAGGCCCGAAGCAACGGCGTGCATAAGCGTATGAACCACCGGGACTGGAGTCTAAGGACGACATTTTGGCGTATACCATCGACAGTGCCAGAGCACCGATAATAGTGACCAACCATCCGTAGATTGCAATCCCGCCAGTTGACGCAAGGTTTGCGGGTAGCAGGAATACACCGGAACCCATAATATTCCCCGACACCATAAGGGTGACGGGGATTAAGCCCACTTTGTGAGCATCAGCATCCGTCGACATATTTTTTTACTCCTGATAAGGATAAATGACGACGTATCATACCTCTTCATACGGCTATTTTATGATGTCGGAAAAGGGGTATCGCTAATGCTGATATTATTGTGGCTTATCGCTTAATGGTTAAAAATCAGGCAGCCGAACGTTCCCGATAATGACTTACATAATGCAGTGGCGTCATGCCATAGAACTCTTTGAATACGGAAATAAAATATGACGTGCTGTTATATCCGCACAACTGAGATACCTGTGAAATATTTTTTCCGTCCATCATTAATTGATTAACTGCATATCGCATTCGACAGGTAGTAATTATTTGACTGTAACTTGTATTTTCACTTTTAAGCTTTTTCTTTAACAAACTGGGGCTCAGGCATAAGCAACTGGCGACCATGCTTAAATTCCAGTCTTTATGAATATCGCTCTCAATGATGTGGTAAACGCAGTCGCTGATACGGTTGCGTAGCATATGCATGAGGAGGGCGATAAACTTTTTACTGTCGAGAAAACGTGATAACACAGTGAATAACAACGAGCGTTTACGTTCGGATTCGCTTTCATTCTGGCTATCCATCACGCTGTGTTGAGCGGCGACCCGAAAGACATCCGGCGTCAGGCAGACGGCGGTCATTACCGGGTTGGCACTGCGTTGCCAGAGGGGGATCTGTGACAGATCTTTATTTAAGAACCGTAAGTAATCTTTAATGATACTGCGGCTGATATGGACAACCAGCGCATTATTGAGTGAAGAGAAGTCGATAATATTATTTTCACAAGCTAATAACGCCATATGGTTAGCTTTTAAACTGATGGCTTCTTTTCCGTTAATCCTTAACCAAACATCTTTCTCCGTTAATACAACAACACAAGCTTCTTTGCTGCAAACCCTCATACCCGAACTCCTGGAATATGAACATAAAATACCGTTGCTCACCAAGGGGTGAACAATACCGGTTAAATGGAATTGTATGATGAATCAAGACCTGCGTTAAAATAGCGTGATTTAAAGTAATTACAATATTTTTAGGAATTATCGCGGTGTACATAATTATTTACGCAAGTGGCAATACGCTTTTTTTGTATAAAAAAAGCGCGGGGTGGTCCCGCGCAAAAAGGTATGACAATGTTATTGTTTTGCAGCAATACTCAGGAATTACTCAATTATCATGTGTCAACCTTGAAAGCAGAAAAGCAGACTAAGCAAAAAAAGACTTATGCTTTCACGCACATGACGTGATACACACCGTCAATAATTTCCGTTCCTTCGGTTTCATGTTCAAAGCCAGGGAAGTGATGGTCCCAGGACTGCAACGAACGCAGGTATCCGATCTGCGGGCTGTTGGCGTCGCCAAAATTTTCACCGGACAGCAGCATAGGAATTCCCGGTGGGTAAGGAATTACGGAATTTGCTGCGATACGGCCCTGCAGATTTTCGATGGCCACCATCTCAACGTTGTCGCTTACTATCGCGTTATAAGCTTCACGCGGGGTGATTTCCGCGACAGGCAGGCCGGAGTAGGCCGCATTGAGTTTGCTGCCAGGGTTGTTTTCTTTCAGCCATGCAAACATGGTGTCGCCCAGGTCGTGAATGCCCATGTTTGCGTAAGAGTCGGGATGTTCCGCTACCAGTTCAGGCATAACCTGCGACAGCGGAGTATTGGCATCGTAGTGGTGTTTGAAAGAGCACAGTGTGTTGATTAATGTGCCCCATTTCCCACGGGTGATACCCATTGAGAACAGGAACATAATCTGGAAATCGGTAGTACGTGTTGGCACGATACCGTGACGTCCAAGCCAGGCTGTGACCAGAGCTGCCGGTACGCCGGACTCTTCCAGTTCGCCATCGTCGCCCATACCCGGTGCCAGAATGCTGACTTTAATCGGGTCCAGCATGCTCCAGTTATCCGGCAGGTCTTTAAAACCGTGCCAGGATTCACCCGGCCGCATCACCCAGCAATTTTGGTCAGTGGTCAGGAGTTGGGTTGGCGCGTCAGCAAAGTCATAGGTTTTGCCGGTCTGCGGATCGGTTACGACCTCTTTGTTCCACGGTTTGAAGAACCAGTCTCCCTCGGTAGTGAACTCTTTGTATAACCGCGCCATGGCTTGACGGAAGTCGACTGCTTCGTCGATCACTTCCTGAGTCAGCGACAGGCCGCTGTTGCCGTCCATCATGGAGACTGCCACGTCGTTCGATGCGCAGATGGCATATAACGGTGAGGTGGTGGCGTGCATCATATACGCCTGGTTAAAGCGGGAGAAATTGACGGCACCGCGACCTTCACGAACGTGAATGTAAGAGGCCTGAGAGAGAGCATTCAGCAGTTTATGGGTCGAGTGGGTGGCAAAAACGGTTGGGCCGTTATGGTCGCCAGGCTCGCCACGCATTGCGTAGTGATCGGAATAGATCGGGTTGAAGCGGGCATAGCCGTACCAGGCTTCATCGAAGTGAATGCGATCGCTGGTTTGCGCTAACAGATCCTGCGCCTCTTTCGCGTTGTAGCACACACCGTCGTAGGTGCAGTTGGTTACAACGCTGTATGACGGTTTTTGTCCTGCTTTACCTTTAGTCAGCGGGCTTTCGCTGATTTTTTTCTGCAGAGTTTCTGGCTGCATTTCCTGCGGGTAGATAGGCCCGATAATGCCGTAGCGGTTGCGGCTTGGCACCATATACACCGGTTTTGCTCCGGTGAGGATTAACCCCTGTTCGATAGATTTATGGCAGTTACGGTCCAGCACCACCACGTCGTTATCGGTCATGCATGCCTGCATGATAGTACGGTTAGAGCCGGAGGTTCCGACTACCACGGACCAGGAACGGTCTGCGCCGAACACGCGGGCGGCATTTTTTTCGCTTTCACCAAATGCGCCTGTGTGGTCGAGTAAAGACCCGAGATTGGTACGTTCAATCCCCATGTCGGTACGGAACAGATTCTCACCGTAGTAGTCATGGTACAGGCGACCAGCAGGCGTTTTGGTGAAACCGACACCGCCCTGGTGACCGGGCGCTGCCCAGGAATATTCATGGACATTGCTGTATTTCATCAGGGCGTTGAACAGCGGTGGTAATAACTGTTGACGGTAACGGGTCATCGCCGCCATGGCGCGACCCGCGATAAAGTCAGCGCTGTCTTCAAGAATCCAGGCGAATTCATCGACAAGCTCCAGCAGGTCGCGATCCAGTGACGCGGTGGCCTTTTCCCGATCGCCCAACAGGAAAACAGGGACGTTTTGTTGGCGTTCGTGAAGCTTACCGATCAATTGCCTGACATTCAGGTGTTCATCTTGTTGTTCCATTTGATAGCTGAACATCAGGCAATCAATGGCTTCATTCGCGGCGAGGATGGCGTAACCGTCGTCGAATGAGGTGGACTTAATGACGGTAACATTTTGCCGACTTAAAGCATCAGCCAGACGTTCGACAGCGCTACCGACCCAGGTGTCCTGATGCAGAAATTCACTTTCAACAATTAATACTTTCATCGTCTTTTCCCGTAGTGGAGGATGTGTGACGAGGGCAAGTATTTACCTGATAAATAAGTGAGTAAAGCGGTCAATAAACAAACTGTTTTAGGTTTTTATCCTTTATAAACAATTCATTAGATAAAGGATTAAGCCGTTTCTGTCCCCTGTTTATCGACAGGGGAATTATTTTTTTGGCTGATAGTGATATTGCCAGGTGCTCAGGTCGTTGAGGATTGCCGCCGTTGTTGGCTCAGCTTGCGGTATTGCTGTGGCGACATACCAACGAACTTGTTGAAGGTGTCGTAAAAGCGGCTGCTGGAGCGAAACCCAGCGGTCAGTGCGACATCCAGAATTGTTTTATCGGTATCGCTAAGCAGTGCGCGGACGTGGTTGATACGCATTGCGGTAATGTATTGCTTCATGGTGAGTTGCATTACGCGCTGGAAAATCCCCATCGCATAATTGGCATTGAGTTTTACGTGTTCCGCAACATCGTTGATGGTGAGTGCTTGATCGTAGTTGTCAGCGATAAAGCTCAGCATCTGGCTTACGTAAAACTGGGCGTGCCGGGATACGCTGTTTTTGTGTGTGCGCGAGGTTTTATTGACCAGGATTGGCTGCCAGCCAGAAAGGTTAAACCGCTTAAGCATCAGGCCAATTTCATCGATGGCAAGCTGGCGGATTTGTTCGTTCGGGCTGCTCAGTTCCTGCTGCCAGCGCTGAACTTCAAAAGTGCTCAACTGCTGTGTGGCCAGTGATTTTATCACCATGCCGTGGGTGATGTGATTGATCAGCTCGCGGTCCAGTGGCCAGGAGAGAAACAGGTGCATAGGTAAATTGAATATCGCCATGTTCTGGCAGGTGCCGATACGCGCCAACTGATGCGGTGTACAGGCCCAGAATAGCGTGATATGGCCCTGTTTTATCTGCACCACTTCGTTATTGATCAGATACTCAACATCACCATCGAACGGGACGTTGACCTCCACCTGGCCATGCCAGTGGCTGGTGGTCATGGCTTGCGGCGGGCGCAGTTCTATATCCATACGTTGATATTCAGAGTACAGCGTTAGCGGGCTACGAGTCTGCGGTTCATCACTATTGCACATGTGCGGATCAAGGGGGAGGTGTGGCGTTGGCAGCGTATTCATGGTTGCTCCATTTCCTGAATTATCAGAATCATGCCATTTGCCGATGGATAAGACTGAGAATTGAGGCGCAAATCGCTCCACTGCGAGTGTAGATAGTCAGATTTTTGGGTCGCATACTCTGCTTTTTGGTCAATTTTATCCCATAAACTCAGATTGTTCGTTGACGGAAGGGGGATCTGAGTTTTTGGGAGTGCTCATTACAGAAGCCGGAAGTTTTCATGGAAACCCCGTGCCACCATGACGATATTCAACAACGTTCTGGAGAGTGATGATGTCTGCACCTAAAATTACCTTTATCGGCGCCGGTTCCACGATCTTTGTAAAAAATATTCTCGGGGATGTCTTTCATCGTGAGGCGCTGAAATCGGCGCATATTGCCTTAATGGATATCGATGCGACCCGCCTTGAAGAGTCGCATATTGTGGTGCGTAAGCTGATGGATTCAGCTGGCGCTTCCGGTCACATCACTTGCCATACTGAACAAAAACCGGCATTGCAGGATGCCGATTTTGTGGTTGTCGCGTTCCAGATTGGTGGTTATGAGCCGTGTACCGTCACCGATTTTGCGGTTTGTAAGCGTCACGGGCTCGAGCAAACTATTGCTGACACGTTAGGGCCCGGCGGCATTATGCGTGCGCTGCGCACCATTCCACATTTATGGCAGATTTGTGAAGACATGACCGAAGTCTGCCCACATGCCACTCTGCTTAATTACGTCAACCCCATGGCGATGAACACTTGGGCAATGTATGCCCGTTATCCGCATATTAAGCAGGTGGGGTTGTGCCATTCAGTACAGGGAACGGCGGAGGAGCTGGCCCGCGATGTGAATATCGACCCAGCCTCTTTGCGCTATCGCAGCGCCGGGATCAACCATATGGCGTTTTATCTGGAGCTGGAACGCAAAACTGCCGATGGCAGCTATGTGGATCTTTACCCGGAACTGCTGGCAGCCTATGAAGCAGGGCAGGCTCCGAAACCGAATATTCACGGTAATACGCGTTGTCAGAACATTGTGCGTTATGAAATGTTCAAAAAATTAGGGTATTTCGTCACCGAGTCGTCTGAACACTTTGCTGAATATACACCGTGGTTTATCAAACCGGGACGCGAGGATCTGATTGAGCGCTACAGGGTTCCGTTGGATGAATACCCGAAACGTTGCGTGGAACAACTGGCTAACTGGCATCAAGAGCTGGAAGAGTACAAAACGGCTGCGCGTATTGATATTAAACCGTCGCGAGAATATGCCAGCACTATCATGAACGCTCTCTGGACTGGTGAACCGAGCGTAATTTATGGCAACGTTCGTAATGACAACCTGATCGATAATCTGCCTTCAGGTTGCTGTGTTGAAGTGGCTTGTCTGGTCGATGCTAACGGCATTCAGCCGACAAAAGTTGGTACCCTCCCGTCGCATTTGGCGGCAATGATGCAAACCAATATCAATGTGCAGACACTGCTGACGGAAGCCATCCTGACGGAAAATCGCGATCGTGTTTATCACGCGGCAATGATGGATCCGCACACCGCTGCGGTATTGGGGATTGAGGAAATTTATGCGCTGGTGGATGACCTGATCGCAGCACACGGTGACTGGTTACCGGGCTGGTTACATCGATAAGGTCATTTACATCAGTCATGCACAGGCCGGATTAGCGTGAACAACATCCGGCAATCAGTTGGTGGCAATTAATGCATAACGCCGCAGCTGTCGACAATGAATACGCGCCAGAAAAATTACTGTAGTCAATGCTCCGAGCAGGGCGCAGAACATATCCGACTGGGTGTCCCACGGATCTCCCTGTGTGCCAAGGAAGTCATCAGCACCCTGACCCATCGCCAGCGCTGCCCACCATTCAATCAGTTCATAGGTAGCGCTAATCGCCAGGGCTACGCAGCAGACTAAAAATGCCAGCATCTTACGCCCATGGACAATATTGCCGCGCACTAAAATTTCTCTCGCCGTCAGTGCAGGGACCAGTCCCTGGAAGAAGTGCCCCAGTTTGTCGTAAGGGTTGCGACTCAGATTCAGCCACTCCTGAACTTCAAAACCGATGGGAACTTTGGCGTAGGTATACATGCCGCCCACCATCAGAATGATGGCGTGAAAGAAAATCAGCGTGTAGAGCAGTGGTGTTAATGGATAGCGCTTTACCGTGGCAAGTAACAGCGGCACGACAATAATGACCGGCGTAACTTCCATCAACCAGGTGATTTTTTCTGTGGCACTAAAACCGGTGTAGATAAGGATAAGCGCCAGCAGCAATGCGCCAGCGTTGAGCAGCGATGTGTTGAGTGTGCGGTTCATGGTGACTTTTCAACGAGTGGAAAAGTCTACTATTTACCGGGAACGATAAAATTTCAATGCCAGTAATTAAGGGGGAAAGTTGGCCCGGGGGGATCACCGGACTGACCCCAATGGTTGAGTATCCAACTATTGGGAGCAGTCCAGTGCCGGGCCGAATGGCTTATTTCGCGCAGTTAGCGCATTGTTTGCTCACGATTTGCTGGAAGAAATCGTTACCTTTGTCATCAACCAGGATGAAGGCCGGGAAATCTTCGACTTCGATTTTCCAGATGGCTTCCATCCCCAGCTCAGGGTACTCCACGCATTCCAGATGCTTGATGCTCTGCTGCGCCAACACCGCTGCCGGACCGCCGATGCTACCTAAGTAAAAACCACCATGTTTGTGGCAGGCGTCTGTCACTTGCTGACTACGGTTACCTTTCGCCAGCATGATCATGCTACCGCCGTGGGACTGCAGCAGATCGACATAAGAGTCCATACGACCCGCAGTAGTTGGGCCTAAGGAGCCTGATGGATAACCCGCTGGCGTTTTTGCCGGCCCTGCGTAGTAGATTGGGTGATCTTTCACGTACTGTGGCAGACCTTCGCCGGAATCAATACGTTCTTTCAGCTTAGCGTGGGCGATGTCACGACCCACAATGATGGTGCCGCTCAGAGACAGGCGGGTAGAAACCGGGTATTGAGAAAGCTGGGCGAGGATCTCTTTCATCGGACGGTTAAGGTTGACCTTAACCACTTCGCCTTCGCCCGCCTGACGCAGTGATTCTGGAATGTACTGGGCTGGGTTATGTTCCAGCTTTTCAATCCAGATGCCTTCGCGGTTAATCTTAGCCTTGATGTTACGGTCAGCAGAGCAGGAGACCCCCATACCTACAGGGCAGGATGCACCGTGGCGAGGCAGGCGGATTACGCGGATATCATGAGCGAAATATTTTCCGCCAAACTGTGCACCGAGGCCAAGTTTCTGGGCTTCTTCCAGCAGTTCCTGTTCCAGTTGAATATCGCGGAATGCCTGACCATGGGCATTACCTTCAGTCGGCAGCGCGTCGTAATAGTGCGTGCTGGCCAGTTTTACTGTTTTGAGCGTGCTTTCCGCTGAAGTACCGCCAATTACAAATGCGATGTGGTACGGCGGGCAAGCGGCAGTTCCGAGTGTGCGCATCTTCTCTACCAGGAAATTCTTCAGCTTCCCGGGAGTCAGCAGCGCTTTGGTTTCCTGATACAGATAGGTTTTGTTGGCAGAGCCGCCGCCTTTGGCGACACAGAGGAATTTGTATTCGTCACCGTCCACGCTGTACAAATCAATTTGTGCAGGCAGGTTGGTGCCGGTATTCACCTCTTTGTACATATCCAGCGCCGCGTTTTGTGAATAGCGCAGGTTATCTTCAATATAGGTATTAAATACGCCTTTGGAGAGTGCAGCTTCGTCACCGCCGCCAGTCCAGACGCGTTGGCCTTTTTTGCCCATGATAATTGCCGTGCCGGTATCCTGGCAGGTTGGCAATACGCCTTTGGCGGCAATTTCGGAGTTTCTCAGGAATTGCAGCGCAACGTACTTATCATTTTCGCTGGCTTCTGGGTCATGGAGAATGGAGGCGACTTGCTGTTGGTGTTCGGGGCGGAGCATGAAGGAGGCATCGTGGAAGGCTTGCTGAGCCAGTAGCGTAAGTGCTTCAGGTGCTACTTTCAGGATTGATTCGCCTTCAAACTCGCCGACGCTGACGTGATCGGATGTCAGCAGGTAGTACTCAGTTTTGTCTTCCCCCAGCGGGAAAGGCGCCTGGTAAGTGAATTCAACTTTTGACATTTGCTTCCAGCCTTTTCATTTTTATCAGGAATTTAAAAATTCTCTGTATCTTAAAGGTGGCGTGCCGTACAAAACTGGACGGCACGCGAAGTGTGATTACAGGAAACCGTACATTGCGGCGAATACCCAGCCAAAGACACAGGATACGCTTACGCCGATCAAACCAGGCAGAATGAAGCTGTGGTTGATAACGAAGCGGCCAATGTGGGTGGTGCCGGAACGGTCAAACTGAATGGCCGCCAGATCGCTCGGGTAGGTCGGCAGAATGTAGTAACCGTAGCATGCCGGAGCAGAGGCAACGATGTACGCTGGATCTACCCCGATTGCCAGCGCAACCGGAACAATAGCCGCCAGCGCTGCAGCCTGGGAGTTTACAAACTTAGAGACCAATAACAGAACAACCGCATAGGCCCATGGATACTCTTTCACCATGTCGCCCAGTACGCCCTGAATTTCAGACATATGCGCGCCGAACATGGTTTCCGCCATCCAGGCAATACCGTACACCGCTACAATCGCGATCATACCTGAACGGAAGACTTCATTTTTTGAGATAGATGCGGGATTGGTTTTCGTCAGAATGATAATCAGTGCGCCAGTCAGCAGCATGAACATCTGAATAACCAGAACCATCGACAGCGGTTTGCCGCCAAAAGAAGGACGCAGTTCAGATACTGCGCCGAGCACGGCAACAACGGCGATAGCGGCCAGGAAGATCCACATTGCCAGCCAGTTGCTCTTCGGCAGCTTTTTGTCTAACAGAGTCGCGGTGTCGCCATACACATAATGGTGGTTTTCCGGCACAGAGATAAACTTCTGGAACTCTTCGTCTTTATCCAGATCTTTACCACGGAACCAGCTGAAGATACCGATAGCCAGGATACCCAACAGGGTAGACGGAATAGTGATACCGAGCAGGTCGAGGAACTCAAGATGCTTGCCTTCAAACGTCACGTTGCCCAGCATTGCGACCAGTGACACAACGGCTACGGAAACCGGGCTGGCGATAATCCCCATTTGTGCGCCAATAGAACTCGCCGCCATCGGACGTTCCGGGCGAATATTGTTCTTAATGGCTACGTCATAAATGATTGGCAGAATGGTGTATACCACATGGCCTGTACCGCAAAGAATGGTCAGGGTGCAGGTAACAAACGGTGCCAGGATGGAAACGTATTTTGGGTTACGGCGCAGCAGCTTTTCAGCAATTTGCAGCATAACGTCAAGACCGCCGGAGGCTTGCAAGGTTGCAGACGCGGCCACTACGGCAATAATAACCAGCATAACGTCTACAGGTGGTTTACCTGGCTGGAGATGGAAAACAAAAACCAGGATGACCAGACCGATACCGCCTAACAAACCTAACGCGATACCGCCCTTTCTGGCGCCATAAAACAAACATATTAATATTATGAGAAGTTGTATACTAAATAACATTTTATTTACCCTCGCGAAAAAACCAGTCAATTTTTAAAAAATGGATCTGCACCACATTCTTTTGTGCTGGAATAAGCATCAGAAAATGGTCAATATTCGGTATGTCCGTATTTGCGATTAATGTTCAAATGTCTGGTTAAAATGTTTCTTTATGATTATTAGAAATATTAAACTTTCTTTCTGTGGCTTTGTTCAGAGGAGAGAATCCTCAGGCGATGGGAAGCAGGGCTTGTTATGAAGAGCAGTGGCTGACGCTGTACAGTCTGTATTTTGTCCTGGTTATCCAGGCGCTTATCATCAGCTTTATGTTTTCCGCTATTACGTGAACCACCGGCACAATGGGTGAGAGGATTATTTGTGTGATCACGCTCACGCCAGTTCATGATGTAATGAGGTTGGCTCGCGGATACTTTTATTTGCTCACAAAAATGTACGGTGTCCATAGTACGTAGCATGTTCTCCATTGCTACCAGCTAGATTTTTATGTCTGGTTAATTTCAGACTAATCCTTTATGGGTAAAAATACACACTCTGTGAGTTAGATAATACTTAATTAACTTTTGTTAGCGATTTTGAAATTAAAAACAGTGTGACGTTTGTCAATATTAAAATAATGCATTAACATATCATATACAAATATATTTGATCTAACGCAAATCACTATTTTACTGCGTCAGCAAACAAAAAAGGGATTTTTCATTATCTTAATAATTGTTACTTTTATATAACGAATAATCCCAGATATGTGTTTTATTGGCAATATTGTTTAAGCAATGAGTAATGCTCGGCTTGAACACGATAACGATAAACTGGTCTGCCAGTAACGCCATAATGGATGCTGGTAAATAAGATGTGACAATTGACTAACCAGATGAGGTATTTACGACAAGAGACGCGGGAGATATTGACCTCGTTTGCCAGTTCGTCCGTAGAAAACTCTTGATCCTGGTGCTCATCAATCCACTGGCATAGCGTACGTAACGTCTGGGGGGTTAACCCTTTGGGCAAGCGCCGCGTTTCCTGTTCGCTGGAAGAGTTGCCATGGATCAGTTGGTCAAGCTCTGACTGTTCATAGTATTGGTGTTTTTCCATCTCCGTCTTCTTGTGCAGCCAACTGGTAAGCGCTTCTTCAAAACGGGATGCCTGAAACGGTTTGATCAGATAGTCAACCACACCGTAGTGGAGTGAGTCTTTGATGGTTGTGGCGTCGGCGGCGGAGGAGATGACAATGACATCACACTTGCAGCCTTCACTATGCAGAACGGGCAACAGGTCCAGACCGTTTTCTTTCTGCATATAAATATCAAGTAAAATCAGATCAATGTGGTGCTCGCCTTGAAAAATTATCTCTTTGGCTTTCTCCAGCGTAGAGGCGGTCCCACAGCAATGAAAACCGGAGAGTTGCGCCACATATCGACGGTTTAATTCCGCTACCATTGCATCGTCATCGACAATTAAGACATTGATCATCTGCTGGCCCTCTCACCATTCCACGGTAACTGTACAAAAAATTGGGTGAAGATCCCTGGTTCAGACTCGACGGAAATATTGCCGCCAACGCTTTCAATCTGCTGTTTAACAAGCGCTAAACCTACTCCCCGTTCGGTTCCTTTTGACGAAACGCCCTTCTCAAAGATGTGATCAATATGCTCGGGGGCGATCCCCGGGCCATCGTCATTCACTTCACAATGCAACCAGCCGTGTCGATAGTGTAAGGATACGCTGATCTCCCCACCCGGTTCTTGACCTAGCGCCTCCAGAGCGTTTTCAATCAAATTCCCCAGAACGGTAATCAGTACAGCCACCTGATCTTCATTACTGTTTTCCGGCAATTGGCTTTCATTACTAATAACCAGGGAATGGCCTAAATCTGATGTGCGATTAATCTTACTGAGTAAAAAACCCGCGATCACCGGGGATTTTATTTTGCCTAACAGTGAGCCGATCTCTTCCTGATAATTGTTCGCAGTCTTAATGATATAATTCTCCAACTGCTTATAACTTTTCAGGTGCAATAAGCCCAGAATCACGTGCAACTTATTCATGAATTCGTGGGATCGTTCACGAAGTGCATCGGCATAGTTGACCATACCATCCAGACGTTGCATGAGCTTACGGACTTCCGTCTTATCTCTGAACGTTGAAATGGCCCCGATGATCTTACCGTTACTGAGTACCGGCACGGTGTTGATTAAGAGTAGCCGATCTTTTACCGTGATCTCCTCATCACGGCGTGGCGTCCCATCACGTAATACTTCTGAAAGATCGACCACTTGCGACCACGCATGGCTGAGCGTTGAGAGCTGCTCATCGTCTTGTGATTTACGGTAATCAAGAAGCTCCTGCGCTGCCTGGTTTATCAGTGTCACTTCACCACTTTCGTCAACGGCAATAACGCCTTCCTTTATAGAGTGCAACATTGCCTGGCGTTGTTCGAACAGGTTGGATATTTCATAAGGCTCCAGGCCAAACAGAATGCGCTTAAGGACCTTAACCAACACCCATGTGCCCAACAACCCAACCAGAACACCAAATAAGATGGACCAAATGATGCTACCGCGACTGTCATTGATCTGTTCGGTGACCCTGCTTAGCTCCAGGCCGATCGACACGACGCCAATCTGCCGGTGATTTTCATCATAGATAGGAGTAAAGACGCGTAGTGCTTTAGCCAGAAAGCCGCGATTAATGGCGACGTTCTCTTTCCCTTGTAGCGCCAGTAAAATGTCGTCACCTTTAAACGGTTGACCGATTCGCTGCGCTTCAGGGTGCGAATAACGGATGCTTTGCATATTAGTGACAACGATGAACAAGAAATCGTTGCTCTTATTTACCGCCAGGGCAATTTCCTGAATACCACTCTCTTTGGGCTTTTTTGCCAGACCGCGGCGGATCTCTGGAGAGTCTGCCAGTGTTCGCGCGACAGCCAGCGCTTTGCTTGCTAACGCATCACGCGTCATATTGCTGATTTGTGAGAAG
Organism: Citrobacter sp. Marseille-Q3906; assembly: GCF_916618775.1. NCBI lineage: Bacteria > Pseudomonadati > Pseudomonadota > Gammaproteobacteria > Enterobacterales > Enterobacteriaceae > Citrobacter > Citrobacter sp. Marseille-Q3906. The sequence continues at coordinate 426,984 of NZ_CAKAKA010000001.1, forward strand.
TAAATCAGATGAACGACAAGCAGCACGGAAAAGAGTACGGCACTGACCATGAGAATCACGGTTGTACCGAGTTTCATTGGGCGTTTACGTATAGCGTAGCGTTGCAGAGTGTGTCTCATCGTGGTCCAGGAATCACTGTTTGTATGGGTATTATCGCTTTATGAAGTACGTAATTCAAAGATGGAACCGGGATTATGAGGGCTGAAGCCAGCACTGCTTATATAGAGTAGTAGAAACGGAGATGCATAAATCTGAACGATATGGCTGACGTTGAGGGTTATTTACGTCAGATTTGGTCTTTCTCCCTGGGGAGAGAACAGGAAATACCAGCATCTTTGTGGATAACTCTGTGTGTAAACAGGTATAAGGCAGGGTTTTGCTGTGGAATGCAGCAGTCAGTCATTTTTCTGACATTTAAGGGTTGCGGGCGCCGGAGAACTCCCTATAATGCGCCTCCATCGACACGGCGGATGTGAATCACTTCACACAAACAGCCGGTCCGGTTGAAGAGAAAAATCCTGACATTCAGGGTTGACTCTGAAAGAGGAAAGCGTAATATACGCCACCTCGCGCCAAAGCGCGTCGCAACTGCTCTTTAACAATTTATCAGACAATCTGTGTGGGCACTCAATGATACGGATTCTTAACGTCGCAAGACGAAAAATGAATACCAAGTCTCTGAGTGAACACGTAATTCATTACGAAGTTTAATTCACGAGCATCAAACTTAAATTGAAGAGTTTGATCATGGCTCAGATTGAACGCTGGCGGCAGGCCTAACACATGCAAGTCGAACGGTAGCACAGAGGAGCTTGCTCCTTGGGTGACGAGTGGCGGACGGGTGAGTAATGTCTGGGAAACTGCCCGATGGAGGGGGATAACTACTGGAAACGGTAGCTAATACCGCATAACGTCGCAAGACCAAAGAGGGGGACCTTCGGGCCTCTTGCCATCGGATGTGCCCAGATGGGATTAGCTAGTAGGTGGGGTAACGGCTCACCTAGGCGACGATCCCTAGCTGGTCTGAGAGGATGACCAGCCACACTGGAACTGAGACACGGTCCAGACTCCTACGGGAGGCAGCAGTGGGGAATATTGCACAATGGGCGCAAGCCTGATGCAGCCATGCCGCGTGTATGAAGAAGGCCTTCGGGTTGTAAAGTACTTTCAGCGAGGAGGAAGGCATTAAGGTTAATAACCTTAGTGATTGACGTTACTCGCAGAAGAAGCACCGGCTAACTCCGTGCCAGCAGCCGCGGTAATACGGAGGGTGCAAGCGTTAATCGGAATTACTGGGCGTAAAGCGCACGCAGGCGGTCTGTCAAGTCGGATGTGAAATCCCCGGGCTCAACCTGGGAACTGCATCCGAAACTGGCAGGCTAGAGTCTTGTAGAGGGGGGTAGAATTCCAGGTGTAGCGGTGAAATGCGTAGAGATCTGGAGGAATACCGGTGGCGAAGGCGGCCCCCTGGACAAAGACTGACGCTCAGGTGCGAAAGCGTGGGGAGCAAACAGGATTAGATACCCTGGTAGTCCACGCCGTAAACGATGTCGACTTGGAGGTTGTGCCCTTGAGGCGTGGCTTCCGGAGCTAACGCGTTAAGTCGACCGCCTGGGGAGTACGGCCGCAAGGTTAAAACTCAAATGAATTGACGGGGGCCCGCACAAGCGGTGGAGCATGTGGTTTAATTCGATGCAACGCGAAGAACCTTACCTACTCTTGACATCCACGGAATTTAGCAGAGATGCTTTAGTGCCTTCGGGAACCGTGAGACAGGTGCTGCATGGCTGTCGTCAGCTCGTGTTGTGAAATGTTGGGTTAAGTCCCGCAACGAGCGCAACCCTTATCCTTTGTTGCCAGCGGTTCGGCCGGGAACTCAAAGGAGACTGCCAGTGATAAACTGGAGGAAGGTGGGGATGACGTCAAGTCATCATGGCCCTTACGAGTAGGGCTACACACGTGCTACAATGGCATATACAAAGAGAAGCGACCTCGCGAGAGCAAGCGGACCTCATAAAGTATGTCGTAGTCCGGATTGGAGTCTGCAACTCGACTCCATGAAGTCGGAATCGCTAGTAATCGTGGATCAGAATGCCACGGTGAATACGTTCCCGGGCCTTGTACACACCGCCCGTCACACCATGGGAGTGGGTTGCAAAAGAAGTAGGTAGCTTAACCTTCGGGAGGGCGCTTACCACTTTGTGATTCATGACTGGGGTGAAGTCGTAACAAGGTAACCGTAGGGGAACCTGCGGTTGGATCACCTCCTTACCTTAAAGAACCGTTCCTTGTAGTGTCCACACAGATTGTCTGATGAATGATGAACTTCTGAATGTACTTTCGAGTGCATTAAGAAGTTTTGCTCTTTAAAAATCTGGATCAAGCTGAAAATTGAAACGACACACTGTGTCTGTTCTCCGTAATAAGAACAGATAAATGGTGTGTTCGAGTCTCTCAAATTTTCGCAACACGATGGTGTTTTACGAAACATCTTCGGGTTGTGAGGTTAAGCGACTAAGCGTACACGGTGGATGCCCTGGCAGTCAGAGGCGATGAAGGACGTGCTAATCTGCGATAAGCGTCGGTAAGGTGATATGAACCGTTATAACCGGCGATTTCCGAATGGGGAAACCCAGTGTGATTCGTCACACTATCATTACGTGAATACATAGCGTAATGAAGCGAACCGGGGGAACTGAAACATCTAAGTACCCCGAGGAAAAGAAATCAACCGAGATTCCCCCAGTAGCGGCGAGCGAACGGGGAGCAGCCCAGAGTCTGAATCAGCATGTGTGGTAGTGGAACGGTCTGGAAAGTCCGACGGTACAGGGTGATAGTCCCGTACACAAAATCACACATGTTGTGAACTCGAAGAGTAGGGCGGGACACGTGGTATCCTGTCTGAATATGGGGGGACCATCCTCCAAGGCTAAATACTCCTGACTGACCGATAGTGAACCAGTACCGTGAGGGAAAGGCGAAAAGAACCCCGGCGAGGGGAGTGAAAAAGAACCTGAAACCGTGTACGTACAAGCAGTGGGAGCCTCTTTATGGGGTGACTGCGTACCTTTTGTATAATGGGTCAGCGACTTATATTCTGTAGCAAGGTTAACCGAATAGGGGAGCCGAAGGGAAACCGAGTCTTAACTGGGCGTTAAGTTGCAGGGTATAGACCCGAAACCCGGTGATCTAGCCATGGGCAGGTTGAAGGTTGGGTAACACTAACTGGAGGACCGAACCGACTAATGTTGAAAAATTAGCGGATGACTTGTGGCTGGGGGTGAAAGGCCAATCAAACCGGGAGATAGCTGGTTCTCCCCGAAAGCTATTTAGGTAGCGCCTCGTGAATTCATCTTCGGGGGTAGAGCACTGTTTCGGCTAGGGGGTCATCCCGACTTACCAACCCGATGCAAACTGCGAATACCGAAGAATGTTATCACGGGAGACACACGGCGGGTGCTAACGTCCGTCGTGAAGAGGGAAACAACCCAGACCGCCAGCTAAGGTCCCAAAGTCATGGTTAAGTGGGAAACGATGTGGGAAGGCACAGACAGCCAGGATGTTGGCTTAGAAGCAGCCATCATTTAAAGAAAGCGTAATAGCTCACTGGTCGAGTCGGCCTGCGCGGAAGATGTAACGGGGCTAAACCATGCACCGAAGCTGCGGCAGCGACACTATGTGTTGTTGGGTAGGGGAGCGTTCTGTAAGCCGTTGAAGGTGTCCTGTGAGGGATGCTGGAGGTATCAGAAGTGCGAATGCTGACATAAGTAACGATAATGCGGGTGAAAAACCCGCACGCCGGAAGACCAAGGGTTCCTGTCCAACGTTAATCGGGGCAGGGTGAGTCGACCCCTAAGGCGAGGCCGAAAGGCGTAGTCGATGGGAAACAGGTTAATATTCCTGTACTTGGTGTTACTGCGAAGGGGGGACGGAGAAGGCTATGTTAGCCGGGCGACGGTTGTCCCGGTTTAAGCATGTAGGCGGAGGTTCCAGGTAAATCCGGTACCTTATTAACGCTGAGGTGTGATGACGAGGCACTACGGTGCTGAAGTAACAAATGCCCTGCTTCCAGGAAAAGCCTCTAAGCATCAGGTAACACGAAATCGTACCCCAAACCGACACAGGTGGTCAGGTAGAGAATACCAAGGCGCTTGAGAGAACTCGGGTGAAGGAACTAGGCAAAATGGTGCCGTAACTTCGGGAGAAGGCACGCTGATATGTAGGTGAAGTGATTTACTCATGGAGCTGAAATCAGTCGAAGATACCAGCTGGCTGCAACTGTTTATTAAAAACACAGCACTGTGCAAACACGAAAGTGGACGTATACGGTGTGACGCCTGCCCGGTGCCGGAAGGTTAATTGATGGGGTTATCCGTAAGGAGAAGCTCTTGATCGAAGCCCCGGTAAACGGCGGCCGTAACTATAACGGTCCTAAGGTAGCGAAATTCCTTGTCGGGTAAGTTCCGACCTGCACGAATGGCGTAATGATGGCCAGGCTGTCTCCACCCGAGACTCAGTGAAATTGAACTCGCTGTGAAGATGCAGTGTACCCGCGGCAAGACGGAAAGACCCCGTGAACCTTTACTATAGCTTGACACTGAACACTGGTCCTTGATGTGTAGGATAGGTGGGAGGCTTTGAAGTGTGGACGCCAGTCTGCATGGAGCCAACCTTGAAATACCACCCTTTAATGGCTGGTGTTCTAACGTAGACCCGTAATCCGGGTTGCGGACAGTGTCTGGTGGGTAGTTTGACTGGGGCGGTCTCCTCCTAAAGAGTAACGGAGGAGCACGAAGGTTAGCTAATCCTGGTCGGACATCAGGAGGTTAGTGCAAAGGCATAAGCTAGCTTGACTGCGAGAGTGACGGCTCGAGCAGGTGCGAAAGCAGGTCTTAGTGATCCGGTGGTTCTGAATGGAAGGGCCATCGCTCAACGGATAAAAGGTACTCCGGGGATAACAGGCTGATACCGCCCAAGAGTTCATATCGACGGCGGTGTTTGGCACCTCGATGTCGGCTCATCACATCCTGGGGCTGAAGTAGGTCCCAAGGGTATGGCTGTTCGCCATTTAAAGTGGTACGCGAGCTGGGTTTAGAACGTCGTGAGACAGTTCGGTCCCTATCTGCCGTGGGCGCTGGAGAATTGAGGGGGGCTGCTCCTAGTACGAGAGGACCGGAGTGGACGCATCACTGGTGTTCGGGTTGTCATGCCAATGGCATTGCCCGGTAGCTAAATGCGGAAGAGATAAGTGCTGAAAGCATCTAAGCACGAAACTTGCCCCGAGATGAGTTCTCCCTGAGACTTTAAGTCTCCTGAAGGAACGTTGAAGACGACGACGTTGATAGGTCGGGTGTGTAAGTGTAGCGATACATTGAGCTAACCGATACTAATGAACCGTGAGGCTTAACCTTACAACGCCGAAGCTGTTTTGGCGAAGAGACGAAATTTCAGCTTGATACAGATACTATTAACCGGCGATAAGCGGGTTAATGACAGAATTTGCCTGGCGGCTGTAGCGCGGTGGTCCCACCTGACCCCATGCCGAACTCAGAAGTGAAACGCCGTAGCGCCGATGGTAGTGTGGGGTCTCCCCATGCGAGAGTAGGGAACTGCCAGGCATCAAACCAGTGAAGAAGCCCATCCTGCCGGATGGGCTTTTTTGCGTCTGCGGACTGCAGGAAATACTGCCGTCCGGCACTGTTTTGCCCCTCTTTATCCCGCCGGGATCGATAAAACCGTCTCTTTTTCCTCTACCGTACTACCCTACAGACAGATATCAGTGCGCGTAAATACACATATCTTTCTGATATCCGTCATGTATGTACCCGTATTGCTGTGCAGGGACAGTTACAATTGTTTTTATAGATCTCTACAGCTGCTTATCATGTTGTACGGTAACTGTATTGGCAAAATTTGCGCGTTAGTTGCGCTGGTTGAAGGGGGAAGCATGGCGTGTTGATGACGGATAAATATCAGGGATATGCTGAAAAGCAAAAACCCAGCCATAGGCTGGGTTCTTTAAATAGTGGTGCCCGGACTCGGAATCGAACCAAGGACACGGGGATTTTCAATCCCCTGCTCTACCGACTGAGCTATCCGGGCAACGGGGCGCATTAAACCGTATTCACGTCTGCCAGTCAATCAAATTTCAGGAAAAGCTGTTCAACCGCTTAATATTACGGCAATCTGTGCGTTTTTGCCTGAAGTTTGCACAAATCCACCGGTCTGATGCGATTTAAACCGTGTCTGCACTTTTTTCCCAATGCGCAATACCCGTTTATTTCATCGTAGACAGGAATGCACGCTTAAGTCAGCGCACCACCCTGGCGGCATTGGGCGAAGCGCAGGATATCTTCAGCCAGGCGGTGTGCCGTTTCCACGTCCGCATGGCTACGATTGACCAGCATGCGGCTGAGACAGCCTTCCAGCACCAGCTCCATCTGCCTGGCAACCATCGCCGGGTCGTCAACTTCCAGCATAGTCAGCAGTTCGTGGGTAAAGTCATGTGCCGCTTTTTTTTGCTGTCCAGCTAACTGATGGATAGGATGCTCTGGGTCGGGGTAAAACGTACAGGCAGCAATGAACAGGCAGCCTGGATAGCGATTGTTGCTCACACATTCGGCAAGGGCGTTGTAGCGTGCCAGGAGTTTCTGCTCAGCACTCAGGGTATCATCCAGCAGAAGCTGACGTCGCCAGATATCCACTCGTTGACTGAGGTAACGTAGCGCGTCATACAAAATGGCTTCTTTATCGGGCCAGAAACGCTCTAGCTCATCAAGGGGATAATCAATGTGTTCAGCCACCATTTCCAGCGTGGTATTGGCTATACCTTGAACCTCAAGTAATTTCAGGGCTTCTCCCAGGACATCTTCACGTTGCACGGTATTCTCCTCCGTTTTCCTTTTGCAAGTGTTGCTCACGGTTGGTGATTGTGCAAATGCGCACTGAAGGTCGCGGCATCCATAAAGCCGGTAACGCGGGCGTCCGGATGTTCTTTACCCTGCGCATCAAAAAACAAGATCGTTGGCAATCCTAATACCTGTAGATGTTTTAGCAGAGCGATATCCTGCGCACTGTTTGCTGTGACATCTGCTTGCAACAGTACCGTATCGCCTAAGGCTTGTTGAACCTGCGGATTACTGAAGGTGTACTTCTCAAATTCTTTACAGGCAACGCACCAGTCAGCGTACAGATCCAACATGACCGGGCGACCTTTAGCTTGTTCCAGAGCCTGATTTAATTCTTCCACCGATGCTACTTTAGTGAAGTTCAAATGTGTCTGAGTTTGCGCATGTGGAGCACCAAACGTCCAGTCCTGTAACGGACGCACGCTCACCAGAGCGCCAGCTAACAGAATAATTTGGACGATACGCATCCACGTACGCTTCGCCTGTAGACTGGTGATAAATGCCCAGCCAAAGAATGCGACGCCCAGCAGTGACCACAAGCGTATTCCCCACTCGTCGCCGGTAATGCGTTCAAGCAAAAATATGGGGAGCGCAAGGATGACAAACCCAAAAGCTGTTTTAACATGTTCCATCCATGGTCCGCTTTTGGGCAGAAGTCGGTTACCAAATACGGTAATTAGCATCAGGGGTAACCCCATCCCTAGTGCATACAGGTACAACGTGCCGCCTCCCAGCCACATGTTTCCGCTCTGGGCGATGTAAAGCAAAATTGCGCTCAGTGGTGCGGTGGTGCAAGGAGAACAGATCAGCCCTGCAATCGCTCCCATCGCAAGCACGCTTCCGGGAGAGCCGCCTTGCTGGCGATTGCTCATCAGCGTGAGCCGCGTTTGCAGTGAAGAAGGTAGCTGCAGCGTGAACAGACCAAACATCGACAGAGCTAGCAGTGTAAAGATGACGGCAAGGCCAATCAGTACATAAGGATGCTGTAGTGCAGCCTGGAACTGTAGGCCTGCCGCTGCAACGACCAGACCCAGCGCGGTGTAGGTGAGCGCCATTCCCTGCACGTAGATGAAGGTCAGCAGCAGCGCTCTCCCGGTTGATAAGCGTTGCTTCCCACCCAGTACTATGCCGGATATCAGCGGATACATCGGTAGTACGCAAGGCGTAAAGGCGATGCCAATTCCGATCAACAATGCCCACAGGGCGGAAAAGGGAAGCTCGGTCTCTGGCTCTGGCTGTGATTTTTCTTCCGGCAATACCGTGACTGGTGTTGTATCTGTAAGGGCGGCAACTTCGCTTAACGGTATGGTTTTGGTCTCCGGCGGATAGCAAAATCCGGCGTCGGCACAACCCTGATAAGTGACCGTGATTGTAGCGCCAGATGTGGCCTGATTTACCGTAACCGGAATGTTCAACTGCTGGCGGTAAATTTCACTCTTGCCGTAAAACTCATCTTCATGCCAAATACCTGGCGGTAGTTTTACTTCGGCAATACTGGCCTGAGATGGCGTAATGCTTACCTGTTTACGATAGAGATAGTAGCCGTCCTTGACCTGCCAGGAGAGGTTCAGGTCGTGTTGGTTTTGCTGGAAATCAAAAACAAATGCCCGATCGGCAGGGACGAACTGCGAGCGGCCAGGCGAGTCGAATAATCCGGCAAAGGTGGATGTGCTGCACAGCAGCAGGATCAGCGTAAGGATGCGTTGAGCCATGAGCGGTAATCAAAGTCTCCATGAGTGACGGGTAAAACCAGAAGCTCAGGGGTTTGGTACGGGTGATGAGACTTCAGGCAATCGAGAAGGGCTTGCTGATGCGTTACTGCGGTTTTTAAAATCATCTGGACTTCATATTCCTGCTCAAGCTTGCCTTCCCAATAATAGAGGGAGGTCGCGCCAGGCAGAAGTGTTACGCAGGCGGCCAGTTTTTCAGCCAGCACTTTAGCGGCCAGATCCTGGGCTGTTGCTTCGTCCGGGGCGGTGCAGAGCACCACAACGGTATCGGGGATGGGGATATCCTGACTCTTTACATCAAGCATAAACACCTCGAAAGAACAGAGTAACCAGCAAGAGAAGGGTCACTATACAACGGACGAGGGAAGGATGTTAGTTAAAGCGAGGTGAGGGGAAAGAACTGCAGGGCGCTTGCACGCCCTGCAGGTAAAACTTAAAGCATGAAGCTGCCCAGCAAGAAGCCGAAGCAAACCGCCAGAACCACACCCAGAGTACCAGGGATGAAGAACGGATGGTTAAAGACGAATTTACCGATGCGGGTTGTACCGGTGTCATCCATCTGAACCGCAGCAACCAGCGTTGGGTAAGTTGGCAGAATGAACAGGCCAGAAACGGCGGCGAAAGATGCTACAGCCGTCAGCGGAGAAACGTTCAGTGCCAGAGCCATCGGCATCAGTGCTTTAGCCGTTGCTGCCTGAGAGTACAGCAGTGCAGAAGCAAAGAAGAAGATGACGGCCAGCAGCCACGGATGACCCTGAATCACGCTACCTGCAGTATCTTTGATCCAGTCGATGTTGTGAGATACGAAGGTATCACCCAGCCATGCCACACCCAGGATACAAATACAGGCGCTCATACCGGCTTTGAAGGTACTGGAGTTCAGGATGGCGTCAGTTTCAACGCGGCAGATAATCGTGGTCAGCGTCGCGACGCTCAGCATGATGATCAGAATTGCGTTAGTGGTGTTCATCAGCGGTTTAGCGACCAGACCGAGGCTTGGGCTGTTGACGATGGCATAAACGACTACACAAACTACACCCAGCAGGAACAACCATACGGAGGTCTTCGCACCGGCTTTGATTTCAACTTGTCTTTCGCCGCGCAGTTCGACCAAACCTTCTTCCAGACGTTTACGGTAAACCGGGTCGTCAGACAGTTTGGAGTTGAACAGTGCGGTGATCAGGAAAGACATCACCAGAACCGCCAGCAGGGTGGATGGAATGACCACAGACAGCAGGTGGATGTAGCTGATTCCATGACCTTCCATTACGGAAGACATATAAACCACGGCTGCGGAGATAGGTGATGCGGTAATCGCAATCTGTGCAGAAACCACCGCAGTAGACAGAGGACGGCAAGGTTTGATCCCTTGTTCCTTCGCCACTTCAGCGATAACCGGCAGCGTTGCCAGAGAGATGTTGCCTGTACCAGCAAAGATAGTCAGGAAATAGGTCACGATAGGAGCAAGGATCGTGATGTATTTCGGGTTTTTGCGCAGCAGTTTTTCAGTCTGATGAACCAGATAGTCCAGACCACCGGCAATCTGCATGGCTGAAATGGCTGCGATAACCGCCATGATAATGGAAATAACGTCGAACGGAATTGTACCCGGTTTTACGCCGATAGCGGCGAGAACCAGAACACCCAGCCCACCTGCGAATCCAATACCGATACCCCCAAGTCTGGCACCCAAAAAGATTGCCAGCAAAACGATGATAAGTTCTAAAACTATCATATTAGCCTTCCTTGTTGTTTAACAAGTTGATATTAAATTGTTGTTTTTAAGTAACTTCGAGTAAGAAAAAAGGCACGTCATCATGACGTGCCTTCTCTGGTACTACCCTACACGATTACTGTTCGCTTTCATCAGTATAACGTTTTGCTTTATAAGCAGGGTGCATCAGGTTTTGTGCAGAGAAGATATCGTCCAGTTCTGCTTCGGTCAACAGGCCGCGCTCCAGGACAACTTCACGTACGCTCTTACCTGTTTCGGCACAAATTTTACCGACGATGTCGCCGTTGTGGTGACCGATGAACGGGTTGAGGTAGGTGACGATACCGATGGAGTTGTATACGAATGCTTCACACACTTCTTTGTTAGCGGTGATGCCGCTAACGCATTTTTCCAGCAGGTTGTAGCAAGCGTTGCTCAGAATATGGATAGATTCGAACATTGCCTGGCCGATTACCGGTTCCATTACGTTCAGCTGCAGCTGACCTGCTTCAGACGCCATGGTGACGGTGACATCGTTACCGATGACTTTAAAGCATACCTGGTTTACGACTTCCGGAACAACCGGGTTCACTTTTGCCGGCATGATGGAAGAGCCAGCCTGCAATTCCGGCAGGTTGATCTCGTTCAGACCAGCACGTGGGCCAGAGGAGAGCAAACGCAGGTCGTTACAGATTTTGGACATCTTCACAGCCAGACGTTTCAGTGCACTATGCACCATAACGTATGCGCCGCAGTCGGAGGTTGCTTCAATCAGGTCTTCAGCCGGAACGCAGGCAAAACCAGTAACTTCAGCCAGTTTTTGCACTGCCAGCGGAGAGTACTCTTTCGGTGTGTTCAGACCAGTACCGATTGCTGTTGCGCCGAGGTTAACTTCCAGCAGCAGCTCTGCGGTACGACCAATGTTTTTCACTTCTTCTTTCAGCAGTACGCTGAAAGCACGGAATTCCTGACCGAGGGTCATCGGTACAGCATCCTGCAACTGGGTACGGCCCATTTTCAGGATGTCCTGGAATTCAACGGCTTTTTGTTCGAAGCCTTCGCGCAACTGGTTCAGAGCATCAATCAGTTTGATGATAGATGCGTAAACAGCGATACGGAAACCGGTCGGATAAGCGTCGTTGGTGGACTGACATTTGTTCACGTGGTCGTTCGGGTTCAGGTACTGATATTCACCTTTCTGGTGACCCATCAGTTCCAGACCGATATTGGCCAGCACTTCGTTGGTATTCATGTTGACGGAGGTACCCGCACCGCCCTGGTAAACGTCTACCGGGAACTGATCCATGCATTTTCCGTTATTCAGGACTTCATCACACGCTGCGATAATGGCATTTGCCACACTCTTAGGAATGGTTTGCAGCTCTTTGTTGGCCAGGGCCGCTGCCTTTTTAACCATTACCATACCGCGAACAAATTCAGGAATATCACTGATTTTGTTATTGCTAATGTAGAAGTTTTCAATCGCTCTCAGAGTATGAACACCGTAGTAGGCGTCCGCTGGAACTTCCCTGGTACCCAACAAATCTTCTTCGATACGAATGTTGTTTAACATGTGAACCTTCTTTTTCAAGCTGCCAATGATTTTACTAAACACACAGGATATATGTGATTTCGATTGTTTCTCGACCGACGATTATCCCCTGCATCGGTCTGATACCCGAGATCATATGCTGCTTCAGGATTTCTACCGTAATCTGGATCACTTAAAGTGTGGAATTTACCCCTTATTTATTATTATGTGAAATAGATCACCCCTTTAGGATTAATACCAAATATAAGTGTACAAACAGCTTGAAATTTTGCTAACGACCTCAACATCTGACTAATGCGAGTCGCACAACCATTCAGACAGGCGTTGCGAAAACGGCTGTTATTTACAGGAGAGTCCTTTGCGCTGGATACCATTACTTGCCATCTTTCTTTATGTTTACATTGAGATTTCTATCTTTATCCAGGTCGCCCATGTGTTAGGCGTTCTGATGACCCTGCTCCTGGTTATCTTCACTTCGGTCATCGGGATGTCGCTGGTACGCAACCAAGGGTTCAAGAATTTTCTGCTGATGCAGCAAAAGATGGCGGCAGGTGAAAGCCCCGCTGCAGAAATGATTAAAAGCGTGTCGCTGATTATTGCTGGCTTGCTGCTGGTGCTTCCTGGCTTCTTCACCGACTTCCTTGGTCTTCTTCTTTTATTACCTCCAGTACAGAAGCATCTGACCATGAAGCTCCTGCCGCACCTGCGTTTTTCTCGTATGCCTGGTGGCGGTTTTGGCGCCGGAACCGGCGGTGGTGAGACGTTTGACGGAGAATTTCAACGCAAAGACGACGATCGCAACCGTCTTGACCATAAAGACGATGATCGTCGGGATTAACTCTCTGAAATGATCGCCCGGTAGCGCTAAGCTTACCGGGCCTCAGCCTGCTTCCGCTTGGGTAAAAACAGCCACAGTGCTGCCAGCATAATCAACGCATACATACTCTTCCAACCGACCATAGCCAGCAACAGCAGGCACAGCAGACAACCAATAACCGCTAAAGCGCGATAGTGTCCTTTCAGTAATCGACATCCTGCCAGCATGCACAGTAGATAGATCATAATAAAGATGCCGTTAGCGTAGACGATTAATGCGTCGAGATTGATTTGCAGCACATAAATGCACAATGTACTGACCACGCAGCAGCCCAACACTGCGTTCAGCGCATTGCGCGGAAGATGACGAGGGGACAGGCGAGCCAGATAGTGGTCCGGTTTATATTGTGCTTGTGACCACACCAGTCTGGCGAAACTCTGAATATAAATATTCAGGCTGGCAAAACAGGCCAGATAACCAATGACACAGGCTACCCACAGCGCTTGCACGCCAAACAGCTGCACGACAATTTCGGGCAGTGAAGCCGCCGCAGCCATCTGCTCACCGTAAGCACCGAAATGGAGTACTACCACCGTACACGCCCAGTAAACGGTACCGGCCAGCAGCAGGCCTGTCATCAGCGCGCGCGGGAAATCTCTCTCGGGGTTTTTGAATTCGGACGCCAGGTGTGCAAACGCTTCAAGGCCGACAAAACACCAGAACATTACCGACAGCGCCGCGAACAATCCGGGAAGTTCAATATTACTGACAGAAGGGAAGGGGATTTCGCCCGGCCTTAGCTCTCCAGCCCACCAGATAGCGACAATAAGAGCAACAATCAGCCCGGCAATCACCGTTTGCAGGTTAGCGCTGGAGCTGGCACCGCGTGAACCGATGTACCACACCAGGACCAACGTACCGAGTTCTGCCAGCAACAGTTGCCAACCATGCCAGCCAAACATCGCCTGACCGAATCCGGCAGCAATATGGAGTGCAGCAGGGAGGCCAACGGGAATAACCGATAAAAATAGCCAGCCGGTGACGCGTTCCAGACGTGGGCCAAAAGCCATTCCGACGAAATGCGCCACACCACCCGCGCTGGGGAAATGGCGACCGAGTACGGCAAAGACAATGGCGATGGGAAAGACTAAAACGATGAGAACTGGCCATGCCCACAGGCTGTTATTGCCAGCGACTAACGCGGCCAGTGCGGGAACGGCAAATACGCCCGTACCGAGTAATGATGTCGATAACAAGCCGATACCCTGAGCCAGCCCCAGTTCTTGTTTCAGTCCACTCATAATTAGTTATTGTCCGGTTATGCCTGAAAGTCAGGCAACTACGCAGTTTTTCGATGTTATCACAATCGGATTTGCTTATGACGAGATGGCAGAAATCGTTATGAAATGTGAGGTGCGTCGGTGTTTTGACGGGATTTTATCCTGATATAAATTTTTTTTCGCTTGCCCCCTTGAAGGCACAAATTCTCATCCCCATCTCTCTGGGCACTAGCCGGGAAACCGTTTACGGGCCGGCGTCACCCATAACTGATAAAGACTTTCTCAAAGGAGAGCTATCAATGAGTATTCGTCCGTTACATGATCGTGTGATCGTCAAACGTAAAGAAGTTGAATCCAAATCTGCTGGCGGCATCGTACTGACCGGTTCTGCAGCGGGTAAATCAACTCGTGGCGAAATCATCGCTGTCGGTAAGGGTCGCATCCTGGACAACGGTACTGTACAGCCGCTGGACGTAAAAGTCGGCGATATCGTAATTTTCAACGATGGCTACGGTGTTAAATCTGAGAAGATCGACAATGAAGAAGTGTTGATCATGTCTGAAAGCGACATTCTGGCGATTGTTGAAGCTTAATCCGCGAACGACACTGAACATACGAATTTAAGGGAAAGAGAAAATGGCAGCTAAAGACGTAAAATTCGGTAACGACGCTCGTGTGAAAATGCTGCGCGGCGTAAACGTACTGGCAGACGCAGTGAAAGTTACCCTCGGCCCGAAAGGTCGTAACGTAGTTCTGGATAAATCTTTCGGTGCACCAACCATTACTAAAGATGGTGTTTCTGTAGCACGTGAAATCGAGCTGGAAGACAAGTTCGAAAACATGGGCGCACAGATGGTGAAAGAAGTTGCCTCTAAAGCGAACGACGCTGCAGGCGACGGTACCACCACCGCGACCGTTCTGGCTCAGTCTATCATCACTGAAGGCCTGAAAGCTGTTGCTGCGGGTATGAACCCGATGGATCTGAAACGTGGTATCGACAAAGCTGTTGCTGCTGCGGTTGAAGAGCTGAAAGCACTGTCCGTACCGTGCTCCGACTCTAAAGCTATTGCTCAGGTTGGTACTATTTCCGCTAACTCCGACGAAACCGTAGGTAAGCTGATCGCAGAAGCGATGGATAAAGTCGGTAAAGAAGGCGTGATCACCGTTGAAGACGGTACCGGTCTGCAGGACGAACTGGACGTGGTTGAAGGTATGCAGTTTGACCGCGGCTACCTGTCCCCTTACTTCATCAACAAGCCGGAAACAGGTGCTGTAGAGCTGGAAAGCCCGTTCATCCTGCTGGCTGATAAGAAAATCTCCAACATCCGCGAAATGCTGCCGGTTCTGGAAGCCGTTGCTAAAGCTGGCAAACCGCTGCTGATCATCGCTGAAGATGTTGAAGGCGAAGCACTGGCTACGCTGGTTGTGAACACCATGCGTGGTATCGTGAAAGTGGCTGCAGTTAAAGCTCCTGGCTTCGGCGATCGCCGTAAAGCGATGCTGCAGGATATCGCTACTCTGACTGGTGGTACCGTTATCTCTGAAGAGATCGGTATGGAGCTGGAAAAAGCGACCCTGGAAGACCTGGGCCAGGCAAAACGCGTTGTGATCAACAAAGACACCACCACCATCATTGATGGCGTGGGTGAAGAAGCGGCAATCCAGGGTCGTGTGACTCAGATTCGCCAGCAGATCGAAGAAGCAACTTCCGACTACGACCGTGAAAAACTGCAGGAGCGCGTAGCGAAACTGGCAGGCGGTGTTGCAGTTATCAAAGTAGGTGCTGCTACCGAAGTTGAAATGAAAGAGAAGAAAGCACGCGTTGAAGATGCCCTGCACGCTACCCGTGCTGCGGTAGAAGAAGGTGTTGTTGCTGGTGGTGGCGTAGCGCTGATTCGCGTAGCGTCCAAACTGAGCGAACTGCGTGGCCAGAACGAAGACCAGAACGTGGGTATCAAAGTTGCGCTGCGCGCAATGGAAGCTCCGCTGCGTCAGATCGTTCTGAACTGCGGTGAAGAGCCGTCTGTTGTGGCTAACACTGTGAAAGCAGGCGACGGTAACTACGGTTACAACGCTGCAACTGAAGAATACGGCAACATGATCGACATGGGTATTCTGGATCCGACCAAAGTAACCCGTTCTGCTCTGCAGTACGCGGCTTCTGTTGCGGGTCTGATGATCACCACCGAGTGCATGGTTACCGACCTGCCGAAAGGCGATGCGCCTGACTTAGGTGCTGCTGGTGGAATGGGCGGCATGGGTGGAATGGGCGGCATGATGTAATTGCCCACACCCTGCATCCTTCAGGTTGCAGATGTGTTGGCTGCGTTTGCTAACCCCTGTTGCTTACTCTAGTAAGCTCCTGGGGATAAACAAACTTGCCGCCTTGCTGCAACCAGAATGATTTGGGTGTTCATCTCCCATAAATGAAAAACCCCCAGACAGAAATGTCCGGGGGTTTTTCTTTTGGTCATCTTTTTAGTATATGATTCAGCTACGGACAAAAGGTCCAGCTCATTGATTATGGGGAATAACATGCACGTGAAATATTTAGCAGGGATCGTTGGTGCCGCGCTACTGATGGCGGGTTGTAGCTCCAGCAACGAACTGAGTTCAGCCGGACAAAGCGTACGCTTTGTCGAAGAGAAGCCTGGCGCGGAGTGTCAACTGGTTGGTACTGCGACCGGTAAACAAAGCAACTGGCTTTCTGGTCAGCATGGCGAAGAAGGTGGCTCTATGCGCGGTGCGGCAAATGACCTGCGTAATCAGGCTGCGGCAATGGGCGGTAACGTGATTTATGGTGTCAGCAGCCCATCGCAAGGGATGCTATCCAGTTTTGTCCCGACTGCCAGTGAGATGATTGGTCAGGTTTATAAGTGCCCTAACTGATAAACGCTGGCGTTGCCGGATGGCGACGCTAAAGCGTCTTATCAGGCCTACAGGTGCAAGTGACCGTAGGCCTGATAAGCGTAGCCTCGACGGGTATTATCAGTTTTGTCGTAATTGCAAATCCAGCGGTGTCTTGCTTGGCTCCCCGCCAATTTCGCGTGCCAGTTTGGGCACCATATAACCTGACACCAGCGTCAACAGTTCGCGCATTATTTGCCGCGCTTCATCGTCACTGACTATAAAGTGGGCAGCTCCCTGTACCTTATCCAGTACGTGCAGATAATAAGGCATCACTCCCGCATCAAACAGCGCATTGCTGAGATCGGCCAGCGTTTGCGCGTTATCATTTACACCACGCAACAATACGCTTTGGTTGAGCAGCGTGACGTTCGCTTTGCGCAATCGGGTCATCGCCTGACGAAATTCTTCATCGATTTCGTTAGCGTGGTTAATATGATTTACCAGCAGAACTTGCAGACGTGATTGTTCGAACCGGGTTGCCAGCTTTTCCGTGATACGTGCCGGGATAACAATCGGCAGACGGCTGTGAATACGCAGACGTTTTATATGCGAAATGGCTTCCAGTTGCGTTAGCAACCAGTCCAGTTCATGATCCTTGGCCATTAGCGGATCGCCACCAGAAAAGATAATTTCATCGAGTTCCGGGTGGGTGGCGATGTAATCTAATGCGACCTGCCAGTTACGCTTATTCCCTTGATTATCGGCATAAGGGAAATGGCGACGGAAACAGTAACGGCAGTTTACCGCGCAGCCGCCTTTTACCAGCAGTAACGCCCGATTGCGGTATTTATGCAGCAATCCTGGCACGACGCTGTGTTGTTCATCCAGCGGGTCAGTAGAGAATCCAGGTGCGGCGACGAATTCATCCTGTGAGGTGAGTACCTGACGCAGCAGGGGATCGTTGGGGTTACCTTTCTCCATACGAGCGATAAACGATCGCGGTACGCGTAGAGCAAAAAGACGTTTTGCCTCGCGACCTGCGAGCAAGTTTTCATCAGCGTCTATATTCAAAAGACGTAATAGTTCATCCGGATCGGTGAGAACATCGGCAAGTTGTACTAACCAATCTTCTCTGGATGGGGTGTTTAGGGTTACAATATGCGCCATTTTGTGGCTTAGCTACCAGTTAACAATTTTCAGAGGGCCTTATGGCGACTTACTATAGCAACGATTTTCGTGCCGGTCTTAAAATCATGATGGACGGCGAACCTTATGCGGTTGAAGCCAGTGAATTCGTTAAACCGGGTAAAGGCCAGGCTTTCGCGCGCGTTAAGCTGCGCCGTCTGCTGACCGGTACTCGTGTAGAGAAAACTTTCAAATCTACTGACTCCGCTGAAGGCGCAGACGTTGTAGATATGAACCTGACTTACCTGTACAACGATGGTGAATTCTACCATTTCATGAACAACTCTACTTTCGAACAGCTTGCAGCTGACGCGAAAGCGGTAGGTGACAGCGCTAAATGGTTGCTGGATCAGGCTGAGTGCATCGTGACCCTGTGGAATGGTCAGCCTATCTCTGTGACCCCGCCGAACTTCGTTGAGCTGGAAATCATCGAAACTGATCCAGGTCTGAAAGGCGACACCGCAGGTACTGGTGGCAAACCGGCTACTCTGTCCACTGGTGCTGTAGTTAAAGTTCCGCTGTTCGTACAGATCGGCGAAGTGATCAAAGTGGATACGCGTTCAGGCGAATACGTTTCCCGCGTTAAGTAATACATCCTATTTGATCTATGGCGCAGATTGCTGCGCCATACTTTTTCCAGGGCAGGAATGATGAAACGTCTTCTCGGTCTTGTAATGTTCATCCTTTTCACCAGTACTCTCCTGACGGGCTGTAACACTGCGCGTGGCTTCGGTGAAGATATCAAACACCTTGGTAATTCAATCTCTCACGCCGCTAGCTGATCTTCTCATATTGTCTTAAAAACGCCCGTTTATCCGTCAACCTTTCGGATCTTGTCTATCATTAAGTAGCTATACACAAACAATATTGGCTAGAAAAGGAAGACGTTATGGTTAAAAAGACAATTGCTGCGATCTTTTCTGTGTTGGTACTTTCTTCTGTATTAACCGCGTGTAATACCACGCGAGGCGTAGGGCAGGATATTTCTGAAGGTGGTAGTGCCATTTCTGGTGCAGCGACCAAAGCCCAGCAATAACCATGAACGGTACGACGTTGTGTCGTACCGTTAATTCATTTTCTCCGGCAGTGACAGAAACGGTGAGAAACGGTTTCCCAAATGCAGTTTCATTCGGATATTGCGTTTATAGGTGTAGACCGTCTTGCCATGAATACAAAGTGCTGCTGCTATCTCATTGTTACCCACGCCATCCATCCACATCGACAATACTTTTTCCTCCTGCGGCGTAAGCAATGGTGTAACGTTTTTTGCTGTCTCTAACGTGGGGCGAACATGTAATGCATCCTGAATGTTGTCTGACAATTCGGCCAGCGTGGCGCGTTTGGATAATACCGAGTGGACTGAATATTGAGGGTTGTGGGCGGGTATGTGCTCTCGATCTCCTGGTCGCAGCAGGATCAGGGGGATCATGCCACAACTCATAAAAAAAGGTGCTATCGGCGGACTGGAATGAGCATCGCTGAGAAAACTGTATAAATCGGCGATCACCAGATGTGGCTTCCACTGCAAAATATGCTCTTTTGCCAGCAGGAGATTATTAATTCCTGACACCAGAAATGAAGAGTTGAACATCCCAGAATGATTGAGCAAAGCCTCTAACCCTGTACGGGTGTAGTGGCATCGGTCAATCACTAAAATTTTAAGCATAAACTTTTCGCATTCAGAAGAGGGGCACACGGCTTCCTGAATTCAGAAAGCCCTTCATCATAGAGAAATCCAATGTGAGCCAAATGCGGGAACTACGCTGCTAATTGTGCTTAATTCTTGCTTTAAGTATGCAGTTAATAAAAAGGTTGAAATTCATTTTCTCTCGGGCAAAAATGCCTTTTCATACTTCTGCTTTGCAGGACGGCCTGCAAACGCTTCTTTCACCGGGGACGGCCCCATTGTTCTGGAGCCTTATATGTCCTGGATCATTTTACTCATTGCTGGTCTGCTCGAAGTTGTATGGGCGATTGGCTTGAAGTATACCCATAGTTTTACCCGCCTGACGCCGAGCATCATTACCGTGGTGGCAATGATCGTCAGTATCGCCATGCTTTCGTGGGCGATGAGAACACTGCCGGTTGGGACGGCCTATGCCGTCTGGACCGGTATTGGTGCGGTGGGGGCTGCTATTACCGGTATTCTGTTACTCGGTGAATCCGCCAGCCCGGCGCGTTTGTTGAGTCTTGGGTTGATTGTTGCCGGAATTGTTGGTCTGAAGCTCAGCACCCATTAAGCGCCAGGTTGTTTTACCCAAATCAGTTTATTCACATCGAACCCTTCTCGGGTTGCGATTGCCAGCATCTGCTGTTTCATCTCATCTGAAATAGTAGGGGTACGCGAAAGGATCCACAGGTAGTCGCGATCCGGACCACAGACCAGCGCATGCCGATACTCTCTGTCGAGAGCAATTACGTTATACCCTCCGTAAAACGGGCCGAAGAATGAGACTTTGAGTGCGGCACGTGAAGGTTCCCCGGTAAAATAAGCTTTACCTTCCGTTTTTTGCCACATACCCCGGTCTGCGTTGTAGCCCTTGTTGATCACGTTGATACCACCATCATCACGCAAACTGTAGGTCGCGGTGACTTTATCCAGCCCTCGCTCAAAACGATGGTCGAAGCGCGCGATTTCATACCAGGTTCCGAGATAGCGTTTGGCATCAAAGTTGTTCACAACGGTAACGCCTTTTGGCGGAGTGGGGGTACTGCAAGCAACAACCAGAAATGCAGCCGCGACCGCAGCAACGACAGGCAGAATGCGCATGGGATTTTCCTTGCTGTATTTTTTGTTAAGTGTAGATGACGGCAGGAAAAGTAGAGGAAGAAAGGAGGCCCGAAGATTCGGACCTCAAACTCAGTTATTGCAGTTTTTCGAGGATGCGCCAGGCAGCATCTACGCGGGCAGGGTTAGGATAACTTTTGTTTGCCAGCATCACGATGCCAAGATTTTTTTCCGGGATGAAGGCAACATAGCTACCAAATCCGCCAGTCGAACCCGTTTTATGTACCCACGAGGCTTTTACTACAGGTGCGGGTGGGTTTACCTCAACGGCCGGAAGCGCAGCCAAAGCGACTTTGCTGTCGCTGCCGTTGATAACTATGTCGGCTTTCACTGGCCAGTTCAGCATCTCCCAGCCTAACCCCTGGTACATCTCGCCAATACGCCAGTAACGTGACTGCGCAAGCTCGATGCCCTGTTGGAGGGTTTTCTCCTGCACGTGGCTGGCGTCCATATTGACCTGAACCCAGCGAGCCATATCCATAATACTGGATTTTACACCATACGCTTCGGCATCAAGTTGACCCGGAGAAACATGCACGGGCTTGCCTTCGCGATAGCCCCATGCGTAATCCTTTTGCTCACTCTGAGGAACAGTAATCCAGGTATGCTTTAGTTTTAATGGTTGTAGGATGCGGTTGATCATCGCCTCTTCATAACCCATTCCCGAAGGTTTTACAGCCAGTGCGCCAAACAGGCCAATACTGGAGTTGGCGTAGAGACGCTTAGCTCCCGGAGCCCATTGTGGCTGCCAGTTTTGATAGAAGTGCAGCAATGCGGCCTTATCAGTCACTTCGTCGGGTATTTGAAGCGGCAGGCCACCTGCTGTGTAAGTGGCCAGGTGCAGCAAGCTGATACCCTGCCACTGTTTGCCTGTCAGTTCGGGCCAGTATCGGGTGACTGGATCGTTAAGTTTGATTTCACCGCGAGCGATAGCGTCGCCACCCAGCACACCATTGAAGGTTTTACTGACCGATCCGAGTTCAAACAGCGTTTGCTGTGTAACAGGGCGATTATTGGCAATATCAGCTTTACCCCAGGTAAAATAATACGGTTTTCCCTGGTAGATGATTGCCACGGCCATACCCGGAATCGCTTGTTCTTTCATCAGTGGTGTGATGGTGCGATTAACGATATCGGTAATCTGTTGTTCTGTTTTCGAGGCGGCAAGCGTTGAGAAAGATGCTGTCAGTAGCAGCACACAGCATAACGATTTTTTCATCATGAAATTATTTCCGTAATAAAAAGCGAAAGGGTGTCCGGGCCCATCAGACGCGCTCAGTTTGTTTGATTTGTACTGTGTTGACAAACGGTTAAATTTAGCAGCAGATATAAGTTTTTCTAACGGGAACAATGACCATGCGTAGCTATATCCCACTTAATTCGCTGCGGGCTTTTGAAGCGGCCGCCAGACATCTCAGTTTTACCCGCGCAGCGATTGAGCTGAACGTTACGCATTCCGCCATCAGCCAGCATGTGAAAGCGCTGGAGAAACAACTAAATTGTCAGCTTTTTGTTCGAGTTTCACGGGGGTTGATGCTGACAACAGAAGGTGAAAGTCTGTTACCTGTACTTAATGACTCTTTTGATCGTATTGCGGGGACGCTGGACCGTTTTGCCCGCAATCAGATCCAGGAAAAGCTTAAGATTGGTGTGGTGGGTACCTTTGCGGTTGGTTGCCTTTTTCCTTTACTGGCCGATTTTAAGCGGAGTTGCCCGCATATTGATTTGCATCTTTCCACCCACAATAATCGCGTGGATCCTGCCGCTGAGGGACTGGATTACACTATTCGCTACGGTGGTGGTGCCTGGCACGATACTGATGCGCAATACTTATGTAGTGCCCCGATGTCTCCGCTTTGCTCACCTGAATTGGCATCTCAGATTCAGGTCCCTACGGATGTCCTGAAATTTCCGCTATTACGATCTTACCGCCGTGATGAATGGGCCCTTTGGATGCAGGCTGCGGGGGAACTTCCCCCTTCACCAACGCATAACGTGATAGTGTTTGATTCGTCTGTCACGATGCTGGAAGCGGCGCAGGCAGGGATGGGCGTTGCTATTGCCCCCGTAAGAATGTTCACTCATTTGCTGAACAGTGAACGTATAGTACAGCCGTTTTCAACGCAGATTGATCTGGGGAGTTACTGGATAACGCGTTTACAATCCCGCCCGGAGACGCCTGCCATGTGCGAGTTTTCCCGTTGGTTAACCGGTGTTGTGCACAAATAAAAAGGCCCGCCAGTGGCGGGCCTGATAAGTCACGCATGTGATTAGATAGTCAGAATACCGATCGCTGTTACTACCGTCAGGATTGCAGCCAGACCGTAGAATACCCACTTGCCAGCTGGCACGTGGATTTTCAGGTCATGCATGGCATGGTGCATACGGTGTAAACCGCACCACAGCGGCAGAACGATCATCAGGAACAGAAATGCCCGTCCGATGAAGCTCTGGGCAAATGCCAGCACGCGCTCATAGCTCAGCGCATCGCCCGGGAAAAGCCCCAGCGGCAGCATAATGCCAACCAGCAGAACCACTACCGGCGCAATGATTGCGCCCCACATACCACCTGCACCGAACAGGCCCCAAAATACGGGTTCGTCAGAGCGTTTTGGATTTGGATTAATCATCCCGGACTCCTTACCAGTACAGGGCAACATACAGAATGACTACGGTCGCAACCGCAGTAACTACCCAGAGACCTTTGATGATCGGCTCTGGCCCCATTTTTTCGTCTTTTACGATGATGTTGGCAGCTTTCGGTGCCAGTTCAAACCAGGTTTTGGTATGCAACAGCGCTGCTGCCAGAACAACCAGATTGAGGATCACCACTACCGGGTTTTGCAAAAAGCCGACAAAGCCCATCCAGGATTCAGCACCATGCTTGAGAGCAAACAGACCGAAAATCAGTTCAATACTGAACCAGACTGCCGGAACCGCTGTACCTTCGCGCAGCATGTAAAAGCGATAAAATGGCAGCTTTTTCCACCAGGTGGACGTCATTGGCCGCACATAGGGTTTGCGTTTAGTCGTCATCTTGCACTCCTTAGCGTGGTTTCAGGGTTGCGATAAGAAAGTCTTTTGAACTTTCTACTTTACCCTGCTGAATGGCCGCAGCCGGATCGACGTGTTTCGGGCAGACTTCGGAGCAATAGCCCACGAAAGTACAGGTCCAAACGCCGTTCGGGCTGTTCAACTGAGCCATACGCTCCTTCTTACCATGGTCGCGGCTATCTTCGTTATAACGATGTGCCAGCGTAATCGCGGCCGGTCCAATGAACTCAGGGTTCAGGCCGAACTGCGGGCACGCTGCGTAGCACAGACCACAGTTGATGCAACCGGAGAACTGATGATACTTCGCCATCTGCGCTGGAGTCTGGGTGTTTGGACCCTGATCCGGTGTACGCGGGTTACCAATGATGTACGGCTTGATAGCTTCCAGACTTTCGATAAAGTGCGTCATATCGACGACCAGATCGCGTTCAATCGGGAAGTTAGCCAGCGCTTCAATCTTCATGCCGTTGGTGTATTCACGCAGGAAGGTTTTGCACGCCAGTTTAGGCACGTTGTTGACCATCATGCCGCAGGAGCCGCAGATAGCCATACGGCAAGACCAGCGATAGCTCAGGTCCGGTGCCAGGTT
Organism: Citrobacter sp. Marseille-Q3906; assembly: GCF_916618775.1. Lineage (NCBI taxonomy): Bacteria > Pseudomonadati > Pseudomonadota > Gammaproteobacteria > Enterobacterales > Enterobacteriaceae > Citrobacter > Citrobacter sp. Marseille-Q3906. The sequence continues at coordinate 451,451 of NZ_CAKAKA010000001.1, forward strand.
ATCTTTGATGTAGTTCAACGCATCCAGCAGTGACGTTGTTTCATCATAAGGAACTTCATAGAAAGCACTGTGCGGTGCGGTGTCCACTTCCGGGTTATAGCGCACCACCTCAACTTTCAGGTTTTTCATCTCAGCCATTCGCCTTCTCCTTCTTATCGGCTGCTTCCGCTTCGCCACCGTACATACGTTTAGCTGGCGGCAGAGTGGTGATTTTCACGTCGCTGTATTCCAGGCGAGTTGTGCCATCAGCATCGCGGAAGGCGAGGGTATGTTTAAGGAAGTTGACGTCGTCACGCTCGGTGCAGCCTTCATCCAGACGCTGATGCGCGCCGCGTGATTCTTTACGCGCCAGAGCAGAGTGCGCCATACATTCAGCAACGTTCAGACCGTGACCCAGTTCGATGGTGTACAGCAGGTCAGTGTTGAAGACGCTGGAAGTGTCGGTGATACGTACGCGTTTGAAGCGTTCCTGCAGTTCAGCCAGCTTATCAACGGTTTTCTGCATGAGTTCTGGTGTACGGTAGATACCGCAACCTTCTTCCATGGAGATGCCCATTTCGTCGCGGATCTTCGACCAGTTCTCGTTACCTTCCTGGTTAACCAGATCTTTCAGACGTTGTTCAACGGAGGCAACCTGCGCATTTAGTGCTGCATCGTTAGCGGTGCTCGCTGTAGACGCACGTTCCATCGCTTGTTCACCGGCCAGACGACCAAAGACCACCAGTTCAGCCAGGGAGTTAGAGCCCAGACGGTTAGCACCATGCAGACCTACAGATGAACATTCACCGACAGCGAACAGACCTTTAATGCGAGTTTCGCAGTTCTGATCGGTTTCGATACCGCCCATGGTGTAGTGTGCGGTCGGACGTACCGGGATCGGTTCTTTAACCGGATCGACACCCACGTAGGCTTTCGCCAGTTCGCAGATAAACGGTAAGCGTTCGAGCAGTTTTTTCTCGCCGAGGTGACGCAGGTCGAGGTGAACGACATCGCCACGCGGAGTGGAGATGGTGTTGCCTTTGCGCCATTCATGCCAGAAAGCCTGAGAAACTTTGTCGCGCGGACCCAGTTCCATATATTTGTTCTTCGGCTCACCCAGCGGAGTTTCCGGGCCCATGCCGTAGTCCTGCAGATAACGGTAGCCATCTTTGTTGACCAGAATACCGCCTTCACCACGGCAGCCTTCGGTCATCAGGATACCGGATCCTGGCAGACCAGTCGGGTGATACTGAACGAACTCCATATCGCGCAGCGGAACGCCGTGGTTCAGCGCCATACCCATACCGTCACCAGTTACGATGCCGCCGTTGGTGTTGTAACGGTATACACGGCCTGCGCCGCCCGTTGCCATCACCACTGCGTTAGCACGGATTTGTACCAGAGTGCCTTCCATCATGTTCATGGCAACCAGGCCGCGAACATGACCGTCATCAACCAGGATATCCAGAACGAAATGTTCGTCAAAACGCTGAATTTGAGGGAACTGCAAAGAAGTTTGGAACAGAGTATGCAGCATATGGAAGCCGGTTTTATCCGCGGCAAACCAGGTACGCTCAATTTTCATGCCGCCGAAGCGACGTACGTTGACGCTACCGTCTTCACGGCGGCTCCATGGGCAACCCCATTGTTCCAGTTGCGTCATTTCAGTTGGGCAGTGGTGGACAAAGTAATCCACGACATCCTGCTCACACAGCCAGTCTCCGCCTGCTACCGTATCGTGAAAATGGTAGTCAAAGCTGTCATGATCCTGCGCGACAGCAGCAGAGCCGCCTTCGGCAGCAACGGTATGGCTGCGCATTGGGTACACTTTTGAGATCAGTGCGATTTTAGCGTTGGGATTTGCTTGCGCAGCAGCAATTGCAGCACGTAATCCCGCGCCACCGGCGCCTATAATGGCAAGATCGGCTTGAAAGGTTTGCACGACATTCCTCCAGATTGTTGTTATTTCATCCCTGCCTGCAATCAGATGCTTAATCTGATTCAGACAGGTTATGAACGCGTTTCCACTGCTCCTTTATAGGTACAATAGTATAGTCTTAGGGATGTGAGGGAAATTTGACGTGTTCGATTTTTTTAGCGTATCAGAGGGCTGAATTATCATTGAATTTGATTAATTTAATTACTAAACCACCCAATGTTGCTTTTTTTACCCGCCAGCCAGTGTTTATTATTCCCGCGTGAAATTTGTCTCGCTAACGCGATACGAGTAGACTTCGTGCCCTTGTCTTAAATCGGAGAAATAACCATGAGCGAAACGGCAACCTGGCAGCCGAGCGCGTCCATCCCCAATCTGTTAAAACGAGCTGCAATTATAGCGGAGATTCGTCGCTTTTTTGCCGATCGTGGCGTGCTTGAGGTTGAGACACCTTGTATGAGTCAGGCGACGGTTACGGACATTCACCTGTTCCCGTTCGAAACGCGTTTCGTTGGCCCTGGACATTCTCAGGGGATGAACCTCTATTTAATGACCAGCCCGGAATACCATATGAAGCGCCTGCTGGTGGCAGGATGCGGCCCGGTATATCAACTGTGCAGAAGCTTTCGTAATGAAGAGATGGGACGTCATCACAACCCTGAATTCACCATGCTCGAGTGGTATCGTCCCCATTACGACATGTATCGCCTGATGAATGAAGTGGATGATTTACTCCAGCAAGTGCTGGATTGTTCCCCTGCGGAAAGCCTCTCATACCAGCAAGCCTTCCAGCGTCATCTGGAAATCGATCCGCTGTCAGCGGATAAGACGCAATTGCGTGAAGTGGCGGCTAAATTGGATCTCAGCAACATCGCTGATACAGAAGAAGACCGGGATACCCTGTTACAGTTGCTGTTTACGATGGGTGTTGAGCCACATATTGGGAAAGACAAACCGGCGTTTGTGTATCACTTCCCGGCCAGCCAGGCATCGCTGGCACAAATTAGTACCGAAGATCACCGTGTTGCTGAACGTTTTGAGGTTTACTACAAGGGTATTGAACTGGCGAATGGTTTCCATGAGCTGACCGATGCGCGTGAGCAGCAGCAACGCTTCGAGCAGGATAATCGCAAACGTGCCGCTCGTGGCTTGCCGCAGCAGCCAATCGACAACAACCTGCTTGAAGCGCTCAAGGTCGGTATGCCGGATTGTTCCGGTGTGGCGCTTGGGGTTGATCGTCTGGTGATGCTGGCGCTGGGTGCTGATAGCCTGGCCGATGTTATCGCCTTTACCGTCGATAGGGCGTGAATCTGAAAATCTCCCCGCAGTAAAATAAATGGCGCGTAATGCGCCATTTTGTAGTTTTTTTTTTCAATTTCATCTTTATAGACACAGTTTAAATCTGGATATTTGCCGTTATTCAGGTATCAATTCTGGTTTGATTTTTTGATGGCTGACCTCCGCCTGGAGGACAGTGTAAACATGTGGACGCGGTTTAACCTGCGCGTTCCAGAGTAAGGGATAGTTTAATGACCCAAACAATAAAGAAGATGAGCCTGTCAGGCCTCATCCTTATGATATTCACGTCAGTTTTCGGATTTGCAAATAGCCCTTCAGCTTTTTATTTAATGGGTTATAGCGCCATTCCATGGTATGTATTTTCTGCATTATTATTCTTTATTCCATTTGCCTTAATGATGGCGGAAATGGGATCTGCCTATCGTAAAGAAGAAGGGGGGATCTATTCGTGGATGAATAATAGCGTTGGACCGCGCTATGCGTTTATCGGTACGTTTATGTGGTTCTCCTCTTATGTGATTTGGATGGTGAGCACCGCGGCAAAAGTCTGGGTGCCTTTTTCCACCTTTTTATTCGGCGCAGATATGACGCAGCAATGGCGTATCGCGGGACTTGAGCCAACGCAGGTTGTTGGGTTGCTCGCCGTAGGCTGGATGATTTTGGTGACGGGTGTCGCTTCCAAAGGTATTAATAAAATTGCCCGTATTACGGCTGTGGGCGGAATTGCCGTAATGTGTCTTAATTTAGTTTTGTTGTTAGCGAGTATCGCTATTTTGTTATTAACAGGTGGTCACTTTGCGCAGGATATTAATTTTGTCTCCTCACCCAATCCGGGATATCAGTCCGGTCTGGCCATGTTGTCATTTGTTGTATTTGCTATTTTTGCTTATGGTGGAATTGAAGCTGTGGGTGGGCTGGTTGATAAAACGGATAAACCAGAAAAGAATTTTGCAAAAGGAATTGTTTTTGCCGCAATAGTGATTTCAATTGGTTATTCGCTGGCCATATTTTTATGGGGCGTTAGCACCAACTGGCAGCAGGTATTAAGTAATAGCTCGGTTAACCTTGGCAATATTACTTATATCCTGATGAAGAGTCTGGGGGTGACGTTGGGTAATGCATTGCATTTGTCTCCTGAATCTGCGATGACCATGGGCATTTGGTTTGCGCGTATCACTGGGCTTTCCATGTTCCTCGCTTATACCGGTGCTTTCTTTACGCTCAGCTACTCGCCATTGAAAGCAATTATTCAGGGAACGCCAAAAGCATTGTGGCCTGCGCCAATGACGAAGCTCAATACCATGGGTATGCCGACGATGGCAATGTGGATGCAGTGTCTGCTGGTGAGCCTGTTTATTCTGTTGGTTTCATTTGGTGGCGATACTGCTTCCGCGTTTTATAACAAACTGACGCTGATGGCGAACGTATCAATGACGTTGCCGTATCTGTTCCTTGCACTGGCTTTCCCTTTCTTTAAATCCCGTGAGGGGCTGGAAAGGCCGTTTGTGATTTTTAAAACCCGGGCCGCAACGTTGCTGGCAACGAGCGTGGTGGTGCTGGTGGTAACGTTTGCCAACGTATTTACCATCATCCAGCCAGTGATTGAAGCCGGAGACTGGAACAGTGCGCTGTGGATGATAGGTGGCCCGATATTCTTCTCACTGCTGGCCATGGCGATTTATCAGAACTACAGTCGTCGCATGGCCTGTGAGCCAGAGTGGGCGGCTGAGTAATCATCTTGCCGGATAGACGCGTTAGCGCTGCCATCCGGCAAGACACCCATTACAAGCTTCCAGCCGGACGACTGCCTCTGCCCGCAGAACTTAACGTTCTCCCTGTTTGCTTACCATTCAGGCTTTCCAGACGCATCTGGAATGGTGGGAATGGCATATCAATGCCATGCTCACGGAAGCCCGCCAGAATCAACTGATGGATCTCATGGCGCAATGGCATGCGGTGTCCCATTTCTGCGGCATAGATACGCAATTCGAAGATCTGAATCCCTTGCTGAAGATCAACCAGGAAGACTTCCGGTGCCGGGGTGTCGATAACCAGCGAACAGCGATGCGCGGCGGTAAGCAGGATTTGCGTGACCTCCTCGCTGTTGGCCTCCGACGGTGCCGGAATAGTTAACACCACACGAGTGACCGAGTCGGATAGCGACCAGTTGATGAACTGTTCGGTGATGAACGCTTTGTTGGGCACGATGATTTCTTTACGGTCCCAGTCGCTGATTGTGGTGGCGCGGGTGTTAATTTTCGTCACGCTACCGGTAAGATCGCGAATTGTCACCGTATCGCCAATGCGGATGGGTTTTTCAAACAGGATGATCAGGCCGGAAATAAAGTTGGCGAAGATCTCCTGCAAACCGAAACCCAACCCCACACCGAGCGCGGCAACCAGCCATTGCAGTTTGGACCACTCAATACCAATCATTGAGAAGCCAACCAGGCCACCAATCAGCATCAGCAGGTATTTGGTAATGGTGGTGATGGCATAACCCGTGCCGGGTGTTAAATCCAGATGCTGTAACAGTGCCAACTCCAGCAGCGCGGGCAAGTTACGTACTAACTGAGTGGTGATGATAAACACCAGAATCGCAATTAATACCGCGCCCAGCGTTATCGGCTCTAAGCTTTCTACGCCTTGTACCGTGGAGGTGACATCCCATAATGAGATGTTCTCCAGGAAGCCGAAGGCAGAGTGAATTTCTGACCACAGCACGATAACCGAAAGCAGGGCGATCAGCATCAGGATAGAACGTACCAGGCGCAGTGATTGTGCGCTGATAGCGTCAAGATCCACTTCGCTTTCATCGACATCAATCGCCCCTTCAAGGCTGGTGGAATGCGGCGGTTCTTCTTCACCACGTGCGCGTTGTGCCAGCATTTCTGCCCGTCGATGTTTGGCGCGATCGAATGCCAGACGGCGGCGCTGAATCAGCATCCAGCGGCGAATGACGTGATAAATCACCAACAATAAGAACCAGATAGCTACGGATGTTTCCAGACGAGCCAGCAGTGCTTGCGCCGTTGCCAGGTAGCCTACGGCAGCCGCGAGAATCGCAATGAGTGGTGCGCCCATCAGCATATTCCACAGCATACTGTTGACCATGTTGTCACCGTTGCCCTCTTTATCGAGATATAACGGTATTCCGGCGCGTTTCAGACTCAGGGTCACGAGCGCCAGTGCCCCACAAATCAAAATAAAGCACAGGCGCCCCAGAGAGGCGGAGAATTCCCGGTCATTGAGATTATCAAACATGATCACCGCCATGATGAGCGGGACAATCAGTCCGATACTCATCAGGTAATAGTGCATTGCCTTAGCGACACGGTTACGCGGCCAGCCAAAGTGGGCAATGAACAAACCGTTAGGGCGTGCGAAGGTAGCGCAAATCATCACTACCCACAGCATTGGAACCGTTGCGGTAACGCCATCTCCTATCGCGACGGCCAGAGGATAGGGCCAGGCTTCCTGCAAACCATAACCCAGAGTTGCCCACAGTACCGGCAATGGGGAAGCGACGAGTATCGACCAAAACACTGTGCGCAACGTCAGCCAAAAATGATCCTGGGTTACTTTTCCCACCCGCGCTGACGATCGTTCGAGAAAGCGAGTGAAGTGCTTACGCGAATAGAGGCTAAACCCAACCAACACCAGCGCTGCGAAAAGCGGCAGCAGCGTTTCCTTGCTGGTCAACATCATAATGCTGGCTTTGCCAAGCTGATTAAACGTGTCTAATGAGATAAGACGACGCAGATCCTGGACTAAGTCGACAGGCCAGGAAAGTGATATTGGGCTGACGTCAGACGTCCAGAACAGATAGCGGTGAGTTGCCTCATTGACCTCTTTCAGCGCATCTTCCAGTTGGCTGTTGGAGACTTTCAGCTTGGTCAATTCGAGGATCAGCGTATCGCCGCCCTGTAACAGGGAGTTCAGTAGTTCACGCTGAGTACGCAGTTGGGCGTTGAGGATACGCTCTTGCTCTGCGGTAAGTGGTTGTCCATCGGCCTGATGGATCTGGCGCAACTGCGGCTGTTTATTAAGGAGATCTTCATAGCGCATTCGGTGTACGCGAAGTTGCGCCATTTCTGTATCTAGCTGTTGAGGCTTAGGCATTTCTGGCAGGCGGGAGACTTGCGCGCGCAGGGCTTCTCCCAGCATATTCGAGGCACCAAGCCACTGTGACTGCTCCCGCAACGTATTTAATGCCTGTCGCACCTGCAGCGTTTGGCTGGTGGCCTGCCGCTGTTGAGAGGCGACCAGGTCCATACGCTGCGCCTGCTGGTTTAAGGCCTGAGACAGCTCACGGTTAACCTTGAACTGGTCAACAATGCCTTCTGGCAGCCCCGCACTGTTCTCTGCCAGTAGTTCGGTGCTTTCCAGCGCCCGCTCGGCTTCACGCTGACGCTGACTATTGAGTTGATTACGTAATGCCTGCAGGTACGCGTCGAGTTGTTGGCTCTGTTTTTCTGCCAGTTCGGAGCGCATGCGCGCCAGTTCCTGGCGGTTGTTCGCGGAAAGCTGTGCCAGTTCCAGCTCATCGACCTGGGCTTTGAGTTTGGCCGATTCAGCCTGCATCGCCTGATTCAGTGGAGAGTTGCTGCTGGCTGCCCCCAGACGTCGCTCAATATCATTTAACTGACGGCGCGCATCGGTTTGCTGTTGCGGAAGCTGGCTTAATGAGTCGGCGATTTCGCGAGCGCGATCTTGTTCCTGCTGGGCCTGGCGGCTTTTTTCCAACAACTGGCTGCTGACCTGGAGGATCTCCTGGTTTAACGCATCAGTAGTCAGGCCAGTCGGCACGCTGCGCGGTTCGTCACGCAGATTGCTAAGCTGCGCGCGTAACGTTGCAGACAGTTTGGGGAAGTTATCAATAACCTGCTGATACTGTTCGGCACGCTCAAGGGAGCCTTTACGCTCCTCAAGGGCATTCAGCGCGGACTGGAGCGCCTCAACGGCTTCTGGCTGAGCGGGCTTAGCCGCTTTGGCCTGCTCCAGTTCCTGAGTGATTTGTTTGGCATCGGGGGCCGTCGCAGCGTGCGCCCCCAGGCTGAGGCACCAGGCCATCAGTAAAGTGATAATCAGGCGCACAGCAGCGATTCCTATGTTTAACCTTCGTCTTTTTTGTCATCAACCAGCGGGCTGACGTCGTGTTCTGCTTCGATCTCTTCCTTCGGAAGTGGGTTAGGTTCAGCTTCTGGCGTTACGAAAGACTCGGTAGAAATTGCCATCGGTTGACCGATTTTAGTGACCGAAAGATCCTGCAACTGCTCAACCAGGTTAACTTTGCCTGGTGCAAACAGGTTAATAACGGTTGAACCGAGCTTAAAGCGGCCCATTTCCTGACCTTTTAGCAGCGCCACGGAACCTTCGCTTTCACCGGCAGGCCATGTCCAGCGTTTAATGACTCCTTCACGCGGCGGAGTAATGGTGCCGGCCCAAACCGTTTCAATACTACCGACGATGGTTGCGCCAACCAGAATCTGTACCATCGGGCCGAATTCAGTATCAAACAGACAAATAACGCGCTCGTTACGGGCAAACAGGTTCGGTACGTTTTGCGCGGTCAGGATATTTACTGAGAAAAGGTCGCCAGGCACATACAGCATTTCCCGCAGGATACCGTTACACGGCATATGTACGCGGTGGTAATCACGCGGCGAGAGGTAAGTGGTTACAAACGTACCATTGCGGAATTTGTCCGCCATCTGGTAGTTGCCTGCCAGCAGCGCTTCAAGGCTATAGCTATGCCCTTTGGCCTGCAGAAGTTTATCTTCTTCGATGTTTCCCAGTTGATTAATCACGCCATCAGCCGGCATGACCAGAACATTTGGATCGGTATTAATAGGGCGTACATCGTCACGTAATGGGCGGACAAAGAAGTCATTGAAGGTGCGATAGCTGGCGGTGTCCGGCTTTTGCGCCTCTGTCATATCGACCTTGTAGTATTTCACGAACAGATCGATAACCAGCTTAGTTAGCCATCCTGCTCGTTTGCTCGCACCCCAACCCGCCAGGCGAGTGAGCCATAGTTTTGGCAGAATGTATTGTAGCGAAAGCTTAAATGAGTTTAACAAGGTAGCCTCCAGGCCATAATTTGTTCCTGATCCAGCGTGTGGGCCGGATCCTGGAAAAAAAGGGGACGATTCTAGCGATGCTTAGCTTAGTTGTCAGTTGTCTGTATCAGAAAAGTTTTTACGCGTTTTTACCTGAGCCATGCTTTCGAGGATACGGTGATAATTCTCAAAGCGAACTTCGGCTATCGCCCCTTTCTCTACAGCTTCACGGATAGCGCAGCCTGGATCTGCATCATGTTTGCAGTCGCGGTATTTGCAATGGCCCAGGTAATCATGGAATTCGACAAAGCCGTGCGTGATTTGTTCCGGTTCAAGGTGCCACAGCCCAAACTCACGTACGCCGGGGGAGTCGATGACGTCACCGCCGTGCGGGAAGTGGTACAGGCGAGAAGCGGTAGTCGTGTGTTGTCCAAGGCCGGAGTTGTCGGAGACATCATTGGTCAGGATTTCTTCCTGCAGGCCAAGCAGGTTGTTGAGTAGGCTGGATTTACCTACGCCAGACTGACCGGCGAAAATGCTGATACGATCGGTCAATGCCTCTTCAAGCGGTTTCAGACCGTCTTTTGTGCGGCTTGATACCATCAATACGCGATAGCCAATATTGCGATAGATATCCATCTGCTCATTTACGAAAGCCATGCTTTCGTCGTCCAGCAGATCGATTTTGTTGAGTACGATAATTGGCTCAACCTGTAACGTTTCGCAGGCCACCAGATACCTGTCGATAATATTTAATGACAGTTCAGGTAAGATGGCTGAGACAATAACGATTTGGTCAATGTTGGCAGCAATGGGCTTCACGCCGTCATAAAAATCCGGGCGTGTGAGAACGGAAGTGCGCTCATGTACCGCTTCAACGATCCCTTTAACATTGACACCTTCGGCTGCCGTTTTACCCGGACGCCAGACCACGCGATCGCCGGTAACCAGCGAACGAATTGTACGGCGGATGTTGCAGCGGTGAATTTCACCATCAGCAGATTCCACGTCGGCATGCATACCAAAACGGCTGATAACAATGCCTTCAGCGGTTTCGCCAAACAAGTTGTCGTCGTAGTCGGGTTTCTCCGTGGACGTTTTAAGACGACGCTGGTGATTTGCGTTCACGCGGCGCTGTTGGCCTTTGGAGAGTTTATTTTTACTCAATCGTACTGGCTCCTGATCGCCCATTATGGGCAAAACATCTATGATACACGCAATTTTAGATGAATATATACGCTTCATCCTTCACGCTGCCCCAGCACTGGCTATGCTCAGAAACCCAGGCCACATAGTTTTCTATGCCCTCAGGGTTTCTTTCCTTGCCGCCTTGATGCAGCATGAATGGTTTCGCGTATCGTCACGTAAGAAGGGTGGAAAATAGCATGAGTGCCAATGAAAACAACCTGATTTGGATCGATCTGGAGATGACCGGTCTGGATCCCGAGCGCGATCGCATCATTGAGATCGCTACCCTGGTGACTGACGCCAATCTGAATATTCTGGCTGAAGGACCAACAATTGCGGTACATCAGTCTGATGAACAGCTGGCATTAATGGATGACTGGAACGTCAGAACGCATACAGGTAGTGGGTTGGTGGAGCGCGTAAAGGCGAGCACGATGGGTGATCGTGAAGCTGAGCTTGCGACGTTAGCATTTTTAAAAGAGTGGGTTCCGGAAGGGAAATCACCTATTTGCGGCAACAGTATCGGTCAGGATCGCCGCTTCCTGTTTAAATACATGCCGGAACTGGAAGCGTATTTCCATTATCGTTATCTGGACGTTAGTACTCTGAAAGAGCTGGCCCGTCGCTGGAAGCCAGAGATCCTCGATGGTTTCACAAAACAGGGAACGCATCAGGCGATGGACGATATCCGCGAGTCGGTTGCTGAGCTTGCTTACTATCGCGAGCATTTTATTAAGCTTTGATTTCTATGCCCGGTGCGCTTGCGTAACCGGGTATTTGACGTTAAATTGTTCAGCTTGATTGCAAAGTAATCACTTGAACGAGTTTTTAAAAAAAACGTATTCAGGGGGGTTGCAGCTAAACGGATTTCTCGTATAATGCGCCTCCCGTAACGACGCAGAAATGCGAATTACGACAGCAACAAATTTCATCGAAGATTGTGCGGGAATAGCTCAGTTGGTAGAGCACGACCTTGCCAAGGTCGGGGTCGCGAGTTCGAGTCTCGTTTCCCGCTCCAAAATTTGAAAGTGCTTATCAGGCACAGACACACCCAAGCGGGAATAGCTCAGTTGGTAGAGCACGACCTTGCCAAGGTCGGGGTCGCGAGTTCGAGTCTCGTTTCCCGCTCCAAAATTTGAAAGTGCTTATCAAGCACAGACACACCCAAGCGGGAATAGCTCAGTTGGTAGAGCACGACCTTGCCAAGGTCGGGGTCGCGAGTTCGAGTCTCGTTTCCCGCTCCAAATTCTTATCTCAATAAACATATCCACAACGAATTATCGCGTTGGGGCTGTTTTCTTTTGTCTTTGACATACTCTTGTAAACAGACTTATCCACAGGTTCGGATATTATTCCTGGAATGCAAAAAACTTAGCCGGGTGAATAGTATCTTTGTAATTAATTGAATACGTTGAATTAATTATCATTTCAAACTGTTAATGCGATCACTTGACGATTTTTTCCCTCTTGAATATCAATGTGTTTTTATTTTTATACACAAGCTGTGGATGACTTAAGCGTCACGTGGCAAGCCTTTTTCAATGACCCTGACCAGGCGCTGCTTCTTCGGCAGTTGCACTTCAACCACGCAGGCATTTCGCTTCTCAATTTGCTGCGCAATCGCCCATTCTATGTGCTCATCGAGAAGTGGGTGCTCACCTCGGCGATTTTCCAGCGCATTGATAACAGCCCCATCCCAGGGGGCATTACCCAGCGCGACGGCGATATTTCGTAGCCAGCGCAAGTGACCAATACGACGAATGGCAGAACCTTCTGTGACTTTTAAAAACCACGCTTCGCTCCAGCTAAACAGTTCAATTAACTCTGGGGCGTGGAGTTGTTTGCGTGGGCTAAAGTCGTCTTCGACGGTTAACTGCGAATAGCGATTCCAGGGACAAATGAGCTGGCAGTCATCGCAGCCATAGATCCTATTTCCCAGCAGTGGGCGAAATTCTTGCGGAATTGCACCCTCCAGCTCAATGGTGAGATAAGAAATGCAGCGGCGGGCATCTACGGTGTACGGCTCAACGATCGCACCAGTCGGGCAGATGGTCATGCAGGCGACACACTTCCCACATCCTTCTTCTGCTGGCAGATCCACTGGCAAAGGTAAATCAACCAGTAACTCACCCAGAAAGAAAAATGAACCGGCTTCACGGTTAAGGATAAGTGAGTGCTTACCTGTCCATCCAAGCCCGGCTTTTTCCGCCAGTGGACGCTCAAGAATAGGCGCAGAATCAACAAAAGGTCTAAAATTCAGCGAAACACAGTGTTGCTGAATCATCTCTCCCAGTTTTTTTAAGCGGTTACGCAGTAGTTTATGGTAGTCACGCCCCAGTGCGTATCGACTGACGTAGCCCAGGGTCGGATTCTTTAAGGTGCTGGCAAAGGCCGCGTTGGCAGGGAGATAGTTCATTCGTACGCTAATGACGCGTAAAGTCCCGGGCAATAACTCTTGGGGACGAGCACGCATCATGCCGTGACGGGCCATCCAGTCCATCTCGCCGTGATAGTGTTTATCCAGCCATGCCTGCAGTTTGGGTTCGGCTTCGCTAAGGTTGGTATCGGCAATACCGACCTGCTGAAAGCCAAGTTCCAGCCCCCACTGCTTAATATTTTGCGCTAACTGATTGAGATCGAGGGGCTCTGACATGACGGACCATACAATGAAGAAAAACCTCGCAAGTATACCACACTCCATCTGGCACGCCGATGACATCAAGAGAGCGGAACGTGAGGCTGCAGACAGTCTTGGGCTGACTCTTTATGAACTGATGCTACGAGCGGGAGAGGCAACATTTAAGGTTACCTGCGACGCGTACCCGGACTCCCGGCACTGGCTGGTGCTCTGTGGCCACGGAAATAATGGTGGGGATGGCTATGTGGTCGCAAGGCTTGCCAAAGCGGTGGGTATTAACGTCACATTACTGGCGCAGGAGAGTGACAAGCCTCTCCCTGAAGAGGCGCAGCAGGCGCGTGACGCCTGGCTGAATGCAGGGGGCGTTATCCATGCTCCAGATATTATCTGGCCGGAAAAGGTGGATGTCATTATTGATGGGCTGCTCGGTACCGGCTTACAACATGCACCGCGCGCCCCTCTGGCTGCATTGATCGAATTGGCTAATTCGCACCCTGCTCCCGTGGTGGCGATAGATATTCCGTCCGGTCTGCTGGCGCAGACAGGAGCGACGCCAGGTGCGGTGATGCGTGCCGCGCATACCGTCACTTTTATTGCGTTAAAACCGGGACTGTTAACCGGTAAAGCGCGTGATGTCACTGGGCATCTTCATTTTAATGCTCTTGGGCTGGAGACCTGGCTTGCAGGGCAGGAAGTGCCTGTTCAGCGTTTTGATGCTTCGCAACTTGCCCACTGGTTAACGCCGCGCCGATCGACATCGCATAAAGGCTCCCATGGGCGACTGGTGATTATTGGTGGCGACCATGGCACTGCTGGTGCAATACGTATGGCCGGTGAAGCCGCACTTCGCGCAGGTGCCGGGCTGGTTAAAGTTCTGACCCGCAGCGAAAACATTGCGCCAATCCTGACTGCCCGTCCGGAGTTGATGGTGGATACGCTAACGCCGCATGCGCTGGAGGAAAATCTGGAATGGGCGGATGTGGTGGTCATTGGTCCTGGGCTTGGGCAGCAGGAGTGGGGCAAAAAAGCGCTGCAAAAAGTGGAGAATTTTCGTAAACCAATGCTCTGGGACGCTGATGCGCTTAACCTGCTGGCAATCAACCCCGATAAACGTCACAATCGCGTGATCACGCCGCATCCAGGTGAGGCCGCGCGACTACTGGGCTGTTCCATAGCAGAAATTGAAGACGATCGCTTACTTTCTGCACAGCGTCTGGTAAAACGGTACGGAGGTGTAGTGGTGCTGAAAGGTGCGGGTACGGTTGTGGCCTCCGAACAAAATGCGTTGGGTATTATTGATGCCGGCAATGCAGGAATGGCCAGCGGCGGTATGGGCGATGTGCTCTCCGGTATTATTGGTGCATTGCTCGGACAGAAGCTTACCCCGTATGATGCAGCGTGTGCAGGATGTGTCGCGCACGGTGCGGCGGCGGATGTGCTGGCAGCGCGTTTTGGAACTCGCGGCATGCTGGCGACAGATCTCTTTACCACGCTACAGCGTATTGTTAACCCTGATGTGATTGACGTTTATCATGATGAATCGAGTAATTCCGCTACCTGATGAACAGGCGACTTTAGACCTGGGACTGCGGGTAGCCAACGCCTGTGACGGCGCAACTGTTATTTATTTGTACGGCGATCTGGGTGCGGGTAAAACCACCTTTAGCCGGGGATTCCTGCAGGCGTTGGGTCACAAAGGCAATGTAAAAAGCCCCACCTACACACTGGTTGAACCCTATTCACTCGATAACCTGATGGTGTATCACTTCGATCTGTATCGACTTGCGGACCCGGAAGAATTGGAGTTTATGGGGATCCGAGATTATTTTGCCAATGATGCAATTTGCCTGGTGGAATGGCCGCAACAAGGTAAAGGTGTGCTTCCTGACCCGGACGTCGAAATACATATTGAGTACCAGGCGCAAGGTCGGGAGGCGCGCGTAAGTGCAGTCTCCTCATCGGGTGATTTATTGCTGGCGCGTTTAGCCGATTAATCTTAAGGGTGGCGGGATGATTTATCGCATCAGAAACTGGCTGATGGCAACCCTGGTCCTGCTGTGCGCGCAGGCAGGAGCCGCCAGCCTCTCGGATCTTCAGGTTTCCAACGGCGACCAACAGGCGCGGATCACGTTAAGTTTTATTGGCGATCCTGAATACAGCGTATCGCAGGACGGGAAACGAACTGTCGCGCTGGATATCAAACAATCCGGTGTGATTCAGGGATTACCGCTGCTGTTTAGTGGCAATAATCTGGTGAAGGCGATCCGCTCCGGCACGCCGAATGACGCGCAGTCTCTGCGGCTGGTCGTCGATTTAACCGAAAACGGGAAAGCTGAAGCCGTAAAACGGCAAAACGGTGGTAACTATACTGTCGTGTTTACGATCAAAGCCGATGCTCCACCGCCTCCACCTCCTCCAGTGGTCGTGAAGCGTGTTGAAGCGCCGGTTGTTGCCCCGCGTTTGGTTGAGCCTGCACGCAATCCGTTTAAAACGGAAAGCAATCGTACAACTGCCGTGACCAACAGCAATACGGTCACGCGACCTGCCGCCCGGGCGACCAACAACAATGGCGATAAAGTCGTTATCGCTATCGATGCAGGACACGGTGGGCAAGATCCCGGCGCTATCGGGCCTGGCGGTACGCGGGAGAAAAACGTCACTATCGCGGTTGCGCGTAAGCTGCGTAGCTTGCTGAATGACGACCCGATGTTTAAAGGCGTGCTTACCCGTGATGGCGATTACTTCATTTCGGTGATGGGGCGTTCTGACGTCGCTCGTAAACAAAATGCCAATTTCCTGGTCTCTATTCATGCGGATGCTGCACCAAACCGGGATGCCACCGGCGCTTCCGTGTGGGTACTGTCAAACCGTCGTGCCAACAGTGAAATGGCAGGCTGGCTGGAACAGCATGAGAAGCAATCTGAGCTGTTGGGTGGTGCGGGGGATGTGCTGGCAAACAGTCAGTCCGATCCGTACTTAAGCCAGGCGGTGCTGGACCTGCAGTTCGGTCATTCACAGCGTGTAGGGTATGATGTGGCGACCAGTATGATCGGCCAGTTAGAGCGTATTGGTTCGATGCACAAACGTCGACCAGAGCACGCCAGCCTTGGCGTATTACGCTCGCCTGATATCCCGTCAGTACTGGTTGAAACCGGTTTTATCAGTAACAACAGTGAAGAGCGCCTGCTGGCGAGCGATGATTATCAGCAGCAACTGGCAGAGGCGATTTATAAAGGGTTGCGTAACTACTTCCTGGCGCACCCTATGCAAACGGGGCCGCAGGGCGCACCGTCACAAACAGCCAGCGCTGTATCGCCGGGTGATACGTTAACAAATTAAGGATTAGCCATGCCGATTCAGGTTCTACCGCCACAGCTGGCGAACCAGATTGCCGCAGGTGAGGTGGTAGAACGGCCTGCGTCGGTAGTAAAAGAACTGGTGGAAAACAGCCTTGATGCGGGTGCTACACGTATTGATATTGATATCGAACGCGGTGGTGCAAAGCTTATCCGTATTCGTGACAATGGCTGTGGTATCAAAAAAGACGAGCTGGCGCTGGCGCTGGCTCGCCATGCCACCAGTAAAATAGCCTCACTTGACGATCTCGAGGCTATCGTTAGTCTCGGGTTTCGCGGGGAGGCGCTGGCAAGTATCAGCTCTGTCTCACGTTTAACCCTGACGTCCCGTACACAAGAACAACCCGAAGCCTGGCAGGCGTATGCTGAAGGGCGCGATATGGACGTGACGGTTAAACCTGCTGCGCATCCGGTGGGTACTACGCTGGAAGTGCTGGATTTATTCTACAACACGCCAGCGCGGCGCAAGTTCATGCGCACCGAGAAAACCGAGTTTAATCATATTGACGAAATCATCCGACGCATTGCGCTGGCGCGTTTTGACGTGACGATTAATTTGTCACACAACGGTAAAATAATGCGCCAGTACCGCGCGGTGACAGCCGATGGGCAAAAAGAGCGTCGACTGGGCGCTATTTGTGGTACGCCATTTCTGGAGCAGGCGCTGGCTATTGAGTGGCAGCATGGCGATTTGACGTTGCGGGGCTGGGTAGCTGACCCGAATCACACCACTGCGGCATTGGCAGAAATTCAGTACTGCTACGTGAATGGTCGTATGATGCGTGACCGGCTGATTAACCACGCTATCCGCCAGGCATGCGAAGACAAGTTAGGGGCCGATCAACAACCCGCATTTGTCTTGTATCTGGAAATTGACCCGCATCAGGTGGATGTAAATGTGCATCCTGCCAAACATGAAGTCCGCTTCCATCAGTCCCGCCTGGTGCATGATTTTATCTATCAGGGGGTGCTGAGCGTACTGCAACAACAGCTTGAAACATCGCTTCCGTTGGAGGGTGATGAAGATCCTCTACCAAGGCATATCCCTGAAAACCGGGTTGCGGCGGGACGTAATCACTTTGCAGAACCTGCGCCAGCACGTGAACCTACTACGCCGCGTTATTCCGTATCGGCAGGGAGTGGTGGCGGTCGCCAGGCATCTGCCAGTTGGCCGCATGCTCAGCCTGGGTATCAAAAGCAACAGGGTGAAGTTTACCAACAACTACTTCAGACACCTGCTCCGGTTCCAACGCACAAATCCGCTGTACCCAACGTGGCAGAGTCTTCTCTTGCCGGACACAGCCAAAGTTTTGGCCGAGTCCTGACAATCGTCGGTGCAGACTGCGCGTTACTCGAATGTGACGGACATATCCGGCTGTTGGCGCTACCGGTAGCTGAACGTTGGTTGCGTCAGGCGCAGTTGACGCCGGGACAGGGACCTGTTTGTGCTCAGCCATTGCTGATCCCGTTGCGTTTGAAAGTGACCGCAGATGAAAAGGCGGCTTTGCAAAAAGCGCAAAGCCAGTTGGCGGATTTGGGCATTGAATTTCAGTTGGATGCGCAGCATGTGACCATCCGAGCAGTGCCTTTACCCTTACGCCAACAAAATTTACAAATCTTGATTCCTGAACTGATAGGCTACCTGGCGCAGCAGTCCGTATTCGAACATGGCAACATTGCACAGTGGATTGCGCGTAACCTGATGAGTGAACATCCGCAGTGGAGCATGGCTCAGGCTATTACGCTGTTGGCGGATGTTGAGCGGCTCTGTCCGCAGCTTGTGAAGGCGCCGCCGGGTGGTCTGTTACAACCTGTTGATTTACATTCGGTAATGAACGCCCTGAAACATGAGTGATATCAGTAAGGCGAGCCTGCCAAAGGCAATTTTTTTAATGGGGCCAACGGCCTCCGGTAAAACGGCATTAGCAATTGAATTGCGTAAAGTTTTGCCTGTAGAGTTGATAAGCGTTGATTCCGCCCTTATTTACAAGGGGATGGATATCGGTACCGCCAAGCCCGATGCTGAAGAGCTAAAGGCTGCACCGCACCGATTGCTGGATATTCGCGATCCGGCACAGGCGTATTCTGCTGCGGATTTTCGTCGCGATGCGCTAGCCGAGATGGCTGATATTACTGCAGCGGGGCGTATCCCGCTGTTAGTAGGCGGCACAATGTTATATTTCAAAGCCTTGCTTGAGGGGTTGTCGCCGTTACCGTCGGCGGATCCGGAGGTCAGGGCCAGAATTGAACAGCAGGCGGCAGAGCTTGGGTGGGACGCGTTACATCGGCAGCTTCAGGAGGTTGATCCTGTTGCCGCAGCGCGGATTCATCCAAATGATCCGCAAAGACTTTCCCGGGCACTGGAAGTTTTTTTCATTTCGGGTAAAACTTTAACGGAGCTGACGCAAACGTCAGGAGATGCTTTGCCGTATCAGGTGCATCAGTTTGCTATCGCCCCGGCGAGCCGTGAACTGCTCCATCAGCGAATTGAGCAGCGTTTTCATCAGATGTTAGCTTCAGGTTTTGAAGCAGAAGTCCGGGCGCTTTTTGCCCGAGGAGATTTGCATACGGATTTGCCTTCCATTCGTTGTGTTGGGTATCGCCAGATGTGGTCATACATTGAAGGTGAAATCTCATATGATGAAATGGTTTATAGAGGTGTTTGCGCCACGAGGCAGTTGGCGAAGCGGCAGGTAACCTGGTTGCGTGGTTGGGATGGGGTGCACTGGCTTGACAGTGAAAAGCCTGACCAGGCGCGAAACGAAGTATTACAGGTTGTTGGTGCTATCGCGAACTGAATGTGTACAATTGAAACGTATCGTGCGCAATTTTTCAGAATCGAAAGGTTCAAAGTACAAATAAGCATATAAGGAAAAGAGAGAATGGCTAAGGGGCAATCTTTACAAGATCCGTTCCTGAACGCACTGCGTCGGGAACGTGTTCCAGTTTCTATTTATTTGGTGAATGGTATTAAGCTGCAAGGTCAAATCGAGTCTTTTGATCAGTTCGTGATCCTGTTGAAAAACACGGTCAGCCAGATGGTTTATAAGCACGCGATTTCTACTGTTGTCCCGTCTCGCCCGGTTTCTCATCACAGCAATAACGCCACCGGCGGCACCAGCAGTAACTACCATCACGGTAGCAACGCGCAGGGTTCATCTGCGCAACAGGACAGCGAAGAAACCGAATAAGGTTTTGGCTGTTTTACACACGGGGAGCCAGAGATCCTGCGTTCCCCGTTGATATATATTAAGGGGTTGACGCTTGTTTGACCGTTATGATGCCGGTGAGCAGGCGGTACTGGTACACATCTATTTTTCGCAAGACAAAGATATGGAAGATCTCCAGGAGTTTGAATCTCTGGTTTCTTCCGCCGGTGTCGAAGCAATGCAGGTGATTACCGGGAGCCGTAAAGCACCGCACCCGAAGTTTTTTGTTGGTGAAGGTAAGGCAATCGAAATTGCGGAAGCCGTGAAAGCGACAGGCGCTGCGGTGGTGATTTTTGATCATGCTCTAAGCCCTGCCCAGGAACGTAACCTGGAACAGTTATGCCAGTGTCTTGTCATCGACAGGACTGGCCTCATTTTAGATATTTTTGCCCAGCGTGCACGTACCCATGAGGGTAAGTTGCAGGTTGAACTGGCGCAGTTGCGTCATATGGCTACACGCCTTGTCCGTGGCTGGACTCACCTTGAAAGGCAAAAGGGCGGTATTGGTTTGCGTGGTCCGGGTGAAACCCAGCTCGAAACCGACCGTCGTTTGCTGCGTAATCGCATTTTGCAGATACAGTCGCGCCTGGAAAAAGTTGAAAAGCAACGTGAGCAGGGGCGGCAGTCGCGCAAGAAAGCGGATGTCCCAACCGTCTCACTGGTGGGATATACCAACGCCGGAAAATCCACCTTGTTCAACCAGATAACCGAAGCCCGGGTCTACGCAGCAGATCAACTGTTTGCGACCCTGGATCCTACACTACGTCGTATAGACGTAGCAGATGTCGGTGAAACTGTGCTGGCGGATACCGTCGGGTTTATCCGTCATTTGCCGCACGACCTGGTGGCGGCGTTTAAAGCCACCTTGCAGGAGACGCGTCAGGCGACATTGCTGCTGCACGTTATTGATGCGGCAGATTTCCGTGTGCAGGAAAATATTCAGGCTGTGGATACGGTTCTCGAAGAGATCGACGCGCACGAGATCCCGACCCTGCTGGTGATGAATAAAATCGATATGCTGGATGATTTTGAACCGCGTATCGACAGAGATGAAGAGAATAAACCAATCCGCGTTTGGGTTTCTGCGCAAACTGGCATTGGTATACCACAACTTTTTCAGGCTTTGACAGAGCGGCTTTCCGGTGAGGTTGCGCAGCATACGTTGCGTTTACCGCCGCAGGAAGGGCGTCTGAGAAGCCGGTTTTACCAACTTCAGGCAATAGAAAAAGAGTGGATGGAGGAGGATGGCAGCGTAGGTCTGCAAGTTCGTATGCCGATCGTTGACTGGCGTCGCCTCTGTAAACAAGAACCGACCCTGGCAGATTACATCGTCTGACCGGGAGGAAATGCCTGGGGATTTTTTGCCCAATACTCATCGAATTTTGGGTTGCAGGAAGGCGGTAACGCTCCTGTAGTGCAAAAAACGGGGTATATCACCGCATAACAAATATGGAGCACAAACATGGCGTGGAATCAGCCCGGTAATAACGGACAAGACCGCGACCCCTGGGGAAGCAGCAAACCTGGCGGCAACCCTGAGGGAAATGGAAACAAAGGTGGTCGTGAGCAGGGACCTCCCGATCTTGATGATATCTTCCGCAAACTGAGTAAAAAACTCGGTGGTCTGGGTGGCGGTAAAGGTACAGGTTCTGGTGGCGGTAGTTCATCGCAAGGCCCGCGTCCACAACTGGGAGGACGGGTCTTTACTATCGCAGCAGCGGCAATTGTCATTATCTGGGCAGCCAGCGGTTTCTATACCATTAAAGAAGCGGAGCGCGGCGTGGTGACACGCTTCGGTAAATTCAGCCATCTGGTTGAGCCGGGTCTGAACTGGAAACCGACATTTATCGACGAAGTTACTCCGGTAAACGTCGAAGCTGTGCGTGAGCTTGCTGCATCCGGCGTGATGCTGACATCTGACGAAAACGTCGTGCGCGTTGAAATGAACGTGCAGTACCGTGTTACCGATCCGCAGCGTTACCTGTTTAGCGTAACCAGTGCTGATGACAGTCTGCGCCAGGCTACCGACAGCGCCTTACGTGGGGTTATCGGTAAATACACCATGGATCGTATTCTGACCGAAGGGCGTACTGTTATTCGTAGCGACACCCAGCGTGAACTGGAAGAGACCATTCGTCCATACAACATGGGTATTACTCTGCTGGACGTCAACTTCCAGGCTGCACGTCCGCCGGAAGAGGTGAAAGCCGCGTTTGACGATGCCATCGCAGCACGTGAAAACGAGCAGCAATACATCCGTGAAGCTGAAGCGTACACCAACGAAGTTCAGCCACGCGCAAATGGTCAGGCGCAGCGTATTCTTGAAGAAGCGCGTGCATATAAAACGCGAACCATCCTGGAAGCACAGGGTGAAGTGGCTCGCTTTGCAAAAATTCTGCCGGAATATAAAGCCGCACCGCAAATTACTCGCGAGCGTCTGTATATTGAAACCATGGAAAAAGTGCTGAGCCATACCCGCAAAGTTCTGGTTAACGATAAGGGCGGCAATCTGATGGTTCTGCCGTTAGATCAGATGCTTAAAGGCGGAAATGCGCCAGCAGCAAAATCTGACAGCAGCTCAAACCTGTTGCGTCTGCCACCGGCATCAACCTCCAGTACTGGAGCAAGCAGCACTTCGTCCACCAGTCAGGGTGATATTATGGACCAACGCCGCGCGAATGCGCAGCGTAACGACTACCAGCGTCAGGGGGAATAACGATGCGTAAGTCAGTTATTGCGATTATTATCATCGTTCTGGTAGTTCTGTTCATGTCTGTCTTTGTCGTCAAAGAAGGCGAGCGTGGTATTACGCTGCGCTTTGGTAAAGTTCTGCGCGACGATGACAACAAGCCGCTGGTTTTTGCACCGGGTTTGCACTTTAAGATCCCGTTTATTGAATCAGTGAAAATGCTTGATGCGCGTATTCAGACCATGGACAACCAGGCCGATCGCTTTGTTACCAAAGAGAAGAAAGACCTGATCGTTGACTCCTACATTAAATGGCGTATCAGCGATTTTAGCCGTTACTACCTGGCAACGGGCGGTGGTGATGTTTCTCAGGCAGAAGTTCTGTTGAAACGTAAGTTCTCTGACCGTCTGCGTTCTGAAATCGGTCGTCTGGATGTAAAAGACATCGTTACCGATTCTCGTGGTCGTCTGACCCTGGAAGTCCGTGACGCGCTGAACTCCGGATCTGCTGGCACGGAAGATGAAGTAGCGACCCCTGCGGCGGATAGTGCAATTGCCGAAGCAGCTGAACGTGTTCAGGCTGAAACGAACGGTAAAGTACCGGTCATCAACCCGAACAGTATGGCGGCGTTGGGTATCGAAGTGGTCGACGTGCGTATCAAGCAAATCAACCTGCCGGCCGAAGTGTCCGAGGCTATCTACAACCGTATGCGCGCTGAGCGTGAAGCGGTAGCGCGTCGCCATCGTTCACAAGGTCAGGAAGAAGCGGAAAAACTGCGCGCAACAGCGGACTATGAAGTTACTAAAACGCTGGCAGAATCTGAGCGCCAGGGCCGTATTATGCGTGGTGAAGGTGATGCGGAGGCCGCTAAACTGTTTGCCGACGCATTTAGTCAGGATCCTGACTTCTACGCCTTCATCCGTAGCCTGCGTGCTTACGAGAAGAGCTTCGAAGGTAATCAGGACGTGATGATTATGAGTCCGGACAGCGATTTCTTCCGTTACATGAAGACACCGAATTCCGCGACACGCTAAAATAGCCCAGCGGTTTTAGACCAGTAAAACCACCGGCGTCCTCAGGGATGCGGTGGTTTTCTTTTTATATAAGGACAGCGGATGAACTCAACAATTTTGCTGGCGCTCGCGCTGGTTTTGGTGCTGGAAGGTCTTGGTCCGATGCTGTATCCCAGTGCCTGGAAGAAAATGATCTCTGCGATGGCACAACTGCCGGAAAATATTTTACGTCGTTTTGGCGGCGGTCTTGTGGTTGCGGGCGTTGTGGTCTACTACATGTTGAGGAAAACGATTGGCTGATTAATAAGTAGACTAATTTACGAATTTTTGGATGCAAAAAGTGCTGTATATCTGAAAAAGCGGTGGTAGAATCCATTTTTAAGCAAACGGTGATTTTGAAAAATGGGTAACAACGTCGTCGTACTGGGCACCCAATGGGGTGACGAAGGTAAAGGGAAGATCGTCGATCTTCTGACTGAACGGGCTAAATATGTTGTGCGCTACCAGGGTGGTCACAACGCAGGCCATACTCTCGTAATCAACGGTGAAAAAACCGTCCTCCATCTTATTCCATCAGGTATTCTTCGCGAGAATGTCATCAGCATCATCGGTAACGGTGTTGTGCTGTCTCCGTCCGCGCTGATGAAAGAGATGAAAGGACTGGAAGATCGTGGTATCCCTGTCCGTGAGCGCCTGCTGCTGTCTGAAGCTTGTCCTCTGATCCTTGATTATCATGTCGCGTTGGATAACGCACGTGAGAAAGCGCGTGGCGCGAAAGCGATCGGCACCACCGGTCGTGGCATCGGTCCGGCTTATGAAGACAAAGTAGCTCGTCGCGGTCTGCGCGTTGGCGATCTGTTTGATAAAGCAACCTTCGCTGAAAAACTGAAAGAAGTGATGGAATATCACAACTTCCAGCTGGTGAATTTCTATAAAGTTGAAGCAGTTGACTACCAAAAAGTGCTGGATGATGTGATGGCGATTGCCGACATCCTGACCTCTATGGTTGTTGATGTTTCCGATCTGCTGGACCAGGCGCGTAAACGTGGCGATTTTGTCATGTTCGAAGGTGCGCAGGGTACACTGCTGGATATCGACCATGGTACCTATCCGTACGTAACCTCCTCCAACACCACTGCTGGTGGCGTGGCAACTGGCTCCGGCCTGGGCCCACGTTATGTGGACTACGTGCTGGGTATCATTAAAGCCTACTCTACTCGTGTAGGTGCAGGTCCGTTCCCGACTGAACTGTTTGATGATGTCGGCGAGTTCCTGTGCAAGCAGGGTAACGAATATGGCGCGACCACGGGTCGTCGTCGTCGTACCGGCTGGCTGGACTCCGTTGCTGTGCGTCGCGCAGTACAGATTAACTCCCTGTCTGGCTTCTGCCTGACCAAACTGGACGTACTGGACGGTTTGAAAGAGGTGAAAATCTGTGTGGCGTACCGTATGCCGGATGGACGTGAAGTCACGACAACCCCGCTGGCAGCAGACGACTGGAAAGGTATCGAGCCGATTTACGAAACCATGCCTGGCTGGTCTGAATCTACCTTTGGTGTGAAAGAACGTAGTGGTCTGCCGCAGGCTGCTCTGAACTACATCAAGCGTATTGAAGAACTGACCGGTGTACCAATTGATATTATCTCAACTGGTCCAGACCGTACTGAAACTATGATCCTGCGCGACCCGTTCGACGCATAATTATGGTTGTTGCATAGCGCCTGTGGCGCTATGCTTGTCGGGCCTACAGTGAGTGGGCATTTGTAGGCCGGATAAGGCGTTTTACGCTGGTATCCGGCTTAAAATCTTGTAAGTTCCTCGCTTTTTTCCTTCCCGAACTGAAATAAATTAGCGACCTGGCTGGTGGCTGGTTTATCATCAATATAATTAATACTACCAGGCTTATCCGTTTTCCCTTTTTCCTGAGGTTGATGTGCAGTTAACAAGTTTCACCGATTACGGATTACGTGCGCTAATCTACATGGCGTCGCTTCCCGAAGGACGTATGACCAGTATTTCTGAGGTGACAGAAGTCTACGGCGTGTCCCGTAATCATATGGTCAAAATAATCAATCAACTTAGCCGGGCGGGCTTCGTTACTGCTATTCGAGGAAAAAACGGCGGTATCCGCCTGGGCAAACCAGCTAAGGCTATTGGTATTGGCGATGTGGTTCGCGAGCTGGAACCTTTATCGCTGGTCAACTGTAGCAGCGAGTTTTGCCACATAACCCCTGCCTGTCGACTCAAACAGGCGCTTTCTAAAGCAGTGCAAAGTTTTCTGACGGAACTGGACAACTACACACTTGCCGATTTGGTTGAAAATAATCAACCGCTTTATAAATTATTGCTGGTGGAGTGACGAAAATCTTCATCAGAGATGACAACGGAGGAACCGAGATGTCACATGATCCTTTCCAGGAACGCGAAGCTGAAAAATACGCGAACCCTATCCCGAGCCGGGAATTTATCCTCGAACATTTAACCAAACGTGAAAAACCGGCCAACCGCGATGAGCTGGCTGTTGAACTCAACATTGAAGGTGAAGAGCAGTTAGAAGCGCTACGTCGCCGTCTGCGCGCTATGGAGCGTGATGGGCAACTGGTCTTCACTCGCCGTCAGTGCTATGCGCTGCCGGAACGTCTTGACCTGCTGAAAGGTACCGTTAATGGCCACCGTGATGGCTACGGCTTTCTGCGCGTTGAAGGACGTAAAGACGACCTGTACCTCTCCAGCGAACAGATGAAAACCTGCATCCATGGCGATCAGGTTCTGGCACAGCCGCTGGGCGCGGATCGTAAAGGCCGTCGCGAGGCACGTATTGTGCGCATACTGGTGCCAAAAACCAGCCAGATTGTCGGTCGCTACTTCACCGACGCCGGCGTAGGGTTTGTGGTACCAGATGATAGCCGCCTGAGCTTCGATATCCTTATCCCACCTGAAGAGGTAATGGGCGCCCGCATGGGATTTGTGGTAGTGGTTGAACTTACCCAGCGCCCAACCCGACGCACCAAAGCGGTAGGTAAAATTGTTGAAGTGTTGGGCGATAACATGGGCACTAGCATGGCCGTTGATATGGCTTTGCGTACTCATGAAATCCCTTATATCTGGCCGCAGGCGGTAGAGAAGCAGGTCGCCGGGCTTAAAGAGGAAGTACCGGAAGAGGCCAAAATTGGCCGCGTTGACCTGCGTGATTTACCGCTGGTGACAATTGACGGTGAAGATGCGCGTGACTTCGATGATGCCGTTTATTGTGAGAAGAAACGCGGTGGCGGCTGGCGTTTATGGGTGGCTATCGCTGACGTAAGCTATTATGTTCGACCACCAACACCGCTGGACCAGGAAGCTCGCAATCGTGGTACGTCCGTCTACTTCCCGTCGCAGGTCGTACCGATGCTGCCGGAAGTGCTTTCCAATGGCTTGTGTTCGCTGAACCCGCAGGTGGATCGTCTGTGCATGGTGTGCGAAATGACCATTTCGTCGAAAGGTCGTTTAACCGGCTTTAAATTCTACGAAGCGGTAATGAGCTCCCATGCTCGTTTGACCTACACCAAAGTCTGGCACATGCTGCAGGGCGATCAGGAGCTGCGTGAGCAATACGCGCCGCTGGTTAAACACATTGAAGAGCTGCACAATCTGTACAAAGTGCTGGATAAAGCCCGTGAAGAACGTGGCGGTATCTCGTTTGAAAGTGAAGAAGCCAAATTTATCTTCAACGCTGAACGCCGCATTGAACGTATTGAACAGACCCAGCGTAATGACGCGCACAAACTGATTGAAGAGTGCATGATTATGGCTAACATCTCAGCGGCACGATTCGTTGAGAAAGCCAAAGAGCCTGCACTGTTCCGTATCCACGACAAGCCGACCACTGAAGCAATCACCTCCTTCCGTTCCGTACTGGCAGAGCTGGGACTGGAACTGCCTGGTGGTAACAAACCAGAGCCACGCGATTATGCCGAGTTGCTGGAATCAATTGCCGACAGACCTGACGCGGAAATGCTGCAAACTATGCTGCTGCGTTCAATGAAGCAGGCGATTTACGATCCAGAAAACCGCGGACACTTTGGTCTGGCGCTGCAGTCTTATGCACACTTTACCTCACCGATTCGTCGCTATCCGGATCTGTCTTTGCACCGTGCAATTAAGTATTTGCTGGCACAGGAGCAGGGCCACAAAGGTAACACCACGGAAACGGGGGGCTACCATTATTCGATGGAAGAGATGTTGCAACTGGGCCAGCACTGTTCCATGGCGGAGCGCCGTGCTGACGAAGCTACGCGGGACGTTTCTGACTGGCTGAAGTGCGACTTTATGCTGGATCAGGTCGGTAATGTCTTTAAAGGCGTGATTGCCAGCGTGACCGGTTTTGGTTTCTTTGTTCGTCTTGATGAGCTGTTTATTGACGGTCTGGTGCATGTCTC
This sequence comes from Citrobacter sp. Marseille-Q3906, assembly GCF_916618775.1. Taxonomy (NCBI): domain Bacteria; kingdom Pseudomonadati; phylum Pseudomonadota; class Gammaproteobacteria; order Enterobacterales; family Enterobacteriaceae; genus Citrobacter; species Citrobacter sp. Marseille-Q3906. The sequence continues at coordinate 479,241 of NZ_CAKAKA010000001.1, forward strand.
CTCACTGGATAATGACTATTACCGCTTTGATCAGGTTGGACAACGCCTGACGGGGGAATCCAGCGGTCAGATGTATCGCCTGGGCGATCGTGTGGAAGTTCGTGTGGAAGCCGTCAACATGGACGAGCGTAAAATCGACTTTAGCCTGATCTCCAGTGAACGCGCACCGCGTAATGAGGGTAAAACCGCGCGCGAAAAAGCGAAAAAAGGTGATGCAGGTAAAAACACCGGCAGACGTCGTCAGATGGGCAAAAAGGTGAATTTCGAGCCGGATAGTGCTTTCCGTGGCGAGAAGAAAGGCAGAGCTAAACCTCAGGCGGATAAAAAAGCGACTGAGAAAAAAGGCGACAAAAAAGCGAAAAAGCCATCGGCGAAAACGCTTAAAATCGCTGCTGCCACCAAAGCTAAACGCGCGGCGAAAAAGAAAGTCGCGGAATAACGGCCATAAACAGTAAGCCGGGTGAGCTAAGTACTGCCCGGCATTACACATAAACTATTAACGAGTACATTCATGAGTGAAATGATTTACGGCATCCATGCGGTGCAGGCTCTGCTGGAGCGTGCGCCTGAGCGCTTTCAGGACGTCTTTATTCTCAAAGGTCGTGAAGATAAACGCCTGCTGCCGCTGATCCATGCTCTGGAAGCGCAGGGCGTTGTCATCCAGTTGGCTAACCGCCAGTTTCTGGATGAGAAAAGTGAGGGTGCGGTACATCAGGGTATTATTGCCCGCGTGAAGCCGGGCCGCCAGTATCAGGAAAACGATCTGCCGGATCTGATCGCCTCTCTCGATCAGCCGTTTTTTTTGATCCTGGATGGCGTTACCGATCCGCATAACCTGGGCGCTTGCTTGCGAAGCGCAGACGCGGCTGGTGTGCATGCTGTTATCGTCCCGAAAGATCGTTCTGCGCAGTTGAATGCGACGGCGAAAAAAGTCGCCTGTGGCGCGGCAGAAAGCGTGCCACTGATCCGTGTGACCAACCTGGCGCGCACGATGCGTATGCTGCAGGAAGAGAACATCTGGATTGTTGGGACGGCAGGTGAAGCTGACCACACTCTGTATCAGAGCAAAATGACTGGCCGCCTGGCGCTGGTCATGGGAGCTGAAGGTGAAGGTATGCGTCGTCTGACTCGTGAACACTGTGATGAGCTGATCAGTATTCCGATGGCTGGTAGCGTCTCATCGTTGAACGTCTCCGTTGCAACGGGGATCTGCCTGTTTGAGGCCGTTCGTCAGCGCGGGTAACTGAGCTCTCCATTTCCATCAAGCCATCCTCCGGGATGGCTTTTTTGTGACCGCTATCCCAGGCACCCTCTTCTGTGAGTGACCATACTTATGGTCACTGCCATTGACGGAGGGAAACACAATGCACTGGCAAACGCATACCGTTTTTAACCAACCTGTACCGCTCAATAACAGCAATTTATACCTGTCCGATGGTGCACTGTGTGAAGCGGTGAATCGTGAGGGGGCTGGCTGGGACAGCGATCTTCTTGCCAGTATTGGCCAGCAATTAGGAACGGCGGAATCGCTCGAACTGGGACGGTTGGCCAACGCTTATCCGCCAGAACTATTGCGATACGATCCGCAGGGGCAGCGACTGGATGACGTGCGTTTTCATCCCGCCTGGCATTTACTGATGCAGGGGCTGTGTGCCAACCGGGTACATAATCTTGCCTGGGAAGAAGATGCAAGACAGGGGGCATTTGTTGCCCGGGCCGCACGTTTTATGTTGCATGCGCAGGTGGAGGCAGGCACGTTATGCCCTGTTACCATGACGTTTGCCGCCACGCCGCTGTTACTTGATATGTTACCTCCACAATTTCATGACTGGTTCACACCGCTATGCAGCGATCGTTATGATTCACATCTGCTGCCCGGCGGGAAAAAGCGCGGTCTGCTGATTGGCATGGGAATGACGGAGAAACAGGGGGGATCAGATGTGCTGAGCAATACCACTCAGGCAGACCGCCTTGAGGATGGCACGTATCGGCTAATTGGGCATAAATGGTTTTTCTCCGTACCGCAAAGCGATGCTCATCTGGTGCTGGCACAGGCTAAAGGAGGGTTGTCCTGCTTCTTTGTCCCGCGATTTTTACCTGATGGGCGGCGTAACGCTATCCGTCTTGAACGGCTGAAGGATAAGTTAGGCAACCGCTCTAACGCCAGCTGCGAAGTTGAATTTCAGGATGCGATTGGCTGGCTACTGGGTGAGGAGGGAGAAGGTGTTCGTCATATCCTGAAAATGGGCGGTATGACACGTTTTGACTGTGCGCTTGGTAGCCACAGTATGATGCGGCGCGCTTTTTCCGTGGCAATTTATCATGCACATCAGCGGCAGGTATTTGGCAAACCACTGATTGAGCAGCCGATGATGCGACAGGTATTGAGCCGGATGGCTCTCCAGTTGGAAGGCCAAACAGCGTTGTTGTTTCGGCTGGCGCGAGCCTGGGATCGTCGCAACGATGTGAAAGAAGCACTGTGGGCCAGATTATTTACGCCAGCGGCAAAGTTCGCCATCTGTAAAAGCGGTATGCCATTCGTTGCAGAGGCCATGGAAGTGCTTGGTGGCACGGGGTATTGTGAGGAGAGTGAACTGCCGCGTTTGTACCGCGAGATGCCGGTAAACAGTATCTGGGAAGGATCCGGAAACATTATGTGCCTTGATGTATTGCGAGTGTTAACGAAACAACCGGGTATGTACGATATGCTCAGTGAAGCTTTTGCTGAAGTAAAAGGGCAAGACCGACATTACGACAGAATGGTACGTCAGCTACAACAGCACTTACGTAAACCCAGTGAGGAGCTGGGACGGGAGATTACGCAGCAGCTTTTCCTGCTCGGCTGTGGGGCGCAGATGTTGCGCTATGCATCTCCGCCAGTGGCGCAGGCCTGGTGTCAGATGATGTTGGATACGCGTGGTGGTCGGCGTTTGTCTGAACAGGTGCAGAATGACTTGTTATTACGGGCTACGGGTGGCTTGTGTTAATGACTTGCCTGGCGGCTGTGCAGGAGGATCTTATCAGGCCTACACTCTTACTTTCGATGTAGGCCAGATAAGTGAGCGACACCTGGCAGTATGCTATGCATAGAGTATGGCCTGTACACGCCAGTTATCAGGCTGTTGTTCTTCATACATTTGAATGATCCGATACCATGAGGCACCTTGTTCATCCGCTTTTAACGCCACAACGCGTTCCACATCCTGTGGATTTCCTGCAATGTTGCTGACAGAGATCAGTCCTATTTCGTTCAGACCCGTGACACAGTCAGCACTGGCGAACTCGGCAGGCTGTGCCGTGGTATCCACCAGTCCGGCAGAAAGCAGCAGTGAGGATAAGGCAAGTGATTGTTTCATCGTCAGCTCCATTATTCGTACCCCTACACGTGGCAGGGCATTCCATCGCGATAATAAACCTCAAGCTCCCTGCTGTTGGTTTATTGTGCACAGGTAAACGCATAGGGGCGCAAAGCAATGTAAAGCTGACTAAATTTCAATCCCGTGTTATTTACGATATAAAATGGCTTGTGAATACCATTGGCCCGTTACCACGGTTTCATCAACCAGTAATACAACGTAATAATCAGCTTTAGCCGCGGCAGCTTTGGCACGAATCTCTGCCAGCGCATCATCTGGAGAGCCTCTCACCAGCGCATTGACTGTCCCCATTCGCTGTAACCCCTGGCTCTGGTCACGGCGGATTTCTTGCGGATGGTCTGCGACAGGTGGCGCGGGTTGTGGCGTCCCCTGTAGCACGCTACAGGCGCTTAAAAACATAACCAGCATCAAAGAGGCAAACCGACGCATAACTCTATCTCGTTTCCTGATAGCCATAGTGTAGTGCCTTATTAATTTCCCTTTAGGGGAATGTTCCCGAAATGTTATCTCTCGCGCGATTTTCGAATGAAAATGTTGCGAAAGCGTAACCTAGTTCTCAACATTATGAATCATTGCCGAACACATTCACTTGCGTTAAGTATTTCTCCATGGCATACCGGAAAGAAAGAGGCGACAAATGATAGAAATTGAAACACGGCAACTGGCTGGTATTCCTGTCCTGCACGCATTTCCTGCTGGTCAACACGACCTTTCACTTCCCTGCATTATCTTTTATCACGGGTTCACTTCTTCCAGCCTGGTTTACAGCTATTTTGCCGTCGCTCTGGCACAGGCCGGGTTCCGGGTTGTTATGCCCGAAGCACCCGATCATGGTGCGCGGTTCAGTGGTGATACGCAGGGTAGAATGTACCGCTTCTGGCAGATTTTGCAGCAAAACATGCAGGAATTTACGGCGTTACGTGCGGCGCTGGTGGCAGAGAATTGGATATTAGATGAACGTCTTGCTATCGCGGGCGCCTCAATGGGTGGTATGACGGCACTGGGTATTATGGCGCGATATCCCGAGGTTAAATGTGCAGCCAGCCTGATGGGTTCGGGCTATTTTACCCACCTTGCCCATACGCTTTTTCCACCTTTATTCGTGCAGACGCCAGAGCAGCAGACGGAATTCGATACGATAATAGCTCCGCTCGCTGAGTGGGATGTGACGCATCAGTTGGACCGACTGGCCGACAGACCGCTTTTATTGTGGCATGGACAGGATGACGATGTGGTCCCGGCCGTTGAAACCTTCCGCTTACAACAGGCGTTGATTCAGGCAGGTCTGGATAAAAATCTGACCTGCCTGTGGGAAGCTGGCGTGCGCCACCGTATCACGCCAGAAGCGCTGGCAGCGACGGTATCATTTTTCCGCCAACATCTCTAAACGCGCAAAATGTTTACACCCTGCGCTTCGAGCTGTTGCAAGATCTCAGGGTTCGCATTTTTACCGGTAATCAGCATATCGATTTGATCGGCACGGCTGAATAACATACCTGCACGTTCACCCACTTTACTGCTATCGACCAGTACTACCAGTTTGCCGACTACGCTAAGCATCTTCTGTTCTGCCATCGCGGTCAGCATGTCAGTTTTATACAGCCCGTCAGCGGTAAGTCCTTTGCCGCTGGTAAACATCCAGTGCCCGGCGTACAGGCTATTCTCGCTGCCCTGCGGGCTAAGTGTGATGGACTGGCTCTTGTTATATTGCCCGCCCATGATGATTACGCTCTCATGCTCCTGGTCGATCAGATAATTTGCCAGCGGCAGATAATTAGTAATGATCTGCACCGGCTTGCCACACATTTCCCGCCCAAGCAGGAATGCAGTGGATCCACAGTTGATCACCACGCTTTCGCCTGGATTGATCAGTTGTGACGCTGCCTTGGCTATGCGTACCTTCTCGTCATGATTCTGTGCCTGGTGCAGATTCATCGGCGTCCAGCGTGGCCGCTGTTGAGTAATGGCTTCTGCGCCGTTACGAACTTTTTTAAGCTTGCCGTTTTCGTCAAGTTTGTTGATATCCCGACGTGCCGTAGCGGGTGAGATTCCTAAGCGTTCTACGACATTTTCAACGGTCACAAAGCCCAGCTGTGCCAGCATATCGAGTAGAATTTGATGTCTTTGTGCTTCAGTCATGAGCTATTCCGATACAAAATGATTTTTTAAGATGATATTTGAAATAGCCTGAAAATACTAAAGTAAATATAGAAAAATGCCGGGAAAAACCCGGCATCATAGCGATTAGAGGAAGGATTTAAACGGCAGATCCGGCTCGATTGTAAAACAGTCGTCAAAACCGCGTGGATAGTGATATTCAAAGTTATCTTTATCCAGCGGCCAGGTGAACTTGCCGCCAACCTGCCAGATAAACGGCTTGAAGCCATACTTCAACCGATCTTTTTTCATCTCCCACAGAACACGGATCTCTTGCGGATCGGCCTGGAAGTTTGACCAGATATCATGGTGGAACGGGATCACCACTTTGGTATTTAACGCTTCCGCCATACGCAGCATGTCGGAGCTGGTCATCTTGTCGGTAATGCCGCGCGGGTTTTCGCCATAGGAACCCAGTGCCACATCTATTTGATGTTCATTGCCGTGTTTTGCGTAGTAGTTGGAGTAGTGGGAGTCTCCGCTGTGATACAGCGTACCGCCCGGCGTTTTGAACAGGTAGTTAACGGCACGCATATCCATGCCGTCTGGAAGGACACCGGCCGCTTTTTGCTCGACTGGCAGTGTGATCAGCGCTGTGCGGTCAAATGCATCAAGAGCATGAATTTCAATGTCTTTTATTTTAACAACGTCACCCGGTTTCACTACGATGCAGCGTTCTTTTGGCACACCCCAGCCGATCCACAGATCCACGCAGGTTTGCGGCCCGATGAATGGTACATCGTCGGCACAGTTCTGCATGACGGCCGCAGCAACGTTAACGTCAATGTGATCGTTATGATCGTGAGTGGCCAGTACAGCGTCGATCTGGCGAATAGCGAAAGGATCGAGCACAAATGGCGTGGTGCGCAGGTTTGGCTGCAATTTCTTTACTCCGGCCATACGCTGCATCTGATGCCCGGTTTTCATCAGCGGATTACCGTGGCTCTGCTTACCTGTCCCGCACCAAAAATCGACACAGACGTTAGCCCCACCTTCTGATTTCAGCCAGATCCCGGTACAACCTAGCCACCACATGGCAAAGGTGCCTGGTGCAACCTGCTCCTGTTCGATCTCTTCATTCAGCCAGCTTCCCCACTCCGGGAACGTGCTCAGGATCCATGATTCACGCGTGATGCTTTTTACTTTACTCATCGCATTTACCTTCATGTTTGTTCAAGTTGAATCAAAGTGTGATTTGTTTTGATTAATCCTGACACTATTTTTTCACGTTGGCAATGACTTGTTTTTCGCGACCAGCATCTCGGACAGAGTGTAATTACGAGGGAATTACGCGAGGTTTTATTTGAGGTATTTTATTATTTATTTGATTTTATTGCACTTAATCGTGATTTAAGTTGATGGTGATTAATCCTTTCCTGATCTATAGGAATTATTTGCGTGGTGCGTCACATTTAATCAAATTCAATCTTGTTGTGATTACTTTTGAAAATTAGAGTGAGGGTACAACATTCGGGTATCAACAAAACCCGGCAACTTCGTTTACTGGAGATCGTTATGGAGATCCTCTACAACATCTTTACCGTCTTTTTTAATCAGGTAATGACCAATGCTCCGCTGCTGTTGGGTATTGTGACCTGTCTTGGCTACATCCTGCTGCGTAAGAGCGTCAGCGTGATTATCAAAGGCACGATCAAAACAATCATCGGTTTTATGTTGTTGCAGGCGGGGTCCGGCATCCTGACCAGCACCTTTAAACCAGTGGTGGCGAAGATGTCTGAGGTTTATGGCATCAACGGCGCGATTTCAGATACCTACGCCTCAATGATGGCAACCATTGAACGTATGGGCGATGCCTATAGTTGGGTAGGCTACGCCGTGTTATTGGCGCTGGCGCTGAACATTTGTTACGTCCTGCTGCGGCGTATTACCGGTATCCGCACTATCATGTTGACCGGCCACATCATGTTCCAGCAAGCGGGGCTGATTGCGGTCTCTTTCTACATCTTCGGTTACCCGATGTGGACCACCATTATCTGTACCGCGGTGCTGGTGTCGCTCTACTGGGGCATTACCTCCAACATGATGTACAAGCCGACCCAGGAAGTCACCGACGGTTGCGGCTTCTCCATTGGTCACCAGCAGCAATTCGCTTCGTGGATGGCTTACAAACTCGCACCATATCTGGGTAAAAAAGAAGAGAGCGTCGAAGATCTTAAGCTGCCTGGCTGGCTGAATATCTTCCATGACAACATCGTTTCTACAGCCATTGTGATGACCATTTTCTTTGGAGCGATCCTGCTTTCCTTCGGTATTGATGTTGTCCAGGCGATGGCGGGTAAAACCCACTGGACTATCTATATCCTGCAAACTGGTTTCTCGTTCGCGGTCGCGATCTTCATCATCACCCAGGGCGTACGTATGTTCGTTGCTGAACTTTCAGAAGCGTTCAATGGTATTTCTCAACGCCTTATTCCCGGCGCAGTACTGGCGATTGACTGTGCGGCGATTTATAGCTTTGCACCAAATGCGGTGGTCTGGGGTTTTATGTGGGGCACCATCGGCCAGTTGATCGCCGTCGGTATCCTGGTGGGTTTCGGCTCATCCATTCTGATAATCCCTGGCTTTATCCCAATGTTCTTCTCTAACGCCACTATTGGTGTGTTTGCTAACCACTTTGGCGGCTGGCGTGCGGCGCTCAAAATTTGTCTGGTGATGGGGATGATCGAAATCTTTGGCTGCGTCTGGGCGGTGAAACTCACCGGCATGAGCGCCTGGATGGGGATGGCGGATTGGTCGATTCTGGCTCCACCGATGATGCAGGGCTTTGCCTCACTCGGACTGATTTTTATGGCCGTCATGATTCTGATTTCACTGGCTTATATGTTTTTCGCAGGGCGCACATTGCGCGCTGAGGAAGATGCAGAAAAACAACTGGCAGGACAATCTGCCTAATAAGGAGTTCCGATTATGACCGTACGTATTCTGGCTGTGTGTGGCAATGGGCAAGGCAGTTCCATGATCATGAAAATGAAAGTGGATCAGTTTTTAACCCAGTCAAATATTGACCATACGGTGAACAGTTGCGCGGTGGGCGAATACAAAAGCGAGCTGAGCGGCGCAGATATCATCATCGCCTCTACCCATATCGCCGGTGAAATCACTGTTTCCGGCAACAAATATGTCGTTGGCGTACGCAATATGCTATCGCCAGCCGATTTTGGTCCAAAGCTGCTGGAAGTGATCAAAGAACATTTTCCGCAGGATGTGAAGTAAGGACGCCATATGAAATTACGTGATTCATTAGCGGACAATAACGCCATCCTTTTGCAGGCTGATGCCAGCACCTGGCAGGAAGCCGTAAAGCTGGGCGTCGATCTGCTGGTTAAGGCCGATGTTGTCGAACCGCGTTACTACCAGGCGATTCTCGACGGCGTAGAGCAGTTTGGCCCGTATTTTGTGATAGCACCTGGTCTGGCTATGCCTCATGGCCGCCCGGAGGAAGGTGTGAAGAAAACCGGGTTTGCCCTGGTTACGCTGAAAACACCGCTGGTGTTTAACCATGAAGATAACGACCCGGTTGATATTCTGATCACCATGGCGGCAGTGGATGCCAACACGCATCAGGAGGTTGGCATCATGCAGATTGTTAATCTGTTTGAAGATGAAGCTAATTTTGATCGTTTACGTGCCTGCCGCACCGCGCAGGAAGTACTGGATTTAATTGATAACGCCACTGCGGCGGCTGCTTAAAAGGAACACTAAAATGTCATTACCTATGTTGCAGGTAGCGCTGGATAATCAAACGATGGCTTCCGCGTATGAAACAACACGCCTGATTGCAGATGAAGTGGACATCATTGAAGTTGGTACGATTCTCTGTGTCGCTGAAGGCGTGCGTGCGGTTCGCGATCTTAAAGCGCTGTATCCGCATAAAATCGTACTGGCGGATGCCAAAATTGCCGATGCAGGCAAAATTCTTTCTCGTATGTGCTTTGAAGCCAACGCTGACTGGGTGACTGTGATCTGCTGTGCGGATATCAACACCACCAAAGGTGCGCTGGATGTGGCGAAAGAATTCAATGGCGATGTACAGATTGAACTGACCGGTTACTGGACCTGGGAACAGGCGCAGGAATGGCGTGACGCGGGCATTGGACAGGTTGTGTATCACCGTAGTCGCGATGCACAGGCCGCAGGTGTGGCGTGGGGGGACGCAGATATCAGCGCCATCAAACGTCTGGCCGATATGGGCTTCAAAGTCACCGTTACCGGCGGTCTGGCGCTGGAGGATCTACCGTTGTTCAAAGGCATTCCAATCCATGTTTTTATCGCCGGTCGCAGCATTCGTGATGCAGCCTCACCGGTAGAAGCTGCTCGTCAGTTCAAACGTTCCATCGCCCAACTTTGGGGCTAAGGAGCGGTTATGTTGTCGAAACAGATCCCGCTCGGTATCTATGAAAAAGCGCTTCCCGTCGGGGAGTGCTGGCAAACGCGGCTGAAGCTTGCCAGAGAACTGGGTTTTGATTTTGTTGAGATGTCTGTTGATGAAACAGACGACCGCCTGGCGCGCCTGGACTGGAGCCGTGAGCAGCGTCTGGCGCTGGTAAGTGCGATTGCCGAAACCGGTGTGCGTGTCCCTTCCATGTGCCTGAGTGCGCATCGTCGTTTTCCGCTCGGTAGTGAAGATGACGCGGTGCGTGACCAGGGACTGGAGATCATGCGTAAAGCGATCCGATTTGCTCAGGATATTGGCATTCGCGTGATCCAACTGGCGGGTTACGACGTTTACTACCAGAAGGCAAATAACGAAACGCGTCGTCGTTTTCGCGATGGGCTGAAAGAGAGCGTGGAAATGGCGAGTCGTGCTCAGGTGACGCTGGCGATGGAGATTATGGATTATCCCCTGATGAACTCGATCAGCAAGGCGCTGGGTTATGCGCACTACCTGAACAATCCTTGGTTCCAGCTTTATCCTGATATTGGCAATCTGTCGGCGTGGGATAACGACGTGCAGATGGAATTACAGGCCGGGATAGGACATATCGTGGCGGTACACGTTAAAGACACCAAACCCGGTGTGTTCAAAAACGTGCCGTTTGGCGAGGGCGTGGTGGATTTCGAACGTTGTTTTGCGACACTCAAGCAGAGTGGGTATTGCGGGCCATACCTGATTGAGATGTGGAGTGAAACGGCAGATGATCCGGCACGAGAAGTGGCGAAAGCGCGTGATTGGGTGAAAGCGCGTATGGCAAGCGTTGGTCTGGTGGAGGCGGCGTAATGCAAAAGCTTAAACAGCAGGTGTTCGATGCCAACATGGATTTGCCGCGCTACGGACTGGTGACTTTTACCTGGGGCAACGTGAGTAGCATCGACCGCGAACGCGGGTGGGTAGTGATCAAACCCAGCGGTGTTGCTTATGAGGCTATGACCGCAGACGATATGGTTGTGGTCGATATGACAGGGAACGTGGTGGAAGGGCGTTATCGTCCTTCCTCTGATACTGCGACGCATTTGGCACTGTACCGCCGCTACCCGTCGCTCGGCGGCGTGGTGCATACCCACTCAACCCATGCGACGGCATGGGCGCAGGCGGGGCTGGCGATCCCGGCACTTGGCACTACGCATGCGGATTATTTCTTTGGCGATATTCCCTGCACCCGGGCGTTAAACGAAGAAGAGGTACAGAGCGAATATGAGCTGAACACCGGCAAGGTCATCATTGAAACTCTGGGGGACGTTGAACCGCTGCATACCCCAGGTGTGGTGGTGTATCAGCACGGTCCGTTTGCGTGGGGGAAAACTGCCCATGAGGCGGTACATAACGCAGTGGTGATGGAAGAGGTGGCGAAGATGGCGTGGATTGCGCGCGGCATCAACCCATGCCTCAATCCCATTGATGGCTACCTGATGAACAAACACTTCATGCGTAAGCACGGCCCGAACGCCTATTACGGACAGAAATAAACAAAACGCTCCGGAGCTAACGCTTTCAGGGGATGTTATCGATCAGCTCCGGATGCGTTTTACTGCAAAAAAAGCCCCCAATGAAGGGGGCAAGTCAAACTGTGGCAATGTTCTCGTTGGTTATTTCTGGATAGCTAGCGATAAATATCCGCGCTGGCGCGCATATTTCCGTTACTACCTGGCTCCCTGGTGAGGATTACGTGGTAGTAGGTAGCGCCTTGAGCATCTGTTTCTTCATTCAGGGCCTGATTGGCTTCACTTTCAGTGGCGAAGTTATGGTTTATGTAAATTACGCCTAAGCTCTGCACATCATCCATATTTCTGGCCTGATGATTGTCAATCTTGATGGCTGCTGTTGCACTTGCACTGAGCAAAAGTACAGCCAGAAGGGTCAAAACACGGGCTCGCATATGTACCTCCTCGACTGCGGTCTCTGGTTCGCTTTCTCCTGTGAGTAGATAACTTCTGATTTAATTTTAACCGTTACCGACGGAGTCGATAGCGACCATTTCTGATGCAGTTGTTCAAAAAATTACCGCATGCCTGTCTTTCCTTTAATTAACAGTTAGCTGATGTCTACCGCTGTGGTTAAAAATTCCTGTTTTCCAGGCATAACCTCTTACCAAATGGTCAATTTAACCGAATGAGTACGCCGTCTATAGTGAGCTGAAAAATAATATAACTTTATGATTATAAGGAAAAAACTTATGGATACTTCATTCATGGATTTCAGCTATTTCCTGATTATGTTTATGGTTGCGCTGGTAGCAGGTTTTATTAACGTAGTGTCGGGGGGCGGTGGGTTTCTCTCTATTGGCGCATTGTTGATTTCCGGTTTGCCGCCGGCCAACGCATTGGCGACCAATAAAATTCAGGCGTTGGGCAGTTCGCTCACCTCCGGGATTTATTTTTTACGCCGAGGGCATATCAATGTTCAGGAACACAAATATGTATTTTTATCTGCCTTTATTGGTTCTGCGCTGGGCACCACATTAATCCAGTTTATTGAGCCGGACCTGCTAAAAAAGTTGCTGCCGGTACTGATTATCGCCGTCGCCATCTATTTCATATTTGCCCCTAATCTCAGTGAACCGAAAAGAAAACAGCAGGTGTCACTGCTTCTTTTCTCACTTATCGGCGGCGGGTGCGTGGGTTTTTATGATGGGTTTCTTGGCGCTGGGGCCGGCTCTTTCTATACGCTCTGCTATATCCTGCTTTGGGGATACAGCATCGATAAGGCGCAAATCCACTCTAACTTTATTAATCTGGCATCGAACATCGCCTCGATTTTGTTTTTTATCTTCGGCGGTAAAATGATCTGGTCGCTCGGGCTGGTCATGTTCGTGGGACAATCCCTCGGTGCGCGCCTGGGGGCCACGGTGGTGCTGACGCGAGGAAAGAAAGTCATCAGACCGATGATTGTGATTGTCTCCATTTGCATCAGCGTCAAAATGCTGCTGGATATGTATTAATGACGCCATGATAAATAATCGAACAATCGCCTTGTGTTTGGCTGTAGGCGCAAGTATGATTACGCGTCAATTTTTCAGCCGACCTTTAACACGTTCCTTGCCTCCCCGGGCCTCGGCTGACCCAGACAGGAGGCTGAATAATCCGTAAGGAGCAATTCGATGCGTCATTACGAAATCGTTTTTATGGTCCATCCTGACCAGAGCGAACAGGTTCCGGGTATGATCGAACGCTACACTGGTGCAATCACTGCAGCAGAAGGCACGATCCACCGTCTGGAAGACTGGGGCCGCCGTCAGCTGGCTTACCCGATCAACAAACTGCACAAAGCTCACTACGTTCTGCTGAACGTTGAAGCGCCGCAGGAAGTTATCGATGAGCTGGAAACAAACTTCCGCTTCAACGATGCCGTTATCCGTAGCATGGTAATGCGTACTAAGCACGCTGTTACCGAAGCATCTCCGATGGTTAAAGCGAAAGACGAGCGTCGTGAACGTCGCGATGATTTCGCAAACGAAACCGCAGATGATGCAGATGCTGGGGATTCTGAAGAGTAATTTCTGATGACCAACCGTCTGGCGTTGTCCGGCACCGTGTGCAGGGCTCCCCTTCGAAAGGTCAGTCCATCAGGAATTCCTCATTGCCAGTTCGTGCTTGAGCATCGTTCTGTGCAGGAGGAAGCCGGTTTTCACCGGCAGGCATGGTGCCAAATGCCCGTTATTGTTAGCGGACACGAAAACCAGGCCATTACTCACAGTATAACGGTCGGTAGCGCAGTGACCGTTCAGGGGTTCATTTCTTGCCATAAGGCAAAGAACGGCCTGAGCAAAATGGTTCTGCATGCCGAGCAGATTGAATTGATAGATTCTGGAGACTAGCCATATGGCACGTTATTTCCGTCGTCGCAAGTTCTGCCGTTTCACCGCGGAAGGCGTTCAAGAGATCGACTATAAAGATATCGCTACGCTGAAAAACTACATCACCGAAAGCGGTAAGATTGTCCCAAGCCGTATCACCGGTACCCGTGCAAAATACCAGCGTCAGCTGGCTCGCGCTATCAAACGCGCTCGCTACCTGTCCCTGCTGCCGTACACTGATCGTCATCAGTAATCGGTCACGGTCCATTAATACGACTTTGAGAGGATAAGGTAATGCAAGTTATTCTGCTTGATAAAGTAGCAAACCTGGGTAGCCTGGGTGATCAGGTTAACGTTAAAGCGGGCTATGCTCGTAACTTCCTGGTACCACAGGGTAAAGCTGTTCCTGCTACCAAGAAAAACGTTGAATTTTTCGAAGCGCGTCGCGCTGAACTGGAAGCCAAACTGGCTGACGTTCTGTCTGCTGCTGAAGCTCGTGCTGAGAAAATCAACGCACTGGAAACCGTAACCATCGCGTCCAAAGCGGGCGATGAAGGTAAACTGTTCGGTTCCATCGGTACTCGCGACATCGCTGACGCTGTAACTGCAGCTGGCGTTGAAGTGGCTAAGAGCGAAGTTCGTCTGCCGAACGGTGTTCTGCGTACCACTGGTGAGCACGAAGTGAGCTTCCAGGTTCACAGCGAAGTGTTTGCTAAGCTGACTGTAAACGTAGTTGCAGAATAAGTTTTTATTCTGAAAACCGCGTAAAAGCGCCGGCCCTGTGCCGGCGTTTTGCTTTTCTCCCCCTCCTGTTTTTCGCTCTGGCTATTCTCTATCCTTTTCGGGATAATCGTAAAAATAAAACATTATTTCAAAGTGGTGATGGAATGGAAACAACGCACCAACCTCTGTTTGCGCGTAAAAACGTAGTCTATCTGAGCGCGGCGTTCTGCTGCCTGCTCTGGGGAAGTGCCTATCCGGCGATAAAAAGCGGGTATGAGCTCTTCCAGATTGCCACGGATGACATTCCGTCGAAAATTGTCTTTGCCGGATACCGCTTCTTGTTTGCGGGATTATTACTACTGTTGCTGGCTATGATGCAGCGTAAACCTATCGGCAGGTTAAGCCCACGCCAGTTTGGACAGCTCACGCTGCTGGGACTGACGCAAACCTCACTGCAATACATCTTCTTTTACATCGGTCTGGCGTTCACGACGGGTGTGAAAGGCTCAATCATGAACGCCACTGGCACGTTCTTTAGCGTACTGCTGGCCCACTTTATCTACCAGAACGACAAGCTGAGCTACAACAAGGCGCTGGGCTGTATCCTGGGCTTTACCGGTGTGATGGTGGTGAACTTTAACAGTGGCCTGATGGACTTTAGCTTTAGTCTGTTAGGTGATGGCTCGGTGGTGCTGGCAGCCTTTATTCTCTCTGCCGCCACGCTTTACGGTAAACGTATTTCTCAGACAGTGGATCCGACGGTGATGACAGGCTATCAACTGGGGATAGGCGGTCTGGCATTGGTTATCGGGGGCTATGCTTTCGGTGGGACGCTGACCGTACACGGTTCGTCTTCGGTGGCGATTCTTGGCTACCTGACGCTGCTCTCTTCGGTGGCGTTCGCATTGTGGAGCATCTTGCTCAAGTACAATCGTGTAGGGATGATCGCTCCGTTTAACTTTCTTATTCCCGTTTCGGGAGCGGTGCTGTCGGCGATCTTCCTCGGCGAGAATATTCTGGAGTGGAAATACGCGGTTGCGCTGGTGCTGGTCTGTTCGGGGATTTGGTGGGTGAATAAGGTCAGTAAAGTGCGCAAACCACAGAATGCCTGATAACGTGGCGCTTATCAGGCCGATGCCAGTCCGGGTGAGGCATTGACGTCGCCACCCGGACTAAAAATTACCGTGCGCGAATAAAGCTGCCGTTGGGTTGGCGGGTAAACAGCACCTGCTGACCATTACCGGTATCGATAGTTAAACCCGTCACCACTCCATTGGCATTCTGCCTGATCTGTATCATCTGACCATTTTTCAGATTACTCAGCGGTTTTCCTGCCCCCTCGACCTGTGCCATAGCATACACATCGGTTGGTGGAAGGTTATGATCGCGGAATACCTGCGCCAGCGTTTTGCCTGAATCTACGCGATAGGTGCGCCATTGCTGGTCAATCCCGCTATCCTGCTGAAAAGGCTGCGTCTGGGGCTGAGATTGTTGAGCCTGCGGCTGTACGTCTGGTTCTCCTTCCTGGATCGGTTCCGGCGCAACCGGAGCGACCTGGCCAGGATCGTTTTGCGGGGCAACCAGCTGTGCCTGAAGCTGAGCCTCAGTCGGCGGCTGTGATTGCGACTGGAAATCCAGTTGTGCATCACGTGTGACCACTGGAGTATCGCTGGAGTCATTAGAAGGGAGCAGGAAACCTATCACCAGCACGATTGCAGCAGCAATGATGCCACGGCGATGCATAGGCGGTAGCGGGTCCATAATGCGAAAATTGTCCGGTGCATGCCAGATTTTCGCCAGGGTTGGTTTTAATTCAAAGCGCCCGGGCATGGCTTTCCTCCTGCTCCGCTTATCGTTCCTCGATCATAGAGTATAGATGGCTAACGCTATGATGTTCGTCATAATACCCTTCATGCTTCGCGTTGCCGGTGTGTTGGCTGCTCTCACTCACCCTAATTACTTATAAATGTAAGCTCATCGGGATTCGTTCGCCTGCCTGCACTCGAATTTTTCAGGGTATACATCCGCTTTCGTGATATTGATGCGGAATATAGCCATTGTTTCTTTTTCCTCGCGATTTGTCATCTCTTCCTGATACAAAGTTTTACCGGATGCGGCATGGCTGATATGCTGCCCGCTACTTTACATCCGATGAAAGGAAATATGATGGCCACCCCGACTTTTGACACTATCGAAGCGCAAGCAAGCTACGGCATTGGTTTGCAGGTTGGACAGCAACTGAGCGAATCCGGTCTGGAAGGGCTGTTACCTGAAGCGCTGGTCGCTGGTATTGCTGATGCGCTGGAAGGCAAACACCCAGCTGTGCCTGTTGACGTTGTGCACCGCGCACTGCGTGAAATCCACGAACGTGCAGATGCGGTACGTCGTGAACGTTTCCAGGCTATGGCCGCCGATGGCGTCAAATATCTGGAAGAAAACCGTGAGAAAGACGGTGTGAACAGCACTGAATCTGGTCTGCAGTTCCGTGTTCTGACTCAGGGTGAAGGTGCAATTCCGGCGCGTACCGACCGCGTACGTGTGCACTATACCGGTAAACTGATTGACGGTACTGTGTTTGACAGTTCTGTCGCTCGTGGTGAGCCGGCTGAATTCCCGGTTAATGGCGTGATCCCTGGCTGGATTGAAGCGCTGACCCTGATGCCGGTGGGTTCCAAATGGGAACTGACTATTCCTCAGGAACTAGCTTATGGCGAGCGTGGCGCTGGCGCGTCCATTCCTCCGTTCAGCACGCTGGTGTTCGAGGTTGAGCTGCTCGAGATCCTGTAAGCAGTGACTTCTGTTCCCTTCAGGGTTGAGGGGAGCGGAAAATTAGTTTTAAAACCTATAGTTGTAACAGTATCGATATTTTATCTTGCAAATGACGTTCTTGCGTGTATTTTTGTGAGCTAATTCGCGGTATCAGAGTGATATGACACTCACTTTAAACATTAAATTAACATTATATCTAAATCTTAGTATTCATCCCGCCGATTCTTACCTAATATCGATGAGTCCTGCTAACGGGATCGTCGTATCATAGACACATTAAAGGCCGTAGAGCCTGAACAACACAGACAGGTACAGGAAGAAAAAAACATGGTAGATCAGGTAAAAGTCGTTGCCGACGAAGAGGGTTCGTCTGAACAGTCGCTACGGCGCAATCTCACAAACCGTCATATTCAACTTATTGCAATCGGTGGTGCCATCGGCACGGGCCTGTTTATGGGCTCCGGAAAAACCATCAGTCTCGCCGGACCGTCGATCATCTTTGTATATATGATCATCGGTTTCATGTTGTTTTTCGTGATGCGGGCAATGGGAGAACTGTTGCTTTCGAATCTCGAATACAAATCCTTCAGCGATTTCGCCTCTGACCTTCTCGGGCCATGGGCTGGGTATTTTACCGGCTGGACCTACTGGTTTTGCTGGGTAGTTACCGGGATGGCGGACGTTGTCGCCATTACGGCTTATGCGCAATTCTGGTTCCCTGGACTCTCTGACTGGGTTGCTTCACTGGCAGTGATCATTCTGCTGCTGAGTCTCAACCTCGCCACCGTTAAAATGTTCGGTGAGATGGAGTTCTGGTTTGCCATGATCAAGATCGTCGCCATTGTTGGACTGATTGTTGTCGGTCTGGTGATGGTACTGACGCACTTCCAGTCGCCAACCGGCGTTGAAGCGTCGTTTACGCACTTATGGAATGATGGTGGCTGGTTCCCGAAAGGTCTGAGTGGTTTCTTTGCTGGCTTCCAGATAGCGGTGTTCGCGTTTGTGGGTATCGAGCTGGTGGGAACGACAGCTGCGGAAACCAAAGACCCGGAGAAATCTCTGCCGCGAGCAATTAACTCGATTCCGATCCGTATTATCATGTTCTATGTTTTCGCGCTGATCGTGATTATGTCTGTAACACCGTGGAGCTCGGTTGTTCCAAGCAAAAGCCCGTTCGTTGAGCTGTTTGTGCTGGTAGGGCTACCGGCAGCGGCGAGCCTGATTAACTTTGTGGTTCTGACCTCTGCGGCGTCTTCTGCGAACAGCGGTGTGTTCTCAACCAGTCGTATGCTGTTTGGTCTGGCGCAGGAAGGCGTAGCGCCTAAAGCGTTCGCCAAGCTGTCTAAACGTGCAGTACCGGCGAAAGGTTTGACGTTCTCCTGTATCTGCCTGCTGGGCGGCGTAGTGATGCTGTATGTTAACCCGAGTGTGATTGGCGCATTCACCATGATCACCACCGTATCAGCGATTCTGTTCATGTTTGTCTGGACCATTATTCTTTGCTCGTACCTGGTGTACCGCAAACAGCGTCCGCATCTGCATGAGAAATCGATCTACAAGATGCCGTTAGGCAAGCTGATGTGCTGGGTGTGCATGGCGTTCTTCGTGTTTGTACTGGTACTGCTGACGCTGGAAGAGGATACCCGACAGGCACTGATCGTAACGCCGCTGTGGTTCATTGCACTGGGACTGGGCTGGCTGTTTATCGGTAAGAAACGCATGGCTGGCGTACGCTAATAAAAAAAGAGCCGCGATGCGGCTCTAATATTCCGTAAAACAGGGCGCTCTCAGGCGCCCTTTTTATTCACCAGCGAGGGCACGCGGGAACAACACATTGTTTTCCAGACTGATGTGCTCCATCAGGTCGTCGATCAACTCGTTAATGCCGTTATACATGGCTTTCCAGGTGGTGCAGGCTTCTGGCGGAGGCGTCACATTGTTGGTGATGTGCTTGATCACTTCTACCAGTTCACCGGCATCGTCGTGCTCGCTTTCCATCACGCTGATAGGTCCCATCGCCTGGCTACCCATTCCCTGTTTAATCATCGGGAACAGGATCTGTTCTTCTTTCATCATGTGGCTGGACAGTTCTTCATGCAGCATGGTCAGGTTCTTTGCCAGACCGCGTGGTACGTTAGGTTTGTCTGCATGAACGCGTTCAACTTTAGTGGCTTGCAGGATCAGTTCCGGCAGTTGTTCGCGGTGGCGGTCGTGATAACGAACGATGATATGGTCGATGATTTCTGCCAGCGCTACGGTGCGCCAGTCTTTCTCCAGCGGTTGTTCTGCCAACTGTGCGAGCTGTGCTTCGATAGTTTCTACATCCAGCTCTTTACGTGCGGCAGCGCGTGCCAGCGTTTGCTTACCGCCACAGCAGTAATCCATATCGTATTTACGAAACAGTGCCGAAGCGCGAGGAATAGAGAGCGCCAGTTCACCTAAAGGTTGATCGCGATAAGACATAGCCGTTACCTCATTCTCAATAATATAAGGTGCATTTTAAATGCAACTTATAGAGAAGGATATAACCCTTTCGGGGCAGAGGATTATGTGATGGTTGTCACGAAAATTTCTTATCTCTTTAACATGCTGAATCTTATTGAAAAGGGGAAAAACGGCGAAAAAAACCGCGTCACAAGATTAAATAAGCGGACGCTGCTGCCGATAGTTAGACCTCAGACAATACCTGCATAATAAAAAGGCAACAGATGTTCAAACGAATCAAAGTGATAACCTTACTTATCACCGTGTTACTCGCCCTGGGCGCAATGCAGCTCATTTCCGCAGGCGTTTTTATTGGCGCGCTCAATAACGACAAGCAAAACTTTAACGTGTCTCAGCTTTCCAGCCAGAATGTGGCCGAGTTTACTGATGCCTGGATTAGCCTGAACCAGGCGCGCGTCACGCTCAATCGGGGTATGCTGCGTTTGCAAGGGACGATGGCGAATGAAATTAACGGTGGCCAGTTGAAGGAACTGGTGAATACAGCAAATCGCCTGCTGAATGATGCCAAAGATCATTACGATAAATACTATGCCTTGCCGGAAACGCCGGGTCTGGATGAGCATCTGGCTGACCGGCTCGAAGAGCAGTACGGCATCTATTCTGCAACGCTGGCAAAAATGAATGCGCTGCTCGCTGAAGGCAAACTGGAGGAGATGTTTAAACAGAATGCTGAGCAAAAGCAGACGGTGATGCAGGGGGTTTATCAGGAATGGCGCGCTGCGCAATCTGCTCTGGCAAATGCTGGTGTACAGGATAACGAGAAGGACTATCAGAAGATTATCTGGCTGTTGTCCGCGGTGATGCTGATCGTGATAACCGTTATTGTCGTCAGCTGGATAGCCATGCAACGCGTACTGCTGAGGCCACTCCATGAGGTAATTGGGCACATCCGCCATATTGCCGCTGGCGATCTGACCCACGGTATCAGCGCCGAGGGCAGTAATGAAATGGCGCTACTGGCGCGTAATGTCCGTGATATGCAACAGGCGCTGGCAAACACGGTTGGCGTCGTACGCGATGGGGCAGATACCATCTATACCGGCGCGGGGGAAATCGCTGCGGGTAGTAATGATCTCTCTTCCCGTACTGAACAACAGGCCGCCTCTCTGGAAGAGACGGCTGCCAGTATGGAGCAGCTTACCGCTACCGTGAAACAGAATGCGGACAATGCGCGGCAGGCAACCAGTCTGGCAAAAAATGCCTCACAGACGGCGCAGAAAGGTGGCGCTGTGGTCGATGGTGTGGTGCGCACTATGGATGAGATCGCCACCAGTTCGAGTAAAATTGCGCAAATTACCAATGTTATCGACGGTATTGCCTTCCAGACCAATATTCTTGCACTGAACGCGGCGGTAGAAGCGGCGCGAGCCGGTGAGCAGGGGCGCGGTTTTGCTGTGGTAGCAGGAGAAGTGCGTACGCTGGCGCAGCGCAGCGCCCAGGCGGCGAAAGAAATTAAGGCGCTGATTGATGATTCCGGTAACCGGGTCAACGCCGGTACTGCGCTGGTGCATGAAGCCGGTGAAACGATGGCGGAAATAGTCAGTGCCGTCAGCCGGGTGACTGACATCATGGGTGAGATTGCATCCGCCTCAGATGAACAGAGTCGGGGTATTGATCAGGTAGGTCAGGCGGTTGCTGAGATGGACCGAGTGACGCAGCAAAATGCCTCGCTGGTGGAAGAGTCTGCTTCTGCCGCTGCCGCGCTAGAAGAGCAGGCAGCACGCCTGAATCAGACGGTGGCGGTGTTTAAAGTTTAACGTCTGCTCCGGCCTACAAGAAAATATCCTGTAGGCCGGATTAGCGCAGTACTATCCAGCACATTATGATGGTGAAACCGCGACGACACTTGGTTTTTCCGGTTTGGCCCTGACGGCGACCACCACACCCACAACCAGCAGCACGATGCCACTCAGGGTCAGCAGCGGCGGCATCTCCTGGCGCAGAATAAAGGTGTAGAGCAGGCCCGCCAGCGTTTCAAAGACAATCAGCGGCCCGAGGATCACCGTTGGTAACTTCTGACTGGCGACGTTCCAGCACAATGCTCCCACCCACGAACACAGTACCGCAATGGCGACCATCAGACCGATAAACACGCCCGGACGTGGGCCGAAGGGCAGAGAGAAATCTGGTGTTTGTCCATTTAGCCACAGACAGGCCGCAACGTATCCCAGCAGGGAGACGGGAAGCGTTACCAGTGCCTGCGCTGTTGCCCACATCATTGGATGCTTATCGGGATTCTCTCGCAGCCAGCGGGCATTACGTAGCGCATACCACGCCCAGCACACTACGGAAACCAGCGCCAGCGCGATACCGGAACCGTATCTCCAACCGCTAAAATCAGGCAGTCCCTGATTCAGCTCAGAAATATTCACGCACAGCAGACCAATGCCGATTAGCACCAGGGCAGGGGCTAAGCGCCACCACGATAATTTGCCATCACGTTGACTGTAGAGCAGGTTGGCGAATACCGGGATCACCACCGGTAATGTGCCAATGATCATTGTTGAGACCGGCGCGCCGGTGCGCTGGATCGCACTGGCCAGGCAAACGTAATAAATCAGGTTACCCATCATCGTCAGCGTCAGTGCGGTCATCCAGTCTTTACGCGCCAGCTGGCGCAGACGTCCGCGGCCCAGCCAGGCGATCGGCAGGGCGATCAGTCCCAGCGCCAGATAGCGTCCCATCGACTGCAATACTGCCGGATACTCCGGCACGATCAGCGGCCCGACAAAAATTAATCCCCACATCAGCCCGGCCAGCAGGGCATACAACACACCGCTAATCATTTTTGACATCCACATCGCTTAACATTGCGAGCAGTGTAGGCAGGCAAAATGGCCGCGTATTGTATGAGATTGCGCATTAGCGCGAAAAAACCTGTTTCTGGTAGCGTACAGGCGTAATGCCGTAACGATGAGTAAATGCGCGGGTGAGATGCGACTGGTCGGTCAGGCCAGTCGCTGCGGCGACATCTGCAGCGGGCATGCCGTGAGTAAGAAAACATTTGGCACGCCACAGGCGGATCGCCATCAGCATCTGGTGTGGCGTGACGTGGAAATGAGATTTGAACTGGCGCTGAAAATGCCAGGGACTCAGCGAGGCAACGCGGGCCAGTTCGTCGAGCGTCACCGGGTGCATGTAGTTGTCGTGTAGATATTCGCGTACGCGCTCAAAGCGATGGGCGCCTTCCAGTTGTACCGGCGCATGACGGGCCAGAGGCTGGAATGTATCAATCAGATCGAGCAGTAACCCTTTTTGCGCCAGCGGATCCTCGGTATTCCACAGGCCGTGGATAAGTGAACAGATCTGGTACGAGCGTAGCGGATCGTGGCGCGTAACATCATGAAACCACCAGTGGCGGATCCCGGTGACGTCTTCCAGAAGGTCAGGTTCGAGGTAGACCATCCGATAGCGCCAGCCGTCGGCGGTTGCCGCCTCACCGGTATGCAGCTCATCGGGATTCATGGTGACGACGGAGTGGGCAGGAGCAACGTGCTGCGTACCGCGATAGCGAAACCGTTCTGCACCCGCTTCAATCGCGCCTATGCCAAAGGCTTCGTGGGTATGTGGTTCAAAGGCATAACGGGAGATGTGCGCATGATACAACTCAACGCCCGGAACCTGCGCCAGATGGCGAAAGCGGGCGCTGTCTTTCTCATCAATGAACTGCTCAGGTACACCTTGCACGTTTTCTCTCCCCACGCATCGTCTTTCATTATCAGAGAGGATACGCGGGGATGCCACCATAATTAACCGATTTTTAACACTTACACGATGCCTTTGACGCTGTCCGCCAGAGAAGTTGTCGGGTGACCGGTTAATTGGCTCAGGGTGTGGCTGTCGTCGAACAGACCACCTTTTGAGGCACCGATGTCAGAGTCGGCGAGCATATCCGCCAGTCCGGCAGGCAAACCAAAACCTTTCAGCGCAGCGGCAAAATCGGCTTCACTCAGGTTTTGATACACCACTTTTTTGCCACTCTGTTTTGCCAGTTCGGCGGCAAGTTGGCTCAGGGTCCAGCCCTCATCGCCCGCCAGCTCGTAGATCTTACCGGCGTGACCGTCTTCACTGATGACGCGTGCGGCAGCGGCAGCATAGTCGGCACGGGTCGCTGAGGCGATTTTGCCTTCGCCCGCAGCACCAATAAACACGCCGTGCTCCAGCGCGGCTGGCGCGCTGGCCAGATAGTTTTCGGTATACCAGCCGTTACGCAGCAGGGTATAAGCAATGCCGGAGTCAGCCAGCATTTTCTCGGTTTCCACGTGTTCAGCTGCCAGCCCCAGCGGAGAGCTGTCGGCATGCAACAGACTGGTATAGGCAATAAATTTCACATTGGCGGCTTTTGCCGCGTTAATCACGTTGCGATGCTGTGGGGTACGTTGCCCAACTTCGCTGGACGAGATCAGCAGCAGCTTGTCGATCCCCTGCAATGCTGTAGTGAAAGCGGCCTCGTCGATGTAATCCGCCTGACGGACGGTAATACCCTGTTGGCTGAGTGCAGTAGCTTTGGCTGGGTTACGCACAATGGCCACAATCTGGCTGGCGGGTACGGTTTTCAGCAGGGCTTCAATAACGTGTTGGCCCAGTTGACCAGTGGCACCGGTAATCGCAATCATGGGGAACTCCTTGGTGTTTGTCTTGTGTTTAGTAAAGCTAGCACTTAAACTTACTTTTAGTAAGTACGTACAAAAAGGTAAGTATGAATATGACAACTTCGACACTTTCTCAGCAATTGCGTGACGGCAACTTATTTGCCGAACAGTGTCCCTCCCGCGAGGTGTTAAAACACGTCACCAGCCGCTGGGGCGTGTTGATTCTGGTGGCGCTGCGTGATGGTACGCACCGGTTCAGTGATTTACGTCGCAAGATGGGCGGCGTTAGTGAAAAAATGCTGGCGCAATCCCTGCAGGCGCTGGAGCAGGACGGGTTTATCAACCGGGTGTCGTATCCGGTGGTTCCGCCGCATGTGGAGTACAGTCTCACGCCGTTGGGTGAGCAGGTGAGTGATAAAGTTGCTGCACTGGCGGACTGGATTGAAATGAATTTACCGCAGGTGCTGGCACTGAGGGAAGAGCGGGTTGCATGATATGTTGCCGGATGGCGTTTCGCTTATCCGGCCTGTGTGCGTACACAATTTTTAAGCCGGACAAGGCGTTAGCCGTCATCCTGCATTAACGTTACTTACTCAAATCCAGCTGATAAATGGCAAAACCGATATCGTCGGTGGCGACTTTCTTCAGCGGATACTGCCCTTTCTCTTTGATAAACGTGGCGGCTTTATCGGACGGCGACGTTTCAAAGCGAATATCCAGTTTCGTATCGCTGTGGATCGGCGCCAGACGCCAGTTATTATCCGCCGCTGGGTGAATTTCACCTGCACTCTTCGTCTGGGCACCTATCCATGCCGCCAGCACTGAGCGGTTTTCATCCGGTGAAGCAAACGCGATATGGCTGTCGCCGGTACCGGCGAACTTGCCACCGTAGGCGCGATAGTTGTTGGTTGCTACCAGGAAGGTCGCGTCAGGATCGATAGGTTTACCGTTAAAGGTCAGATTTTTAATACGCTCTGCTTTGGCGTTCACGGTCTGGCACTCGCCGTCGTAGCGGGCGGGTTGTGAAACATCAATCTGATAATCCACGCCGTCAATCACGTCGAAGTTGTAGGTACGGAAGCCGTCCCAGTTAATTAACGACTGGGGTTTGTTGCTGTGAATATCAATCTGATTAAATTGCCCGGCGGAACATTCCAGCCACTCTTTCACTTCTTTACCGCTGGCTTTTACCACCACCAGGGTATTCGGATACAGATAGAGATCGGCGGCATTACGGAAAGTCAGCTGGCCTTTTTCGACTTCCACAAAGCTTGCCGGATCGTTTTTACGTCCGCCGACCTTAAACGGCGCAGCGGCAGAAAGTACCGGCAGTTTTGCCAGATCTGGATCACCCTGAATAAAGTGTTCAACGTAGGCCTTTTGCGCGTTATTCACGACCTGGACGGTCGGATCGTCCTGCACTAATGCCAGATAGCTATACATGTTATCGGCAGATTTTCCGATTGGCTTACTGACAAACTCACGCGTGGCGTCGTGATCGGCTTTCAGGATCTCAACTATCTTGCTGTCCTCGGCAGCCAGGGATTTTTTAGCCGCCGCGTCATAAATGGGACGCGCCTCGGCTTTCGCCTGGGTGACCTGCCATTTACCACTGTTGTCGTTCAGTACCAGATCCACCACGCCCAGATGATCGCCCCACATGCCTGGCATTACTGCAGGAATACCGTTCAACGTGCCTTTGGTAATATCTGCGCCTTTGATACTGGCAAAGTCTTTACCCGGGAAAACGGCGTGAGCGTGGCCAAACATAATCGCATCCACGCCCGGGACTTCGCTGAGGTAATAAACAGAGTTTTCCGCCATGGTCTGGTATGGGTCGGCAGAGAGACCGGAGTGAGCAATCACTACCACCACATCAGCGCCTTTTTCGCGCATTTCCGGCACATACTTACGTGCGGTTTCGGTAATGTCATTCACCGTCACTTTACCGCTGAGATTAGCCTTGTCCCAGGTCATGATCTGCGGTGGTACAAAGCCGATATAGCCAATCTTCAGTGTCTGCTTTTTGCCCTCATTATCGACAACTTCAGTGTCTTTAATCAGGTAAGGGGTAAACAGCGGCATTTGGGTCTTAACGTCGATGATATTGGCGTTAACGTAGGGAAATTTTGCGCCAGCGAGCGCTTTATGCAGATACTCCAGCCCATAGTTAAACTCATGGTTGCCGAGGTTGCCCACCGCGTAATCGAGAGTATTGAGCGCCTTATAGACCGGGTGAGTCTCGCCAGTTTTAAGCCCTTTGGACGCCATGTAATCCCCGAGAGGGCTGCCCTGAATCAGATCGCCGTTATCGACCAGAACGCTGTTTTTTACTTCACCCCTGGCGGCATTAATCAAACTTGCCGTACGCACCAGACCGAATTTTTCAGTTGGCGTATCTTTGTAATAATCGAAATCCATCATGTTGCTATGCAAATCAGTGGTTTCCATTATGCGGAGATCGACGGTTGCAGCATTCACGCTGGCTGCAATCAGCGTGGCCAGAAGCGTTGCACTAAACTTAATCATCAGGGGCATCCTTTTTAAGATCTAAGCCACAAAAGAAAATGTATATAAATCTTCTTGCTTACAGAACTGTGAATCATGACATGAAGTTAGCGTTTAAAACCGCAGACGCTATCACAGTTGGCGGATCCCCTGACGATCGGGTATAAGTAAAACAACGAGTTAACATCACTGATATATACTCTAAATAATTCGAGTTGCAGGAACGCAGCCAACGTACATGCAACTTGAAGTATGACGGGTGTAAACGAGGTGGAGAATGCTAGAACATGTATGCCAGCTTGCACGGAACGCGGGCGATGCCATTATGCAGGTCTACGATGGAATCAAACCGATAGAGATCACCAGCAAGCAGGATGATTCTCCGGTCACTGCGGCGGATATTGCCGCGCACATGGTGATCCTCGAAGGATTACAGGCCCTGACACCAGATATTCCGGTTTTATCAGAAGAGGCTCCCCCGGGCTGGGATATACGTCAGCACTGGCAGCGCTACTGGCTGGTTGATCCTCTGGACGGAACGAAAGAGTTCATTAAGCGTAACGGCGAATTCACCGTGAATATTGCGCTAATTGAGAAGGGAAAACCGGTTCTGGGCGTGGTGTATGCGCCGGTGATGAACGTGATGTACAGCGCGGCGGAAGGTAAGGCGTGGAAAGAAGAGTACGGCGTGCGCAAGCAAATCCGGGTACGCGACGCGCGTCCACCGCTGGTGGTGATCAGCCGTTCGCATGCTGACAATGAGCTAAAAGAGTATCTGCAACAATTAGGTGAGCATCAGACCACGTCGATTGGATCGTCGCTGAAGTTTTGTCTGGTCGCTGAAGGGCAGGCACAGCTGTACCCGCGCTTTGGGCCAACCAATGTTTGGGATACTGCCGCAGGCCACGCTGTTGCCGCAGCAGCCGGGGCGCACGTTCACGACTGGCAGGGGAAACCCCTGGATTACACTCCGCGTGAATCGTTTCTTAACCCCGGCTTCCGGGTCTCTATTTACTGAGCAACTTATGCAGCAGGGCAATAACCTGCTGCACCTCTTCCTGCGTCAATGCGCCATCTTTTGCCCACTGAATGCGGCCATCCTTGTCGAGTACCGCGATGGCTGAACTTTCTTCATCCAGTTGCCAGGCTTTACGCGCAACACCGTTACTGTCGACAATAAACTGTGACCAGGGATAGAGCTTCTTATTACTCTCAAGGCTGCTGCGAACGAACATGCCGGAGCCTGGAATGGCGTCGTCTGTATTGACGATGGTGGTGGTCTGGTATTTATCGTGCGGCAGATTTGCCGCTTTGATTGCCTCGATTAACGTCGCGTTTTTCTCTTTGGCAGAAGTGCGTCCGGCAATGTGTTGCACAATGCGTACCTTCCCTGGCAACTGCGCGCTATTCCAGCTTTTATAACTAAACTTATCGTTATCAAGCACCAGTTCACCGCGATCGGTAATCCCCACCGGCGGCACGCGCTGGTTGGTTTCAAACTTATGTGCGGAGGCCATCATGGGTAGCAGCAGGCATGATACCGCCAGCAGTTTTTGTAAGGTCATGGTGTTTCCTTCTTTCTTTATATTTTGCAGGTGATCCGACCACTTGGGTCTGGAATTTAATCATATGTGCGAATGATGCTTTTTCCCGCAAGTGCGATGCCAGTTTGCGGACGGGCGCACAAATCCTGTGAAAAATGAAGGCTTATACTGAAGACAGCGAATGGATGAAAAGATAATTCTGAATAATTGTAACCTGAAGGTAAATAAACTTATACACGCTGGAAACATCGTAGAGATAGTCTATAGTCATAGGGCATTAAAATTTGCGCCTGAGTATTGTCGGACCGATTGTGGTACCGCAAAGGCGTAATGCTCAGCAGGAGACAACAATGAAAATTTTCCAACGATACAACCCGCTGCAGGTGGCGAAGTACGTGAAGATCCTGTTTCGTGGACGGTTATATATCAAGGATGTAGGCGCTTTTGAATTTGATAAGGGTAAGATTCTTATCCCAAAAGTGAAGGACAAACAGCATTTTTCTGTGATGTCCGAAGTTAACCGTCAGGTTTTGCGTCTGCAAACTGAGATGGCTTGACCAAAGTGCTATGCAGTAGTGTAAGTGGTATATAAAAAAACGGCTCCTTAAACAGGAGCCGTTGATGTTTTTACACTCAGGACATTCAGGCTTTGCTTTCTTCTTTTGCATCCGGCAGTTTCGGCACCAGGACGCTGGGTTTGCTGTCCAGTCGCGTCACCAGCAGCTGATCGATCTTGTAGTTATCGATATCCACCACTTCAAATTTATAGCCTGAGAACTTCACCGAGTCGGTGCGTTTCGGGATTTTACGCAGCATAAACATCATGAAACCGCCGATAGTTTCATAGTTGCCAGACTGTGGAAACTCGTCGATATCCAGCACGCGCATCACGTCATCAATTGGCGTACCGCCGTCAATCAGCCAGGAGTTCTCATCACGTGCTACGATCTGTTCTTCAAGGCCCTGACCGACTAAGTCACCCATCAACGTGGTCATTACGTCGTTAAGCGTGATAATCCCTACTACCAGCGCGTACTCGTTCATGATGACGGCAAAGTCTTCACCTGCAGTTTTGAAGCTTTCCAGCGCTTCTGAGAGCGTCAGCGTATCCGGGACAATCAGTGTATTGCGGATCTGCACGCCGCTGTTTAGCGCCATGCTCTGGTTTGCCAGTACGCGGTTAAGCAGATCTTTGGAGTCCACATAGCCAATGATGTGGTCGATATCTTCATTACACACCAGAAACTTGGAGTGCGGATGTTCCGCAACTTTGTTCTTCAGGCTCTGTTCGTCTTCGTGCAGATCGAACCAGATGACGTTTTCACGTGATGTCATGGAAGACGGGACGGTACGGGATTCCAGCTCGAACACATTTTCAATCAGCTCATGTTCCTGTTTACGCAGTACACCCGCCAGCGCGCCAGCTTCTACCACGGCGTAAATATCGTCTGAGGTGATGTCATCTTTGCGCACCATTGGGATCTTAAACAGGCGGAAAATGTTATTTGCCAGGCCGTTAAAGAACCACACCAGCGGGCGGAACACGAACAGGCAGAAGCGCATCGGGTTGATGATACGCAAAGCCACAGCTTCTGGCGCAATCATACCGATGCGTTTCGGGGTTAAATCCGCGAACAGGATGAACAGGCCAGTTACCAGTGAGAACGAGAGGATAAAGCTCAACTGTTCGGACAGCTCTGGAGCGAAGTATTGCGAGAACAAGCCGTAAAAAGCCGGAGAAAACGCAGCATCCCCCACGATACCGCCAAGAATGGCGACGGCGTTAAGACCAATTTGCACCACGGTGAAGAACATGCCGGGATTTTCCTGCATCTTCATAACGCGTTGTGCATTGATATTGCCTTCATCGGCAAGCAGCTTAAGTTTAATTTTGCGTGATGCGGCAAGCGAGATCTCGGATATCGAGAAGAACGCACTCACGGCGATCAGGCAGAGAATGACTAAAATACTGTTTAACATATCTTATCCGACCGTTAAGGCCAGATCCTCGGAAGGGAGAAGTTGATACTCGTCGTCTTTCAAGCCGCAGATGCGTTGGCTGCACTCATTCACCCCAGTCACATAGTTATCTATGCTCCTGGGGATTCACGAGTTTGCCGCCTTTCTGCAACTCGAAATCCATAGAGTATAAATCCAATGGAATATTCATTGAAAACCGGCTCGCGGAAGTGAGCCGGTAAATTCAGAAGCTAGTATAGCGTAAGCGACTGTAAAGTCGCCAGAGGCTGATATTTATCCTTGTGGCGGCAGGCAAACCCCAATGCCGCCAATGCCGCAATATCCATAAGGATTTTTGTGCAGGTACTGCTGGTGATCGTCTTCGGCATAGTAGAACGGGGTTGCCGTTTTGATTTCCGTTGTAATAGGACGATCATCACCGGCTGCGGTCATCGCTGCCTGAAAGCGTTCAAGGCTGGCCTGGGCTGCGGTATTTTGCTCCGGAGTTAATGGATAAATTGCGGAACGATACTGAGTGCCCAGATCGTTGCCCTGACGCATACCTTGCGCCGGGTCGTGATTTTCCCAGAATACCTGCAGTAGCTGTTCGTAGCTGATAACATGCGGGTCATAGACGATACGTACTGCTTCAGCATGGCCCGTATCACCAGAACAAACCTCCCGATAGGTTGGATTGGGGGTATAGCCGCCAGTGTATCCGGCTGCAGTGCTGTACACGCCGGGGAGTGACCAGAACAAACGTTCTACGCCCCAGAAACAGCCCATGGCGAAAAGGGCGATCTCCATACCGTCGGGCACGTTGGTCATCGAATGTTGGTTAACCGCATGCAGCGTTGCCACTGGCATCGGGGTGTTGCGTCCAGGTAATGCATCTGCTTGAGTAACAAGATGCTTTTTATCAAATAAACTCATGGCCGTTCTCCCGAAATCAGTCATTTGGGTTAAGGTTGTAACAAGACGCGTCTTTGCCCACAATAAACGGTGTGAATACGTCTAGAGTTAAACATAAGAAATATTTGGGTTGTCGTCTGTTTTTCAACTCTTATTGTTGATTTTTTGTTAAGCCCAGGAACGGCATAGTATTTTTTTCCAGGGGTGGGAAAAAAGGATATTCAGGAGAAAATGTGCCACATATCCGTCAGTTATGTTGGGTGGGGTTACTGTGCTTAAGTGGCTCAGCCGCCGCTGCGAATGTTCGCTTACAGGTCGAGGGATTATCGGGACCGCTGGAAAAAAACGTCCGTGCGCAGTTATCCACGATTCAGAGTGATGAAGTCACGCCTGACCGCCGTTTTCGTGCGCGCGTCGATGATGCTATTCGCGAAGGGCTAAAAGCGCTGGGCTATTTTGAGCCGACCATTGATTTTGAATTGCGTCCACCACCGGCGAAGGGACGTCAGGTGTTGATTGCCAAAGTGACACCCGGTGAACCGGTACTGATTGGCGGAACCGACGTCATTTTACGCGGTGGGGCGCGCACTGACAGAGATTATCTGGACCTGCTAAAAACGCGTCCAGCCATCGGCACTGTGCTGAATCAAGGCGACTATGACAGCTTCAAAAAGTCGCTAGCCAGCGTGGCGCTGCGTAAGGGCTATTTCGACAGTGAATTTAATAAAAGCCAACTCGGGATCGCGCTCGATCGTCGCCAGGCATTCTGGGATATCGATTACAACAGCGGAGAGCGTTATCGTTTTGGACATGTCACCTTTGAAGGATCGCAGATTCGCGATGAGTATCTGCAAAATCTGGTGCCGTTCAAAGAAGGCAAAGAGTACGAATCGAAAGATCTGGCGGAGCTGAACCGTCGTCTCTCGGCAACCGGTTGGTTTAATTCTGTAGTGGTCGCGCCGGAATTCGACAAAGCCCGCAAAACCAAAGTGTTGCCGCTGAAAGGCGTGGTCTCGCCACGCACGGAAAA
The DNA here is from genome assembly GCF_916618775.1 of Citrobacter sp. Marseille-Q3906. NCBI lineage: Bacteria > Pseudomonadati > Pseudomonadota > Gammaproteobacteria > Enterobacterales > Enterobacteriaceae > Citrobacter > Citrobacter sp. Marseille-Q3906. The sequence continues at coordinate 511,569 of NZ_CAKAKA010000001.1, forward strand.
CACCATTGAAACCGGGGTCGGCTATTCCACCGACGTCGGGCCAAGGTTAAAAACCACGTGGAAAAAACCGTGGATGAACTCGTACGGTCACAGTCTGGCGACCAGCGTCAGCGTTTCTGCGCCTGAACAGGTTCTTGATTTCAGTTATAAAATGCCGCTGTTAAAGAACCCACTGGAGCAGTACTACCTGGTTCAGGGGGGATTTAAACGTACCGATTTGAACGATACCGAGCAGGACTCCACCACGCTTGCCGTCTCTCGCTACTGGGATCTCTCCAGCGGCTGGCAGCGCGCAATTAACCTGCGCTGGAGCCTCGACCACTTTACCCAGGGTAATGTCACCAATACCACTATGCTGCTCTATCCTGGTGTGATGATTAGCCGGACGCGCTCGCGCGGCGGTCTGATGCCCGTCTGGGGGGATTCTCAGCGCTATTCCATCGATTACTCGAATACCGCCTGGGGTTCAGATGTCGATTTCTCCGTCTTCCAGGCACAGAACGTCTGGATCCGCACGTTGTACGACCGTCATCGCTTTGTGATGCGCGGTAACCTCGGCTGGATTGAAACCGGAGACTTCGACAAAGTACCACCGGATCTGCGTTTCTTCGCCGGGGGCGACCGCAGTATTCGCGGTTACAAATACAAATCTATTGCGCCTGAAGGCAGCGACGGCAAACTGAAAGGGGCCTCGAAGCTGGCGACAGGATCGCTGGAATACCAGTACAACGTGACCGGAAAATGGTGGGGTGCGATGTTTGTTGATAGCGGTGAAGCGGTCAGCGATATCCGCAGAAGTGATTTTAAAACCGGTGCCGGGGTTGGTGTGCGCTGGCAGTCACCGGTAGGACCTATCAAGCTCGATTTTGCTGTACCTGTCGGCGACAAAGATGAGCATGGTTTACAGTTTTACATCGGTCTGGGGCCTGAATTATGAGTTTATGGAAGAAGATAAGCCTCGGCGTTCTGATTTTTATCCTGCTGTTGTTAGGCACTGTAGCGTTTCTCGTGGGTACAACCTCGGGTCTGCATCTGCTCTTTAAGGCGGCTAATCGCTGGGTTCCGGGGCTGGAGATAGGCCAGGTCACTGGCGGCTGGCGGGATTTATCGCTGAAAAATATCCGCTACGATCAGCCTGGCGTGGCGGTGAATGCGGGTGAAGTGCATCTGGCCATCGGCCTCAACTGTCTGTGGAACAGCAGTCTGTGCGTCAATGATCTGTCGCTAAAAGATATTAACGTGGCTATCGACAGTAAAAAAATGCCGCCTTCTGCTCCGGTGGAGGAAGAGGATAGCGGCCCGCTTAATCTGTCAACGCCTTATCCCATCACGCTTTCACGCGTGGCGCTTAACAACATCAATATCAAAATTGATGACACCACCGTTTCCGTGCTGGATTTTACTTCCGGCCTGAACTGGCAGGAAAAAACGCTGACCCTGAAGCCAACGTCATTACAGGGCCTGTTGATTGCACTGCCTAAAGTGGCGGAAGTCGCCCAGGAAGAGGTTGTTGAGCCGAAGATCCAGAATCCGCAGCCGGATGAGAAACCGTTGGGTGAAACGCTCAAAGATCTGTTCTCAAAACCGGTCCTACCGGAAATGACCGATGTTCACCTGCCGCTGAATCTCAATATTGAAGAATTCCGCGGCGAGCAACTGCGCGTGACCGGGGATACCGATCTGACAGTACACAACATGTTGCTGAAAGTGAGCAGCATTGACGGCAATATGAAGCTCGACGCGCTGGATATCGACTCCAGCCAGGGGACGGTGAACGCCAGCGGGACGGCGCAACTGACCGATGCGTGGCCAGTCGATATTACGCTGAACAGTACGCTGAACATTGACCCGTTAAAAGGCGAAAAGGTGAAGCTGAAGGTTGGTGGCGCGCTGCGCGAACAACTGGAAGTGGGTGTTAATCTATCCGGCCCGGTGGATATGGATCTGCGCGCACAGACGCGCCTGGCGGAAGCAGGATTACCGCTCAATCTGGACGTCGTCAGCAAACAGGTTTACTGGCCGTTTACTGGCGATAAGCAATTCCAGGCCGATGATATCAAGCTCAAACTGACCGGCAAAATGACGGACTATACGCTGTCGATGCGCACAGCAGTGAAGGGACAGGACATTCCTCCGGCAACCATTACGCTGGATGCTAAAGGCAACGAACAGCAGATTAATCTCGACAAACTTACCGTGGCGGCGCTGGAGGGGAAAACCGAACTCAAAGCGTTGCTTGACTGGCAGCAGGCTATAAGCTGGCGTGGAGAACTGACGCTGGATGGTATTAACACTGCGAAAGAGCTTCCGGACTGGCCGTCAAAACTGAATGGTTTGGTGAAAACCCGAGGTAGCCTGTATGGCGGAACCTGGCAGATGGAGGTTCCGGAGCTGAAGCTGACCGGTAACGTTAAACAGAACAAGGTTAATGTGAATGGCTCACTGAAAGGGAACAGTTACCTGCAGTGGACAATCCCAGGCCTGCACCTGGAACTGGGGCGTAACAGCGCCGAGGTGAAAGGTGAACTGGGGGTAAAAGATCTCAATCTCGACGCGATGATTGATGCTCCGGGCCTGGATAACGCGCTACCGGGGTTAGGCGGTACGGCGAAAGGTCTGGTCAAAATTCGCGGTACGGTGGAAGCGCCGCAACTGTTGGCGGATATCACTGCCCGTGGCCTGCGCTGGCAGGAACTCTCCGTTGCCCAGGTGCGTGTTGAAGGCGATGTGAAATCGGCTGAACAAATCGCCGGTAGCCTCAACGTGCGCGTAGAGCGGATTGTGCAACCTGATGTGAATATCAATCTCGTAACCCTGAATGCCAAAGGCAGCGAAAAGCAACATGAGCTGCAGCTGCGTATTCAGGGGGATCCGGTCTCCGGGCAGCTTGATCTGGCAGGGAGTTTTGATCGCAAAGAACAGCGCTGGAAAGGAGCCTTGAGCAATACCCGCTTCCAGACGCCGGTTGGTCCGTGGTCGCTGAACCGCGCGATAGCGCTGGATTACCGTAATCAGGAACAGAAAATCAGCATCGGGCCGCACTGCTGGAACAATCCAAACGCTGAGCTGTGCGTGCCGCAGACGATTGATGCCGGTGCTGAAGGACGTGCAGTGGTTAATCTGAACCGCTTCGATCTGGCGATGCTGAAACCGTTTATGCCAGATACCACGCAGGCGAGCGGCGTGTTCAGCGGTAAAGCCGATGTAAGCTGGGACACGACTAAAGAAGGGTTGCCACAGGGAAAGGTAACGCTAAGCGGGCGTAACGTGAAGGTCACACAAAGCGTCAATGATGCACCGTTGCCGGTGGCATTTGAAACGCTGAATATGACCGCTGACCTGCATAATAACCGTGCCGAACTGGGATGGCTGATTCGCCTGACCAATAACGGACAGTTTGACGGGCAGGTGCAGGTTACCGATCCGCAAGGGCGACGCAACCTTGGCGGTAACGTCAATATCCGTAACTTTAATCTGGCGATGGTCAATCCCATCTTCTCGCGTGGTGAAAAAGCTGCGGGGATGCTAAACGCTAACCTGCGCCTCGGCGGCGATGTGCAAAGCCCGCAGTTGCTCGGACAGTTACAGCTTAGTGGTCTGGACATTGACGGCAACTTTATGCCATTTGACATGCAGCCAAGCCAGCTGGCGATTAATTTCACGGGGTCACGTTCGACGATTGCGGGCGTGGTGCGCACGCAGCAGGGACAGATTAACCTGAGTGGTGACGCCGACTGGACTCAGATAGACAACTGGCGGGCGCGTATCGCGGCTAAAGGCAGCCGCGTTCGTATCACCGTGCCGCCAATGGTTCGTCTGGATGTATCTCCGGATGTGGTCTTCGAAGCCACGCCAAGTTTATTCACGTTGGATGGTAGCGTTGATGTACCGTGGGCGCGTATTGTGGTGCATGACCTGCCGGAAAGCGCGGTGGGTGTCTCCAGCGATATGGTAATGCTCAATAACGATCTTCAGCCTGAGAAGCCACAGAGTGCGGGTATTCCGATCAACAGCAATCTGATCGTGCATGTAGGCAACAACGTGCGCATCGATGCGTTTGGTCTGAAAGCAAGACTGACAGGCGATCTGAAAGTGGCGCAGGACAAGCAGGGGCTGGGGCTTAACGGGCAGATTAACATCCCGAGCGGTCGCTTCCATGCTTATGGTCAGGATCTTATTGTGCGCAAAGGCGAGCTGTTGTTCTCCGGCCCGCCGGACCAGCCGTTGCTCAACATCGAGGCGATTCGTAACCCGGATGCCACTGAAGACGACGTCATTGCCGGTGTTCGCGTTACAGGTACTGCTGATGAACCAAAAGCGGAGATCTTCTCTGACCCGGCGATGTCACAGCAAATGGCGCTTTCCTACCTGCTTCGTGGGCAAGGACTGGACAGCGAGCAGAGCGACAGTGCGGCAATGACATCAATGCTTATTGGTCTGGGGGTTGCACAAAGTGGTCAGGTTGTGGGTAAAATCGGGGAGACATTTGGCGTAAGCAATCTGGCACTGGACACACAAGGGGTGGGCGACTCATCTCAGGTGGTTGTCAGCGGATACGTACTGCCAGGTCTGCAGGTGAAATATGGTGTGGGTATATTTGACTCCTTAGCGACACTCACGCTACGTTATCGTCTGATGCCTAAGCTATATCTGGAAGCCGTGTCTGGCGTAGATCAGGCACTTGATTTGCTCTATCAGTTTGAGTTTTAGCAATGCGAATATTTGTCTACGGTAGTTTACGACGCAAACAGGGCAACAGCCACTGGATGACCAACGCCCAGTTGCTGGGTGATTTCAATATCGAGAACTACCAGTTGTATAGTCTGGGCCACTATCCAGGCGCAGTTCCGGGAAACGGATCGGTACACGGGGAAGTTTATCGTATTGACAACGCTACGCTGGCAGAGCTTGACGCTCTGCGTACGCGAGGCGGCGAGTATGCACGCCAGTTAATTCAGACGCCGTACGGAAGTGCATGGATGTACGTGTACCAACGTCCGGTCGAGGGGTTAACGCTGATTGAAAGCGGTAACTGGTTAGACAGAGACCAGTACTAATATGAACACGCCACCCTCGGGTGGCGTTGTTTTATTACAGGGCTTAAAACTCCACTCGCGCGCCGAGGTTATAGCGACGTCCTTCCACCTGAGCGGACTCATTCCACGCGGTAGTCAGCTTCGGATCCTCATCCAGCAGGTTGTAGATACCCGCCATCAGCTGTGTATTTTTATTGAGTTTATAGCGTACGCCTACGTCTACCATCGTGTAGTCATCGTACTTATAGTTGTTGCCACTGTTGCGGTTACTGCTGCGATAATTCACCGTACTCCATACGTCCAGACTTTGTGTTGCCGTCCAGTTCAGCGACAGATTTGCCATATGGCGTGGGTAATCGTTCAGCGCGTAGCCTTTATTTACCCCACTTTTCTGCTCGCTGTGGTTCCAGGTGTAGTTGGCGTTAGCTTTAATATCCGCGCTGATTTGCCAGTCGGCGTTAAGCTCCACACCGTATACATCCGCCTCGCTAACGTTGAAGTACTTACTGACGGAATCTGCCTTGTAACCATTTACGGAGCACTGATTTGTCGCCGTGGTTTCGCAAATGGTTTGCTCGGCAATTTTATCTTTGAACTGGGTATAGAAGACGGTGCTATCCAGCGACAATGTATTGCCGGTCCAGTAGAGACCCAGCTCAGAGTTAACGCTTTTCTCCGGTTTCAGGTCGTCATTACCCACCGTCAGGAACGGATAAGGCACAGTTGAGCCGTAAGGCGTGACGAAGTCGCTGGAGGTCGCGCGCAGTTCTGGTTTTTTATACCCTGCGGAAACGCCGCCTTTCAGCGCCCAGGCATCGCTGAATGCCCAGTTGCCGTACATTTTTGGCGTAATATGTGTCCCAAAATTATCATCCTGATCCATACGCGCTGACGTAGTCAGGATAAAATCATCAATACTCCAACCGTCCTCAGCAAACACAGCCCAACCGTTGCGGCTGACTTTGGTCACGGGTTCTGAACCCGGCAGCGTTTTGTTTGCCACATCAAAGCGGTCGTTTAACTCTTCACGGGTAAAATTCGCCCCGACGGTCAGCTTGTGGTTGTCGAGAGTGATGGTGGTTTGCGAGTTGGCGACGTAGTTTTCCATCTGCACATACTGCGGTGATTGCCCGTCGTAAACGTATTTTGACCGGCCTTTTTCGTAGTTAATGTAATTGGTTGTCGCGACGGTATCTTCTGCGTACCAGCCGGTATGAGTGAGGGTGACGGCGTTACGATCGAACAGCCATGACCACGGCGCGCCACGTTTCTGGGTGCGGTTTTTCTCTTGTTCACCGGTGACGACGTTGAGGTCGAACAGGTTATTTTCGCTGGCGGCCAGACCCAGCGTCATATCCACGGATTTACGGTTATGCTTGCCAAAGTAATTGTTGCGATCGTCATCGCGTCGGTCGAGCCAGTCTGCCGCCACGCTTAATCCCAGAACATCAGGGATAATGGGACCCATAGTGAACAGATTCATCTGGCTGGTATTACCCAGATACTGGTGTTCCTGAAGCCAGGTATTGGCGGCAATTGCCGTCGTCCAGTCCTTTGTACCGTAAGGCTTTTTAGTGATAACGTTCACCACGCCGCCGATGGCATCTGATCCGTACAGCGATGACATCGGCCCGCGAATAACCTCGATACGCTCAATGGCCTCCATCGGCGGTAAGAAGTTGGCTTCGGTACCAATATCGTGTCCGTACGGGCGTGACTCGCCGGTGTTTTGTTTGACGCTGTTGACCATGAATGCGGTATAGGACGGGTCCATCCCGCGGATCATAATGCTGCCAGCATTCATACCGCTGCTGTTGGTAACTGAAACGCCGGGAATATTTTTTATTGCTTCACCGATGTTACGGTCGGGTTGAATATCCAGTGTTTTACGATCGATAACGGAAATGGTCGCCGGGGCTTCACGTTTTTGTTGTGAGAAACCGGATGCGGTGATTACCATTTCATCTTCGTTGTTGCGAGAAGTTTCACTTAATTCCTCGGCCTGTGAGGGGAATATAACACCGCCAGAGAGTGCAACGATCCCTGTCAGCGTAATAAGTTGACGCGTTTTCATAATATAAGACACCTGAAAAGTAAAAATAACAACGTCACCTTGTCGTCGTTTTGGCGACAAGGTGAAAGAATGATTTTTGATTATTAATATTTAGAGAGATCGATTTTCAGCACATAGTCGGGCTTCACGCCAATCATTTTTTCTGGCTGTTTTACGCTGACATACAAGGAGCTAGCATCTGTCGATAGCGCAAGACTGTTTGGTAATGCATTGGTTTCAATGCTTTGTTTCACCTGATAGGTCTTGCTGTCCACAATGCTGACTCGTTTTGCATTGCGGTGGGTAATGTAAACTTCCTGACGTTTTTCGTTATATAACACGGCAAGAGAATTAATTACCTTAATTGGCGCAATGACTTTGCCGTTATTAATATCGACAACCAGTACGTCCGCGAGATCAGGATCGGTGAGGAATGCACGATTATTTTTCGCATCAAGAGCGATATTCAGGAAGAAATGTTTTTTGGCAGGTTCAATGGTAAAGCGGTTAATAATTTTATGGCTGGTGGTATCCAGAGTAATCAACTCGTTTCTGCCATTAACGACATACAGGCGATCTTTATCGGCATCAACAGCCATGCCGGTCGGGTATTCACCCATATTTTCAATAGTGGCAATTTTTTCACGCTTTTGCGTATCTACTACCCAGACAATTCCTTTTTCTGCAACGCCGGAAATGTACAGACGATGATGCTGCTTATCGAGCACCATTTCACGGGTATGGACAATGTCTTTCGGGCTTTTGGTCTCGCTCAGTTGTAGTATCGCCAGCTCTTTACCGCTGCGGGTATCGATTAGCGTTACTGAACCTTCCAGCGTATTTCCGACATACAGAACATGATTTTCTGCATCCAGCGCGGTAGCAAAAGCGCGACGGCTGGTAGTAATAACTTCCGTGGTGGTGAGTTTCTCCAGATCGAGTTTATAGATCAGCCCACTGGTTTTATCCTTATCAAACGACGGCGACGAGGCAGCAAAAAGTGCATTCTGTTGGCCATCAACCGCCAGTTCATACACGCCGTTACCGACATCGCGGGTCAGAAAATCTTTCTCAGGCAGCGTACCTGCGTAACCGGACAGAGTGGTAAATAGCAGCGCTGTGGCGAAGGCCACACCGGAATAGCATTTCAGGGACTTCACATTGTGGAGGTTCATTGACGTTTATTCACATTTATTTACGTGTTGCGAATGATAATGAGATCGAATCTTATTCGCAAATAAGATGAATGAAATGTGACTACCCGATTTGGTAGGTCAAAAAGGAACCAGCAGGTTGCGTGAGGAAACGGAAGGGGGAAAGCACAGACATAAAAAAGCCCTTACTAACCAGAGTATGGTGTTCAGGGCTATCAGCACAAGCGAACTTATTTCTTCGCGGCGCGCTCGAAGGATGCAACGATTTCAGCTTTAGCAGCTTCTGCGTTGTCCCAACCGTCAACTTTCACCCATTTGCCCGCTTCGAGGTCTTTATAGTGCTCGAAGAAGTGAGTGATCTGCGCTTTCAGCAAGTCCGGCAGGTCGTTCACATCTTTGATGTGATCGTATTCTTTGCTCAGTTTGGTGTGCGGTACTGCAACCAGTTTCGCATCTTCACCGGATTCGTCGGTCATTTTCAGTACGCCAACCGGACGGCAGCGGATGACTGAACCTGGCTCCAGCGGGTACGGAGTCGGGACCAGAACGTCTACCGGATCACCATCCAGAGACAGGGTGTGGTTGATGTAACCGTAGTTGCATGGGTAGAACATCGCAGTGGACATGAAGCGGTCAACGAACAGGGCGCCGCTCTCTTTGTCAACTTCGTATTTGATCGGATCTGCGTTCGCAGGGATCTCGATAACAACGTAGATATCTTCCGGCAGATCTTTACCGGCAGGGACGTTGAGTAAGCTCATGTCTGTTTCCTTTAAATATGCTATGGCAAACAAGTGGCGGGTATTATAGCCAACTCGCGCTGAATGTCTCCGCTTGTTTTTCGATTTAGTTCCTCTGAATTTCTCTTTTTCACACTGTTTGCATGACAGAAAAATCCATAAGTTCAGTCGCATTTTTCATAGGGTAATGAAAGCGATTACAAACTTGTGATTAACGTTTTATTTACTTTTTTGAAGTGTGATGTAACTCAATTCGTTACATGCTCGATTGTCTATAGTTTTTTCGCGACTGTTTATTAATCAACAATAATCACCCTACGAGGACGCACTTATGTGGAAGCGCTTACTTTTAGTCACAGCAGTTTCAGCAGCCATGTCGTCTATGGCAATGGCAGCCCCTTTAACCGTAGGATTTTCGCAGGTCGGGTCTGAGTCCGGCTGGCGCGCCGCAGAAACCAACGTGGCGAAAAGCGAGGCCGAGAAGCGCGGTATTACGCTGAAAATCGCCGACGGTCAGCAAAAGCAGGAAAACCAGATTAAAGCAGTACGTTCATTCGTTGCCCAGGGCGTGGATGCCATCTTCATTGCACCGGTCGTGGCAACGGGTTGGGAGCCAGTATAAAAAGAAGATAAAGATGCCAAAATTCCGGTTTTTTTGCTCGATCGTTCCATCGATGAAAAAAAAAAATCTCTCTATATGCCCACTGTCACCGCCGATAACGTGCTGGAAGGTAAATTAATCGGCGACTGGTTGATTAAAGAAGTGAACGGCAAGCCATGTAACGTCGTTGAGCTGCAAGGGACCGTCGGTGCCAGCGTGGCAATCGACCGTAAAAAAGGCTTTGCTGAAGCCATTGCCAACGCGCCAAATATCAAAATTATTCGCTCCCAGTCCGGAGACTTTACCCGCAGTAAAGGTAAAGAAGTTATGGAAAGTTTTATCAAAGCGGAAAACAACGGCAAGAACATCTGCATGGTTTACGCCCATAACGATGACATGGTGATTGGGGCTATTCAGGCGATTAAAGAAGCAGGCCTGAAGCCGGGCAAAGATATTCTCACCGGTTCAATTGACGGCGTACCGGATATCTATAAAGCGATGATTGACGGCGAAGCCAACGCCAGCGTCGAGCTGACGCCAAATATGGCTGGTCCGGCATTCGACGCGCTGGAGAAATTCAAAAAAGACGGCACGATGCCCGAAAAGCTGACCATTACCAAATCAATCCTCTATCTGCCTGATACCGCCAAAGAAGAGTTAGAGAAGAAGAAAAACATGGGCTACTAAGTCGTTAGCGTGAGGAACAATGCTGGATGGCCGGCCTACAGGCGAGTGTATTGTAGGCCGGATAAGATGCGAGCGTCGCCATCCGGCAGTTGATAGAGGGGGAACCATGACCACCGAACAGCACCAGGAAATCCTCCGAACCGAAGGATTAAGTAAATTCTTTCCCGGCGTCAAAGCGCTGGATAACGTGGATTTCAGCTTGCGTCGTGGCGAGATTATGGCGCTGTTGGGAGAAAACGGAGCCGGAAAATCGACGCTGATCAAAGCGCTGACCGGCGTTTACCATGCCGATCGTGGCACTATCTGGCTCGAAGGCCAGACGATTTCACCCAAAAATACCGCCCACGCCCAGCAACTGGGGATTGGCACCGTTTATCAGGAAGTGAACCTGCTGCCCAATATGTCGGTAGCGGATAATCTGTTTATTGGCCGTGAGCCGCGGCGCTTTGGCCTGTTGCAACGTAAACAGATGGAAAAGCGTGCGACAGAGCTGATGGCCTCTTACGGTTTTTCTCTCGACGTTCGCGAACCGCTTAACCGCTTTTCCGTGGCGATGCAGCAGATAGTCGCCATCTGCCGGGCGATCGATCTCTCCGCAAAAGTGTTGATCCTCGATGAGCCCACCGCCAGCCTGGATACCCAGGAAGTTGAAATGCTGTTTGGACTAATGCGTCATCTGCGCGATCGCGGCGTCAGCCTGATTTTCGTCACCCATTTTCTCGATCAGGTTTATCAGGTCAGCGATCGGATCACCGTTCTGCGTAACGGCGGCTTCGTTGGGTGCCGTGAAACACGAGAACTACCACAGATCGAACTGGTGAAAATGATGCTGGGTCGTGAGCTGGATACCCATGCGTTACAGCGCGCAGGTCGCACGCTGTTGAGTGATAAGCCGGTGGCGGCATTCAGTAATTTTGGCAAGAAAGGCACGATCGCACCTTTTGATTTGCAGGTTCGGCCCGGCGAGATCGTTGGCCTGGCGGGGTTGCTGGGTTCGGGGCGGACAGAAACGGCGGAAGTGATCTTCGGTATTAAACCTGCCGACAGTGGCAGTGCGCTGATCAAAGGTAAACCGCAGACCCTGCGATCGCCGCATCAGGCCTCGTGCCTGGGGATCGGCTTTTGCCCGGAAGACAGGAAAACGGATGGCATTATTGCCGCTGCTTCGGTGCGGGAAAATATCATTCTGGCCCTGCAGGCGCAGCGAGGCTGGTTGCGGCCCATTCCCCGTAAAGAACAAAACGAGATCGCCGAGCGCTTTATCCGCCAGCTCGGCATTCGTACGCCGAACGCCGAACAGCCGATCGAATTTCTCTCCGGCGGTAATCAGCAAAAAGTACTGTTGTCACGCTGGCTACTGACTAAACCACAGTTCTTGATCCTTGATGAACCGACGCGTGGGATCGACGTCGGTGCGCATGCGGAGATCATTCGCTTGATCGAAACGCTGTGCGCTGATGGCCTCGCTCTGCTGGTTATTTCGTCCGAACTGGAAGAGCTGGTGGGTTATGCCGATCGGGTCATTATTATGCGCGATCGCAAACAGGTGGCAGAGATCCCACTGGCTGAACTGTCCGTACCGGCAATTATGAACGCCATTGCGGCCTAAGGAGATTATTGTGATGCCTCAATCTCTCCCCCAATCTACTCCGCCTAAACGACGGTTTCGCTGGCCAAAAGGAATGCCACAGCTGGTAGCGCTGCTGTTGGTGTTGCTGGTGGATAGCCTGGTAGCACCGCACTTCTATCAGGTGATTTTGCAGGACGGCCGCCTGTTCGGTAGCCCTATTGATATTCTCAACCGCGCTGCGCCCGTAGCGCTGCTGGCGATTGGCATGACGCTGGTGATTGCCACCGGCGGTATCGATCTTTCTGTTGGTGCGGTGATGGCCATTGCAGGCGCCACCACCGCTGCGATGACAGTCGCAGGACACAGTTTACCTATTGTCCTGCTCGCTGCGTTAGGCTCCGGTATTCTGGCAGGATTGTGGAACGGTATTCTGGTGGCGATCCTCAAGATCCAACCGTTTGTCGCGACGCTTATCCTGATGGTGGCCGGGCGTGGAGTTGCGCAGTTGATCACCTCAGGGCAGATCGTCACCTTCAATTCCCCCGATCTGTCGTGGTTCGGCAGCGGCTCGTTGTTACTGTTCCCTACGCCGGTGATCATCGCGCTGCTGACGTTGGTTGCATTCTGGCTGTTGACCCGCAAAACGGCGCTGGGCATGTTTATTGAAGCGGTAGGTATCAATATTCGCGCGGCGAAAAACGCCGGGGTGAACACCCGCATCATTGTAATGCTCACCTATGTACTGAGCGGCCTGTGCGCAGCGATTGCCGGAATTATCGTCACTGCGGATATTCGTGGGGCAGATGCTAATAATGCCGGATTATGGCTGGAGTTAGATGCCATTCTGGCGGTGGTCATTGGCGGCGGCTCGTTGATGGGAGGGCGTTTCAACCTGCTGTTGTCGGTAGTCGGAGCCCTCATTATTCAGGGGATGAACACCGGGATTTTACTCTCGGGCTTCCAGCCGGAGCTGAACCAGGTGGTCAAAGCCATTGTCGTGTTGTGTGTGCTGGTCGTGCAGTCACAACGCTTTATCAGCCTGATAAAAGGAGTGCGCGGTCATGATAAAACGTAATTTACCGTTGATGATCACCCTCGGTGTTTTTGTGCTGGGCTATCTCTACTGTCTGACGCAATTCCCGGCTTTTGCCTCTACCCGAGTGATATGCAATATCCTGACTGATAACGCTTTTTTAGGGATCATTGCTGTTGGTATGACCTTCGTCATTCTCTCTGGCGGGATCGATCTTTCCGTCGGCTCAGTGATTGCTTTTACTGGCGTATTTCTGGCAAAGGCCATTGGCTACTGGGGAATTTCTCCTCTGCTGGCGTTCCCCCTGATTCTTTTGATGGGCTGCGCATTCGGTGCGTTTATGGGGTTGTTAATTGATGCGCTGAAGATCCCGGCATTCATCATTACTCTGGCGGGGATGTTCTTCCTTCGCGGCGTCAGCTATCTGGTCTCCGAAGAATCAATCCCGATTAACCATCCTGTTTATGACACGCTCTCCAGCCTGGCATGGAAGATCCCCGGCGGCGGTCGCCTAAGCGCGATGGGATTGCTGATGCTGGCTGTGGTGGTGATCGGCATATTCCTTGCGCACCGTACGCGGTTTGGCAATCAGGTTTACGCTATCGGCGGTAATGCCACCTCTGCCAACCTGATGGGGATCTCAACCCGCAGTACGACAATCCGCATCTATATGTTGTCTACCGGGTTGGCGACGCTGGCCGGAATTGTTTTTTCAATTTATACCCAGGCAGGTTATGCACTGGCAGGTGTCGGCGTAGAACTGGATGCTATTGCCTCGGTGGTGATTGGCGGTACGCTGCTGAGCGGCGGAGTGGGAACGGTTTTAGGAACCCTGTTTGGCGTAGCCATTCAGGGGCTGATTCAGACCTACATTAATTTTGATGGCACATTAAGTTCATGGTGGACAAAAATCGCCATTGGCATTTTATTGTTTATTTTTATTGTCTTGCAACGGGGTCTTACTGTGTTGTGGGAGAACCGTCAGAGTTCACCGGTAACCAGAGTTACCACGTCTGCGGCACCATAGTAACATCATGATTTTATAGAAAACATTTAAATGCCTAAACTTTTTCCGGTTGTAGTCGATAGGTTCTGTACAGGTCTGTTTTATCCCTACAACCGGAAATATAACGATGCCAAAATCCCTTTCAATTCGATCAAGTTTGTTGGTGTTATTGTCTCTGCTGACTTTTCTTCTGTTGCTGACTGGAGGGATGGGGCTTTATGCCGCAACCAGTGTAATTACTTCATTGATTTATCACGGTATTATGGGGATATCCATGTTGGCTGCCATTGCTTTGCTGGCGGTTATTTGGTTTATGCTGCGAAATAAGTTTCTGCAGCCTCTGGATAACATTGTGGAACAGCTCGAGCGTCTGGCGACGGGCGATTTGTCACCCGTTACTGCCTTGTCAGCCAGTGCTGAATTCAACCGCCTTAATGCTGCAATGGATGAAATGCGTCATGCATTGGGTGATTCTGTGCAACGCGTACGTGATGCCAGCTCGCAAATTGATCTCGGCAGTCGCGAACTGACCGCAGGTAACCAACACCTGGCACAACGTACAGAATCCACCGCAACCTCGCTGGAACAGACCGCCGCCAGTATGGAAGAGCTAACGGCGACCGTGAAACAGAATGCGGAAAACGCGGAACAGGCGCATCAGATGGCAAAATCGGTATCGGATACCGCCGATCGGGGTAGTGAAATGGTGTGCTACGTTATTGAAAAAATGCGTGATATTTCCGGGAGTTCCAGTCGTATCGCTGACATCCTCAGCGTAATCGATGGCATTGCTTTTCAGACCAATATCCTGGCGCTGAATGCTTCTGTTGAAGCGGCGCGTGCTGGCGAGCAAGGGCGTGGTTTCGCGGTGGTAGCAGGAGAAGTGCGCAATCTTGCCAGCCGCAGTGCCGAAGCGGCAAAAGAGATCCGTACCTTAATCAGCGACTCGCACACGCATGTGGGAGAAGGAAGTGAGCTGGCGCAGCAAGCGGGCGAAACCATGGATGAGATTGCGACTGAAGTGATGCGTATGACTAAACTAATGCGTGAAATTGCCAGCGCTTCCCAGGAACAGAGCCGCGGGATTGAACAGGTGAACATTGCAGTGAGTCAGATGGATGAAACGGCGCAGCAGAATGCGGCGTTGGTACAGCAATCTTCGGCGGCTACTCGCTCACTGGAAGAGCAGTCACATGCGCTGTTGGAGGCGATGGCGGCGTTCCGGTTGCAGGTGTCGTAATCGGGCTATGGATTTTGTAGGCCGGATAAAGGCGTTTACGCCGCCATCCGGCAATATTACCGTATCGTACCGGATGGCGCTTCGCTTATCCGGCCTACAACGTGGTGTAGACCGGGATGTTGCGCTTACGCGTCCGGGAACTCACGGATAAAGCGTTCTACATCTTCAACCATATGGTCGTTACCAACGAAGAATGAGCGACGCTGGTGCAGGCTTTCTGGGGTGATATCCAGAATACGATCTTTGCCATCGCTCGCCTTGCCGCCCGCTTGCTCGGCCAGGAAGGCCATTGGGTTGCATTCGTACAGCAGACGCAGTTTCCCTTGCGGGTGGCTGGCGGTGCTTGGATACAGGTAGATCCCGCCTTTCAGCAGGTTGCGGTGGAAATCTGCGACCAGAGATCCAATATAGCGCGAGGTGTACGGGCGCTGAGTGGCCTTATCTTCTTCCTGGCAGAATTTAATATACTTCTTCACGCCATTCGGGAATTTGATGTAGTTGCCTTCGTTAATGGAGTAGGTGCTTCCTTTTGCCGGGAAGCGCATACGTTCCTGGCTGAGGCAAAATACGCCCAGAGAAGGATCGTAGGTGAAGGCGTGTACGCCACAACCGGTGGTGTACACCAGCATGGTAGATGAACCATAAACAACATAGCCCGCAGCAACTTGCTTGTTACCCGGCTGCAGGAAATCCTCTTCCGTGACCGGTGTGCCGACAGGAGTTACGCGGCGGTAAATAGAGAAAATCGTACCGACGGAGACGTTAACATCGATGTTGGATGAGCCATCCAGCGGATCCATTAGCACGACATATTTTGCGTGTTCACAACCTTCAAAGACGACGATTTCATCTTCTTCTTCGGAGGCGATGCCTGCGACAATATCACGAGCCTTCAGTGCTGCTTTCAGTTTTTCGTTCGCAAACAGATCGAGTTTTTGCTGTACCTCTCCCTGCACGTTTTCTGCACCGCTGGCACCCAGGATATCGACCAGACCGGCCTTATTGATATCGCGGTGGATGATCTTGGCGCCCAGCTTTATTGCCGACAACAAAGCAGTGAGTTCACCGGTAGCATGAGAAAACTCGTGCTGCTTTTCGACAATAAATTCACCTAACGTTTTCATAACACTTTCCCTGCAATTTATGTGGAGTAAAGCGACCGCAACAATATTAACAAATATTTCAGCTATCGCGCTCAGGTGAATCGCGCCAGCAAACTACGGAATATCCTGAAATGCGTTTCTCACTTGCCAGACATGTGCGTAAAATGGCCCCCAGATTAAAAAAGGATAGTGACGTATGCGCATTCATATTTTGGGAATTTGTGGCACCTTCATGGGCGGTCTGGCGATGCTGGCGCGTTCGCTCGGCCATGAAGTAACGGGTTCGGACGCCAATGTGTATCCGCCGATGAGTACTTTACTTGAGAAGCAGGGCATTGACCTGATTCAGGGTTACAATGCCAGCCAGCTCGACCCACAGCCGGATTTGGTGATCATCGGTAACGCCATGACTCGTGGCAATCCGTGCGTGGAAGCGGTGCTTGAGAAGAATATTCCGTACATGTCCGGTCCGCAGTGGCTGCATGACTTTGTTCTGCGCGATCGCTGGGTACTGGCGGTGGCGGGGACACACGGTAAAACCACCACGGCAGGGATGGCGACCTGGATTCTGGAAGCCTGCGGTTATAAGCCGGGGGTTGTCATTGGTGGCGTACCCGGTAATTTTGAGGTTTCTGCTCGTCTGGGCGAAAGCGACTTTTTTGTCATTGAAGCGGATGAGTACGACTGCGCGTTCTTTGATAAGCGTTCCAAGTTTGTGCATTACTGCCCGCGAACGCTGATCCTCAACAACCTTGAGTTTGATCACGCAGACATCTTTGACGATCTGAAAGCGATTCAGAAACAGTTCCACCATCTGGTGCGTATTGTGCCGGGTCAGGGTCGCATCATCTTCCCGGAAAACGACATCAATCTGAAACAGACGATGGCGATGGGATGCTGGAGTGAACAGGAACTGGTCGGCGAGCAGGGACACTGGCAGGCGAAAAAACTGACTACTGATGCTTCCGAGTGGGAAGTGTGGCTGGACGGTGAAAAAGCCGGTGTTGTGAAATGGGGCCTGGTGGGTGAGCACAACATGCACAACGGCCTGATGGCGATTGCGGCGGCCCGTCACGTTGGTGTGACGCCAGCGGATGCGGCCAACGCACTGGGATCGTTCATCAATGCCCGCCGTCGTCTTGAGCTACGCGGTGAAGCTAATGGCGTGACGGTGTATGACGATTTCGCCCATCACCCAACGGCGATTCTGGCTACCCTCGCGGCACTGCGCGGTAAAGTCGGCGGTACGGCGCGTATCATTGCTGTGCTGGAACCTCGGTCTAACACCATGAAAATGGGGTTGTGCAAAGACGATCTGGCACCTTCGTTAGGACGTGCGGACGAAGTATTCCTGCTGCAACCACCACATATTCCGTGGTTGGTCTCTGAAGTAGCTGAAGCCTGTGTCCAGCCTGCTCACTGGAGCGGAGATGTTGATACGCTGGCTGATATGGTGGTGAAAACCGCGCAGCCTGGCGATCACATTCTGGTGATGAGCAACGGCGGGTTTGGCGGCATCCATCAAAAACTGTTGGATGGTCTGGCGAAGAAAGCGCAAGCAGAAGCGGAAGAGTAAGAGAATGCCCGGTAGCGTGGCCGCTTACCGGGTATGTAATTGACTGTAGGCCAGATAAGGCATTGACGCAGTTATCTGGCACTTTCAACGCATGAAATTATGCTTCGTTTTCAGCCAGCTCACGCAGATACTGGAAGATCTGACGCGCTGATTTCGGCGGTTTATTGCCTTCTTTCTCTTTCTTCGCATTGCGAACCAGAGAACGAAGCTGCTGACGGTCGGCGTTTGGCCACAGGCTCAGTACTTCTGCTACCGCGTCATCACCTTCAACGATCAAACGATCGCGCAACTGTTCAAGTTTGTGAAACAGCACAACCTGTTGGTTATGACGGTTTTTCAGCTTATCCAGCGCCTGGCGAATAGGATCGACATCCCGCTGGCGCAGCATTTTACCAATCAGCTGCAACTGGCGGCGACGGCCTTCCATCTTGATACGCTGCGCCAGTTCAATGGCGGCACGCAGATCCGCATCGAGCGGGATTTTATCCAGCGCGTTTTTCCCCAGTTCTACCAGTTCTACGCCCAGGCGCTTTAACTCCTCGGCGTCCCGCTTAATTTCACTTTTACTGACCCAGATAATTTCATCGTCTTCGTCTTCGATGTCATCACCGGGAACGTCGTCGAGCCAGTCTTCGGGCTGCTTAGTCATGTCAGGCTCCTTAAAAAAAGAGGCTAATGTTACCAGTTAAGATGCGCACTGAAAAACGGTTCTCTGTTAGACTTCAGAGAAACTCTCTACATTATGGCATTTGCGATGAAAGTAATCTCACAAGTTGAAGCGCAGCGTAAGATTCTGGAAGAAGCGGTCTCGACAGCACTGGAGCTAGCGTCAGGTCAGTCGGATGGCGCGGAAGTCGCTGTAAGCAAGACCACGGGTATTAGCGTCAGCACCCGTTATGGTGAAGTGGAGAACGTAGAATTCAATAGTGATGGTGCTCTTGGCATTACGGTTTATCACCAGAACCGTAAAGGGAGCGCATCATCCACTGATTTAAGCCCGCAGGCTATCGCACGTACCGTGCAGGCCGCGCTGGATATCGCCCGTTACACCTCGCCGGACCCGTGCGCGGGCGTGGCAGATAAAGAGCTGCTGGCATTTGATGCGCCAGATTTAGATCTGTTCCACCCGGCAGAAGTGTCGCCTGATGAAGCTATTGAATTGGCCGCGCGTGCTGAACAGGCTGCGTTACAGGCCGATAAGCGCATTACTAACACCGAAGGCGGCAGTTTTAATAGCCACTATGGCATCAAAGTTTTTGGTAACAGCCATGGCATGCTACAGGGTTACTGCTCCACGCGTCATTCACTTTCCAGCTGCGTTATCGCTGAAGAGAACGGCGATATGGAACGCGATTATGCCTATACCATTGGCCGTGCAATTGGCGATCTGCAAACGCCGGAGTGGGTCGGCGCAGACTGTGCCCGTCGCACCTTATCTCGCCTGTCGCCGCGTAAGCTGTCCACCATGAAAGCACCGGTTATTTTTGCGAACGAAGTGGCGACCGGACTGTTTGGACATCTGGTAGGCGCTATTGCAGGCGGCTCGGTGTATCGTAAATCCACCTTCCTGCTGGATTCACTGGGCAAACAGATCCTGCCGGAATGGCTGACCATTGAAGAACACCCGCATCTGTTGAAAGGACTGGCATCCTCACCGTTCGACAGTGAAGGCGTGCGTACCGAGCGTCGTGACATTATCAAAGATGGTGTACTGACTCAGTGGCTGTTGACCAACTATTCAGCCCGTAAACTGGGGCTGAAAAGCACCGGTCATGCTGGCGGCATTCACAACTGGCGTATTCCCGGACAAGGGCTAAGCTTCGAGCAGTTGCTCAAAGAGATGGGCACTGGCCTGGTTGTTACCGAACTGATGGGGCAGGGCGTAAGTGGTATTACCGGCGATTACTCTCGCGGTGCGGCTGGCTTCTGGGTCGAAAACGGTGAAATTCAGTATCCGGTAAGTGAAATTACCATTGCCGGTAACTTAAAAGAGATGTGGCGCAATATTGTGACCGTAGGGAACGATATTGAAACGCGCAGTAATATACAGTGTGGTTCTGTACTGTTGCCGGAGATGAAGATCGCCGGTCAATAATACCCTTCATACTTCAAGCTGCAGGTGTGTTGGTTTTACGCGTTCATCCCAGTCACTTACTTATGTAAATGGCCGGGATTCACACGCTTGCCGCTTGCCTGCAACTCGGATTATTTAGGGTATCGGGCGTTATTTTTTAATAATAAAAAGGAAGTGAGCAATGCGTAAACACCTGTTAGCGATCATCGCGGCTTCAACGCTGGTTCTTGGCTCTTCTGCGTTTGCTGCCGATCTCGAAGACGACATGGGGATCCTCAACGATAACCTGAAGATCGTCGAAAAAACGGATAATGCGACTGAACTCAAAGGTGCGTTAACCAAAATGCGTGCAGCCGCACAGGACGCACAAAAAGGAACGCCGCCGAAGCTGGAAAGCAAATCCCCGGACAGCCCGGAGATGAAAGATTTCCGCCACGGTTTTGACACGTTGATCGGTCAGATTGACGGTGCGTTAAAACTGGCGAACGAAGGTAAAGTCAAAGAGGCGAAGGCAGTAGCGGAAGAGCTGAAATCCACCCGCAATGCTTACCATAAGAAGTACCGTTGATTTATTTATCCGGCCTACAGACTACGTAGGTCGGGTAAGACATACCCATCAGATTCCCTCCATAAGTAAACGTTATGCCCATCACATTTTTTAACTTTTAACGTCAGACCGTTATTCCTTCCGCTTGTGCTTTACCTGCAATCTCCTGCGATCCCCATCACGTTATGCTGGTTATTAATCGCCAATTCCGTCTTTTCTGTGGCACAGATCACTATCGCTGCTCGCCTTTCCACTTCGAAGTGGAAAACAACTCGCTACAAACTTTTAACCTCCACCGCTAGTTTACCCTCATAGCCATGAGTGGGGTGAAACGAGTGAATAACGGAGTTGCAATGAATGACATGGGGGAACCGGTGACACCGTCTGGTGAACTGGCCGATCGCATGCTGGCGCAGGTATATGCCCTGTTGCGTGAACGCCACATCATCCCCAACGCCGTACAGGAACAAATGCTGACGTCGCATGTTCGCGCCATGGCGCACCGCTCGGTGACGGGGGAGCCCTTGCCAGACGTTGATGCCAGCCTATTTGATGAAATTTCTGCCGAATCAATGGCGCTTGCCCGCGACGTCGTAGCTGAGTTTGGCAATCTTCCAGAAGAAGAGGCCTGGCTGCTGTCGGTACATTTCGAAGTCGCGAAAGATAACCTTTAAGGAGCAAAAGATGGAACAGATTACTGTGGTGATTGGCGATCGTCTGGGTAAGGGCCAGAAAGTGGCGGCAGGCGTTGAGAAAGCTGGTGGTCGTGCGGTCGTGGTGCCGGGTGTGGCGGCAGATATGAAACTGGGCGACGTTATGAAAGCGGAAAACGCCACCTTTGGCATCTCTTTTTGTGGCAGCGGCGGCGCGGGAGCCATCACTGCGCAGACCAAATATGGCTACAAAGCAAAATACGGCATGCGCTCAGTGGATGAGGGTGTGACCGCCATTAACGAAGGCTGCAACGTGCTGGGCTTTGGCTTTATGGATAAGGAAGAACTGGGCGAGCGTCTGGTACAGGCGTGGCAAAAGAAATACGGCGCCTGAGTATGAAAGAGCAATTCACCACGACGGTGAGAGTTACCGGCAAAGGCGACACGAAAGCACGCGCCTTTGCTGATGCCCTGAATCATGTTCAGGCTGCGGTGATGAAGGCATCGCCGCATATCTTACTGCGTATTGAGCCACAGGATGTGCAGGTTGTTCAAGCGCGTGAATCGGTGCGTAAAGAGGCATTTTTATTCTTCTTTATGCGCCGGGAAAGACGCACTTTCAGCGTGGAGCTGGATGTGACCGTCAACGTGACTGCCATCAATCTCGACAAGGTGGATTTCGTCACGCAACGCTGATTTACTATTAAAAGGCATAAATATGTTCCTGATAATATTAATAAAATCGCTCATCATCGGCGCGCTGGTTGGCGTGGGTGTCGGCGCTGGGGCTGCACGCATGTTTCATGCGCCTACCACTCAGGGGATGGGCGCATTTCGTACCCTGGGAGAACTGAATTCCTGCGAAGGGGATCCGGCTTCTCACTTCTCATTTGGTCTGGGTTTCTTCTTCAACGCCTGGGCATCATCCGTGGCGGCCGGCGCGTTCACTCAGGATGTCGATCACCGCATCATTCCTAACTGGGGCGCGGCGGCGTTGATGCTGAAAAACCGTAATGTCGGTGAAACGCTGCATGACCCTAAACGCATGGCGATTGCCTGTGGCGTTATCGGCATGATCGTCGTGACCTTTCTGAACCTGACCGCTTCATCCGTACCGGAAGCATTGCAGGTTACCGCTGTTAAGGTGTTGGTTCCTGCGGCAAACCTGCTGGTCAATACCGTGATGCCGGTGATCTTCTGGCTGGCGGCTATTGATGCCGGTAAGAAATCCGGTTTCTGGGCGACAGTCTTTGGTGGTGCAGCACAGCTCATTATGGGTAATGCGGTACCGGGTCTGGTACTCGGTATTCTGATTGGTAAAGGCGTAGAAGAGAGCGGCTGGAACCACGTCACCAAAGTGATGATGGTCGCTATCGTCGCGTTGTTCGTCCTGAGCGGCTTCTTCCGCGGCTTCGATATGAAGATGATCGAATCCTTCCATCTGACCGTGCCGAACTGGCTCGAACTGATCCACAACTCGCTCAGCGGCAAATAACGGAGGTCATCATGGAACAGAATAAAGGTTTTTGGTTTGCCGACTGGTCGTTCCCGATCTTCGTTGGCCTGCTCTCCTCCGGTGTCTTTGCCGGAACGCACATGTACTACCTGTACGGCATCGGCGCATTTAACGAAGTGGCATTTGTGGCGATGCTGAAAGCGGGAATGGACACCGGATCCTACGGCGCGGTTGCGGCGTTTGGCGCAAGTTTCCTGTTTGCCCGAATCATTGAAGGTTCGCTGGTAGGGATCCTTGATATCGGTGGGGCGATTCAGACCGGTGTTGGCCTGGGCGTCCCGGCATTGTTGCTGGGCGCGGGCATTATTTTCCCGGTAGCGAACTTTGCCGCCTCGTTGGTCACGGGTCTGGTGATTGGCCTGGCGATTGGCTACATCATCATTCTGGCGCGTAAGTTCACCATCAATCAGAGCGACTCGACCTATGGCGCTGACGTAATGATGGGGGCCGGTAACGCCTCTGGTCGCTTCCTTGGGCCGTTGATCATTCTCAGTGCGATGACTGCCTCCATCCCTATCGGTATCGGCTCTCTGGCGGGTGCGCTGCTGTTTTACCTGTGGCAAAAACCGATCACTGGCGGGGCGATCCTCGGTGCGATGATTTTGGGATCAATCTTCCCGATTGCGATTAGCTAACACTGCTGTTTTGTAGGCCGGACAGAGCGATTACTCAGCCCTGTCCGGCAAAGGAGAGAACGATGTTTGATTTACTCCTGCGCCATGCGCGTCTGGTTGACGATACGGTGAGCGATATTGCTCTCAAAGACGGCAAAATTGCGGCGCTGGGCGATGTTGATAGCCCGGCGGCAAAAACTATCGACTTACGCGGCGAGTGCTACGTCAGCGCAGGCTGGATTGATTCTCACGTCCACTGCTACCCGAAATCTCCGATTTATCATGACCAGCCAGACAGCGTCGGTATTGCCACCGGCGTCACCACGGTGGTCGATGCAGGTAGTACCGGGGCTGATGATATTGACGATTTTTACACGCTGACTCGTGAAGCGATCACTGATGTTTATGCGCTACTGAATATCTCTCGCGTTGGGCTTATCGCCCAAAATGAACTGGCGAACATGACCAACATTGATGCCGATGCGGTGCGACAGGCGGTCAACCGCTACCCTGATTTTATCGTCGGCCTGAAGGCGCGGATGAGCAGCAGCGTGGTCGGTGAAAACGGCATTACGCCGCTGGAGCATGCCAAAGTGATGCAGGCCGAAAACGGCGACTTGCCGTTGATGGTACATATTGGTAATAACCCGCCGGATCTGGATGAAATTGCCGAGCGCCTGGCGGCGGGCGATATCATTACCCACTGTTACAACGGCAAACCGAACCGCATTCTGACGCCAGAAGGCGAGCTGCGAGCCTCGGTGTCGCAGGCTCTCGCGCGTGGTGTACGCCTTGATGTCGGGCACGGCACTGCCAGCCTGAGCTTTGCGGTCGCGAAGCGCGCCATCAGTTTAGGCATTCTGCCGCATACCATCAGCTCAGACATCTATTGCCGTAATCGCATCAGCGGCCCGGTGTATTCGCTTGCCAATGTGATGTCCAAGTTTCTCGCCATCGGCATGTCGCTACCGCAGGTTATTGACTGCGTGACCGCCAATGCTGCTGACGGTCTGCGTTTGAAAAACAAAGGCCGACTTCAGGTAGGTCAGGATGCTGATCTCACCCTCTTTATGCTTAAACGCCAGCCAGCCGTGCTGGTCGATGCAGAAAAAGACAGCTTACAGGCAGATCAACTGCTGGTGCCGCTTGCCGCAATACGTGCGGGCAAGGGTTATATGACCGAACAAGGGAGCGCAGAACATGTCTTCGATTTTTGAAAAATACGATTTAAAACAGGTGATTAACACTTCCGGTCGCATGACGGCGCTCGGTGTTTCCACGCCGCGCCCGGAGGTTGTACAGGCCGCGATGGAAGGGATGAATCAGTACTTTGAGATGAAAGATCTGGTCAACAAAACAGGAGACTACATCGCAAAGCTACTGGAAGTAGAGGGGGCTACGGTCGTCTCCTGCGCTTCGGCAGGGATTGCCCTGTCGGTTGCCGCTGTGTTGGTTAAGGACAGTGACTGGCTGCTGGAAAATCTGCACGTTACGCCAATCGACAACAATGAAATCGTGCTGCCAAGAGGACACAACGTCAACTTTGGCGCACCGGTTGGCAGCATGGTGGCGCTTGGCGGCGGTAAGTTGGTGGAGGCGGGTTACGCTAACGAATGCTCTGCGGCACAACTGGCAGCCGCTATTACACCACGCACGGCGGCCATTCTGTATATCAAATCCCACCACTGTGTGCAGAAAAGCATGCTTAGTGTGGAGCAGGCCGCAGTGGTAGCGCGTACGCATAACTTGCCGCTGATTGTCGATGCGGCGGCGGAAGAAGATTTGCAATGCTATTACCGTGTTGGCGCGGACCTGGTGATTTATAGCGGTGCGAAAGCCATTGAAGGGCCAACCAGCGGTCTGGTGATCGGCAAAACTCAGTATGTCGAGTGGGTAAAACGCCAGACAGCGGGTATTGGGAGGGCAATGAAGGTCGGCAAAGAAGGCATTCTCGGTCTGACCTGTGCCATTGAACTCTATCTGAACGCGCAGAAAGAGAGCGGCGCGGAAATGGTGGAAAAAATGACACCATTTATCAATACGCTGAATACCTTTAATGGCGTTAGCGCCCGCGTGGTATGGGATAGCGCAGGACGCGACATCGCCCGTGCAGAGATTAAGTTTGACGAAGCGGTGACCGGTATTGCCACGGGGGAACTGGTTGATGCGCTTAAACAGGGTGAGTACGCGATTTATTTCCGTGGCTATAAAGCCAACGAAGGGATTATTGAAGCGGATGTGCGCAGCGTCGATCGCGCACAACTGGAGATTGTGGCGCGTCGTATTGGTGACGTGACCCGGCAGGAGAAAAAAGCATGAAACTGACCCCTAACTTTTATCGCGATCGCGTTTGCCTGAACGTGCTGGCGGGTTCCAAAGAGAATGCCCGGGATATTTATGCGGCGGCTGAAGGTCATGTGCTGGTCGGCGTGCTCTCTAAAAATTACCCGGATGTTGAAAGCGCTGTGGCGGATATGCGCGAATATGCGGCGCTTATCGACAATGTGCTCTCTGTGGGCCTGGGAGCCGGTGATCCCAACCAGTCGGCGATGGTCAGTGAAATCTCCCGCCAGGTACAGCCACAGCATGTAAACCAGGTTTTTACCGGCGTGGCAACCAGCCGTGCGCTGCTGGGGCAGAATGAGACGGTGGTCAATGGTCTTGTGTCACCTACCGGAACGCCTGGTATGGTCAAAATCTCCACCGGGCCGCTGAGCAGCCAGTCTCCGGATGGCATTGTTCCACTAGAAACAGCTATCGCCCTGCTCAAAGACATGGGCGGCAGTTCGATTAAATACTTCCCGATGGGCGGTCTCAAGTGCCGTAACGAGTACAAGGCTGTGGCTGAAGCCTGCGCCCGGCATGACTTCTGGCTGGAGCCAACGGGTGGTATAGACCTGGATAACTTTGCGGAAATCCTGCAGATAGCGCTTGATGCAGGCGTGAGCAAAATCATTCCTCACATTTATAGTTCTATTATTGATAAGGTGAATGGGAACACTCGTCCGGATGATGTACGCCAGCTGCTGGCGATCACCAGGGCCTGTGTAGGTTAACTGACTGATGAGGAAAAAGACGTGCGATTCCCCAACCAACGTTTAGCACAGCTGTTTGACATGCTGCAAAACGAGGCGCTGCCGCAGGATGAGCTGGCGCAGCGGTTGTCGGTTTCCACACGTACTGTACGAGCGGATATCACCGCGCTGAATACGCTACTCACCCAGTATGGCGCACAGTTTGTTCTCAGTCGGGGCAACGGCTACCAGCTTAAAATTGACGATCCGGCAAGTTATCATGCGTTGCAAACGCAGCAACCAGAGCAGCTGTTGCGTATACCGCGTACCAGCCGGGAACGGGTTCACTGGCTGGTGGTCCGTTTTCTGACATCGGCTTTTTCGCTAAAGTTGGAAGATTTAGCTGATGAATGGTTCATCAGTCGGGCGACGCTGCAGAATGACATGGCGGAGGTGCGTGAACACCTGCAACGTTATCATCTGACGCTGGAAACGCGCCCCCGGCATGGAATGAAGCTGTTCGGTAGCGAGATGGCGATTCGGGCCTGTTTGACCGATCTTCTGTGGACGCTGGCACAGCAAGATCCTGCCCATCCGCTGGTAATGGAAGAGGCGCTCAATGCTGGCGTACCGCAGCAGTTGCAACCTGTTTTACAGGATATTTTTTCCCGTTTTCATATCAGCCTGACCGATGAGGGCGAGCTTTTTCTGCGCTTATATTGTGCGGTGGCGGTACGCAGGATTAGCGAGGGGTATCCACTTCCTGAGTTCGCCGCAGAAGAAGTCGAACATGCGGTGTGCCTTGCTACGCGGGAAATTGCGGCGGTATTGCACCAGTTGGCAGATAAACCGCTTTCCGTTTTTGAAGAAAACTGGCTGAAGGTGCATATTGCTGCCCGTCAGGTTCAGGAGATCGCCCCCAGTGCCATCAATGCTGACGATGATGAGGCGCTGGTTAATTACATCCTGCGTTTTATCAACACCCAGTACAACTATAACCTGCTGAATGACCAGCAACTGCATGCCGACCTGCTAACGCATATTAAGACGATGATCACCCGGGTACGCTACCAGATCATGATCCCTAATCCGCTGCTGGAAAATATTAAACAGCACTATCCAATGGCATGGGACATGACACTTGCTGCCGTGTCGGGATGGGGGAAATACACCCCGTATACGATCAGTGAAAATGAGATTGGCTTCCTTGTCCTGCATATTGGTGTTGGGCTGGAACGTAGTTACAACATCGGTTACCAACGACAGCCCCGTGTACTTCTGGTCTGTGATGCGGGAAATGCGATGGCAAGGATGATTGAAGCGGTGCTGGCGCGTAAGTACTCGCAGATTGAAATTGTAAGTACCGTGACGCTGCGAGACTATGAACAACGGGACAGTATTAGCGAAGACTTTGTTATCTCTACTGCGCGAATTAGCGAAAAAGATAAGCCCGTAGTGATGATTGCGCCGTTTCCAACAGATTATCAACTGGAGCAAATTGGTAAACTGGTGCTGGTGGACAGGACCCGCCCATGGATGCTGGACAAATACTTCGATGCGACGCATTTTCGTATTGTCGACGGGCAAATGGATCAACAGACGCTGTTCAACACACTATGCCATCAGTTGCAGGATGAAGGTTTTGTGGATGCGGAGTTTGTCAGTTCGGTGGTGGAACGTGAGGCCATCGTTAGCACCATGCTGGGTGACGGCATTGCACTACCGCACGCGCTCGGTTTGCTGGCCAAGAAAACGGTGGTCTACACGGTCCTCGCTCCGCAGGGCATTGCCTGGGGAGATGAAACCGCACACGTGATCTTTTTACTCGCCATTAGCAAAAGCGAGTACGAAGAGGCGATGGCAATCTACGATATTTTCGTTACTTTTCTGCGCGAACGCGCCATGGCAAGACTCTGTACCTGCCGTGACTTTAACGAATTCAAAGCAGTCGCGATGGAGTGTGTGAGCCGGTTTTGACAGGCGGAAAACAGAACATCATCCGCCTGAAGTGTTAGCGCAAATGATGCACAACCTGGTTGCTGCTACCGCGCCAGATAAGCGCCGGGTCTTTGAGATCCTGAACAAATTTACCATCGACCAGCACGTTGATGAGATCCACCACCTGCATTTGCTCGGCATTGAGCTCATCGAGTTTGTAGCCAGTCCACACCCAGATATCTTTTCCCGGACACTCAGCGTGAATGCGCTGTACCAGTTTCAGAATATCCGGCACGTTTTGCGGATGAAGTGGATCGCCGCCCGACAGCGAGATCCCCTGACGATGGATCCGTGTATCGTTCAGATCGGCAATGATCTTGTCTTCCATCTCTGTGGTAAACGGCTGGCCGGAGTTTAGCCGCCAGGTGCTTTTGTTATAGCAGCCAGGGCATTCGTGCACGCACCCTGAAACAAACAGGGTACAGCGAGTGCCGGGACCGTTGACGATGTCGACAGGGTAATACTGGTGATAATTCATTTCGCTTAACCATGCCGGATGGCGTTTTGCTTATCCGGCCTACAATGTATGCACAGTTTGTAGGCCCGGTAAGCGTAGCGCCACCGGGCATAAAACCGTGAGGGATTAACCGAGTTGCCCATTACCTAAATGCTTAACGCGGCGCTTCACTTCTTCTTGCTTACCGGCATTAAACGGGCGTGCGTCCGGGCTGCCTAAATAACCGCATACACGGCGGGTCACCGACACGCGGGCTGCATCATGATTACCACATTTCGGGCAGGTGAAGCCTTTGCTGGTGCACTCAAACTCACCGGTAAAGCCGCACTCATAGCACTCATCGATAGGCGTGTTAGTACCGTAATACGGCACATGCTGGTAGCTGTAATCCCAGACGTCTTCCAGCGCTTTCAGGTTATGCTGAATGTTCGGATACTCGCCGTAGCAAATGAAGCCGCCATTCGCCAGCGGCGGGTACGGTGCTTCGAAATCGATCTTGTCGTAAGGATTAACCTTTTTCTCCACGTCGAGGTGGAAGCTGTTGGTGTAGTAACCCTTGTCGGTCACGCCCGGCACGACACCAAACTCGGCGGTATCCAGACGGCAGAAACGATCGCACAGGTTTTCACTCGGTGTGCTGTACAGGCTGAAGCCGTAACCGGTCTCGTCTTTCCACTGATCGACTGCCTTACGCAGACGTTCGACAATGGCAATGCCCTTGGCACGAAGCGCTTCGCTGTCGTACAAGTGCGTATCACCAAACAGCGCATTGATGGTCTCGTGAATACCGATATAACCCAGAGAGATTGATGCACGGCCATTTTTGAAGATTTCAGACACGTCATCATCCGCTTTCAGGCGCACACCGCAGGCACCTTCCATATACAGGATTGGCGCTACGCGGGCTTTTACGCCTTCCAGACGAGCGATGCGGGTCATCAGCGCTTTACGCGCCAGCACCAGACGATCGTCCAGCAACTTCCAGAAAGTGGCTTCGTCGCCGTGGGCTTCCAGCGCAATACGTGGCAGGTTGAGGCTGATCACGCCGAGGTTGTTACGACCGTCATGGATCTGCTCGCCGTTCTCGTTTTCCCAAACACCGAGGAAACTACGACAGCCCATCGGGGTTTTGAACGAACCGGTGACTTTTACGACCTGATCGTAGTTCAGGATGTCCGGGTACATACGCTTGCTCGCGCACTCCAGCGCCAGCTGTTTGATGTCATAGTTCGGATCGCCAAACTTATGGTTCAGACCGTCACGGATAGCGAACACCAGTTTCGGGAAGACGGCAGTTTTACGATTTTTACCCAGACCGGCAATACGGTTACGCAGGATGGACTGCTGAATCAAACGAGATTCCCAACTGGTACCCAGGCCAAAACCAAAGGTGACGAACGGCGTCTGACCATTGGCGGTATGCAGCGTGTTCACTTCATACTCGAGTGACTGGAATGCGTCATAGCACTCTTTCTCGGTACGGGAATGCGCATAACCGTCTGCATCCGGGATCTGCCACTCTTCAGCAGTTTTGCGGTGTTTGTTAAAGCTCTCGGTCACGAACGGTGCCAGGACTTCATCAATACGGTTAATGGTGGTGCCGCCGTAAATATGGCTGGCAACCTGCGCGATGATTTGTGCCGTAACGGCGGTTGCAGTCGAGATAGATTTTGGCGGCTCAATCTCCGCATTACCCATCTTAAAGCCCTGCGTCAGCATACCTTTCAGGTCGATCAGCATGCAGTTAAACATCGGGAAGAATGGCGAGTAGTCGAGATCGTGATAGTGAATATCACCACGCTCGTGTGCCTGGACGACATCACGCGGCAGCAGGTGCTGACGTGCATAGTGTTTGGCGACGATACCGGCCAGCAGGTCGCGCTGGGTCGGGATCACTTTACTGTCTTTATTGGCGTTTTCGTTCAGCAGAGCTGAGTTGGTTTGTTCAACCAGACCACGAATTTCCTGGTTCAGACGGCCACGTTTTTCACGCTGTATATCACGATCGTGGCGGTATTCGATGTACGCACGGGCGAGTTGTTTGTACGGACCAGACATCAGCTGGTTTTCTACCGCTGTCTGGATCTCGTTGATATCGACCTGGCTGCGCTCATTCATCTGGCTGCTAACGACTTCTGCGACGGTGGCACAGTAATCTGCGTCATCGACTCCCGCTGCTTTAGCTGCACGCAGAATGGCTTCTTTGATGCGCTCTGATTTAAACGGCACTTTACAGCCATCTCGTTTCATCACATGCGGTGTCATGATCACTCCATATTTATAAGAACAGGTTATCCACAGAGGTTAGGGAGCGTTCATCGGTTTATTCATCTTTCTATCCAATGACTTCTCGCAATCCAGACCTCTTTTATCCACATTTCCACTGCTATGAAGGGAAATGTTGTTGTAGCAATTGTAGTCGATTAATACAACATATTGGGTCGGAGTACATTTTAAGTTCTATATGTAGTGATTTGCATCAAGGATGTTTACGTTTTTATTGACGTAGCTCAAAGTAAAAACTGGAGCGTACAGATGACGGGCACTGCAGCCGATTGTAAATTGTGGTGAGAAAAATCTGATTAATTATTCAACAAAAACAGAAGGGTAGGCTGGATGCATGCAGAGAAGCCCGGCAGCGCTATACGCACCGGGCTTAAAACCAATTGCAAGCTATTTTTGCAGCCACCAGATAGCTTCAAAAGGACGCAATGTCATGCCCCCGGGCTGGCTGGCGACCTCGGCATAGTTGTGCATCAGCACCTGCCAGTTTCCACCGGTATGGATCGGTTGCCAGGGTTGGAAGGTCTCGCTCAGGTTGGCAATGACCAGCAGCCGCTGTCCTTGCCATTCTCGCTGATAGCACCACAGATGCGGGCTTTCCGGTAACAGATCCTCGTAGTCGCCCCAGGTGATAACTGGTTCAGTTTTGCGTAAGGCGATCAGTTTCTGATAGGCGTAAAATACCGAATCGGCATCATCAAGCGCTGCTGAGACATTGATATCAGCCGCGTTGTCGCACAGATTGATCCACGGCTCCCCCTGCGTAAAACCGGCATGTTTGCTGCGGTCCCACTGCATCGGCGTGCGGCTGTTATCGCGGGATTTACTGGCGAGGATCGCCAGCAGTTCATCGGCATCACGCCCAGCGGCATTCAGTTCGGCAAACATATTGTGGCTTTCCACATCGCGATAATCGGTAATCTGTCGAAAATGCGGGTTGGTCATGCCAATCTCTTCGCCCTGGTAGATATAGGGTGTGCCCTGCATACCGTGCAGCACCATTGCCAGCATTTTGGCCGCAGGTATGCGGTATTTCCCTTCATCACCAAAGCGTGAAACGATGCGCGGCTGATCGTGGTTACACCAGAACAGTGCGTTCCAGGCGGTGTCGTGCATACCCTGCTGCCAGTGGCGAAACAGGGCTTTCAACGCCACATAATCTGGCTTTGCCAGTGTCCACTTTTCACCATTGGGGTAGTCTACTTTCAGGTGGTGGAAGTTGAAGGTCATCGATAATTCGCTGCCGTCCTGTGCGGCGTATTGCTGACAATGAGCAAGCGAAGTAGAAGACATCTCGCCCACCGTCATCAGATTACGTGGCGTGAAGACGTCGCGGTTCATTTCGCGTAAAAATTCATGCACGCGTGGGCCATCGGTATAAAAACGGCGTCCATCACCGTCAGGATCGCTCGGGAAGTCCTGCTCTTTGGAGATAAGGTTCACGACGTCGAGGCGCAGTCCATCTACGCCGCGATCGGCCCAGAATTCACAGACTTTTTTCAGCTCCGCGCGCACTGCCGGGTTTTCCCAGTTCAGGTCAGCCTGCTCCGGGGCAAAGAGGTGCAGATAATACTGCTCGCTTTCAGCGTGCCAGCCCCAGGCGCTGCCACCGAATTTTGAACGCCAGTTATTCGGGCATGCGTCCGGTGTACCATCGCGCCAGATATAAAACTGACGATACGGACTGTCTTTATCCAGCGACTCGCGAAACCAGGCGTGTTGCGTCGAAGTATGGTTAAACACCATATCCAGAATAATACGGATGCCGCGCGTTTTCGCCTGCGCCACCAGTTCGTCAAAATCATCCAGCGTACCGTAGGCCGGGTCGACGGAAATGTAATCAGCGACATCGTAGCCGTTATCAACCTGCGGCGAAATGTAGAATGGCGTCAGCCAGATGGCATCTATCCCCAGTTTTTGCAGATAGTCGAGACGTTGTGTCACACCGCGTAAATCGCCAGTGCCGCTACCGGTTGTGTCCTGAAAACTCTTGGGGTAAATCTGATAGATAACGCCGTTTTGCCACCAGTGGGGAATATTCATCGTTATTTCCTGCAAATGCGATGGGGCGCAACTGCGCCCCGAAAAAAAGTCAGACAATCTGTAATGTGCCCTGACGGTATTTACGCTGGTAGATGAACGAGGTCAGTACCATCGGGATAACAATCGAGATAACCATTGCCAGGCCAAATACCTGCCAGTAGGTTGGCTGGATGGAAAGGATGCCCGGCAAGCCGCCGACGCCAATACCATTCGCCATCACGCCGTTCAGACCGCACAGCAGTCCGGCAAGGCCGGAGCCGATCATCGCGCACAGCATCGGGAAACGGTATTTCAGGTTGATGCCGTACATTGCCGGTTCAGTCACTCCCAGATAAGCGGAGATCGCAGCAGGAACGGAAATTTCCCGCTCGTTATGTTTACGACTGGAGATAATGATGCCGACCACTGCAGAGGCCTGAGCGATATTCGACAGCGCAATGAGCGGCCACACAGGCGTTCCGCCCATGCTTTGAATCATCTGCATGTCGATAGCGAGCGTGGTCTGATGCACTCCGGTGATCACCAGTGGGGCGTACAGGAAGCCGAACAGCGCTGCGCCAATCGGAGCAAAACTGCCGGTCATCAGATGACGCACAGCAAAGGCGACACCATCGCCAATCCAGCGGCCAAACGGACCAATAAACGCATGGGCGAGGAACACCGCGAGGATCAGTGAGCACACCGGAACCACCACCAGATACAGGTAGTCCGGGACGATGCGTTTCAGGCGCGTTTCAATCAATCCAAGTGCCAGACCTGCCAGCAGAGCTGGAATGACCTGTGCCTGATAACCGACTTTTTCGATAGTAAACAGGCCGAAATTCCATACTTCCGGCACTTGCTGACCCAGCAGGTAGGCGTTCATCAGTTGCGGGGAAACCAGCGTGACGCCGAGCACAATGCCAAGGATCGGCGTACCGCCCATTTTCTTCACCGCAGACCAGCAGATCCCGACCGGCAGATAGAAGAAAATCGCCTCGCCAATCAGCCACAGAAAGTCATAAAGCGTTTTCAGTGAGGGATACATCTGCGCCAGCGTCTGGCCGTTGCTCATCGGCAGATCGCCGATCACGTTACGAAACCCTAAGATCAAGCCTCCGCTAATCAACGCCGGCAGCAGCGGGAAGAAGATCTCTGCGAAATGAGAAATCATCTGCTCGTGCCATTTCATGTTCTGCCGCGCGGCTTTTTTCGCCTGCTCTTTGTCGGCACTGGCCTGTCCGGTGGTCGCCAGCAGCGCTTTGTAGTAATCGCCCACCTCGGTGCCAATCACCACCTGGAACTGCCCGGCGTTGGTGAAACAGCCTTTGACCATCGGAAGTTGTTCGATCTCTTTCGGCCTGGCGTTCGCAGGCTGATTCAGCACAAAACGCAGGCGCGTGATGCAATGACTCACCGTGGCGATATTGTCGCGCCCGCCCACCAGCTCAATCAGCCGATCGATGTCTGCTTGTTTTATTTTGCTCATTATTAAGCCCTGTTGTTGACCTGGCGTCAGAGTATATCTTCGTTGAATATTTAAAAATGGGAACGTTCCCGAAACGTAGCGAAGATCACAAATTAACGCTCAGAAAGCGATCAGGAAAGGGTGGATGGGATGATGATTTGGCGCGGCTCGCTGCGGCCGTTGATCTGTTCGATCAGCTGTAAAGCCGCCTGTCGTCCGGCTTCGGCGTAACCGGGATCGACAGTGATGATCTCCGGATGGAGGAATTTCATCAGTGGTGTATTCCCCACACTCGCCAGTTGCAGATTATCGATCCGCTGCTCCTGCAAATATTTGCTGACCCCAAGGGCAAGGGTATCCGTCGCGCATACCAGGGCCGTGGTTTCCGGAGTAATGACATCTGCGGCATGCTCATAACCCTGCTTCATGGCGAGACCTGGCAGAGCAGCAACAGGATGCAGTTTATGTTTCTTGCAGAATGCAAGGTAAGCCTCATGGCGGCGCTTACCGGTGGTCACATCGCTATGGGGAACACCAAGAAAACTGATCTGGCGATGTTCACGGTCGTACAGACGTTGCATCAGAGTATGGATTGCACCCTCATCGTCATAACAGACGGAGGCGAAACCTTTGGCATCTCTTGCCAGTAGCACCAGAGAGTCCTGCCAGGAAGCGATCATGGCTTCTGTAATACCGGTAAAACCAAACAGTACCACGCCGTCAATATTGCGACGTCTGAGCATGCCCAAATGCTCTTCTACCAGTTCAGGTGAAAACTGGCTTTCCATCATAATAGGATCGTAACCCTGCTCATAGAAGGCGGGCAGCATGGTCTGGACGGCGAGATTTTCTGAAAGTGAATCCAGGCGCGTGACGATAATTGCTACCACTTTGTCACTTTGCCCACGCATGGCGCGTGCGGAGCGGGAAGGGGAAAAACCGTGCTGATTCATTACCGCTTCAACACGTTCACGGGTGCGTTCGCTGACACCGCTTTCATTGTTGAGAACGCGGGAAACTGTTGATTTTCCCACGCCGCTTAAGCGGGCGATGTCTTTAATAGTCAGCCGATTCTGCATCCTGTTTTCCCGTAGCGCATTCAGTTTTAATTAAGAGGGTAACTTTACTCAAGTGGAGTGCAATGGGCAAAGTCTGCTTTATTTACTTTGTTATTCAGGCAATGTGTATACGTTTGGTTTAGTTACTGTGGTTTATCATACCGCCATAATTGCCACGAACCTTATGGTTTTCTGCGTATAATGCGCCGCGCAACTCACTCACTTACCGGAGGCTGTATGGATCCCGATCCCACCCCTCTCCCGAAACGGAGAAATAAACCTTTCCGGTAAGCCTGCTTTCACTGTCTTACCGGATATGTAAGACAGTGACGTTCTGACGTCCCTGTTGTGATTTTAGATTGCCATCAGGCAAGGCTTTGCTGTGCCTGATGTATTCACTGCGCCTGTGTTTACTGGCGCAGGGGGACTGCCTATGTTTAAAAATATTACCCGCCAGCTGTTTGCCCGGCTCAATCGTCATTTGCCTCATCGTCTGGTGCATCGCGATCCATTGCCCAATGCCCAGGCTGTTGCCAGCGCGCCGATCCCACCTTCCCTGAGCGAACATTGCCTGAAAATGGCGCTGATGGAAGAGGAAGCGCTGTGGAAAACGTTTGATGCGCACCCTGAAGGCTTGAACGCCGCTGAAGTGGAAAGTGCCCGTGAGAAACACGGTGAAAACCAGTTGCCGGCACAGAAACCGTTGCCGTGGTGGGTGCATCTGTGGGTCTGTTACCGTAACCCATTTAATATTTTGCTCACCATTCTGGGCGGCATTTCCTATGCCACTGAGGATCTGTTTGCTGCAGGCGTAATTGCCCTGATGGTTGCTATCTCTACGTTACTGAATTTTGTGCAGGAGGCGCGTTCAACCAAAGCGGCAGATGCGCTGAAAGCGATGGTCAGCAACACCGCCACGGTACTGCGGGTGATCAACGAGAAAGGAGAAAACGGCTGGGTAGAGTTGCCGATCGACCAGCTTGTTCCTGGCGACATCATCAAACTGGCGGCAGGCGATATGATCCCGGCTGACTTACGCATCGTTCAGGCGCGTGACCTGTTTGTGGCGCAAGCCTCGCTTACCGGAGAATCACTGCCGGTTGAGAAAGTGGCGAACAGCCGAAACCCGCAGCAAAGCAACCCGCTGGAGTGCGATACCCTGTGCTTTATGGGCACCAACGTGGTGAGCGGTACGGCGCAGGCTATCGTCATTTCTACCGGGGCCAATACCTGGTTTGGACAACTGGCGGGTCGAGTTACTGAGCAGGAAAGCGAGCAGAATGCGTTCCAGAAAGGGATCAGCCGTGTCAGCATGCTGTTGATCCGTTTTATGCTGGTGATGGCACCTGTTGTGCTTATCATCAACGGTTATACCAAAGGCGACTGGTGGGAAGCTGCGCTGTTTGCTCTTTCTGTGGCGGTGGGACTGACGCCGGAAATGCTGCCCATGATCGTCACTTCCACGCTGGCGCGTGGTGCGGTGAAACTGTCGAAGCAAAAAGTTATCGTTAAGCACCTTGATGCCATCCAGAACTTTGGCGCGATGGATATTCTGTGCACCGATAAAACCGGTACGCTAACTCAGGACAAAATCGTGCTGGAGAATCATACCGATATCTCCGGTAAGCCCAGTGAGCATGTGCTGCATTCCGCGTGGCTGAACAGCCATTACCAGACCGGGCTGAAAAACCTGCTGGATACCGCGGTGCTGGAAGGTGTCGATGAAGAATCGGCCCGCCTGCTCTCTACCCGCTGGCAGAAAATCGATGAGATCCCGTTTGATTTCGAGCGCCGCCGGATGTCGGTGGTAGTGGCGGAAGAAACTGATGTGCATCAGCTGGTGTGCAAAGGGGCACTACAGGAGATCCTCAGTGTCTGTACCCAGGTGCGTCACAATGGCGAGATTGTTCCGCTGGATGACAATATGCTGCGTCGGGTTAAACGCGTTACCGATACGCTTAACCGCCAGGGATTGCGCGTGGTGGCGGTGGCGACCAAATACCTGCCCGCACGTGAGGGAGATTATCAGCGTATTGATGAGTCCGACCTGATCCTCGAAGGATACATTGCGTTCCTCGATCCGCCGAAAGAGACCACCGCTCCGGCTCTGAAGGCGCTGAAGGCCAGCGGTATTACGGTGAAAATCCTCACCGGAGACAGCGAACTGGTGGCGGCAAAAGTCTGTCATGAAGTAGGTCTGGATGCGGGCGATGTGGTTATTGGTAGCAGCATTGAAGGGCTAAGCGATGACGAGCTGGCACAACTGGCCCAGAGCACGACGCTGTTTGCCCGTCTTACGCCGATGCACAAAGAGCGCATTGTCACGTTGCTGAAACGCGAAGGTCATGTGGTTGGATTTATGGGCGATGGCATTAACGATGCCCCGGCACTGCGTGCGGCGGATATTGGCATTTCCGTTGATGGTGCGGTAGATATTGCCCGTGAAGCGGCAGATATCATCCTGCTGGAAAAGAGCCTGATGGTACTGGAAGAAGGGGTCATCGAGGGGCGTCGTACCTTCTCGAATATGCTTAAGTATATCAAAATGACCGCCAGCTCTAACTTTGGTAACGTTTTTAGCGTGCTGGTGGCGAGCGCATTTCTGCCTTTCCTGCCAATGTTGCCGCTGCACTTACTGATTCAGAACCTGCTGTATGATGTATCCCAGGTTGCTATTCCTTTTGATAACGTTGATGAAGAGCAGATCAAAAAACCGCAGCGCTGGAATCCTGCCGAACTGGGCCGCTTTATGTTGTTCTTTGGGCCAATCAGCTCCATCTTCGATATTCTGACATTTTGTCTGATGTGGTTCGTCTTCCATGCCAATACGCCAGAACATCAGACGTTGTTCCAGTCTGGCTGGTTTGTGGTGGGTCTGCTGTCGCAAACGCTGATTGTGCATATGATCCGTACCCGCCGTGTACCGTTTATCCAGAGCCGTGCTGCATGGCCGTTAATGCTGATGACGCTGGTGGTCATGGTGGTGGGGATTGCGCTGCCATTCTCACCGTTGGCCAGCTACTTACAATTGCAGGCTCTGCCGCTGAGCTACTTCCCGTGGCTGATTGCGATTCTGGCTGGTTACATGACATTGACCCAATTAGTGAAAGGTTTTTATAGCCGTCGCTACGGCTGGCAATAATCTTTTAGTTCTCTGCCGGATAGTGCTTGGGTCACTATCCGGCATTTTTTTATTTCATTCGAAGATATTACTCGACGATATTTCTGTTTTATTTTTATTGAAATACTAACAGGGCAAATTGGTAACAATCCCTTCCTCTCTCTTTGTTTTCTTATCAATAAAACGATCTGCGTTGCAAAAATGAAACACTGTGCTAAAAATTATTAGCGTTGACGTTTTTTTGTGAAGGCAGTCAGTGAAATAAATTGTTACACCAGTTAGTCTGCACAGGTAACGTCGTAAAGAAAGTTTCTCGCTGCCCATTTCTAATTCCGGCAGTCATTTGCTCTGCAAGCTATTCCTGTTAATGGATATTATGAACTTCTGGAGAAGGACAAATGAAACTGACAAAAAACCTGTTAAGTCTGTGCATTGGTGTATCAGTATTACTGACCAGCCATTCAACGTTGGCCCAAACTTTTCGCGCCGCAGATGTTCACCCGGCTGATTACCCGAACGTTGTGGCAGTGAAGCACATGGGAGAGAAGCTGAGTGCTGCGACGGATGGTCGTCTGGAGATTAAAACATTCCCGGGTGGCGTGTTGGGCGACGAAAAACAGATGATTGAGCAGGCACAATTAGGCGCTATCGATATTATTCGTGTCTCGATGACGCCAGTAGCAGCAATACTCCCTGAGATTAACGTGTTTACACTGCCGTATATTTTTCGCGATGAAAACCATATGCATCAGGTGCTTGACGGTATGATTGGCCAGGAAATTGGCGATCGCCTGACGGCAAACAGTAAATCACGTCTGGTGTTTCTCGGCTGGATGGATGCCGGAACACGTAACCTGATTACCAAAAACCCGGTGGTTAAACCGGAAGATTTGCACGGTATGAAAATCCGCGTTCAGGCGAGCCCGATCGCGCTGGATACTTTAAAAGCAATGGGCGCTAACTCCATTGTAATGGGCGTCAGCGAAGTGTTTAGCGGAATGCAGACTGGCGTCATTGACGGAACGGAAAATAACCCGCCAACGTTTGTTGCGCACAACTATTTGCCTGTCGTTAAAAACTATACCTGGAGTAAACATTTTATTATCCCGGAGCTATTTCTTTTCTCGAAGGCTAAATGGGATAAATTGAAAAAAGAGGACCAGGATCTCATCATTAAACTCGCTAAAGAAGCGCAAGTAGAACAGCGCAAGCTCTGGGCTGCCTATAATGAGAAGTCTCTGGAAACCATGAAAGCTAATGGCGTTCAGTTCCATGATATTGATACCGATTATTTCTTTAAAGCCACGCAATCGGTAAGGGATAATTACGGTAAAGAACACCAGGATTTGATCAAACGTATTCAGGATGTGAAGTAATTTATTGGACGGATGGGATTATCCATCCGTCTGAATCTTTTGATTAATTCGAGGTGATGATGATGGGTGAATGCTATTCATCAGTAATGGATTTTCTTTACCGGATCTCAATGTGGATTGCCGGAGTCGCATTATTGGTTATGGTCGCCATTATTCCTGTCGGAATATTTGCACGTTATGTTCTGAATAATGCACTGTCATGGCCTGAGCCAGTCGCCATTCTCTGTATGGTGACATTCACCTTTATTGGCGCGGCGGTAAGCTATCGCGCAGGTTCCCATATCGCGGTGAGTATGGTCACTGATCGCCTGGGAGATTCCGCCCGTCGCTACTGCTCGATTGTCGCCGATCTCATGCTGATTGCGATAAGTCTGTTCATTCTCTGGTACGGAACCACGCTGTGTCTTGAATTGTGGGATCAAGCCGTCGCGGAATTCCCGCTTCTCAGTGCCGGGCAAAACTATCTCCCGCTGCCCATTGGTTCTGCCATCACGCTACTTTTTATTGCTGAAAAGATTTGTCGTGGTCCGCAGTATCAGCGTCCTGTTGTCATGCTGGGATCGACCAGCTAGTTACCGCCCCCATTTCATAAAGGAAAGCAGATGGATGCATTTATTCTCGTCTTTACGCTCGGCATTATGCTGGCGATTGGGGTACCGGTAGCGTACGCGGTTGGTATTAGCGCCATCATTGGGGCCTGGTATATTGATATCCCGCTGGAAGCGGTGATGATCCAACTGACCAGCGGCGTGAACAAATTTTCATTGCTGGCTATCCCGTTCTTTATTCTGGCCGGAGCGATTATGGCCGAAGGCGGGATTGCTCGTCGGCTGGTGAATTTTGCCTATATTTTCGTTGGCTTCATTCGCGGTGGGCTGTCGCTGGTTAACATTGTGGCTTCCACCTTTTTTGGCGCGATTTCCGGATCATCCGTGGCAGACACCGCCTCCATCGGTTCGGTGATGATCCCGGAGATGGACAAAAAAGGTTACCCACGTGACTTTGCTGCGGCGGTGACCGCCAGTGGATCGGTACAGGCGATCCTTACGCCACCCAGCCATAACTCCGTTATTTACTCGCTGGCGACCGGCGGTACGGTTTCGATTGCTGCGCTGTTCATCGCCGGGATCCTGCCTGGTTTGTTGTTAAGCTTTAGCCTGATGGTGATGTGCGTGGCGTTTGCGCACAAGCGTGGTTATCCGAAAGGCGAGCGCGTACCGTTTCGTCAGGCATTGAAGATTTTTGTTGATACGCTGTGGGGCCTGATGACGGTGGTTATCATCATGGGTGGCATCCTGTCAGGTATCTTTACCGCGACGGAGTCAGCGGCGATTGCCTGCCTGTGGGCCTTCTTTGTCACGATGTTTATCTATCGCGACTATAAGTGGTCTGAGCTACCGAAACTGATGTTCCGCACGGTGAAAACGGTCACTATCGTCATGATTTTGATTGGTTTTGCTGCCGCGTTCGGCGCGGTGATGACCTATATGCAGTTGCCGATGCGCATCACCGAAGCCTTTACCAGCATCTCGGATAACAAATACGTCATCCTGATGTGTATTAACATTATGCTGCTACTGATCGGTACATTGATGGATATGGCACCGCTGATCCTGATCCTGACGCCGGTCCTGTTGCCTGTAACCAACGCGCTCGGTATTGATCCGGTCCATTTTGGTATGATCATGCTGGTTAACTTAGGGATTGGGCTAATTACGCCGCCGGTAGGATCGGTGTTGTTTGTTGCCAGTGCGGTGAGTAAGCAGAAGATTGAACAAGTGGTGAAGGCGATGCTGCCGTTCTACGCCGTACTTTTTCTGGTACTGATGTTAGTGACGTATATTCCGGCGATTTCGTTATTCCTGCCGAAATTGTTTGGCGTGCTGTGATTGCCATGCAGTGACAAAAATCCGGGCTTTCGCGCCCGGATTTCTTCATTGTTTAGCGACGAACGGCGATCGCTTCAATCTCGATTTTCACGTCTTTCGGCAGACGGGCAACTTCCACGCAAGAGCGCGCAGGGAAGGTGGCGTTGTGCTCGGTGAAGAACGCTTCGTAGGTGGCGTTAACGGTGGCGAAATCGTTCAGGTCTTTAACGAACACGGTTGTTTTTACGATGTCGCCGACTTTCAGGCCTGCAGCTTCTACGATAGCCTTCACGTTTTCCAGCGACTGACGCGCCTGAGCGGACACGTCTTCCGATACGCTACCGGTTTTTGGATCGACCGGGATCTGACCGGAAGTGATGATCATGCTACCCAGGTCTACGCCCTGAACGTATGGGCCGATTGCTGCTGGTGCATTTTCCGTCGCGATAGTCTTGCTCATGATTTCTCCTGAATTACAGCGGTAATAGAATGTTCCCGGTCATTATAGGGAGCCGGGAATTCATTACCAACCCCAATTAGTTGGCCAGCACCACATAATGCGAAAACTCTTTTTCACAGTATTTGCATTTGAGTGCGATGTCATCGGCGCGCTTTTTCACTGCAAAACTGGATGAAACCGGCTCAGCATGGCTGATGCAGTTGCTGTTCGGGCATACCAGCACATTATCGATACGCTCCGGCAGGCTGGGGCGCGATTTACCCACGACGTCATAGTCGTCAATGCGATTTACCGTCG
Source organism: Citrobacter sp. Marseille-Q3906 (assembly GCF_916618775.1). Classification (NCBI taxonomy): domain Bacteria; kingdom Pseudomonadati; phylum Pseudomonadota; class Gammaproteobacteria; order Enterobacterales; family Enterobacteriaceae; genus Citrobacter; species Citrobacter sp. Marseille-Q3906. The sequence continues at coordinate 554,194 of NZ_CAKAKA010000001.1, forward strand.
CTTGTGGAGCGTACAGGGACAACTGGTTAACCTGCTCGTCGGTCAGGAAGGTATTTTCAATTTTAATCAGGTCCTTACGGCCCATCTCGCCAGACGGCAGGTTCAGACCGATAGTGATACGCTGGTCGGTCTCTGTCAGTTTGAACAGCGTCAGCAGCTTGAAACCAACCTGTGCGGGAATATGGTCAATCACAGTGCCACGTTTGATGGCTTCTACTTGCAGTTTGTTATCGTGTGTCATCGTCATTTCCCCTTACAGTGCCAGATCGCGGTTCAGAACCAGTGCCAGTAACGCCTGGCGAGCGAATATCCCGTTGCCTGCCTGCTGGAAATACCAGGCATGTGGCGTCTTATCAACGTCGGTAGTGATCTCATCGATACGCGGCAGCGGATGCAGAACTTTCATATTCTCTCTCGCACCATTCAGATCGCTGGCGCGCAGAACAAACTGTGCTTTCACGTTGGCGTATTCAGACGGGTCCAGACGTTCTTTCTGTACGCGGGTCATATAGAGAATGTCCACTTCCGCCATCACCTCTTCGATAGTGCCATGCAGGCTCCAGGCGATACCTTTTTCATTCAGCATATCCAGAATGTATTGCGGCATTGCCAGCGCATCCGGGGCGATAAAGTAGAAGCGGTTGCCCTCAAATTTCGCCAGTGCCTGGGTCAGGGAGTGGACGGTACGACCATATTTCAGGTCGCCTACCATCGCTATCTGCAGATTGTCCAGACGGCCCTGAGTTTCCTGAATGGTGAACAGATCCAGCAGGGTTTGCGTCGGATGCTGGTTGGAGCCGTCACCCGCATTCAGTACCGGCACATTGCCGGAGAATTCAGTTGCCAGACGCGCGGCGCCTTCCTGCGGATGACGCATCACAATGGCATCAACATAGGTGCTGATGACGGAAATGGTGTCGGCTAGCGTTTCACCTTTTTTGCCCAGGGATGTGTTGCTGCTGTCGGAGAACCCAACCACGCTGGCACCCAGACGGTGCATCGAGGTTTCAAATGATAAACGGGTACGGGTTGACGCCTCGAAGAAGCAACTGGCGATTACCTTATGTTTTAACAGTTCCGGTTGCGGGTTTGCTTTGAGTTTCGCCGCCGTCGCGAGGACCAGATTCAGATCATCGCGGCTGAGGTCGTTTATGGAAATGATGTGTTTTTGATAGAGCGGGTTAGCCATGTTTATCTCCTGACGCCTGGGCAAAAAAAAAGCCCCTCAATTGAGGGGCTTGGAATAGGTGATCAACGGGAAGAAAAACGGCAGGCCAGCGTCTTTTTTCAGACGCGGTAAGACAAAATGTCGTACACACTGAACCATACATCCTCCCGGCAAATTGTCCGCGATTATACTCAGCTACGTTATGGGATCAAGCAAATAATGCACAAATTATTCATCGCAAACGGTTCTTATGAATTTTAATTCATCTTTAGTAAATAATTAATTTGCTTGTGGACTAGCGCAGTTCGCTGAACTACCCGAGGTGCGACCCAGACAATACTGCTGCCGGCAACGACCCCCAGAACTTCCGGCAATGCGTGATAATCGAGGATTCTGGCAACGGCCCGGCCATATCCCGCTGCGGTGTGGATAAGGATAAATTCGCTATTGTGCTCTATGCTGACCACCATTTCAGCAATAGAGCGGGCGGCATCCGGCGCAGGGCGCAACTGGGGATTTGTAGAATAAATTTTTTGCCCTTTTGTATTTCTTATTTTTATAGCTCCGAGCAATTTCAGCAGGCGTGAGACAGTAGACTGGCTGATGCCGGCAAACCCCTGGTTTTGTAGTTCACAGCGGATGGCTTCCTGTGACAGGTAGCGTTTTTCTGTAATCAGGCGCTGACAAACCGCCAGCAGCAGTTGCTCTTTGGCAGAGTAATCATCGTATTCCTTCATAAAGACACCTTATATTTATTATTTATATCAATGCGATGGCGAAATTCACCATATTTTCCGTATCGATAACGGATCAAACGGGCGGTTGGGCAGAAAAACGAGAGAGCGCTCAAAAAAGCCGTCGATATCCGACGGCAAAAGGGCTACAGCATGGCGCCAATGCTTAAGACCGCCATGTTCAGCAGCGTGAGAATGAGCAGTAGTGGGGCGACCCATTTCAGGTATCGCACGTAAGGTACGCGAGCAATGGCCAGTCCCCCCATTACCACCGCAGAGGTAGGGGTAACCAGATTCACAATGCCGGAAGCGGACTGGTACGCAGTGACAACCAGATCTCTTTGCACATGGGCGAAGTCTGCCAGCGGAGCCATTATTGGCATGGTAAGTACTGCAAGCCCGGAGGAGGAAGGCACCAGGAAGGACAGCAAAACTTCCAGCCAGTAGGTAACATTGATGAAAATGGTGGTAGAAAGGCCAGAGACTAAATTCTCGGCGCTGTGCAGAATCGTGTGGGTAATCATGCCGTTATCCATCACCACGACGATGCCGCGGGCAATACCGATAATTAGCGCGACACCAAGCAGATCCCGCGCGCCGTCGATGAACGTGCTGGTAAATGCTTCTTCGCTCATTCTGGCTATCACGCCCACGATAATTGCAGCAGCCAGAAAGACGCCGGATATTTCCGCCATCCACCACCCGAGTACAGCGACCCCATAAATCATCACCGCAAAGGCGGCAGCGAAAATAAACAGGATTGCTTTACGCGTAGCCGTGAACTCAAGGTTGGTATCGGCGCGATTACCGAGAAAATGAGCGCGGTTTTCCTCCAGTTTGTCCGCTACGATAGACTGCTCTGGATGACTGCGAACTTTTCGGGCATAGCGCATCACCCACACAACGCAGATAACATACCCGACGAGCAGTAGCAGAATGCGCATCAACATCCCCTGGGTAAAAGGGATCCCGGCTGCGTTAGCAGCGATGACTGTCGCAAAGGGGTTAATCGTCGAACCGAGTGTGCCAATACCAGCGCCGAGCAGAACGGTAGCGGCGGCAACTAACGGATCGAAGCGGGCGGCCATCATTACCGGAACTAATAATGTGTAGAAAGGGAGTGACTCTTCTGCCATCCCGTAAATCGTTCCTCCGGCAGCAAAAAGTCCCATCAGGATGGGGATCATCCACTCCTCTTTACCGTTAAGTCTTACCGTCACGCGTTCAATTCCGGCGTCGATGGCACCTGTTTTATTCACAACCCCCAAAAAACCGCCGATGATCAGGACAAACAACGCCACATCAATTGCACCGGCTGTGTAGGTTTCATGGTTATAAAGACCGTCGATTGGTGCCAGTAATACTGCGGTAAAACCTTGTGGATGGGCCTCTGTGGGGGCGTAAGTGCCAGCAACCGGTACTTCTTTGCCCAGTGTGTCATTCATCGCCATCTGGTATTTCCCTGCCGGGACTATCCAGGTCATGACGGCGACAAGTGCAATGAGAATAAACAGGATGGTATATGCGCTGGGAAATTTGAATTTGCCCATGATGTTCTCCGGATAGCTCGGGCATACGTCGCCTGGCGACATATGCCCTGAGGGATTAGTCGCCGAGTGTCGCTACCATGACCGCTTTGATGGTATGCATCCGGTTCTCTGCTTCGTCGAAGACGATCGAGTGAACTGACTCGAATACTTCTTCTGTGACTTCCAGCCCTTTCAGGCCGTAAGCCGCTTCGATTTCACGTCCTACTTTGGTGTGCTCGTTATGGAAGGCCGGCAGGCAGTGCATAAATTTCACATTAGGGTTGCCGGTGGCCTTGATGACCTGTTGGTTAACCTGGTAGGGCGTCATCAGGCTGACGCGTTCCGCCCATGCTTCTTTTGGCTCGCCCATTGAGACCCAGACATCGGTGTAGAGGAAATCCACGTCGTAGACGCCTTCAGCGACATCGTCGGTGAGCGTAATGCGCGCACCAGTAACACTGGCGATTTCACGGCATTCGGCGACCAGAGCTTCATCTGGCCAGAAGGATTTTGGTGCGACCAGGCGAATATCCATGCCCATTTTTGCCGCGCCGACCATCAGCGAATTGCCCATGTTGTTACGGGCATCCCCGAGGTAAGCAAAACTCAGTTCAGGTAGAGTTCTACCCGGTGCGTGTTCCAGCATTGTCATCAGATCGGCGAGGATCTGCGTAGGGTGAAATTCATTCGTCAGCCCATTCCATACCGGAACACCGGCGTACTCACCCAGCTCCTCAACGATGTCCTGGCCATAGCCACGGTATTCGATGCCGTCATACATACGACCCAAAACGCGGGCGGTATCTTTCATCGACTCTTTATGACCAATCTGCGAGCCGCTTGGGCCGAGATAGGTCACTTGCGCACCCTGGTCGAAAGCGCCGACTTCAAAGGCGCAACGGGTGCGAGTAGAGGTTTTTTCAAAGATCAGCGCGATGTTCTTGCCGATTAGTGTTTGTCTTTCACGCCCGGCTTTTTTCGCGGTTTTTAGCTCGATAGCCAGATCGATGAGGTACTGGATCTCGGTGGGGGTGTAGTCGAGAAGTTTTAGAAAGTTGCGATTTTTCAGTGAAATAGCCATAAATAGGTCCTTAAGTCGTAGTAGGCAGGATGGCAACTTCGCCTTATCCGGCCTGCGGGTTCGTGCCATCAGGTAAAAGGGGTTTATGCGTCGACGGTTTCGCTGCGAATCAACGTGCCTTTGTCTCCGCTGAGAATGGACGTGCCGTCAGCCAGCGAACCGATGCCCGCAATGCCGTGGCAGCGGCTTACAAACTCGGCGCAGGCCGTGACTTTGGGCCCCATTGAACCGGCGTCGAATTGCATTTCGCTGAGTAGCTCCGGAGTGACCTGAGCCAGCGGGCGTTGAGTGGGTTTGCCCCAGTCGAGGTATACGGCGTCGGCATCTGTCAGGATCAGCAGCGCATTGGCATGGATTTGGCTGGCGAGGAGGGCTGCGGAGAGATCTTTGTCGATCACCGCTTCAATACCGTGGTAGCCATCGGCCTTCTCTACCACGGGCACACCACCGCCACCGTTGCAAATAACCAGATGATCGCGGGCGATCAGGGTGCGAATCGCGTCGCTTTCAACAATGCGCTTGGGTTGTGGAGAGGGGACCACCCGGCGGAATGCTTTACCGTCGGCTTTGAAAACCCAGCCCTTTTCCGCCTGTAATGTCCTGGCCTGGATGTCGTCGTAAATCGGTCCGATATATTTGGTTGGGTTGCTGAATGCCGGATCGCTGGCATCGACTTCAACCTGCGTCAGCAGGACGCTAATTTCACGCTGCGGAAGCTGATTTTTCAGCGCCTGCTGTAGCATGTAGCCGATCATTCCCTGACTCTCCGCGCCGAGAATGTCGAGCGGATAGGGGGTGACGCTGGCGTAGGCACTGTTTTGTAACGCCAGCAGTCCGACCTGCGGGCCGTTGCCATGCACCAGGATCACCCGCCACTGCTGCGTGAGCTGGGCGATGGTTTTTGCTGCCAGCTCAATATTTTTACGTTGAATATCTGCTTCCAGCGGCTCGCCACGTTTGAGCAGCGCGTTGCCACCGAGGGCGACAACCAGAGTAGGTTTGTTTTCCATGACGTCCCCTTAAATACCGTCGCGTTCCAGCGGGCAACTCATGCAGCGCGCACCGCCGCGACCTCGTCCAAGTTCGTCGCCTGGAATGGGTAAAACGGTGATTCCGGCTTTATCGTATTTTTCGTTGGTCCAGATGTTGCGCTCATAACCCACTACGACGCCGGGGCGCAGAGTGAGGACGTTGTTCGCATCATTCCACTGCTCACGTTCGGCTTCGAAAGCGTCACCACCGGTGGTGATTAAGCGAATTTGATCAAGGCCCAGGGCTTTTTCGAGGGCATGTACCAGGGTGTTTTCCTGAGTTCGTTTCAGGCCGCCGCGTCCATCTGGCGTCAGGGTCCAGCACTGAACGTCAGGGCGAACGACTTCCGGGTAGACGGAGAAGGTATCGATATCGATATGGGTCATAACGGTATCGAGATGCATACAGGAGCGATGTTTTGGCAGTTCTACGGCGATCACGCGTTCAGCCTGGCGATGCCTGAATAGCGACTGGGCAAGAAACTCGATTCCCTGTGGGGTTGTCCGTTCAGACATGCCGATCAGCACTGCGCCACGGCCAATAACCAGCACATCACCACCTTCTAACGTGGCATGGTCATAATTAATATTTTCATCACCGAAATATTTAATAAAATCACCATCGGCAAATTGCGGATGCCAGCGATAAATTGCCCGGAGATTATTGGTTTCCCGCTGACGAGCTGTTTTGGCCATCGGATTAATAGACACACCGTTATATATCCAGCATGAAGTGTCGCGAGTAAATAAGTGATTCGGTAATGGCTTCATAATAAAATCATTAATATCATGAGTGTCGACTACCATATTTTTGATTGAAGCGGGGATTTCTCCGTAGGTCAGACCGCCGCTTAAATGCCGGGCGAGTTCCCGGTGCGACATATCTGCCAGCCAGGCGCGAATATCGGTAGCGAAAGCGGGGCCAAGGCGGTAATCAGAAATTTGCGTATCCAGTAACCAGCTTTTTGCGTCAGGGATATCAAGAGTTTGTGTCAATAAATCAGTGAGTAACAGAACTTCAATTCCCTGCTGACGCAGTGTGTCGGCGAAAATGTCATGTTCTTCACCCGCACGTTCTACTGAAAGAACATCATCAAAAAGCAGCTCCTGACAGTTCGATGGCGTCAGCCTTTTTAAACTGAGATTAGGACGATGTAGCATCACGCTACGTAATTGACCGATTTCGGAACCGACATAATGCTTTTCCATCATTATCCCTTTAACGTGATTGTAAAAAATAAAGAGGAGGTGCCTGCAAATAATATTTTTGCAGTCATGATTTTTCAGCTAATTGCGGGATCTATATTTAGACCTTATCTGACATAGAAATGTGATTTCTTTCACAGTAGAGCGGACGTTTTATTTTTCTTTTTTAATATATGACAGAGTTCTGAGAAATTAAAAAATAATAGGGTGTTGAATTGAATTAATACGCAGGAATATGTCTTGTTATTTGTTCGTGTTAATTGTTTGTGTGTTTTCTTAAATATAGTGAATTTAATAGTTTGTTGATTTTTAATGGTTTATTTTTCATCTTTGAATGGTTATGCGATTTTTTAATTTTATTATTTGTGGTTTAACTTTTATTTTCAAATAAATATGAGGATATACAGGCATTATGAAGGGAGAGTGAAATGTGACCTGTTGCGTGTTTTTCTAATAAAATTCTGTAAAACAGTAGGTTACATAACATCAGGGAAAGAGAGGATCATGAGTTATGCATAGTTTATGCATAACTCATCCTGGATATTAACAACTGACCAACATCATCAGCGATAAACATGCGTTGACGCAAAATATCAGTAACCAGGAGTTGTATGGCAGACGGTTTTTTCGTATAACAACCAAAATGAAACGTTGTTTTAGTTGAGGGTTTTGAAATGATTATTGGCAATATTCACCACCTGGAAGCATGGCTGCCAGAAGAGTTGCGACAGGCGATTGAGCACATTAAAGCGCATGTGACGGATGAAACTGAAAAAGGTAAGCATGACATCGATGGCAATCGCCTGTTTTATCTGATTGCAGAAGATATGACCGAGCCGTTCGAGCAGCGCCGTGCCGAGTACCATGCCCGTTATCTTGATATTCAGATCCTGCTCAAAGGCCAGGAAGGGATGACTTTCAGCACATTACCTGCGGGTGCGCCGGAGACCGACTGGCTGGAGGATAAAGATATCGCCTTTTTACCGGAAGGGGCTGAGGAGAAAACGGTTGTACTGAATGAAGGTGACTTTGTGGTGTTCTATCCAGGAGAGGTTCATAAGCCGCTGTGTGCGGTGGGTAAGCCTGCGCTGGTACGCAAAGCTGTGGTGAAAATGCTGGTGGCGTAGAATATATTGTGATGCCGGATGAGACGCCATCCGGCACTTCCGTCATGTAATATAGTCACTTCGCTAACGTCGCGACCATCACCGCTTTGATTGTGTGCATGCGGTTTTCTGCCTGATCGAATACCACACTGGCGGGTGACTCGAAGACCTCGTCTGTCACTTCCATACCGCCATGCAGACCGTACTCTTCCGCCATTTTTTTGCCAAGCGTGGTCTGATCGTCATGAAATGCAGGCAAGCAGTGCAAGAATTTCACCTGCGGGTTGCCGGTCAGCTCCATCATGCTGCTGTTGACCTGATATTTACGCAGTAACGCAATACGCTCGGCCCATTTCTCTTTCGCTTCACCCATTGATACCCAAACGTCGGTATAGATGAAATCTGCACCTTTAACGCCTGTGGCAACATCTTCAGTCAGCGTTATATTACCGCCGTTTTTCTGTGCCAGGGCTTTGCATTCCGTAACCAGATTTTCTTCAGGCCAGCAGGCTTGTGGCGCAACCAGACGCAAATCCAGCCCCGTTAACGCTGCTGCTTCCAGCATCGAGTTCCCCATATTGTTGCGGGCATCGCCGGTATAAACCAGCGTCATCTTATTAAACGCTTTACCCGGCAGATGTTCTTGCATAGTTAACAGATCGGCCAGTAACTGAGTGGGGTGAAATTCGTTAGTTAACCCATTCCATACCGGAACCCCGGCATACCCCGCCAGTGTCTCAACGACCTCCTGTCCGTGGCCCCGGTACTGAATACCGTCGTACATGCGACCGAGCACTCGGGCGGTATCTTTAATCGACTCTTTATGACCAATCTGACTGCCGCTTGGCCCGAGATACGTTACGCGAGCGCCCTGATCGTATGCGGCAACTTCGAAAGAGCAACGGGTACGGGTCGAGTCTTTTTCGAAGATGAGCGCGATGTTTTTGCCGGTCAGTTTGGCGATCTCTGTGCCGTTTTTCTTATCCACCTTTAGTTGTGCGGCGAGTTGTAGCAGTGATGCGAGTTCAGCAGAGGTGAAATCAAGCAGTTTCAAAAAATGCTTCTGATAAAGTGCAGACATGGTTCCCTCACATGGCTTAAGCCATTTATTGAATTAAAATTCAATTTATATGGATATTTATTCGTTTGCAACCTTGTTTAACAAATCTTTCCTGGAAAGGTGGAGGCAATGTCAGTGGTATGTGACAATAAGAGTATCGGCAGGACATTATGAGGAACGAGCCATGGCAAACCCGGAACACCTGGAAGAACAGCGTGAAGAAACACGCTTGATTATTGAAGAATTACTTGAAGATGGCAGCGATCCTGATGCGCTGTATACCATCGAGCATCACCTTTCCGCAGATGATTTTGAAACCCTGGAAAAAGCAGCAGTAGAAGCCTTCAAACTGGGTTATGAAGTGACCGAGCCGGAAGAGCTGGAAGTGGAAGAGGGCGACACGGTAATTTGCTGTGACATCCTCAGCGAATGTGCTCTGAACGCCGAGCTGATTGACTCCCAGGTTGAGCAACTGATGAACCTGGCTGAAAAATTTGATGTGGAGTACGACGGGTGGGGTACTTATTTTGAAGACCCTAACGGCGAAGAAGGTGAAGACGGCGACGATGAAGATTTCGTCGACGAAGATGATGATGGCGTGCGTCACTAAATCATCTGCTGACCTACGGCAGCGTTTGCTGTCGTAGGGCAAGGACAACGTATGGATTACCCGCAAATACTCTCCCCGATCCTGAACTTCCTGCACTGCAAAACACCCCAGGCATGGCTTGATAAAGCGCGAGACCCGGAACATCTACCTCTGTTACTGACCGACCACCTCATTTGTGAACTGAAAGCGGCGCAAACCGCGATGTTGCTGGTGCGTAAATATGTCGCTGATAAGCAGGGAGCGCAGGCGCTGCTGGAGTGGCTGAAACCCTATGAGGCCTTTGCCTTCCGGGAAGGGGAAGAACCTGATTTCATCTCACTGAATAAGCAGATCGGCAAAAGTGTGATGCCGCAAACTGACGACCCATGGGGACGACAGCTTATCGACAGCATGGTTTTGTTGATCAAAGAAGAGTTACACCACTTCTGGCAGGTGCGGGAGGCGATGATGAGTCGCAATATTCCGTATATCAAAATTACTGCCAGTCGTTATGCCAAAGGCATGCTCAAAGAGGTGCGAACCCATGAGCCGTTAACGCTGATTGATAAGCTCATTTGCGGCGCGTATATCGAGGCGCGTTCCTGCGAACGTTTCGCTGCTCTGGCACCGTATCTGGATGACGAGTTACAGGCATTTTATCTGTCGTTGCTCCGTTCAGAGGCGCGCCATTATCAGGATTATCTGGCGCTGGCACAGCAGGTTTCTGCACACGATATCAGTGAAAGAGTACGATTTTTTGGTGAAGTAGAAGCTTCGCTGATCTTATCCCCGGACGATGAGTTCCGTTTTCACAGTGGCGTACCGGTCATCTCTAAAATTCGGTAGTTTTTGCTGTTGCCCAGTGACAGGATGTCTGCAGACGTTAAGAATGTCTCTTTTTGGGACAAGGATTACCAATGAACTGGACACATGTATTACTCGCTGCTTACGTAGGCGTGGTTATCGCCATCGTGGTGGGCATCTTTCGCAAAAAAGGCTGGGTGGGGAAAATCTCCGGCGCGGTTTTCATGGTGATAGCGATCATTGCGTGGAACGTTTTTGACGTGCATTACCTGATCCCCCGGGAAAATGCAGCCTCAGGCCAGACCGAAGAACAAAAATTTGATGCCGCGATGGCAACCCTGCCAACGATGATCGTGCTAAAAGAGCAGGAACCCACATTATGGCAGCGTATTCGCATGCAGGCCCTGCAGATGCGAAAAGAGGGTAAAAGCGAGCAGGAGATGATTGATGCGGTACAACCGCAGATATTGCAGATTCAGATGGCACGCTTACAGAATGCACCGGACGAGAACGTCACGGCCTATATGAAAATCAACCTTGAACAGATTGCGGCAGTGCAAAAGAAAGGGGATGACGAGTGCTTCCGTTTTCTGTTTCCGGCGGTGAAAGGTGGAATTAACCCGGTCCATTTGATTGCGAAGGATATTATTCAGCGGCGGATGGAGAGCGATGCTGCAATGATGCGTGCTGCCTATGGGCCAAACCGACACACGGTTACGGAAACTGAACGTCAGCAGGCAACACAGGATGTGCAGACAGTCGTGCCACCGTTAGTGCAGCGTTATGGCCATGATATTGAAATCATGGCTGATCCGCAGAAAGGCGTTGGTAAAGAGAAGATTGCCTGCGATCTGGTGCAGGACTTCTGGTCGCAGGTACTGAAACTGCCTGCGGCAAATGCGGCCGGCGTTATTCGCCTGTCGGTCGCACCTGACATGCAGTAAAACTCAAAGGGGTTTGAGCATCCGCACTTCACAATCGACGTGCCCGGTACAGCCCAATGGTTCGCTGATGTGCTCAAACCCTAAATGTTCATACAGGCCAATCGCCTCACGCAAAAAGGCAGTGGTTTCCAGATAACAGCGCTTAAAGCCCTGTTCACGGGCATGGTCCAGCGCCATCAACGCCAGTTTCTTTGCCATTCCCTGTCCACGTATCGTGGGTAAAAAATACATTTTTTGCAGTTCACAAATATCAGGTTCGCTACAGGAAAGTGGTGCGATGCCGCCACCGCCCACAACCTTTCCGTTCTGCTCGACAACCCAATATGCATATCCTGGCTGATTGTAGAGCTGATATAGCTCATCGAGATTAGGGTCGGCGACGGTATAGCCTTTATCGGCGGTCAGGCCGTATTCAGCGGAAACCTGACGGATCACGCTGGCAACGGCTGAATTATCGTCAGCGGTGATAAGGCGCAGGGTGGCCGCGACCGGTGAAATAACATTCATAGCAAAACTCGTGACATGTAGTGGCGGATATACGCAGTTAATAACACTGTGGGGCGGGGATGTGCAAGAGAGGAAAATTCAGGAACGGATGTATTGCGCGCCCCAGGAGGCGCGCAATACATTGATATTAAAGATATAAAAGGCCGGGTAAGCAATATGCCTCCCGGCTTTCAGATTACAGCGCGCTAATGACCGCCTGCTGCTCAATCAGTTTAGCTTTCGCTTCTGCATAACCGTCCAGCTTCTCGCGCTCTTTGGCGATCACCGCTTCTGGTGCACGCGCCACAAAGCCTTCGTTAGACAGTTTATTTTCGATGCGGCTGATTTCACCTTCGATTTTCGCCACTTCTTTCGCCAGACGTGCCAGTTCATCTTCTTTATTGATGAGGCCAGCCATCGGGATCAGCAGCTCAGCACCGTCGATGATTTTGGTCACAGATACCGGACCTTTATCGTCGGCAGGCAGCACGGTGATGCTTTCCAGACGCGCCAGATTCAGCAGGAAGCTACGGTTGTTGTTGACGCGACGAATCGCGGCTTCACTGCAACCACGCAGCAGCAATTCCAGTGGTTTGCCTGGGGCAATGTTCATTTCCGCACGGATGTTACGCACGGCAACGATCGCCTGCTTCAGCCATTCGGTATCAGACAGTGCCGCTTCATCAACCTGAGCCGCATCGTATTCCGGGAACGGTTGCAGCATGATGGTGTCTGCGGTGATACCGCAAATCACTTTCACACGCTGCCAGATGGTTTCGGTGATGAATGGAATAATCGGGTGCGCCAGGCGCAGCAGACCTTCCAGAACCGTCACCAGCGTGTGGCGGGTACCGCGCAGTTCAGACTCTGAACCACCGTTCATTACCGGCTTGGTCAGCTCCAGATACCAATCGCAGAACTGGTTCCAGGTGAATTCGTACAGGATGCCTGCGGCGATATCGAAGCGGAAGTTATCCAGTGCTTCGCGGTACGCTTTCACGGTCTGGTTGAATTCTGCGAGGATCCAGCGGTCCGCCAGCGACAGCGTCATTTCGCCGCCGTTAAAGCCGCAATCCTGGTCTTCGGTATTCATCAGCACAAAGCGGCTGGCGTTCCACAGCTTGTTACAGAAGTTACGGTAACCTTCCAGACGCTTCATATCCCAGTTGATATCGCGACCGGTAGACGCGAGTGCTGCCAGGGTGAAACGCAGAGCGTCGGTACCGTGCGGCTCGATGCCGTTCGGGAACTGCTTCTCGGTGCGTTTGGCGATTTTCTCTGCCAGCTGCGGCTGCATCATATTGCCGGTACGTTTTTCCAGCAACTCAGGCAGGGAGATTCCGTCAACCATATCCAGCGGGTCGATAACGTTCCCCTTGGATTTGGACATCTTCTGGCCTTCGTCGTCACGGATCAGGCCAGTCATGTAGACGGTCTTGAACGGAACCTGCGGCTTGCCGTTTTCATCTTTGATGAAATGCATGGTCATCATGATCATGCGGGCAATCCAGAAGAAGATGATGTCGAAGCCGGAAACCATCACGCTGGTCGGGTGGAACTGACGCAGAGCGTCGGTGTTTTCCGGCCAGCCGAGGGTCGAGAAGGTCCACAGTGCGGAGGAGAACCAGGTATCGAGAACGTCTTCGTCCTGACGCAGGGCAACGTCGGCGCCCAGGTTGTTTTCCTGACGTACTTCGTCTTCGTTACGGCCAACGTAGACATTACCGTCGTTGTCGTACCATGCCGGAATACGGTGACCCCACCACAGTTGACGGGAGATACACCAGTCCTGAATATCGCGCATCCAGGAGAAGTACATGTTTTCGTATTGTTTCGGTACAAACTGAATGTCGCCATTCTCAACCGCTTCAACGGCCGGTTTTGCCAGCACATCGGCACGAACGTACCACTGGTCGGTCAGCATCGGTTCAATAACCACGCCGCCACGGTCGCCGTAAGGAACAGTCAGATCGTGCGGTTTAATCTCTTCCAGCAGGCCCAGTGCGTCGACAGCGGCAACCACGGCTTTACGTGCGGCAAAACGCTCCAGCTTCTGGAATTCAGCCGGGATCTCATTGGAGTAAACGTCGGACTCTTCACCTTTGGTGTCGTACACTTCTGCACTTTCACGGATATCGCCGTCAAAGGTCAGAATGTTGATCATCGGCAGGCCGTGACGTTTACCCACTTCATAGTCATTGAAGTCGTGGGCCGGGGTGATTTTCACGCAACCGGTGCCTTTTTCCATATCGGCGTGTTCATCGCCAACAATTGGAATGCGGCGGTTAACCAGCGGCAGGATCACGAATTTGCCGATCAGGTCTTTATAGCGCGGATCTTCCGGGTTAACGGCCACGCCGGTATCACCCAGTACGGTTTCCGGACGGGTTGTCGCAACGACCAGGTAATCTTTACCGTCGGCGGTTTTTGCACCATCGGCGAGCGGATAGCGGATGTGCCACATCGAGCCTTTGGACTCGCGGTTTTCCACTTCCAGATCAGAAATAGCAGTACGCAGTTTTGGATCCCAGTTTACCAGGCGTTTGCCACGGTAAATCAGGTCTTCTTTGTACAAGCGAACAAAGACTTCTTTCACGGCATTGGAAAGGCCTTCATCCATGGTAAAGCGCTCGCGCTCCCAGTCCACAGAGTTGCCCAGACGGCGCATCTGACGGGTAATCGTACCGCCGGACTCCGCTTTCCACTGCCAGATTTTATCGATAAAAGCATCGCGACCATAGTCGTGACGGGTTTTACCTTCTTCGGCAGCAATCTTACGTTCAACCACCATCTGGGTTGCGATACCCGCATGGTCAGTACCTGCCTGCCACAGGGTGTTTTTACCCTGCATGCGCTGGTAACGGATCATGGTGTCCATGATGGTCTGCTGGAAAGCATGACCCATATGCAAACTGCCGGTAACGTTCGGCGGCGGGATCATGATGCAGAAGGACTCTTTGCTTTCATCGCCGTTAGGTTTGAAATAGCCCTGCTTTTCCCAGTGCTCGTAAAGCGGCTGTTCGATATCTTGTGGGTTGTATGTCTTTTCCATTATTTCCAGGTTGCCGTATTCAGGTTAAAACCAGCCACGCGATATGCTTTGTAGCGCTCGCGTGCCGATTGTTTCAAAGAATCTTCGTAAGGGACAAAGTCTATCACTTCTGTGAAAGCGGTGGCAAAATCTACAAAGCCAACGCGCAAACTGATCAGCAGATCGCGTGGGCTACTATTGCGCTTTTCCGGCCAGGCAATTTCAACTGGTGCACCGCCGCGCGGGCCTTCACCCGCCAGATTATGCGGCACAAAGCTTTCTGCCGGTCTCGCCCACAGCGCTTCATCCAGCCGAATAGCTTGTCTTTCATCTTCACAGGCAATCAGTACACGCTTGCCCGCGCGCCAACGTTCTGCGGCAATTTCACACACCAGTTGCTCGACGGCGCTTAAGCCATCAATGACGGTGTCATTGTCCAGAAGGTAGAACGTTGCATTCTTCATATATGGGGCTTCTTGTGGTGGATTTAAATGCGTTGCCATGATGCACACCGTAGGCCGGATGGCGCTATCTGGCCTACGGGACAATCTCAAACTTACTCTTCGCCGTTAAAACCAGCACGATTGAGCAGGAACTGCGACAGCAGCGCGACCGGACGACCGGTTGCTCCTTTGGCTTTTCCTGAACGCCATGCGGTACCGGCGATGTCCAGATGCGCCCAGTTGTACTTACGGGTAAAGCGTGACAGGAAGCAGCCCGCAGTAATTGCCCCGCCAGGACGTCCGCCAATATTGGCCATATCCGCAAAGTTGGATTCCAGTTGTTCCTGGAATTCATCGCCCAGCGGTAAACGCCACGCGCGATCGCCTGCTTGTTCAGAAGCACCAATCAGCTCGTGCGCCAGCGGGTTATGGTTCGACATCAGGCCGGTGATGTGATGGCCCAGCGCAATGACGCATGCGCCGGTCAGGGTTGCTACGTCGATGACGGCTTCCGGTTCAAAACGCTCAACGTAGGTTAACACGTCACATAGCACCAGGCGGCCTTCGGCATCAGTATTGAGCACTTCAACAGTCTGGCCGGACATGGTAGTCAGCACATCACCCGGACGATACGCGCGACCACCTGGCATGTTTTCACAACCAGCCAGCACACCGACGACGTTAATCGGCAATTGCAGCTCCGCCACCATACGCATCACGCCATACACTGCCGCTGCGCCGCACATGTCGTATTTCATCTCGTCCATGCCTTCGGCAGGCTTGATGGAAATACCACCGGAGTCAAAGGTTAGTCCTTTGCCGACCAGAACAATCGGACGGACATCTTCTGACGGATTGCCTTTGTACTCGATAACGGACATCAGCGACTCGTTCTGCGACCCGTGGCCAACGGCGAGGTAAGAGTGCATGCCCAGCTCTTTCATCTGTTGCTCGCCAATCACGCGCGTCACCACATTTTTGCTGTAGCTGTCAGCCAGCTGACGTGCCTGAGACGCCAGGTACGCTGCATTACAGATGTTCGGCGGCATGTTGCCGAGATCTTTCGCGGCTTTAATACCGGCGGCAATAGCCAGACCGTGCTGAATAGCACGTTCACCGCTGGTCAGCTCACGGCGGGTAGGTACGTTGAAGACCATTTTACGCAGCGGGCGACGCGGCTCGCTTTTGTTGGTCTTTAGCTGATCAAAGCTGTACAGCGTTTCCTGCGCGGTCTCTACAGCCTGACGCACTTTCCAGTAGTTGTTACGGCCTTTCACATGCAGCTCAGTCAGAAAGCAGACTGCTTCCATCGAGCCAGTGTCATTCAGGGTGTTGATGGTTTTCTGAATAACTTGCTTGTACTGGCGCTCATCAAGCTCACGCTCTTTGCCACAACCAATGAGGAGAATTCGCTCAGACAGAACGTTAGGAACATGGTGCAGCAACAGGGTTTGACCCGGTTTGCCTTCCAGTTCACCACGACGCAGCAGTGCGCTGATGTACCCGTCGCTGATCTTGTCGAGCTGCTCTGCAATCGGAGAGAGGCGGCGTGGTTCAAAGACGCCCACGACGATGCAGGCACTCCGCTGTTTCTCCGGGCTACCGCTTTTTACACTGAACTCCATGCACTACGCTCCTGAATCTTAAAGACAACGGCGGTGGCTACGGATAGAATTGCAAGCTTTCGTAACTCATACCCGCTGTTGCGGTGACTTCGTGTTAATCTTAACGTTATTACGGCATTGGCACGTCAGAACAATTTCTGAGAGGTGAATCCGTTGAGTATAATAGTCTTAGCGACGATTTCGACGACTCAAGAGAATAAATGACGTATAAGCCATGAAACAAGCTAAATTCCGGCAAAAGACGAGTTTTTACGGGCGTATTTAAAGTGATAATCATAAGATATCTGGTACGGGAAACGCTCAAAAGCCAACTTGCGATCCTTTTCATTCTACTTTTGATCTTCTTTTGTCAAAAGCTAGTCAGGATCCTCGGTGCGGCGGTTGACGGTGATATCCCGGCAAATCTGGTGCTCTCGCTTCTGGGGCTGGGCGTGCCAGAAATGGCGCAACTTATCTTGCCATTAAGCCTGTTCCTCGGGCTGCTAATGACGCTGGGTAAACTGTATACCGAAAGTGAAATTACGGTCATGCACGCCTGCGGTCTGAGCAAAGCGGTGCTGGTGAAAGCGGCGATGGTGCTGGCGTTGTTTACCAGTATTATTGCGGCGGTGAACGTCATGTGGGCTGGACCCTGGTCCTCAAAACATCAGGATGAAGTGCTGGCGGAAGCGAAAGCGAATCCTGGCATGGCTGCACTCGCGCAGGGGCAATTCCAGCAGGCCACCAACGGCAGTTCGGTACTGTTTATCGAAAGCGTCGATGGTAACAACTTCAAAGATGTCTTCCTCGCGCAAATCCGCCCGAAAGGTAACGCCCGTCCTTCGGTGGTGGTGGCTGATTCAGGACATTTGACCCAGTTGCGCGATGGCTCTCAGGTGGTGGTGCTGAACAAAGGTACGCGCTTTGAAGGTACTGCACTGTTACGCGATTTCCGTATTACCGACTTCCAGGATTATCAGGGAATTATCGGTCATCAGGCTGTGGCGCTGGATCCCAACGATACCGACCAGATGGATATGCGCACATTGTGGACGACCGATACCGATCGTGCCCGTGCGGAACTGCACTGGCGTATCACATTGGTATTCACCGTATTTATGATGGCGCTGATGGTTGTGCCGCTGAGCGTGGTTAACCCGCGTCAGGGGCGTGTGCTTTCCATGCTGCCAGCAATGCTGTTGTATCTGATGTTCTTCCTGATCCAGACTTCCCTGAAGTCGAACGGTGGCAAAGGTAAGCTTGATCCAGCGCTCTGGATGTGGACGGTTAACCTGCTTTATCTGGCACTGGCGATTGCGCTTAACCTGTGGGATACGTTGCCAGTGCGCCGCTTGCGTGCCCGTTTTCTGCGTAAAGGAGCGGTATAATGCAGCCCTTTGGTGTACTTGACCGCTATATCGGTAAAACGATTTTCACCACCATCATGATGACGTTGTTCATGCTGGTGTCGCTCTCCGGCATCATCAAGTTTGTAGACCAGCTCAAAAAAGCCGGGCAGGGGAGCTACGATGCGATGGGCGCAGGGCTGTATACCCTGCTCAGCGCACCGAAAGATATTCAGATCTTCTTCCCTATGGCCGCGCTGCTCGGCGCGTTGCTGGGGCTGGGCATGCTGGCCCAGCGCAGTGAACTGGTAGTGATGCAGGCTTCTGGTTTTACCCGTATGCAGGTCGCATTGTCGGTGATGAAAACCGCTATTCCGCTGGTGTTGTTGACGATGGCTATCGGTGAATGGGTTGCGCCTCAGGGCGAACAGATGGCGCGTAACTATCGTGCGCAGCAGATGTATGGCGGCTCGCTGCTTTCAACCCAGCAGGGGCTGTGGGCGAAAGATGGTGACAGCTTTGTCTACATTGAGCGGGTGAAAGGTGACGAAGAGCTGGGTGGTATCAGTATTTACACCTTTAACGATCAGCGTCGCCTGTTGTCTGTGCGTTACGCCGCAAATGCAAAATTCGATGCCGATAATAAAGTTTGGCGCCTGTCGCAGGTTGATGAATCTAACCTGCAGGATCCGAAACAAATCACCGGTTCGCAAACTGTGAGCGGAACCTGGAAAACCAACCTTACGCCAGACAAACTTGGTGTGGTGGCATTGGATCCAGATGCGCTCTCCATCAGCGGTCTGCATAACTACGTGAAGTACCTGAAGTCGAGCGGCCAGGATGCCGGACGCTACCAGCTCAATATGTGGAGCAAAGTCTTCCAGCCGTTATCGGTAGCGGTAATGATGCTGATGGCGCTGTCGTTTATCTTTGGCCCGCTGCGTAGCGTGCCGATGGGTGTGCGCGTGGTGACAGGGATTAGCTTTGGTTTCGTGTTCTACGTACTGGACCAGATCTTTGGCCCACTGACGCTGGTGTACGGTATTCCACCGATTATCGGCGCGTTGCTGCCAAGCGCATCGTTCTTCCTGATCAGCCTCTGGCTGATGCTGCGTAAGTCATAACATCTGCCCCTCTCGTTGTTCGGGAGGGGCCTCTTCCTGCTAGCGTTTTCTGCCGCCCATTAAACTTCCTAACATGCCACGGATTATCTGGTTAGTGACCTGACGCGCCGCGCTTTTCGCCACGCTTTGTACCACACCATCGCGCTTGCCTCCGCGTGGTCCGGTGCTGCCAAACAGGATATCCTTTAGCCCGCCAAGAATACCGTCGTCCACCTCGACTGCTTTGCCGTTGGCTGGGGGGGTATTTTGCTGTTCGGTACTGGCCTGAACCCCTTTCTGTAAGCGTTCATAGGCGGATTCACGATCGACCTCTTCTTCATATTTGCCGTACAGAGAAGAGTGATTAATTAACCCGTTACGTTCATCGTCCGTCACCGGGCCCATCCGCGAACACGGTGCAATCACCATTGCCCGTTCAACCACTGAGGGACTGCCTTTGGCGTCGAGAAATGAAACCAGCGCTTCGCCGGTGCCCAACTCCTGAATGGCTTTTTCGGTATCAAATGCCGGATTGGCGCGCATGGTTTGCGCTGCCGCTTTCACCGCTTTCTGATCTTTGGGCGTGAACGCGCGCAGGGCGTGCTGCACACGGTTGCCCAATTGGCCGAGTACGTTGTCAGGAATATCAGACGGGTTTTGCGAAACAAACCACACGCCGACACCTTTCGAGCGGATCAGACGAATCACCTGCTCGATTTTATCCAATAGCACCTGCGGAGCGTCATTGAACAACAGATGGGCCTCGTCGAAGAAGAATACCAGCTTCGGTTTCTCCAGATCGCCCGCTTCCGGTAATTGTTCGTACAGCTCGGAGAGCATCCATAGCAGGCTGGCAGCATACAGTTTGGGCATCTGGTAGAGCTTTTCGGCGCTGAGGATGTTGATCATCCCTTTACCACTGGTGTCGGTGCGCATCCAGTCTTTAATCTCCAGCATCGGCTCGCCAAAGAAATGCGCTGCGCCCTGTTGCTCCAGCGACAGTAATCCGCGCTGGATAGCCCCCACCGAGGCGCTGCTGATGTTGCCGTACTGATTCTGGAAGGATTTGGCGTTATCGCCGATGTACTGGGTAATCGCCCGCAGATCTTTAAAATCGAGCAGGAGCAGCCCCTGATCATCAGCAATGCGGAAGATAATATCTAATACGCCAGACTGTACGTCGTTCAGGTTCAGCAGCCGGGCAAGAAGCAGTGGCCCGAGATCAGAAACAGTGGCGCGAACGGGATGACCTTTCTCGCCAAAGATATCCCATACCGTTACCGGATTGGCATGTGGCTGCCAGTCGGTAATACCGATATTTTTCAGGCGAGCGAGCAGTTTTTCTGACGCTTGTCCTTCCTGTGCCACACCGGTTAAGTCACCTTTCACATCAGCCATAAATACCGGCACACCAATCTCAGACAGCGATTCGGCCAGCTTTTGCAACGTGACGGTTTTGCCGGTCCCGGTTGCGCCGGTAATCAGCCCGTGACGGTTGGCCATGCCTGGCAGTAAAAACAGTTCGGTGTCCGGTGTGCGGGCAATTAACAGGGGTGTGCTCATTAAGATTTCCTCCATTTATCCTGCCTGGAGTATAGGCAATGTGAATGAAAGAAAGTATGCGACAGGGAGAGAAAATGACTTAAAGCGTATTGCCGTGATAAATCTGATACCCCAAATCAACCGTGTTGTGGTTATGGTCGTTGTTCTTGATTTTGCTCAGTAACATTTGCGCCGCCATGCGCCCAATGTCAAAACGCGGAGTAATGACGCTGGCGAGGCTTGGGATCATCTGCCTGCCCATTTCCAGTCCGTGGAACCCGGCAATGGAGATCTGCTCCGGTACGGCAAGGTTGTGTTCGCGACACAACAGCAACGCACCCATCGCAATATCGTCATTGGTACAAAAGACGCCGTCTACGTCAGGGTGTGCCGTGAGGGCATCACGCATCATTTGTGTTCCCAGGTGGATGGATGAAATCGCGCGCGGATTGACGCGCAGCGGCTCCAGTCCACGACGCGTCATGGCATCGCAGTAACCGCGGTAGCGCTGCTCATCGCGGATATCATCTTTCGACCCCAGATAGAGAATTTTGTGGCGCTGGCGTTTATCCAGCATGGTGCTGACCATATCAAATGCCGCCTGACGGTTATCAAAGCCCACTTCCATATCCAGGCGATCGCCCTGAATATCCATCAGCTCAACCACCGGAATGGTAGCTGATCGCAGAAACTTCACGGTGCGCAGAGTGTGATATTTCTCGGAAAGAATAATACCGTCGATATTGTACGAGAGCAGGTTAATCACTGACTCTTCTTCGGATTCCCGGTCATAATTGTAGTTAGCGATCAACGTCTGATAGTTATGGTCCGAGGTCACCGATTCAATACCTGCAAGGATGTCGGCGAACAGTTGGTTTTGAAAAGAGGGGATCAGCACACCGAGCGTATAGCTTTGCGCATTCAATAGCATTGCGGGCGCACGGTTAGGGATGTAATTAATCTCCTCCATAATCTGCGCGATACGTTCACCGGTTTCCTTTGCGACCTTTTTCGGCGAACGGATGTAGCGGCTCACCGTCATTTTGGTCACACCCGCCAGGGTGGCGATGTCTTGCAAAGAAATTCTGTGGTTCCTCATTTTCTCTCCAGTGCCGGGGAGCACTGACTTTCGCTCCCCGGTAAATACCGTATTAATGCAGGATGGCGTTCAGCGCCAGAACCCCCAACAGTCCCATAATGGAAATCAGCGTTTCCATTACCGTCCAGGTACGTAACGTTTCCCCGACGCTGAGATTAAAATAGCCTTTAAACAACCAGAATCCCGGATCGTTAACGTGTGAGGCAATCACGCTGCCCGCGCCGGTTGCCAGCACCATCAGCGCCGGGTCAGCATGGGTGACGTTAATAATCGGCAGCACCACACCCGCAGTGGTAATAGCGGCAACGGTCGCTGAACCGAGCGCGATGCGCAGCAAGGCGGCTACCGTCCAGCACATCAGTAGCGGAGAGAGCGAGGTGCCGGTCATCAAGTGTGAGATATACTGCCCCACGCCGCTGTCCACCAGAACCTGCTTAAACGCACCACCACCGGCGATGATAAACACAATCATCGCAATCGCGCCGATAGAGTCTCCAATGATATCCATAATTTGCTCAATCGTACGTCCGTTACGTCGACCAAGGGTAAAAATAGCGAGCACGATGGCGATAAACAACGCGACCGCAGGGTTACCGATAAACTCAAAAAACACCCGTACGCTGTTGGTTTTTGGCAGCGTAATTTCGCATACCGCCGCTACTGCCATCAGTATTACCGGGATAACCGCCGCAAAGATACTGTTCCAGAATGATGGCATCTCTTCTTCGGTGAACAAATGTGGGTTGAATAAACCTTCCGGTGGCGCTTTCTCAAAACGGGTCAGCAGCTTGGAAAACAGTGGTCCGGCGACAATCACCGTCGGGATAGTAATGATAAATCCGTACAGCAACGTGGTCCCCAGGTTCGCCTCGAAAATCGTGGCGATCGCCGTTGGTCCCGGATGCGGCGGCAGAAAACAGTGAGTAACAGAAAGGGCGGCAACCATTGGCACGCCGACATACAGCAGCGGCAGGCCAGATGAGGCAACCACTGTAAATACCAGCGGTAGCAGCAGAACAAAACCGACTTCGAAGAACATCGCCAGACCGACGACCAGCCCGGTGATTACCAGCGCCCACTGCACGCGCTTTTCCCCGAACGTTCTAATCAGCGTGGTGGCGATGCGTTGGGCCGCACCAGTATCGGAAATTAGCTTTCCGAGCATGGCGCCGAACCCCAGGATCATCGCCAGTCCGCCAAGCGTCCCGCCGATGCCGTTTTGTATTGAGTGCAGAACGGCCTGTGCATCCATCCCTTCGGCAAAACCGACGACAGCCGCAACCAGTACAAGGGCAATAAAGCCGTTAACTTTAAAGCCAATCATCAGGACCAGAAGCAGCGCGACGCCTGCCGCAATTATTATTAATGGCATAATCGTTTCTCTTATACACCCGTCATACTTCAAGTTGCAGGTGTGTGGGCTGCGCTCACTCACCCGAATCACTTACTCAAGTAAGCTCATCGGGTTTATTCACTTGCCGCCGTCCTGCAACTCGAATTATTTAGGGGGGGCCAAAAATGCAGCGCCTGGGCGCTGCGTGATGTTGCGTTGTGTTGTATCAGACGGCGACCAGCATGCCGCCATCGACAAACAACAGGTGTCCGTTAACAAAATCTGACGCTTTGGAAGAAAGGAATACCGCTGCGCCAATCAGCTCCTGCGGATCGCCCCAGCGTGCGGCTGGCGTACGTTTGCACAGCCAGGAGGTGAAGGCTTCGTCCTCGACCAACGCTTTGGTCATTTCGGTTTTGAAGTAGCCAGGCGCGATACCGTTCACCTGAATATTGTGGCGCGCCAGCTCAACGCACATCCCGCGGGTGAGCATTTTCACCGCGCCTTTCGATGCGGCATACGGCGTAATGGTGTCGCGCCCCAGTTCGCTCTGCATGGAGCAGATATTGATGACTTTCCCGGCCTGGCGTTCAACCATGCGACGGGTCACCGCTTGTGATACCAGGAATACCGCCGTCTGGTTAACGGCAATGACGTCGTTCCAGTCCTGCTCCGGGAACTCGGTGAACGGATGGCGGCGCTGGATACCGGCGTTATTCACCAGCACGTCGATCGGACCAATATCTTTTTCGATATGTTCGATGGCAGCATCAATATCCTGTTTATGCGTAACATTAAAAGGTGCAGCAACGGCGCGAATACCTTCCTGCTGCAGTTTCGTAACAGCGGCTTCTGCGCGTTCTGGCGTAATATCATTGACGATAATCTGCGCGCCATATTTACCGAGCCCAGTCGCCAGTAAATAACCAATTCCCTGAGCCGAACCGGTGATCAGAATGTTTTTGCCGTCCAGTGAAAAAAGATCGTTCATCATGCTATTCCTTATTGTCTGTCTTCGAATACGAGCTGGACTTTTGCCGCCTGGGTTTTATCCCCGGCGAAAATCAGCGCTTGTTCGAGGTCGGTAAACGGATATTCGGCGCTCAGTAATGGCAGCGGATCGATAACGTTATTCGCCAACCACGACACCGCCGTGTTGAATTCAGTGGTAAAGCGGAAGGAGCCTTTGAGAGAGATTTCTTTGCCGATCAGCATCATCATCGGGAACTCCGGCACGGCGCCGCCCATGCCAACCTGTACCATCACACCTTTCGCGCGGGTGACTTCCAGGCAGGTGGTAATCGAGGAGGGATGCCCGGAGACTTCGAAACTGACGTCGAAATAGCCTTTCTCTTTTTTCCATTCGTCGAGAGAGTCCTGCTGCGGATTAATGAGCGTATCCGCTCCCATCTGCTGTGCCAGCGTGAGTGAACGCGGACTAATGTCAGCACAAACAATCTCTGCCGCGCCAAGCGTTTTCACCGCGCTGACGATCAGACAGCCGATAGGGCCAACACCGGAAATAAATACGCGCTTGCCCTGCAGATCGCCCGCTTCATGTGCGGCGTGGATCGCCACCGCCAGCGGTTCGGCAAAGGCCATCACTTTTTCATCTGCCTGCTGCGGGTAGGGAATACATTGCGCAGTATCGACGGTTTTAAACTGAGTAAAGCCGCCGTCAACGTGGGGAAAATACATGGCGCTGCCAAAAAAGCGCATTTCCGTGCACTGGTTTTCTTCATGCTGCAAACAGTATTTACAGTGACCACAAGGCTTAGACGGATTAATAGCAATCGACTGACCTTCATGTAATTCTTTTGAATCACTATGGACGACTTTACCAATGACTTCATGGCCTAAAATCATCGGCGCTTTTACGGTAAAGTTACCAACTTTACCTTCCTGATAATAATGTAAATCGGAACCGCAAATACCACCTCGGGTAATTTGTACCAATGTTCCTTTATTATTCCATTCAATATTTTGGTCTGTAATGGCAACAGTTTTCTTACCCGCGACAACGCAGGATTGTGTTTTGACTTGCATAAATGCCTCACTGGTCAGGTAGTAACCTCGGCAGCATTTAAACGGTTTTATTTGTTATTATTTGTGACATAGATCACGCTGGAAAATTGTTACACTACAATGTTACGCATAACGTGATACGCCTTGTAATTCTCATCAGCAGCGCTAAAAAAGCGTGAAATTCCTAATGTGGGAAGCGTAGTATCGCGGCATGGAAACAGGAATCTGGAGTTTTTTTTGATGGCCGGGGAAAGTTATATTTTGATGGGCGTTTCGGGTAGCGGTAAATCATTAATTGGCAGTAAGATTGCCGCTGTATTATCGGCTAAATTCATTGATGGTGATGATCTCCATCCAGCTAAAAATATTGATAAAATGTCTGAAGGTATTCCGCTAACCGATGAAGACCGACTCCCCTGGTTAGCGCGATTAAATGACGCCTCATACAGCCTGTATAAAAAAAATGAGACCGGCTTTATTGTCTGCTCGTCATTAAAAAAACAGTATCGCGATATATTGCGACAGGGTAGCCCTAATGTGCATTTCCTGTGGCTGGATGGCGATTACGAGACCATTCTGGCGCGCATGCAGCGTCGGGCAGGACATTTTATGCCAGTGGGTTTGCTGAAAAGTCAGTTTGATGCGCTGGAATGCCCGCAGGATGATGAACACGATATTGCCCGTATTGACGTGAACCACGACATCGAACATGTGACGGAACAGTGCCGCCAGGCGGTACTCGCGTTTCGTAACGGGCAATAAGCTCAGCCCCGGATGGGACTGAGCCAGATCATCAGAAGTCGGCTTTCAGCACTACGCGGTAGCGGGCTTTGCCGTCACGCACGTGCTGGATAGCTTCATTAATTTGCGACATCGGGTACAGCTCGGTGGTTGGCGATACTTTACTGCGCCCAGCAAACTTCATCAGCTTGCGCAGCTCAAAAGGTGTGCCGGTCGCTGAACCGGAGATACTGCGATCGCCGGCAATTAAAGTGAACGCCGGAACCGGCAGCGGCTTCAGCACGGCACCGACGGTATGGAAGTTACCGCCGTAAGCCAGCGCTTCAAAATAGGGTTGCCAGTCGAGATCGACGTTAACCGTATTGATAATCAGATCGAACTGGCCCGCCAGCGCTTTTAATGCCTGCGGGTCACGGCTGTTGACCACTTTATCCGCTCCCATCGCCAGCACTTCCTGCTCTTTCGCCGGGTTTGAACTGAACGCCGTCACTTCACAACCCATCGCGTGCAGCAACTTAATAGCGATATGCCCCAGACCGCCGATACCGATCACCCCGACGCGGCTGGTCGCTGTAATGTGATGCATCAGCAGCGGTTTGAATACCGTGATGCCGCCGCACAACAGAGGTCCCGCAGCCGCAATATCGATGCTCTCCGGCAGCGGGATCACCCATTGCCAGTCGGCACGCAGCTTCTCGGCAAAGCCACCGCGATTGAGAATGGTGGGAACAGAACCTTCCAGACAGTTAATCTGATTGCCGCTGATACAGGCATCGCAGTGCCCGCAGCTACGTGCCGTCCAGCCAATACCAACGCGTTGACCGATCTTCAGCCCTTTATCCTGCGCCGCACTGCCGAGCGCGGCCACGCGACCAATGACCTCATGTCCGGCAACCAGCGGATACTGAGAGAATCCCCATTCGTTGTCGATCATCGACAAATCGGAATGGCAGATACCGCAATAGTCGACATGCACTTCGACATCTTCCGGCTTTAGCTCACCCGCATCATATTCGTAGAGTTCGAGTTCGCTGCCCGCCGCTTTTGCGGCGTAGCTTTTTATCATCGACATCATGTTCCCCTCATGTGGTGTTGAACTGGAAGTGTAGAGCATGGGGTAACGGGGCGCTTCGCAGAAGGGGGGATTAAGGTGGTTGTTGCGGGGGATAAACTGTGATGGTGATTGCAGGCGCGTAACGTAATGCTGAAATTTTCAACACTTAGCGCGCAAGGTACACGCTGGCGCTTGCATGGTGGCGCATGACAGGTATAATCCACAACGTTTTCCGCATCCCTTCCGTGCCGGAGTGGCGAAATCGGTAGACGCAGTTGATTCAAAATCAACCGTAGAAATACGTGCCGGTTCGAGTCCGGCCTTCGGCACCATCGGAACATAAATAGACGTCAACGGACGTCTTTTTTTGTGCCTGAAATCCAGTATCCGCAAGGCTTTCCTCGCTTTTTCACTCAACCTAAGTCAACCTGATTCAATCTACATCAACTTACTGATGCGGGTACATCTGCGGGTATATCCCGGTTCGATAATGTTTGTACCCACACAGACCCATTGAAAGGATACTCATCATGGCTCTGAGTGATGTGAAAGTTCGTTCGGCTAAGCCTGAAGCAAAAGCCTATAAACTTACTGACGGTGAAGGCATGGTTTTGTTGGTTCACCCGAACGGCTCCAAATATTGGCGGCTTCGTTATCGCTTTGGCGGCAAAGAGAAGATGCTGGCGCTTGGTAAATACCCCGAAGTCTCGCTAGCAGATGCCAGGGCGCGCCGGGATGAAGCCCGTAAGCTGTTGGCTAACGGTGTCGATCCAAGTGAGAACAAGAAAGCCGTTAAGGTAGAACAAGAGCAGGAAGCGATAACGTTTGAAGTAGTCGCCCGAGACTGGCATGCCAGTAATCAGAAATGGTCGGCATCGCATAGCGCTCGTGTATTGAAAAGTCTGGAGGATAATCTCTTTGCTGCCATCGGTAAGCGGAACATTGCGGAACTGAAGACGCGGGATCTGCTTGTCCCCATCAAAGCGGTGGAATCATCCGGACGACTCGAAGTTGCGGCTCGTTTGCAACAGCGGACTACCGCGAT
Organism: Citrobacter sp. Marseille-Q3906; assembly: GCF_916618775.1. Classification (NCBI taxonomy): domain Bacteria; kingdom Pseudomonadati; phylum Pseudomonadota; class Gammaproteobacteria; order Enterobacterales; family Enterobacteriaceae; genus Citrobacter; species Citrobacter sp. Marseille-Q3906. Next base: position 582,298 of record NZ_CAKAKA010000001.1, read on the forward strand.
TATGCGCTTTGCTGTGCAGAGTGGTTTAATCGACTACAACCCCGCGCAAGAGATTGCTGGTGCGGTTGCTACGGCGAAAAGACAGCACCGTGCTGCTCTGGAACTTAATCGTATTCCTGACTTACTTCACCGCATCGATCACTATTCTGGCAGGCCGTTAACCCGGCTGGCTGTCGAACTCACGTTGTTGGTTTTCATCCGTTCAAGCGAGCTGCGTTTTGCCCGCTGGTCTGAAGTGGATTTTGAAACGGCTATGTGGACGATTCCGGGTGAGCGTGAACTGCTGGAAGGCGTTAAACATTCTCAGCGTGGTTCAAAGATGCGGACACCTCATCTTGTTCCGTTGTCGCGGCAAGCTTTAGGCATTTTGGAACAGATCAAAGGCATGAGTGGGAATCGAGAGCTGATCTTCGTTGGCGATCACGATCCGCGTAAACCCATGAGTGAGAACACGGTGAACAAGGCGCTGCGAGTGATGGGCTATGACACGAAAATGGAAGTGTGCGGGCATGGTTTCAGGACGATGGCGTGTAGTTCTTTAATTGAATCGGGATTGTGGTCGAGGGATGCGGTAGAACGGCAGATGAGTCACCAGGAGCGTAGCTCTGTTCGAGCAGCTTACATCCACAAGGCGGAGCATCTCGGGGAGCGTAGATTGATGTTGCAGTGGTGGGCTGATTATCTGGATGCGAATAGGGAGAAGGGCATTAGTCCTTTTGAATTCGGGAAAATGAAGAGCAACTAATTTTTAGGGAAACAGCAGCACTTGCAGCTATCGCGCTATAGCAATAGCTCATTGTATAATTGAATCAATTCTGGGATTTTGATAAAATCCCAGAATTAACATTTGAGAGTCATCATTTATGCCTACACAGAAAGCTGTAAACATTGCTAATTTGACGGATATGGAAGTCATAAATAATGAACCAGCACTTCATCTGAGACCAGTTATGGAGGTTGCTCATGAACTGGGGGCCATTGATTGGAGCTTCACCGAAGTGGGTACTCGCCTGCCGGGACATGACATACATCCATATCCCGCTAAGTTCATCCCGCAACTCCCGCATGGTTTAATCTCACGTCTGAGCGGACGCGGGGAAACTGTGCTTGATCCATTTGGTGGGAGCGGAACTACTGCACTTGAAGCCGTGAAGCTAGGACGAAAGGCAATCAGTATTGATGCTAATCCACTTTCTGCCCTCATTGGTCGAGTTAAAACTGCCAGACTTGAACCTGAAACGCTTAAAGCGTTGAATGCCCATCATTCAGTGCTACTTACTCATCTTGAGGGTGGGCATCTCTCACCTTCATCTTTGATTAATAATTATTCTTCTCATGCACCAAAGATCGTTAATCAGGAGAAATGGTTTGCGGATACTGCATACGCAGAGTTGTGCTTAATTAAGGCTTATATAAATGAGCTGGATAGCACCAGTCAAGATATAGCCCTAGTTGCGCTTTCTAGGATAGTAATTAAAGCCTCTTTTCAAGATTCAGAAACACGCTATAAAAGCGTTCCACGTGAAGTACCCATGGGTGAAACGTTAAGCAGGTATTTAAGAGAATTTACTGCAGTAATTAAGTCTGTGGAAAAGAATGAGGCGGCAACAAGGTATGGACTATCACAATTCCTATGTGATGATATTCGATTGATTAGTAAAGAAAAACTTCCTGATGGGATCGCTGATCTAGTAGTGACTTCACCTCCGTATGGAAATGCAACAGACTATCACCTTTACCACCGTTTTCGTTTATTATGGCTGGGTTTTGATCCTATTGCATTAGGGCATGTCGAAATTGGTTCCCATTTAAAACATCAGAGAGAATCGAGTGGCTTTGAAAGCTATCTTGCAGATATGGAAGCAGCTTTAGCAACTATGCATCGTGCTTTAAAGCCGGGTCGATATGCTGCGCTCGTAATTGGAGATTCTGTATATGATAAAAAGACATATGACCCAGCAGAAGCCCTTTATGAGCGAGCTGATAGTTTAGGTTTTGAAGCCTGTACTATTGTAGATAGAGCTATTCACGCTGTGAAGAGATCATTTTCACACGCGGGTAGGCGTGCGACTTCTGAACATATATTGGTTTTACGACGTAAAGTCGCTCCAACGTTCATTCAAATATCTCCAGCGCCATATAAGCTATGGCCATACGAGGCAGAGTTAAGGCTCAGAGAGGTGGGCCTTAAACTTGGTGATGCAGATCCTTCTTTAGACATTCGTGTTCCTTCACTTGAAGAAGATCGGAGGATGTACAAGCGTGCGGCTTTTTCACATAGTGTTCAACTGGAAGGGGGAAATGTTGAGCCTACATGGCAAGCTGTTCTGGAGAATGGAGAGGCGTGGCGCTCAACTACACGGAAGGATCCTAAATATGTCACTCATGGTATCCATTCATATAAAGGGAAGTTTTATCCACAGTTAGCGAAAAGTTTATTAAATATCAGCGGGTTTGGTCCTGGCGCTACAGTGTTGGATTTATTTTGTGGTAGCGGAACTACCTTGTTGGAAGGATATTTGAATGGCTTTCGTACCTTCGGCTGTGATATGAATCCGCTAGCAGCTAAGATATCACGAGCGAAGCTCGGGGTCTTAGAGCTAAACCCAGATACTGTACGTGAGGTTGTGTTAAGTGTTCGGGAGTTTCTTGCGAGTCCACCTTCAAATTTTCCGCAGAACCTTGATCATGTTGAAGAGAGTTGCCGTGAAGAGATTTTTCGCTGGTTTTCACCAACTATAGCTTTCAAGTTAAACTGGGTCCTGGGGCTTCTGCGAAGAATTAGTGCTGGAGTAATGTTAGATTTTCTCGAAGTAATTTTGAGCAGCATTATTCGTGAGGTTTCTAATCAAGAACCTACAGATCTTCGTATTCGCTATCGAGCTGAGCCGTTAACTGATGCTGATGTGCTTGGTCTCTTTCTGGATAAATTAGAGGATCAATTCAATCGGATAGAAAAATTCTGGAAGATACGAAATAATGCTCCTCAGGCCTTCCTCCCTTCCGTAATTACAGAGGGGGATAATAGAAAGTCCGATACATTTATGAAATTAGGTCTTGAGTCTGGTAGCGTGGATCTGGTGTTAACTAGTCCGCCTTATGGAACCGCGTTACCATATATCGATACGGATCGACTATCTCTACTTTTCATAATGGGTTTAAAGAGCTCTGAAAGAAAACCCGTTGAAAATGGGCTAATCGGAAGTCGCGAAATAAGTACGGTTGAACGTCGACGATTAGAGCAAATTGAGCTCAGAGAGGTACTACCTTCTGGTTCACAACACTTTATTTCAACAATGCAGAGGGAGCTCGCAAGTGATTTATCTGCAGGATTCAGAAAACGTAATATGCCAGCACTAATGGTGCGATATCTTCTTGACATGTCTGCATCCCTTGGCCAAGCCAAACGATTATTGCGGTCAGGCGGAGAAATGATGATTGTCATCGGAGATAATAAAACGACAATTAACGGCAAAGTTATGCTAATCCCTTGTACAGACTTGATTGAGGAAATAGCTTGTACACAAGGGATGGTGATAGTAGAGAGAATCGATATATCTGTTACTACTGAAAATTTTAAGCATATTAAAAATGCTATAGTCAAAAATGTGGTTCTAAGACTTAGGAAACCATAAGTGTGAGGCTGGTTTAAAACCAGCCAAACTTTCTTGCTTTTTTACCGCCACTAGGCATTGACTGGTTACAAGCTGATAACCATGACGTATATTGCGGGCTGTCCGGTCGATAGATGCAAATTTCATAATCGATTTCGGCACTGTTACCTGGCATCATTACCATTATTGAATAGTCTGGTACTTGAGATACCAATGGCGATGCCGTGATCCTAATTTCCGCTTTTGCTGAATAATACACCGTATTAAGTTGATAACTTGAAAGAGTTAATATTGGTGTCGTAGCGGGGCCATATACATTTATGTTAACTACTGGGTCGGGTGTTCTCTGTGGATATGCAGGGTTACCCGCTTTCTTAGGTATTGTCAATCCCTTGAATGGCCAGCCAAAGAAGCTTGGATTTTGTAGTACTGCAATTTTACTTAAGAATATCTCACCATTATGATGAGGCTTAATCTGTATAATTAGCCCTGCAACAACTTGTTGTGGAGATTGGGGTTGCCCCATAATTCCTGCCACTTGTGTTTTAGAAGCTTTCATTATGGATGCGGGGAGTGGGCTTGCTGGTTTGCGTATCAGTCCAGTTCTCGGAGCCGTCGGATAGTTCCCTATCAGCTTGGCGCGTGCTTGTTTATCTAATTCAGATAGAACAGCACCATTGGCTATCAATTCATCTAATAATTGCTGATCAAATGCTTTTGTTGCAACGCATGAGTGAGGTAATAAATTGCCCCACATTGTGTCTAGATCTTTATAGATACTATCATCTTCAGGCAACACTAGATCTAAAATTATCGAACTTTCAAAATTAGTTTCAGTACCACCGACCGTAAGGTTATTAGAGCCGATAATTGCTTTCGCATGTTTTGGACCATCAAATAAATATATTTTTGGATGAAAAGTAATCCCATTTTCACGAGTAATATAAAGCTCTTTACATAAATCGGCTGCAATTGTTAACGCTTCTTTGCTTGTACCTTGTTGGTCAATTCCTAGGATAGCGCAGAGCGAGTTTCCAGAAGCTGCCCAGCTCTCGATATCGGACTTAAGACGTAGTAAAGGGCCAGATTTCGCGTATGCAGTGACGATGCGTAATTTGGTGAAACGCGGATCTTTTAGACCCGTACGCAAAATATCCAATAAGCGTTTAGATCCGCTAGGCTGATCTAACGGTGCAATAAAACTTACTTGTGGCATGCTATCTTTTACTATCCTTAATTGATTTTTGCTCTATGAAAACTGGCTGCTTGGGTTGAGTATCTACTTTTTACAGAATGATTTCTATTACTTTTTAGTAAGTTAAATCGTAACTGTGACCCCGCTTGCATAGTTGGGCTGACCCCGCTACGGTAGACGATCTTGCTCTATCGTTTGGCTGACCCCGCCGCGGTAGACGATCCTGCCCTATAGCTGGACAGACCCCAGGAGCAGGGGGTCTGTGTATGATAACTCCCCTCAACTTTTTTCATATAGAACCTAGCCACCTAAGATACATTTAAGATGGGTTAAAGAGGGGGCTAAACGAGTACCGTAGCTGCTTCGATAATATTATCGGCTACTTTACTGCTCTGTTCTATTACGGCCAGTTACGACTAAATCGGGGAACCGAAAATGAGACGCTTTTCCTGCGATGGGCTATCTACATATTGATGACAAAGGTATGTCGGTAACCAGTGGGAACTGCTCTAACGTTTTGAGGTCGAGAAAATAGCGGCTTGGCTCATGGTTCACAAAGAAAATATCGAACGTCATTGTGACAAATAGTGGTTGGAGTTGTGATGCCATTTTCAGTGCGGGTCAATGCTATCAAAGCAGCATTACGCAAGCTCGATATTAACTGTAGCGGCGATGAGGATTCGCTAACTGTTAGTGCCGTGCACTCTTGCTGGGGGGAAGAGCGATCGTGTTCTTTCCCCAGTCTATTCAAATAGGTAGATGGTAGGGGCGACATTAGCATGTTGAATATTGCTATACCCCTCGCTAAAGATAGATTACTAGTTTTTGGTGATATGGATCTGTTTCAGCCGGGCTATAGTGGATCAGAAAATCAATACACGGATATATTGGTTTATAACTATTTTCAGAACTAAATCATTTTCGTGAGCAGCAGGTATTCCCTTTCTGACAATGCGGAACACGACAGGTTGTGTCGTTTTTTTGATGATACCTCCGCATTGGAATCAACCAATTAACTTACATTTCATAATGTTAGGTAGCTGCAGTTATCCCCATCATTTTTTCAATTCACCTCCCTTTGGTACGACATAACGTGTCGAACCAGTACGTCATAATCTCCCATATCAATATCTGGTTATTTTGGGAGTTCAGGACTGTTCTCACCATGAAAACACAACATGATCATTATGACCGCCTGTCAGTCAGGTTATCGGTCATTATCAGCCGATTATTGGCTGGTCAATCCTTGGAGTTGAAAGCGCTGGCAAATGAGTTTGGTGTTTCAGAGCGCACTCTACAGCGGGATTTTCAGCAGCGTCTAATCCATTTGGATCTTGAACATTCCAGTGGCTGCTATCGACTTATGCGGCGAACTGGTCGAGAGCACTTACCTAATACCTTTGCGTTTATTCTTAACTCTGGCATTTCGGGGATCATTCCGGCCCAAAACCGCAGACTAATCCGGCTGATTACCAGCAGTTCTGGCGGCTCTCCATGCCTTATTGGGCATGGAGGGCTGCCATCGGCAATCACCCAGACAACATGCTTTTTGGAGCTGGCCGAAGCTATCCGTGACTACCGGGCCGTCACGCTATTAGTCAATGGTAAGAGTTACGAAGGAGTGGCTCCCCGCCGCCTGATCTTCCAGTCCAGAAACTGGTTCCTTGTGGCTACCCGAGCGAGAAAGCTACAGGTGTTTCGGATGGAAGACGTTAACGCTGTGACTGTTCTTGATACCTCTTTTCGCAGAAAGCCTGAGCTTGATGCACTCACCGCCAGTGAGGAGTTTATTTCGGCTCTTCCACACTTTCGTTTCATCAGTGACGTTATTCAGACCTTCAGAGAGTAACTGGCAACGTTCATTTCAACATAAGCAAGGAGACCTTTATGGATGACCCGGTGAAGGGCGAAAGCCGGATGATTACTGATGCCAATGGCATCACCAGAAGAGAAGGGGGGATTTCAGGAATATGGGGCAATATGTTTAATGATAGCAATGGGATAAAAACCGACAGCCCGCCGCTTATACCTGACATCAGGGATATTCTCGATGTTTTCCCTCAGTCGCTGCGGGAAAACCTGGTGAACAAAATCAGTGAAGCTATCGACTATGAACCTGTTATTGGTGTTATGGGAAAGACCGGCGCAGGTAAATCAAGTGTGTGTAATGCGCTATTCCAGGGCGAAGTGTGTGAGATCAGTGACGTTGAAGCCTGTACGCGTGAGGCCCAGGAATTGCGCATACGCTTCGGCAAACGTTCGCTGAAGATCATTGATATTCCTGGTGTCGGTGAGAATGCTTTACGGGATAAAGAGTATGAAGATCTTTACCGTACTTTGCTTCCCTCACTGGATCTCATCCTCTGGGTGATAAAAGGCGATGATCGAGCTTTTTCTGCAGATGAGCATTTCTACAATAATGTCCTGCTCCCTGCAGGTGGTGGTGAGCGCGTTTTGTTCGTCCTCAACCAGGTTGATAAAATCGAGCCCTTCCGTGAGTGGGATACATACCTGCATCAGCCGTCCCCAGCACAGCGCATCAACATCGAAAAGAAAGAATCTTACATTACTGAACGTTTTGGCTTTACGCGATATCCGGTAATCCCTATCTCCGCCGATGAGGGCTACAACATCCTTCGTCTGGTGGAAACGATGATCCGTGCTTTGCCTGATCGAGCTAAAAGCAGCACAGCCTCGCAGTTTAAGGAAGAGTACAAAACCGATGACGTAAAAACGGAGGCGAAAGGCGGCTTTGCCAGCGTGCTCTCCGGAATACTTGACGACGTTATTGATTCTGTTCCGTTACCTGGTCCCGTCAAAGAGCTAGCCCGTAAGGGGAAAGATAAGGTTATTGAGTGGGCGGGTAACGCCTGGGACCATTTTTTTGGATAAGGAAACATTTAATGAAACCACTAATTGTTCCTGCATTGTTAATATCGTTATTTGCTGCCCAGTCTGCTCATGCAGACGGAGGCTACGACTTGCAATGCATGCTTGAAAACGGCGAGCAAATGACGCTCAGTCATGCCAGTCATACTGTTTATATCAGTTTTGAAAAGCCCGGTGGTGATTCCGAAGAGGGAGGTTCAGTTATTAAACTGGACATTCCTTCCGGTGAGGCGAAGCAAACTGTCATCGCTAAATCAGAGGCGGGAACCGCTTCTTTCACGCTGCGCGGAGAAAGTGCCGATATCGAAGGCGCTGTTGCTGTCAATTATTCGGAATATGATGGTACAGGCGATGCTTATTACACGGCCATGAATTCACTCGGGCAGGAAACCAGCACCGTATCCTGCAAACCGGGTACGATTAACGTTTCCAGGAGTCTCCTCCAGAACGGAATTAATGGCGTGGGTAGCCAGCAGGCGAATAAACCTGCACCTTCTCAACAACAGCAGGCACAGCAACCTGCAACACCTCCGTTTAAAGTACAGTTCGGCAGCACAGTCAGCAATGAAGGCTGGAATACCAGATATGGCGTTATTCAACTCACTATCACTGATGACAACGTGGTACTGAAATCCATTCGGGTTAACCGGGGGAACTGTAAAATGGAGAGCGTCGGTAACAGAACCCTGCCAGCCAAATATCAATTCGGTGATGTGGCCACGTTCAAATATATGAAATGTGACCGTATTATCGAAGCCAGTATTGCGACCGATTCCGGTAGCTGGACCTTCAATAATTAAATTTAACTATGGTGAGTCCGGGGAGTAAGTGTCAGTCAATTATCTGACACTTCCCCCTTTTAATTATGTTTAACCCCGCTGGGATGTCATTCATTTCATCCCTACAGCGTCCCTTAACAAATAACGCGCAACAACATCCCTGCCAGACGTTTACTGACATAGCGCTTGTGTCGGGATACTGTTTACGGATAAGGCGTGTGGAAGTGGCCTCAAGGGCATTATTTGCGGGATTCTTCTATGCGCTCCATCAGCCAGCGCCTGACATCACTTTCCCGCCAGCGGGAACTGCGGCCAAACTTGATGGGTCTCGGGAACAGACCGTCCTTAATCAGCTTGTAGAACCACTTATCGGTTAGACCCGTGAAGGTGGTGATGAAGACCATATCCACCAGCTTATCGTTCATCAGGTCGGTATCGGGAGTCGGAAGATTGTTCATGACGATTGTCCTTCTGTCTTTGAGTGGGTAAAAGACAGGAGCCGCAGAACTAACCTGTTGATTTAAGGTCATGTTGCGTGCTCCGTCATTACAATCACTTCTCCGGTAATAAATTACTTTTCGCTTTGGCCTTAAACTGGCTACAGCCAAAATTACGCTCACCGTCGTCATTTTCTTTGGAGCGTTTTTTGGCGAGATAGCAGATCCTCTTCAGGTAATCCTCATAATCAGGACTGTGGGCTCCCTCTCTGCGGTTCAGCTCAAATACACCTGCCAGATGATAACTTACGCTCTCCTTCGCTTTACCCTTCAGTTTCAGCGCGTGGCACCACGCCTTAGCTGCCATCGTTAGCAATAATCCTCTTCCGGTACCCTTAACCCCGAGTTTTAGCATCATGCAACTGAACACCTCACGGTTAACCAGCAGCACCAGGTGATAATGCTTATTGCCATTAAGCTCACCGAACTCTCTGGCCCATGCGTAATACGCCGGGCAAGGGTATATTCGTTTACCTTCTCTGCTGCGTCTCTTCAGATAAGCGGCTATTTGTGCCTTAAGGGAGGAAACAAAACGGGTTATCACCGCAGATTCATATCCCTTATGTTGGTTATGCTGCGGCAGGCTTAAATCCAGCCCGAAGGCTAGAACACGGGCATGTTCATTCATCACAAAGGCTGTCAGCGCTTCCAGGCGCTGCATATGGTAAGCATTCTTCTCGCTGTTACACTCTTTGAGTATCATTTCCGGGCTCTCATGTTGTGGATAACATACCCATGAGAGCCTTGGTAACTTTTAACACAGGTACAGGACGATCAAAGAAAACAATGTCCCACTCCACTACTGGCCTTAGCCTCTGCTGGTAGCTTTACTCCCACTCTAATCGGCCCTATACCCACTTCCCAGTGAATCTCTGTATACCCTATATCTGTAAGGTTCTGTTCATAAAGTAGAGAACAACAATAAACATATAATTAGTATCCGGCAGTAAATAATCACTGAAGCCGCCACCTGTCACCTCGTATACCCCTGCAGTATCTGGTTTTCCGGCTGTTATTACTCCCCGCCATTCGGTCTAAAACCACTCTTAAGTTATCCCGGTATGCTCACTAAGGAGCTATTTCTTGCCCCGGTTTGCGGATGAACATTTTGCTGTAGCTAATGCCGCCATGCCGGGTATTGCTGAAAGTGGTTGTTTTTGTAGTGATTATACAATTGATTTAATTGAGTTTTTAAAAATGTGCAGCGCTGTTATAATCTAAAAAGTGCTGCACTTTATAAGGATTTTGTGATGGGAAGTGAAAATCGGATAACAGTTAATTTTTCTTATCCTGAACTTCGTCAGATGATAGTGAGTATGGCGAAGAAGATGGGTTGCAGCCGTTCAGCTGTGATTCAGGACATGCTGCTCGATGCCCTGAAGTACAGAATGGATAACGATGCACTTTTACCTGAAGGTAAACTGGTGGCGAATAAAAACCTGGTGCCGGAAAAGGTTTTCAATGCAGGTTTTGAAATCAATAATCTGACTATTGATGGAAGAGTCAGGGGGGCAACCGATGCATTTCATCGTTTGTTTCAAAGAGGAAGTTTTATCGAAACGCTTCCTTACATCATGTTTAGTGACGTGCCAAAGCCTGCGGAAGCGATAAATAAGAGGGATATACTCAGAAGAGTAATTGCATACCTACAGACAAAACTTCATGTCCCTGATAATAGTGAATACAAACCTGCGTTATTTTTATTTTTTATCGGAAAGGTAACAGTAAAATATAGACAACACACTGCTGACGGTCTCGAGGTAAAAATTGATTATTCATGCAAGGTGATCCCTGTAAATACTAAAAGATCAAATGACGATGAAGTGCTTTTTTTCGATCTGAACAACATTAAGTACAGAACGTTTCATGACATGGCCAAAAATGGATGGAACAGAAAAAAACATTCACACCAGTTGTATATTAATGGGCTGGAAGGCATGCGTGGGGGCGGTTTTTTTGTCGGGGTTTTGTATGAGCCGCAATCACCAGATGAACTGGCTACCCCATCAGAGGGAGACTTTATTAGCAGCACAGGTCTCAGATATCGATTTTTTAGTCACCCATCAACGGTTAAAATCATAAAGGATCATTTTCCGAAATCAGTCACTATTGATCCGAATGGAACCACCTACACATTAAAAGAAAAAAATATACAAGATTTGGACACGCTCAATCGAGCTATCAGGAAGCAGAATGCTGGCTGGTAATATTTAAATTACAGTGTTTTTTATCTCTGTATTATCCGTGTGATCTCACCCGAATTTAACACAGTCTTTTTTCACCGTTCACTTTCAGAAAAGACCATGCCTCACTCTGAGGCATGGTCTTTTTTTCATACCTCAATAAGGAACTAATAATGACACGTTTAGCCAGCCGCTTCGGTGCGGTCAATCTCGTTCGACGCGACCGCCCGCTAACCCGCGATGAACTGGCGCATTATGTGCCGAGTGTATTCAGCGAAGAAAAGCATGAATCCCGCAGCGATCGGTACACATACATTCCGACTATTACCCTGCTTGATAACCTGCAACGTGAAGGCTTTCAGCCATTCTTTGCGTGCCAGACTAGAGTCCGAGACCAGAGCAAACGCGAACATACTAAGCACATGCTACGTCTGCGTCGCGAAGGCCAGATCACTGGCAAGCAGGTGCCTGAAATCATACTGCTTAATAGCCACGACGGCTCCAGCTCATACCAGATGCTACCGGGGTTATTCAGATCGGTTTGCCAGAATGGGCTGATTTGCGGTGAGAGTTTTGGTGAGGTGCGGGTGCCGCATAAAGGCAATGTGGTGGAGAAAGTCATTGAAGGGGCTTACGAAGTACTGGGGATATTTGACCGAGTGGAAGAGAAGCGCGATGCCATGCAATTGCTAATGTTACCGCCGCCAGCACAGCAGGCGATGGCGAAAGCAGCATTAACCTATCGCTTTGGTGAAGAGCATCAGCCAGTGACGGAATCGCAAATCCTATCCCCACGCCGCTGGCAGGATGAAAGTAACGACCTGTGGACCACTTATCAGCGCATTCAGGAAAACCTGATTAAAGGCGGTCTGTCTGGACGAACGACTAAAGGCAAACGTGCCCATACCCGTGCTGTAAAAGGTATCGACGGTGATGTGAAGCTTAACCGCGCTCTGTGGGTAATGGCCGAGAATATGCTGCAGCTTGCCTTATGAACCTTTTTATTATCCCTTTCCCCAAGCCTTGCCAATAAACCGGCGAGGCTTTTTGTTTTAAGGAGCAAATATGTCTGTATTCAATTTATCCCCGGTATTTCCTGCAAACGAGCAACGCATCATTCGTCGGGCGTTACGACTGCTGGAGAAGTATCAGCGTCAACCGAGTGAGCCATTTACTTCCACCAGCTTAACTAAGACCTGGCTGCAATTACAGATGGCTCATCAGGAGCGTGAAGTTTTTATCGTGATGTATCTCGACAATCAGCACTGCCTGCTGGGTTGCGAAACACTCTTTACCGGCACACTTAGCCATACTGAAGTTCATCCCCGCGAAGTGGTTAAATTGGCTCTGAAACACAATGCCGCTGCGGTAATTCTGGCGCATAACCATCCGTCAGGTACGACAGAAATCAGTCAGCAGGACAAACACATCACTCAGCGGATAGTGAAAGCGTTAGTACTGGTAGAAGTGCGAGTGCTGGATCATTTGGTTGTTGGGAATGAAGTGGTTTCTTTTGCTGAGCAGGGGTTGCTTTAAACGGGAGTTTTCATGTCAATCACACCACCTCATGAATGGGGGCTACAAAGCGATATCACCCCACGATTTGGCGCAAGATTAGTTCAGGAAGGTAACCGGCTGTATTACCTGGCTGACAGGGCTGGATTGATGGGTAGTTTTAGCCCGATACACCTGCAGAAATTAGATCTGGCTTTTCCGCTGTTTGTAGAACAGCTGGAAAATATGCTGCGTGCTGGCGAACTAAATCCACATCAGCAACATCAGGTGACCATTCAACTTGCTAGTTTAACCTGTATAGCTGATACCCGTGGAAGCTGCGGTTACGTTTACATTTCTATTTATCCAACTCCGTAACACCTTCTATCTTCTTCTTTTTTATCAGGACCCAACTCATGCACATTTCATCTGTACCGGCCACGGTGCCGGTTTCGTCACGCCTGTCGCCCGTACAGGTGTGGAAGCAACTGTTAACGTATCTGCTGGAACATCATTACGGCCTGGCACTTAACGACACGCCATTCCATGACGACGCGGCCATTGAGGAGCATATCGACGCAGGAATCACGCTCGCCGATGCTGTTAATTTTCTGGTGGAACGTTATGAACTGGTACGCATCGACCGCAAAGGATTTACATGGCAGGAGCAGACGCCATTCTTGACCGCCACCGATATTCTCAGAGCAAAGCGAGCTACCGGATTACTAAATACTTAAATTCTTCGAGCCTCATTCCTGATTTTTACCTCTGAACTTCCCACCTTTTTTATTCATCGCATAATGCGCCTGCCACTCCCGGCAGGCGTGTTTGCTTTTATGGACGATAAACGATGCAAACAGAACCCGACGTGTTAACGGAACACAATGAACTCATCCTTTCGACCAGTATCGAACGTGTAGTCACTGGGCGCGATTCCGCACTCAAACAGATTGAACAATTCATTCAGCAGCTTGAAGCCATTTCTCGGCTAACCTCAGAAATCGGTGGTGGTATAGCGCAAGACTGGGCGATGAAGTCCGGGCACCGCTACGATAGCTGGCTGACTGAGAAGGCTGATAAAGCGATGCCTGCCGTCACCCGCAATATAGATCGCAGCATCTGGCGTGATTTGATGCTGAAATCCGGCATGATGGCATTGATGGACGCACAGGCTCGCGACCAGTGGCATAAGAATCTGGAGGAGGGGGATCTACCGGCTATCAGCGAGACGAATATTCTCAGCACCTTTGAGCAGTTACATCTGCACAAAATGGATGTCTTCGAACGTGGCATCATCAACGTGTTCAAAGGCCTATCATGGGATTACAAAACCAATAGTCCTTGCAGCTTCGGTAAGAAGATCATCATTAACAATCTGGTGACGCATAACCGCTGGGGCTTTAGCCTTAACTGGGGATGGCGGCGTGACCAACTGGCTGATCTGGAAAGAATGCTATTCCTGCTGGATGGTAAACCAATACCTGACAACCGTAGCGATATAACTACTCGGTTGATGGTGCATATTCGAGATAACACGGCTGAGGATGTTTACGAGGATGAGTTCTTCCGTGTGCGTTACTTTCAAAAGGGCACTGCACACTTGACCTTCAAGCGCTTGGAGTTGGTTAAGAGGATGAACTACATCATTGCTAAACACTATCCTAGAATGCTAGCCGAATGATAGGCCCAATGTTTGGGCCTTTGGTTTTAACTCAGGCTGCTTGGCGGCGAGATAATTGCAATTCTTCAATCCTGCAAGCTCGGCAATGAGATTGCGGCTTTCGTACCCCTCTGAGCAACCTAAAGCCAAACATGAGATCTATGTTCTGTATACCATTAGCAAACTTATTGCACCTGGGGCATACAGTAAATTGATTCGCAAAAGTCATGCTCGCTCCTGTGGTTGTTCCGGTTTTGAATTTTTTACCGGAATTTTAAACATCCCACCATTTGGGCGAGTAATCCTCTTCCCTTTAACGGTGATATAAGGACGAAAGATGTACTCTTGTTCATCAGCAACTGTCGGCATAATTTCTCCTTTTTGCCACAGGAGAGTTGCTTTTTCAGTAGAAGGTTGTACTGTAATGGGCAACAAATCCTGTGGCAGGCTATCATTAGCACTTAAATCTCACCTTAAGTGCCACACTATTCATGGTTTGTTTGGGCGGATTTCTGCGAAAAAATCCGCCCAATTACTTCTCTTTTCTTACGCCTTTGAATGGCGTTCCGTCTTGCTTTACATCCATAAATTGCCCTGTATTAGCATCGCGCTTAACCCATTGCTCTGTCTGAGGGTTGTATGTTTGCGAACGTTCTTTAACCATTCCAACTCGGCGGTTATCACCATAGGGTGCATTTTTAGCCATCAGGTCTACCTCTTTTTTGATTAACGAGTAGCCATAGTAGCACCTTGAAAAAAACAGATCAAGTTGATACAATAATTATATTCACCAAGGGGGAATTATGGATTATCCATGTGATTTCGAAGAGCTGGTAGAGAAAGAGTCTCTTCAGCAGGCTGAGCGGCTAGCATTTATAGATTTTAAAATCAATTACTTAGGTGAGGTTTCGAGAAGTGACATTATTGATGAGTTTAAAGTTGGTCAGGCTACAGCATCAAATGATCTAAAAATTTACAGGGAGTATCGCCCCTTAAATTCATATCGAGATAATGCGACAAAGAAGACTATCTTACTGATGGATTCCTATACACCTTTAGTGAAGTTTGATGTTCATATTGCATTGAATTTTATCCTTCACGGTTTCTGTCGTAATGAGCTGATGTTCAAAACTCCGTCAATTCCAGCAGAATCAATAAACCTATTGATGGTTAAGGATTTAATTTCAGAGCAGGATGTTGCTGCGGTAACTAGAGCGATACATACTAAAACAGCGCTGAGTTGTTACTACATGTCTTCATCGAGTGATAATCATGACGAAAGGCTACTTTTCCCTACTGCACTCTTTGTCGATCGCCAATACTGGTATTTCCGTGCCTATGATCGCAATTCACAAGCAGATAAGTCTGGATTCAAAAATTTCAAAATGTCGCGAATTCGTTCAGCTAAGAATCTCCCAGAGATTAAACCAGCACAAGACGAAGAACTAGCCAAAGATATTGGTTGGCATACACTGATACCAATGCAAATTGCAGTTCATAGCACTTGCAAAAATGGCGCGTCGCTAGAAAGAGAATTTGGGCTGACGGATGGGAAAAAGACTATCGTGTGTAAAGCTGCTTTTGCTTATTATGTAAGACAAAATTGGCGCATTGATGTCGGCAATGGAAAGCAAAGTTATTTTAACTTCATCCTTGAAAATGGTGAGAGCTTACGGCAGATAGACTGTGCGCAGGGGCTGTTTAAATAGCTATAGTTTGTATAACTCAGCCCCTTAGTAGAATGTTAATTAGTCTATTTTTTATACGGATTGGTGTTTGTGGGTACAAGTGTGGGTACAAACACCGTCTACCCGAAAGAAATTGTTTTTATATTATAGTGTTATTGTGAAAGGGCGAGTCCGGCCTTCGCACTCACCCCCGAAACACCTCCTTCCTGTGCCACTCCAAAAAACCTTCTTTTGGGTAGTTTTCGCGCACCATCGGTAGTGCTATCGGCTTAGCGTCGAAATCCCAGAACAGTCTGCCCACCATGCCGCTGCCATTCACTGCGGGTGACACCTGAACCCGCATACTTTCATCCAGCCCAATCGAACCTTTATCAAAGGCTTTATGATGAATTGCGCACAGCGCCAGGCCGTTTGAAATCTCGCACGGGCCGCCGTGCTGTTTCCATTTGATATGGGCGGCTTCAAGCGCAACTGAAGTGCTATCGTGGCGCATATTGAAGCCACAAATGGCGCATTCATAGTTATAAGCGCGCAGAACTTGCTGGCGGAACAACGGGTCCCGCTGTTTGCGGATTTGCAGGATATCAAATCCTAATTCATCCGCGATCTCTTCCTGAATGCTTTCGGTGAAGTGTGCCTCAAGAATTTGTTGTGCCAGGGTGTTGATGAGGTTTTTGCTCTTTTTCAGCAGGGAAAAATGTTGTTCATCAAAGCCTCCGGCAACGTTGTGTGCCACCAATTCTCCGGCAGGGGGCTGTTTGTTGCTACCGGATGTTGAGCATTGCTCGGCATTTTGTAGCTCCCAGAATCCATCTCCCTGTAAGCGCCAGAAGGGCATATCCGGACGGTACTGCGCGCGCTGTGGTCCAAATCGCTCCAGTAGGCTATGCAACGGGTCGCGAACTTCCGAACCGTAGTCAAACAGGCGGCCGTGGCCCTGCTGATAACCCGCCAGCACATGAAGCAGCAGCAGAGGCTTGTGCGGCGCACGCTGCTCGCCTTTACGCCAGATGGTGATGTCGGCAACTGCCTGTTGCAGGGTTTTACTGGAAGTCATTGATTTCATTATCAGGTAAATAATTGCGATGATGCTCGCAAAATATCACCTGATCAAGAGGAGTGAGGCCGATACACTATCGACGTCACTTTATCGCTTGCCGTTATTTCAGAAAGCCTTTGGTTAAAGGAACCTGACCCATGAATGAACTCCCTGACACGCTGCCGCGCGAGTACATTATCAAGGCCATTCACGCCTATGACTCGGGCTTTTCGCACCGTTTCAAATTACGAGCTGGAATTTCAGGGGCGTCGCTATCCATCAAAAGCCATTGCCGGAATTGCAGCGACGCTTTTGACGGGCAAAGCGTTTACCCCTCAGGATTTCTCCGGCGGTATTAGTTCGAAATGCGTCAGATTATTGACTGAGCAAGGTTTTTATATTGTTCAGGATAAAAATCGTGCTGCGGCGGTGAGTGACACGATCTTCCCTGAAGAACTCGAGGCGCAAACTGAATATATAGAGGGGCAGCGACTCAGGTGACCGTGAATCGCTATGAGTGCGACCGCAATGCCCGACAGGTGGCGCTTCGCCATCACGGCTGTCAGTGCAAAGTGTGTAGCATCGATATGTCAAAGGTCTACGGCAAGATTGCTGAAGGGTTTATCCATGTTCATCACCAGGTACCCTAATCGGCAATAAAAGAAAACTACCGCTTTGTTCCCATCAATGACCTGATCCCCGTGTGTCCAAACTGTCATGCCATGCTGCACCGTCGCATGCCGCCGTATACCCCAGAAGAACTGAAAAATATGCTGTGCTAAAGGCTTAATAAAGGCGCCCGCAGGCGCTTTTACCAGCTCATCCCCTTTTAACGCTTCCCCGCAATCACTCCTATAAACCCCGCACTTGCTTTTTTTATGCACCGACAACTTTTCC
Organism: Citrobacter sp. Marseille-Q3906; assembly: GCF_916618775.1. Classification (NCBI taxonomy): domain Bacteria; kingdom Pseudomonadati; phylum Pseudomonadota; class Gammaproteobacteria; order Enterobacterales; family Enterobacteriaceae; genus Citrobacter; species Citrobacter sp. Marseille-Q3906. Next base: position 600,233 of record NZ_CAKAKA010000001.1, read on the forward strand.
ACTGCGCGCATTCAGACGTTTCGGGTTTGAGTCCGCAGATGGTCAACACGATGCAACCTTCTATTATCCGCATCTTCGCATCGCCCTAATAAAAACACCTGTAAATTACTTCAGTGAAAAGGATAAAATCCAGGTGAAAATAAGATCTAATAAGAGTCATTAACTCGTTATTAAGAATAAGAGAAAACCCTTCCCATCCCAATAAATATGCGGATATACGGTATTGTTCATCCGATAACTCCATCTCCATTTGCCTGTCCAAGCAGAATCACGTTCCAGAAAACAACACCTGTCTGCATCAGGTATAAAATGAGATCTAAATCACTGAAGTAAATAGCAAACTATGAAACTACAGTGTTTTGTACACTTTGCTTTACACTTTTAGTGATGTGAATCACAATTATAATCCCGTGAAGTGATCCGACTCTCACAAAACGGGGTGTACTCATTCGCCAATACATTATGAGAACAGCCTGGAAAGTTAAGTTTTCAGTATTTCCCCTCTTCGACGACATCTGATGGCAAACTGCAAATCAAAAGGCAAAAAAAAACTTGTTGAATATGAATGGGTAAAAAAAATATATGTGATTTTCATCACTCATATTTACAGCTTTTTAAATTATTGCCAGTGATTAATGTTGACCTGACTATTTCCATAATCAATCAAATCTTGCATAGTGCCTCCACATTATTTCTCCCCCTGAATCAGGAGGCGAATAGTTATATTTCATCAGATTCTGTTGATGAGCCAGGTATGCTTTACTTCACATTAATACGTACATGACCACTGTTACTGGAGAAACAAAATGAATTATCCGGCAGAACCCTTCCGTATTAAAAGCGTTGAAACTGTATCTATGATCCCGCGTGATGAGCGCCTTAAAAAAATGCAGGAAGCGGGTTACAATACATTCCTGTTAAATTCAAAAGATATTTATATTGACCTGCTGACTGACAGTGGCACCAACGCAATGAGCGATAAGCAGTGGGCCGGAATGATGATGGGTGATGAAGCATACGCGGGCAGCGAAAACTTCTATCATCTGGAAAGAACGGTGCAGGAACTTTTTGGCTTTAAACATATTGTTCCTACTCACCAGGGCCGCGGCGCGGAAAACCTGTTATCGCAACTGGCAATTAAGCCGGGGCAGTATGTTGCCGGTAATATGTATTTCACCACCACTCGTTATCACCAGGAAAAAAATGGAGCGGTGTTTGTTGATATCGTTCGTGACGAAGCGCACGATGCCGGTCTTAATATTGCTTTTAAAGGTGATATCGATCTTAAAAAATTACAAAAACTGATTGACGAAAAAGGCGCAGAGAATATTGCCTATATCTGTCTGGCGGTAACGGTTAACCTCGCGGGCGGGCAGCCGGTCTCAATGGCCAATATGCGTGCGGTGCGTGAACTGACTCAGACACATGGCATTAAAGTGTTCTACGACGCAACCCGCTGCGTAGAAAATGCCTACTTTATCAAAGAGCAAGAGCAGGGCTTTGAGAACAAGAGCATCGCAGAAATCGTGCATGAGATGTTCAGCTATGCCGACGGTTGTACCATGAGTGGTAAAAAAGACTGTCTGGTGAACATCGGCGGCTTCCTGTGCATGAACGATGACGAAATGTTCTCTTCTGCCAAAGAGTTAGTCGTGGTTTATGAAGGAATGCCATCCTACGGTGGTCTGGCCGGACGCGACATGGAAGCGATGGCGATTGGCCTGCGTGAAGCCATGCAGTATGAGTATATTGAGCATCGCGTGAAGCAGGTTCGCTACCTGGGTGACAAACTGAAAGCAGCCGGTGTACCGATTGTTGAACCAGTGGGCGGCCATGCGGTATTCCTTGATGCGCGTCGCTTCTGTGAGCATCTGACGCAGGACGAATTCCCGGCACAAAGCCTTGCCGCAAGCATCTATGTAGAGACCGGGGTGCGTAGTATGGAACGCGGTATTATCTCTGCGGGCCGTAATAATGTGACTGGTGAACACCACAGACCGAAACTGGAAACAGTACGCCTGACTATTCCGCGCCGTGTTTATACTTACGCGCATATGGATGTGGTAGCTGACGGCATCATTAAACTTTACCAGCATAAAGAAGATATTCGCGGGCTGAAGTTTATTTATGAGCCGAAGCAGCTTCGCTTCTTTACTGCACGTTTTGATTATATCTAAATCTTTTTCTGGCCCCATCTTTTGATGGGGCTTTTTTGTATTCATTTTCCATGAACAGGAAGCCTTTGCGGTGCCCGTTACCGTGACAGACATAAAAAAAGCAAACCCTGACTCCAACATTTTTATTATCCGCATGATGTACAAATGACAGCTGTAATTATAACTAATAGTCTACAGGAACATTTATCATGGATATTAACGCCATTGAGCGACAAAGTAGTACCCCCGGACTGATTAGCGGAACCATGTTGGTTATCGCGACCGTAGTGGGTGGTGGGATGTTTTCTCTGCCGATTGCGATGGCAGGCGTGTGGTTCCCCGGTGCCTCTGTTATTCTTCTTTTTATTGCCATCATGATGTTATTAACCGGGTTGATGCTGGTAGAAGTTAATCTGCATTATGGCGCTGGTGCCAGTTTCAATACATTTACTCAGGATTTATTAGGCCGCAAGTGGAATATCGTGGTGGGTATCGCTTTTGGCTTTGTACTCTATATTCTGACCTATGCCTATATCTCCGGGTCATCGGCAGTGATGGCGCAAACCGTATTTAAATATAGTGGCGTGCGATTTCCGGCGAATATATCGGTGGTGATCGTCAGTATGTTAGTTGGCGCAATCGCATGGTACAGCTCATTGCTGGTCGGGCGGATCACTACCGTGTTGATTATCGGTAAATTTGTGGCGTTCTTTGCCACTTTCTCCGGACTGGTCGGCCATATCGAAGTGGCGAAGCTCATCGATAGCGTAGCGGTGGCAATACCAGGCTCGCAGTACATTCCTTATATTCTGATGACGCTGCCATTCTGCATTATTTCGTTTGGTTTCCATGGCAACGTGCCGAGCCTGGTTAAGCTGTATGGAACAGGAGGGGTTCGCAATATTACGCGCTCCATCATCATTGGAACGCTATTTGCTCTGCTACTGTATATTTTCTGGCTGGGTGTAACGATGGGCAATATCAGCCGCGCTGAGTTCCCGCCGATTATTGCCAAAGGTGGAAATATTGATGTGTTTGTCGAGGCTATCAGCGGATTGTTTACCAGCCGCTATATGGATCTGATCCTGACATTCTTCGGCAACTTTGCCGTAGCCAGCTCCCTGCTGGCGGCGACGCTCGGCCTGTTTGATTATATCGCGGATCTGTTTCACTTCCCGGATAACGGCGTCGGTCGTCTGAAAACCGCGCTGGTGACCTATTTCCCGCCAGCGGCTGTTTGCTTCTTCTTTCCGAATGGTTTTGTACACGCGATTGGCTACGCCGGTCTGGCCTTCACCATCTGGAGTGTGATCCTGCCACCTTTCCTGGTGAAGGCTGCACGTAAACGTTTTCCGACTGCCAGCTATACCGCGCCCTGCAATAACACGGTGCTCAACCTTGTGATTGTTTGCGGGGGAATTGTTTATCTGACGGTTGTTCTGGACGTATTTGGTCTGCTGCCAACGTTTCGTTAGACGGAGTGAAAATGAAAAACGTGTTGTCTGTTCAGTCGTCAGTCGTTTACGGCTATGCCGGCAATAAAGCCGCGGTGTTGCCAATGCAGCTCTCCGGCATTGATGTCTGGCCGTTTTACACCGTGCAATTTTCTAACCATACCCAGTACGGGATGTGGCAGGGGATGGCAATGCCGCACGGTGAATTGAGTGCGATCATCAGCGGACTGGATGACCTGCAAAAGCTCGCGCAGTGCGATGCCGTGCTGTCTGGTTATCTCGGCGATAAAAGGCATTGCGAAGAGGTGAAGCACGCGGTGACGACCATCCGCCAGCGCAATCCGCAGGCGCTCTATTTTTGCGATCCGGTAATGGGTGACCCGCAAAAAGGCTGCATTGTGGCCCAGGGTGTCGAGTCCTTTTTTGTTGATGACGCCATTCAACTGGCCGACATAATGGGACCGAATCTCTATGAGCTGGGTGTGCTGACGGGCAGACAACTACGCAGCTTTGACGAGGTGGTTGCAGCGGCGCAGCAACTGGTGGCGTGGGGCGTGAAGAAGGTTCTGGTGAAGCATCTCGGTGATTGCTCGTGCGACAAACAGGCGTTTGAAATGTTGCTGGTCACACCGGAACAGACATTACATATAGCCAGACCGCTGTATACCTTTGCCAAAATGCCCGTCGGCGTTGGGGATCTGATATGCAGCGTCATGCTGGCCTCGTTGCTCAACGGTTTTGAGGATAAAGAGGCGCTGGAGCGAACCACCAGTATTGTGGATTCGGTGATGCATCTGACCAAAGAGCGTGGCTCGTATGAACTGCGGCTGATAGAAGCACGTTATCAGATAATGGATCCACAGGTTCGTTATCGGGCGACGGTGCTATAGCGCATCGCGAGCGCCGAAGGGAGGCTCTATGTTTCTGACATTGCTCAGGTTTCAGCATCCGCTGGTCTACCGTTTTGCGTGGCTGCGGATGCGGGTAGTGGTGTTAAGAAAATGCGGGCTGCGCAAGAAGAAAACAGGGAGAAAGACTCAGGCCTGTCGTTGACAGGCCTGCCTGGCTTTACACCCGGAAGTAGCGTGGTGGAATCAACGCAGAGAAGGCGTCGAACTTCTTCACCATCTTTTTCCAGAACAACATAACAACTATCCTCAATTTGAAACATCGGCGCTATTTTAGTCAGCGCCAACAAATCGTAAAGCCAGCCGCTTCGTTCTTATCGCGAAGGTGGTGTAAACCTTTTGGTTCACTGGGCGGTCAGGTTGATGAACAACAAACCGCCAGACCCTCGATGGGGTTGACAAGAGGATAGATTGTGAACAACGCCAGCCTTCAACAGAATTCAGGCCATAAACCAGTAATAAAAGAGGCCGACCTTTAATCCCAGGATCACAATGTAGGCACAGCAGTATTTCATCGTGCCGGACATTATCTGGTTAGCCTGTCCTTCCATTTTGGTCGCGGAAACCGCGATGGCGATGCTTTGCGGCGAAATCATTTTCCCGCCGGTTGCACCGGAAGTATTGGCCGCAGCCAGCCAGTTAGGATCAATATTCAGTTTACTGGCAGCAATGGTTTGCAATTTGCCAAACAGAATATTCGAGTTGGTGTCGCTGCCGGTGACAAATGTTCCCAGTGCGCCAATCACCGGTGCAATAAAGACATAAGAGCTGCCGGTCAGATCGACAATGGACTGGGCAAGTGTGGAGATAATACCGCTGAGATCCATCACCGTTGCCAGCGCGACGATCGCCATAATGGCGACGATGGAGTTCCTGAGCTGGAACACTGTTTTGCCAAAGACTTCCAGCATACCGCGAGCGGATGCCCCCTGAATAAAACCACCAATAATGGTCGCAAAGATGATCAGCATTCCGGGTGTTGTGATCCATTCGATTTTTAGCGCCAGAGATTTACCGTCAGCCAGCGTGAAATGCAGTACTGAAGCCAGTTGAGAAGCCGCCGATTTTACCGCCGGGAATAATGGAGAGCACAGCAGGATAAAGATAAAAATCAACATGTAGATAGAACCGACCCGAAAAAGCACCTTTGCCGAGCGCGGAGTCGTTTCACGGGTATGGCTGACCTCAATACGCCACTCGGGATCTGTTTTCCCGTTACGCAATCGACCCGCGATGGCGACGGCGAAAAGACTGACCAGACTGCCGGCAAAAGCGGGTAATTCTGCGCCAAGATGTATCGCGACAAAATATTGTGGGATAAGCGTAGTGATGCCGCATATCAGAGTGATAAGGAATACGCCGCGGAGGGCTTTCAAGCCACCGCCAATAATGCAGACAATGACAAACGGCAGCAGAATATTAAACAGGGCTAACTGCAGAATAATCGTCCCGCCTAAAGTATAAACCGACAGGTTAACCTGTTCAGCGAGGATAGAGACCGGAATACCGACCGCACCGAAAGCCGTCGGTACGGTATTCGCCACGAGAGAGGCAATGGCTGCTTTCAGCGGATTGAATCCCAGTGCGATGAGAATGCCGATAGGGATTGCGACCGCCGTGCCGTAACCTGCCGCAGCTTCAAGAAATCCCCCAAAGCACCACGAAATAAGCAGTACCTGAATTCGCTTATCTTCGCTGATGCTGGCGAGAATATCGCGGAGAATATCCAGCGCTTTTGTCGCCTGCATCACGTTATAACTGAATATGGCCCCGAGGATCACAATCACTATCGGCCATAATCCCTTCAGTGCGCCATAGCCTATCGCGGCTTTCAGATTCTGTACTGGCATCGCCCAGAATATCGCTGATAGCGCGGCGGTGAATACCAGAGAGATCAACACAGAATAATGGATGGGCATTTTCAATTTCAGTATTAAAAATACCATTAGCAGTAAAGGAGATAGTGCCAGGGCAAACATAAAATATTCGTTCATTATTATTCCTGCTTGGTTCATTAAACCTGATTTATATTTATGGCGGAAAGGCTACATTGGCGTATAAATAAAGTATGCAAACTGAATCGCTTCAGTGAATAAAGTAATTATGATTAATAGTTTTGTAACTATTGTAATCTTTTAATTAAAGACTGCTGCCAGATAAATATACTTAAGAGTAAGGCAAATACCTATAAGTAGTTATTTAATAACCTTTTTAATAATGATAATGACGAGATTAGTCATCACCTGAAACTGTTTTTAAGGTTTTAATAACGCTATGGTTTCCAATATAAAAATGTGAGCAAGGCCGAAAGAAATAAACATGGGTATTGCATATGCTTGTTGATTAGAGGATTATTTGGTTTTGTCATACAAATGAAAATACAGACGTTTGCGATTGTCCTGATATAAGAAGCGGAGAGTCGCCACCAACGGAAAACGATCCGGGTATCACTATGAACTCAGTCATTAGTAAGACCAAAAAAACCGAAAAACTGGGCGTGATACACGGCTGAACCTTTGCTTGATATAGCGATATCAAGCGCAATAAATAGAAATGAAGCGATGGAGTATTTATTGTGAATGTAAATTTCTTTGTCACCTGTATTGGTGACGCGCTGAAGTCCCGGATGGCACGTGATTCCGTATTGCTGCTGGAAAAACTGGGCTGCCGCGTTAATTTCCCTGAGAAACAAGGGTGCTGCGGCCAGCCAGCCATCAACAGTGGTTATATCAAAGAAGCGATTCCGGGGATGAAAAACCTGATCGCCGCGATGGAAGATAATGATGACCCGATAATCTCTCCGGCAGGCTCTTGTACTTACGCGGTGAAAAGCTATCCGGCGTATCTGGTCGATGAGCCTGAATGGGCGCTGCGTGCGGAAAGGGTTGCTGCGCGCATGCAGGATCTCACCTCCTTTATCGTTAACAAGTTGGGGGTAGTTGATGTGGGGGCCAGTTTGCAAGGGAAGGCGGTTTATCATCCGTCCTGCAGCCTGACTCGCAAGCTGGGCGTGAAGGAAGAACCGCTTACGCTACTGAAAAATGTGCGTGGTCTGGAGCTGTTGACGTTTGCCGATCAGGATACCTGCTGCGGCTTTGGCGGTACTTTCTCGGTCAAAATGGCCGAAATATCGGGCGAGATGGTGAAAGAGAAAGTCGTCCACATGATGGATGCCCGTCCGGAATATTTGATTGGTGCTGATGTCAGTTGTTTGCTGAACATCGGTGGCCGTCTGCAGCGAGAAGGCCAGCCGGTCAAAGTGATGCATATTGCTGAAGTGCTGATGAGCCGCTGAGGAGAAAAGTATGTCGATAAAAACCAGCGATGTAGAGTTCAAGATGCGCATTCGTCAGCAAATCGAAGATCCGATTATGCGCAAAGCTGTGGCCAATGCGCAGGAGCGTATCGGTGCGAATCGCCAAAAAATGGTCGACGAATTAGGGCACTGGGAAGCGTGGCGCGACCGGGCCAGCCAGATCCGTGACCATGTTCTGAGTAATCTCGATGCTTATCTGTATCAACTCTCCGAGAAAGTGACCGAAAATGGCGGCCACGTCTATTTCGCGAAGACCAAAGAAGAGGCCACCCGCTACATTTTGCAGGTCGCGCAGAGTAAAAATGCGCGCAAAGTGGTGAAGTCAAAGTCGATGGTGACTGAAGAAATCGGTATCAACCATGTGTTGCAGGATGCCGGAATCCAGGTGATCGAAACCGATCTGGGTGAATATATTCTCCAGTTGGATCAGGATCCTCCTTCGCATGTGGTGGTTCCGGCTATCCATAAAGATCGGTATCAGATCCGCCGCGTGCTAAACGAACGCCTGGGCTACGACGGCCCGGAAACGCCCGAAGCAATGACTTTATTTATCCGTCAGAAGATCCGCGAAGATTTTCTCAGTGCCGAAATCGGGATCACCGGGTGTAATTTCGCCGTGGCGGAGACCGGCTCTGTTTGCCTTGTCACCAACGAAGGTAATGCGCGGATGTGTACCACATTGCCGAAAACGCACATTGCGGTGATTGGAATGGAGCGTATTGCACCGACGTTTGCTGATATTGATGTGCTCATCACCATGCTGGCGCGTAGTGCTGTTGGCGCACGTCTGACAGGCTACAATACCTGGCTTACCGGTCCGCGTGAGGCGGATAACGTTGACGGGCCGGAAGAGTTTCACCTGGTCATTGTGGATAACGGGCGCTCGCAGGTGCTTGGTTCTGAGTTTCGTGACGTGCTGCGCTGTATACGCTGCGGGGCCTGTATGAACACCTGTCCGGCATATCGCCATATTGGTGGGCACGGGTATGGCTCTATCTATCCAGGTCCTATTGGTGCGGTGATTTCTCCGTTGCTCGGCGGTTATAAGGATTTTAAAGATCTGCCTTACGCCTGTTCATTATGCACGGCTTGCGACAGCGTATGTCCGGTGCATATCCCTCTTTCTAAACTGATTCTGCGTCATCGCAGAGTAATGGCGGAGCAGGGCATTACCCCGAAAGCGGAGCGGCGGGCGATCAAAATGTTTGCGTATGCTAATAGCCATCCAGGGTTGTGGAAAGTCGGGATGATGGCGGGAGCCCATGCGGCGAGCTGGTTTATTAATGGCGGAAAAACACCGCTTAAGGTGGGAGCCATTAACGACTGGATGGAGTCACGCGATCTTCCTGGTGCTGACGGAGAGAGTTTCCGTAGCTGGTTTAGAAAACATCAGGCGGAGGATAAAAAGAATGGATAACCGTACCGCGTTTTTAAACACTATCGCCGGAGCGTTGGGTCGGCAGGTGCGATTTGTACCGGAACCAGATGCGGCACCGGTTAACAACTATGCGAACGAGCGACTGACTGAACTCAACCAGCAGCAGCGTTGTGATGCCTTTATCCAGTTCGCTACTGATGTCATGCTGGCACGCTGCGAACTGACCAGTGAAGCGCAGGCGGCAGACGCGGCATTACGTCTGTGTGAAGAACTTGGTCAGCAATCGGTGGTGCTTAGCGGCGACAGTCGGCTGGCAGTTCTGGGGATCAGCGAGCGCCTGCAACAGGAATGTAACGCCGTGGTCTGGGACCCGGCCCGTGGCGAGGAGAATATTACCCAGGCCGAGCAGGCGAAAGTCGGGGTGGTGTATGCCGAGTATGGCTTAACGGAGTCGGGCGGTGTGGTCCTCTTTTCTGCACCCGAGCGCGGACGCTCATTAAGCCTGCTGCCGGAGTCTTCTATTTTTGTCCTGCGCAAAAGCACCATCCTGCCGCGCGTGGCGCAGCTGGCAGAAATTCTGCATCAGAAAGCGCTGGCCGGTGAGCGTATGCCGTCGTGCATTAACATCATCAGTGGGCCGAGTTCAACGGCGGATATTGAGCTGATTAAGGTGGTTGGGGTGCATGGTCCGGTGAAGGCGGTGTATCTGATTATTGAGGATTGTTGAGATTTTTGTTGATGAACGCTCTGGCACTGAAGGCCAGAGCGGAATGACAATATTATGCAATCATACTGATGATCAATACGATAATCAGGCCGACCACGGAGTTAACCAGCTCCAGTAAACCCCAGGTCTTCAGCGTGTCCTTCACTGACAGGTCAAAGTAACCTTTGAACAGCCAGAATGAGGCATCGTTGATATGGGTCAGGGTGTTGGAGCCCGCCGCCGTTGCCAGTACCAGTAATGCCGGATCGACGCCCACTAACTGACCCGTTGCGGGATCGAGGATCGCTGCGCTGATAATCCCCGCGGCGGTCATTGCTGACACGACGCCCTGGCCGGTTGCCAGACGGATAAGTACGGTGATGAGCCACGCCATGATGTACGGTGAAATGTTGCCGTGTGACATCAGCATGCCAATCGTATCACCGATGCCGGTATCGATAATGGTCTGCTTCAGTACGCCGCCCGCACCGATAATCAGGATCACCATCGAGATGCTTTTCACCGCATTTTCAAAGGCGTTCATTACCCACTGCATGTCATGGCCACGCGCGGTACCGAACAGCACAAAGGCGACAATCATAGCGATGAACATCGCAATCGGAGAAGAACCTAAGAAGTTCACCACTTCCCAGGCCTGAGTCCCTTTAACCAGCCAGATATTGGCGATGGTAGTGGAGATCATAATGATCGCCGGGATCAGCGGCACCAGAATCGACACGCCGAATGACGGCAAATTATTCTGATCAACCGGCACATCGGCTTTCATAAATGAAGGCGTCGGGCGATCAAGATTACCGAGGAACCTCGGCAGGATCAGCCCCGCACAGATCACGCTTGGGATCGTCACCAGAATACCGTAGATATAAACCATGCCCATATCGGCGCCATAGGCGTTGACCAGCGCTACCGGTCCCGGCTGAGGTGGAAACAGCGAGTGCGCGGTGGTCGCGGCGGCGACGGCAGGGATAGCCAGTTTCAGGAACGGGATCTTCGCTTCGGCGGCAATGACGATCACCAGCGGAGCCAGCATAATAAAGGCCACTTCATAGAACATTGCCAGGCCGAAGATCAGGCCAATAATGATCACCGATAGCTGTACATAGCGCAGACCGAGGCGCGCCAGCAGCGTATGGGCAATCTGATGTGCCGCCCCGGAGTCGACCATCAACTTACCGATAACCGCACCAAACACCACGATAATCGCCAGTTCCCCCAGCGTACTGCCAAAGCCGGACTTCATGGTGTGCAGCAGTTCCATTAAATCCATGCCCGCCAGCATACCGACGGAGAGCGCCGCCAATAGCAAGGCGACCATTGAGTTTATTTTGAATCTTAAATTGAGAACCAGCATCAGACCGATGCCGAATACTACCCACAGAATATTGAGAACGTGCATAAAACGTCTGCCTTCTTTGGTTGAACCATTATGATTTTGGTTGAGATGTTATATAAATTGGTTAACCATTGATGCGATGAATGTCACATTGCGTTACAGATTTGCACTGCTGATGTGGTTTTGGGTTTTGTCATCACTGGCAAACATCGCCATTATTGTGATTTGGTTAACCAATATACCCATTCAGGTTGACATGTCATACCAAAAGGAGGAATTTATGTGCCATATTGTCGAGCCCATTAGGTAAATGAGGAATAGAGCATGGAACAGACATGGCGCTGGTATGGTCCGAACGATCCGGTCACTTTAGCTGATGTACGTCAGGCGGGGGCGACGGGCGTTGTTACTGCTTTGCACCATATCCCGAACGGGGAAGTATGGTCAGTTGATGAGATCCAGAAGCGTAAAGCCATTGTTGAACAGGCGGGTCTGGTGTGGTCAGTCGTGGAGAGCGTGCCAATCCACGAAGATATCAAAACCCGTTCCGGTAACTATCTTCAGTGGATTGCCAATTACCAGCAGTCACTGCGCAATCTGGCACAGTGTGGCATTCGTACTGTGTGCTACAACTTTATGCCTGTTCTCGACTGGACACGTACCGATCTGGAATATGTTCTGCCGGACGGTTCCAAAGCGTTGCGTTTTGATCAGATTGAATTTGCCGCATTTGAGCTGCATATCCTCAAACGTCCAGGCGCAGAAGCCGACTACAGCGCTGAAGAAATCGCCCAGGCGAATCAACGTTTCACGACCATGAGTGATGAAGATAAGGCCCGTCTGACCCGCAATATCATCGCCGGCCTGCCGGGCGCGGAAGAAGGGTATACCCTCGATCAGTTCCGCCAGCACCTTGAGCGTTATAAAGATATTGATAAAGCCGCGCTACGTGAGAATTTCGCCGTCTTCCTGAAGGCGATTATCCCGGTCGCGGAAGAAGTGGGCGTACGCATGGCGGTACATCCGGACGATCCGCCGCGCCCAATCCTCGGCCTGCCGCGTATTGTTTCCACCGTGGAAGATATGCAATGGATGGTCGATACGGTCAGCAGCATGGCCAACGGTTTCACCATGTGTACCGGCTCTTACGGTGTTCGCGCAGACAACGATCTGGTCGATATGATCAAGCAGTTTGGTCCGCGTATTTACTTCACCCATCTTCGGTCGACACTGCGTGAAGACAACCCGAAAACCTTCCATGAAGCGGCGCATCTCAATGGTGATGTCGACATGTACGAAGTAGTGAAGGCAATCGTGGAAGAAGAGCATCGCCGTAAGGCCCAGGGCCAGGAGGATTTGATCCCGATGCGCCCGGATCATGGTCACCAGATGCTCGACGATCTGAAAAAGAAAACCAACCCTGGCTATTCCGCGATTGGGCGCCTGAAAGGGCTGGCGGAAGTCCGTGGCGTTGAAATGGCTATTCAGCGCGCTTTTTTTAGCCGCTAAACCAGACCGGCAGGGCGACGTGCCGTGCCGGCTTTGTTCTTTTCTCTTCCCGTCGGCATTTCCGATGGGTTATGGAGTTCGCGATGACTACGACAATTGCTAACAGCAACCTGCCGGTTGCACGCCCGGCGTGGGATCATTCTCGTCTGCAATCCCGTATTGTTCACCTGGGATGCGGTGCTTTTCACCGTGCGCATCAGGCGTTGTATACGCACCATTTACTGGAACAAACAGACAGCGACTGGGGCATCTGTGAAGTGAACCTGATGCCGGGTAATGACCGTGTGCTGATCGAAAATCTGAAAAAGCAGCAGCTTCTGTATACCGTGGCGGAGAAAGGGGCTGACGACACCGTGCTGAAAGTCATCGGCTCGATGAAAGAAGCGTTACACCCGGATCTTGATGGTTGTGACGGTATTCTGCAGGCTATGGCGCGACCGCAGACGGCGATTGTCTCTCTGACGGTAACCGAAAAAGGCTACTGCACGGATGCTGCCAGCGGTCAGTTAGATCTCAATAATCCACTGATCCAACATGATCTGGCAAACCCGGCGGCACCGAAATCGGCTATTGGCTACATTGTGCAGGCGCTGCATCTGCGCCGTGAGCAGGGACTGGCGGCCTTTACCGTGATGTCCTGCGACAACGTTCGTGAAAACGGTCATGTGGCAAAAGTCGCGGTGCTGGGGCTGGCACAAGCGCGCGATCCGGAGCTGGCGAAATGGATTGAAACTCACGCTACCTTCCCGTGCACTATGGTGGATCGTATCGTTCCGGCGGCGACCCCTGAGATGTTACAGGAAGTCGCTGATCAACTGGGCGTGTATGATCCGTGTGCTATCGCCTGTGAGCCGTTCCGCCAGTGGGTGATTGAAGATAATTTTGTTAATGGTCGTCCTGACTGGGATAAAGTCGGTGCGCAGTTTGTTGCCGACGTGGTGCCATTTGAAATGATGAAGCTGCGCATGCTTAACGGCAGCCACTCTTTCCTTGCCTATCTGGGCTACCTCGGTGGGTATGAAACCATCGCGGATACCATGACTAATCCGGCATACCGCAAAGCAGCCTTTGCACTGATGATGCAGGAGCAGGCTCCGACGCTCTCTATGCCGGAAGGCACCGATCTTAAAGCCTATGCGACGCTGCTGATTGAGCGCTTCAGTAATCCTTCCCTGCGCCACCGTACATGGCAGATTGCGATGGACGGCAGCCAGAAACTGCCGCAGCGCTTGCTGGATCCAGTACGTCTGCATCTGCAGAACGGCAGCGACTGGCGACACCTGGCGCTCGGTGTGGCGGGCTGGATGCGTTACACCCTGGGTGTGGATGAGCAGGGGCAGGCAATTGACGTTGTCGACCCATTACTGGCGGAATATCAGCGGATCAACCAGCAATATCAGGGAGCCGAACGTGTTACGGCTCTGCTGGGATTAAGCGGGATTTTTGGTCACGATTTAGCGGAAAAGGCCGACTTTGTCGATGCGATTATCGCGAGCTATCAACAGCTGTGTGAGCAGGGCGCGCGTGAGTGCGTTGCGGCGTTAAGCGCTGACGCATAACTTCCCCACGATGACGGGTCAATCAAAAGTCTATTTGGTTGACCCGTTTCCTGTTTTTGGCTCTCCACAAATGCTATAGTTCGATACCGAATCACCGGATCTGAATAAACGTATCTGACGGGCATAACATTATGAAATCGAACACTTCTCAGCAAAGGCCCTACCAGGAAGTGGGCGCAATGATCCGCGATCTTATTGTACAGACGCCGTACAACCCTGGTGAGCGCCTGCCGCCGGAGCGTGAAATTGCCGAGATGCTCAATGTCACCCGAACGGTGGTACGCGAAGCGTTAATCATGCTGGAAATTAAAGGGCTGGTGGACGTGCGGCGTGGAGCCGGGATCTATGTGCTTGATAACGCAGACGCTCATGCAATGGATAACACCGATGTGAACCATTGTAACGATGCCGGTCCTTTTGAGCTGTTACAGGCTCGTCAGCTACTTGAAAGCAATATTGCTGAATTTGCTGCTCTGCAGGCTACCCGCGAAGATATCGTCAAAATGCGCCAGGCGTTGCAACTGGAAGAGCGAGAACTGGCTTCCAGCGAACCGAACGGTACAGAAAGCGGTGATATGCAGTTCCATCTCGCCATTGCTGAGGCGACGCATAACAGTATGTTGGTGGAACTGTTTCGCCAGTCCTGGCAGTGGCGTGAGAACAACCCAATGTGGATCCAGCTACACAGCCATCTCGACGATACGCATTACCGCAAAGAATGGCTGGGTGACCATAAGCAGATCCTGGCGGCGTTGATCAAAAAGGACGCCCGTGCGGCCAAGCTGGCGATGTGGCAGCATCTGGAAAACGTCAAACAGCGTCTGCTGGAGTTTTCTAATGTCGATGATATCGACTTTGATGGCTATCTGTTTGAATCCTGGCCACTGGATAAAGTTAACGCCTGATTTCTCCCGCTGAGTACAACGCGGACTGTTTCAGTCCGCGCTTCACTTTGTTCTGTTGTATTACGATACATACCCCCATTTTCGCACGTTAAATTCGGCGTAATAAATTGTTTCCATCCTGCCGGATGGTGATTTTCTTGCGCCGTGAGAGCAGAGTAAAAATTGATTTGCATCAATTAAAAATGACTTATTTTTAAAGGCGAAAGAATGCCTTCGTTACCTTAAATTTACCTTTCCGTGCTTATTTTTAGACAAAGCTGACCAATGTTAAGTGAGAATTAAAGTGATTTGCGCAGAAGTTTGAGGCGATTAATCTTGTCTAACATCGTATAAAAAAAGGCGTTTTATGCGAATGTAGACATTAATAACGCTATGTAACCTATTGGCCGGAATGATGTTTTGATTACGTATCGTGATTATCATTTCCAGTACCCAATTTTTTAGTCAGGTGAATAAGAAACAATATACGTAAAGCAATCATTACATATTATTCTATAATAAAGTTATCTTTCATTTGAAATGACGTTCCATTTTTGGGCTGTTTATTAACAGTTTTATTACTATTGTGAGGATATTTTTGCCATTGACATGTTTTTACACTGGCTGCATATTTCATTGCCATAAGCGTGTTATTGCGTTCAGGAGTTGACTATGCCCTCTCGAGATTATCCAGATATTCGAAAAGCAAGGGGTACCCGATCTAAAGATATGGTTCTTTTAAGTGCTCGTGTCGATACCTCTCTGTGGGAATATGTTCGAACGCTGGCATTTGAAACACGAAAAAGTAAACAGGATATTATTGCTGAGGCATTAATGTTACATCGTTCTATTAATCAGAGTGAACCCCAGGAATAAAAATAGCCATTCTCTGTCTGGATTTTATTTAAAATCCTGAAAATGAATTATGTCTTGCCACTTCATTATTACCTTTATTGGTATGTTATTGATTTTTCCCCTTACTTGATAGGGGACTTTTTTATGTGGGCACGCTGCCCTCATAACAAAGTTGATAGCAAAATTCACAATTAAAAGTGAGTAAAAATATGAAAAAGACAGCAGTGGCATTAACAGTGATGGCATTAGGGGTAACTTCCGTTCATGCAGCGGAAATTTATAACAAAGATGGCAACAAACTGGATCTGTACGGCAAAGTAAAAGCGGTTCATTCCTGGACTGATGGTACTGATACTGACGGTACCTATGCACGTCTGGGTTTCCGCGGCGAGACACAAATCAACGATCAACTGACCGGTTATGGCCAGTTTGAAAGTCAGTTTGATGCCTCTAAAGCAGAAGGGTCGCAGAATGGCGTTAATACACGTCTGGCGTTTGCTGGCCTGGATTATGGTCACAACATTAGCTTTGACTATGGCCGTAACTACGGTATCGCTTACGATGTGGGAGTTTACACTGACACTTTGTCAGAGTTCGGTGGTGACTCCTATGAAGATACTGACCGTTTCCTTACTACACGCACTTCTGGTGTTGCAACACTCCGTACCAAAAATCTGTTTGGCGCCGTTGATGGCGTAAACGTGGCTGCGCAATATCAGGGTCAGGATGATTCCGACGCTAACCCTGCTAAGCAGCATGGTAACGGCTACGGCTTCTCTCTGGGCTATGACAACATCGCGGATTCTGGTGTGTCTGCTGTTGCAGCCTATTCAACCAGTGCGGTGACTACCGATCAGAAACAACACGGCTGGAATGGGGAAAACGCAGAGTTCTGGGGGGCTGGCCTGAAGTATGACGCTAACGCTATCTACGTTGCGACCATGTATGGCGAATCCCATAACCTGATTCAGGACGCGGACAAAGCGCAGCACTTTGAAGCGATGGCTGCCTATGTGTTTGATTTCGGTCTGCGTCCGAACGTGGCTTATGTGCATGCGCGTGATGACAACAATACTGACCTGACCGAATATGTCGCGCTGGGTACAGACTACTACTTCAATAAAAACATCGTTGCTGATGTTGGTTACAAGATTAACCTCCTCAATGGCACTAACGGTGACAACGAAGTCGTTGCAGGCCTGACCTATCAGTTCTAACTTTTTGTTATGATATGAAAAAGGTATCTTCAGTAAGATACCTTTTTATATTGAGTCTTTCTTCCCGCTATTTTCATATTGATAAAAAAACACAAGCAATGGCGCAGGCTTGTAAAACAAACGCTATCTCCTGCCAAAGAAATACCGTTGTGGATGTCAATATAATAAACGAATCCACGCTGCCAACAATTTCTATAACCCTTTACTATATCAACTAAGCTGAAAAGAACAATTAGACCAATAATGGGGTTTTTAGTCATGGTATAAGCTATTTCCGCGAGCGTTGTTGATGTTGAATTGATATGTCCATTTTTACACATTTTCCGCCAGTTCTTTGTAAAAAGAACTAGAAAATGTCTGGCTGTTATTTGTGTGCTATTAAATTTTGATATTGAATTGCGGAGTCATCTGAACACTATATATATCTGGTGACTTTCTGGCTTAGAGCTTATCCCATTAGGCTATTTTACTTGCCAGTTTGAGCACTGCCCGTGTCCAAACTGACACCAACAATATACGCTTACTGGGATCCTGTTACTCTTTATGAATATACCCGTCATACTTCAAGTTGCCTGTGCGTTGGCTGCACTCGCTAACCCCAGTCACGTACTTGTGTTCGCTCCTTGGTATTCACTCGTTTGCCGCCTTCATGCGACTCGAATTATTTTGGTATGTATTATAAACACACGGGCTTGAGCGGTCAGGAGGCGGCAAACGTGGCAATGCAGCGCCACTCTCCGTCCTCAAAGCGGTAAATAGATTCGGTATGTCCCGGGATCACCCACTGCGCTTCCTCATCCGCAGCACAGTTCACATAGATACACAATCCGCAGCCACCGCGCAGCTGGCGGGGGATATCCGCCACCCGAAAGTTGATCGCTGCAGCCTGTAACGCCTTGCGCATTTTGATGACGCCGACGGTGGAATGAAATAAGAACAGCGTTTCCGTCACTGGCGTTTCCTCTGACGATGGCCAATCAGTGCTGCACCCACGGCACCGGCAAATTGTGCGTCGGGATGGGTATGAACGGGGATGCCGAGATGCCCTTCGAGCATACGCGCGAAGGCGTTGCAGTGGCTGACGCCGCCGGTAAACAACAATGGCCCTTGTGCTGAAAGCCGCCCGATAAAGTTCGCGCTGCGTCTGGCCATCGCATTGATCACGCCTGCCAGAATCGCTTCCGGCGCAATGCCTGCTGAGCGCAGGCTGATAACTTCTGACTCGGCAAACACTGTACACATGCTGCTGATAGCATGTGGTTCTACGCCTGCGGTAATGGTATCGAGTTGCTCCACACTGGCGCCAAGTGTGCGTGAGATGACTTCCAGAAACCGTCCGGTCCCGGCCGCACATTTGTCGTTCATTAAAAAATCGCTGAGGTTGCCATCATCGTCCAGCTGTATGACTTTACTGTCCTGACCGCCGATATCAATCACCATACGGGTGTCGGGCGCCAGCAAGCGCGCCCCCAGTCCATGACAGGAAATTTCAGTGACCTGCTTATCGGCATAATCCACGAGCTGACGTCCGTAACCCGTGAGGGTTAAAAACGGTCGTACATCCAGCCCGGCTTGCAGTGTTTCCCATGCCTGCGCGATCGCTTCTGCGGGGCGAAAAGGCGTAGGGCAGAGGAAGCGGCGTTTGATAATACCTCCTTCCAGCAGAATGCCTTTGGTCGCCGTGGAGCCGGAATCGATCCCTATTGAGTATGTCATCCGTGCTCCTCACAGCATTTCAATAAACGCGGCAACGCGGGTGCTCAGCTGGCCGATATCTGCGCTGGAGTAGTCAGTTTCAATGGCGATATAAGGAATATTGTGTTGCTGGCGAATGTGGCGTTTAATCGCAAGTGATTCAACGGCATAGGTATGACAGGCTTGTAGGATAACATCGACAACGCCGTCGGCTTGATACTCTTCGACCATCTGGCTGAGCATTTTCAGACGCTGATCGTTAGGTGAGATACAGGAGCAGCCAATAGCGAGATATTTATCGGTCAGCGCATCATAGACGTCGCCGGTTTCTTCCACGCACTGTTCTGTGGCTTTAGCACCGGTGCAGTTTTCATAGCCCACCACCCAGCCGCCGTTATCTTCAATGGCGCGGACCACTTTTTCTGCCGCACCGCCAATAGGACAACCGGTGATCAGAATGCGGGGCCGTGATTCCAGGCGTTTGCCGTCCTGCCATTCCTGACGTACGCGCTCGGCCATGCTGTTCAGCTCGTCGATAAGCGCCTCTTTATCAAAACGGAAGGTCGCGCCGTACACCACTTTCAGGATGTCACTGCCGCTGAGCGCAGGCGGGTTGAGTTGGCCAACGCGGTAGAAATTCGCCAGCGCGCGACGTTCTCTGTTTTTGAGCATAATGGCTTCACGTAGCGCAGCTTCGGTAATAGGGGTACCAAAACGGGCTTCGATACCTTGTTGCAGACGCAGGATCTCAGCTTTCCATAGCGCACGAGAGGCCGCATCGTTGGCGCTGTTGGGCAGTTGCATCACATGTACCGCTTTAAATTCGGCCATGTACTCGTACATCTTCTTCTTGCCGTCGCAGGTGGTTTCGCCCACCACCAGGTCAGAAAAGTAGAAGTAGGGGCATTTGTCGGTTTTACCAAAGCCGTAGCTGCTTTTGATCAACGGACAGAGGTTACGCGGGAGGTCCTTTTCAGCTTCTTCAATGGTTTCGTCAGAGGTGGAACACAGCGAAACGACAACAGCGCCAGCAGCCATCGCGATCTCTTGCGGCATAAAGGTGCAATAGGTCCCAACGAGCGGAATTCCCTGCTCTTTAAGATCCATTACGGTAAGGAAGCCTTTCTGACGAGCGTCGGAGAATTGGTTGAAAATGGCGGGTAAATCAGTGATAAGCGACATGGTTTTCCTTCCCCGTAACACGGGAGACAGTGAAAAGACGCCGCATTATAACCTTATAGTTATTGTGTATTTATTGATCTCCCTCGCGATGTATACATTTGTCCATCTACAGTATGCGGTCATAGAATTTTCTTCAGATCCATTTCTTCCTGGATCCGTTCGCTCCAGGCAATATGGGTGCGGATCGCCTCTTCAATTCCCGCGTTGTAGAAAGCAGATCCCAGTTTTTCGATAATAAAATCAATAAAGAACTCGGCGTCGAATTGTTCAAGCTCAAGATCAAAGTGGTCGCTACAGTACGTTTCAAGCTCGCTACGCAGACGATCACGATCCGCCGGGGCCAGAGTGATTTCAGCCATTTTTTCTCCTTAAAAATTCGGCAGTGTCAGCAGGGAAGGAATTTGCGACAACAGATATAACACCAGTCCTATAGAACCGCCAACCAGCGTGCCGTTGACGCGAATAAACTGCAAATCTTTGCCGATGTTCAGCTCGATTTGCTGTGACATATCACGCGCATCCCAGCTTTTTACCGTGTCGCTGATATGGCGTGTCAGGAAGGTAGCGAACTCCGGTGCGATCTTACGCGCGGCCTGCTCAAGATGCCCATTCAGCGAAGCGCGCAAGGCGCTGTCGGCAACCAGCGTTTCACCGAACCACTGCCCGGCACTGGCGATACGCTGTTTCACGCGGGAATCGTCGGCGTTAATGTCGGTTTTCACCCACTGGCGCAGATCCGCCCACAACTCGCCGAGATAACGGTTAAAGGCTTCATCCTCTTTCAGATAGCTTTTGAGACTTTCCGCCCGGACAGCCATCTCCGGATCGTGTTTGAGCTTATCAATCAGTTTAAACGTGGCGCGATCGAAGGCATGGCGGATCTGATGCGTCCGATCGTGGCTGATGTCATCCAGCAGGGAGTTGACCGCATCAGACACCAGCTCGGCGCTGTGCTCGCCCAGCCATTCGGTCGGCAGGAGTTTCGCTTTTAGCGGGTGTTCTGTCTCCAGCCAGCGCACGATCTGCTGCGCAATAAACGCCCGTGAGCTGTCGCGCTGTAGCAGGGTGATCAACTGCGTAATCAGCGTGTCGAGCAGCTCCTGGTGGCGATTGTTTTTGGTCATGCTTTCCAGCATTAGCGCACTGGTACCGGAAAGATCAACCTTGTCGATAGCCTTGTGCACCGCGCGCTTGATCAGCCGCTGGATGCGGGAGTCGTCGGTCAGTTCGAGAAAACCACTCATAATTTGCAGCAGGTGCTGACCAATGCGCTGGGCGTTTTCCGGCTGGCTGAACCAGTTACCAATCAGCAAGGCCGGCTCATGGCGGCGGATCAACGCCACCAGCGACTGGGTATCGAGGAATTTTTCCTGCACGAACTGACCGAGGTTCTCGCCGATTCTGTCTTTGTTACGCGGGATGATCGCCGTGTGTTGCGAGATAAATGGAATCGGTACCCGACGAAAAAGTGCCACCACGGCGAACCAGTCCGCCAGTGCGCCGACCATCGCCGCTTCGGCTATCGCCTTGATTCCGAGTACCCAGAAGTTTGGCGGCAGAAACAGGGTGATGACGAACGTCGCAGCAGCGATCAGCAGCAGAGAGAGCGCCAGTCGCTTGGCGCGTTTGAGTTCAGTAATTTTATTCATAGGCTTAAGGATAGAGCCAGACGCTGGGATCGCGCAAAAAATGTGGCGTACCTCCCATTTTTAGGTGGAGATTTTACCCAGGGATCCAGTTGTCCCATGCGGGTAATGGGCCGAGTTCCGTTACCAGAAAGTCGATAAACGATCGCACCTTCGGATTACTGTACTTGCTGGGAAAATAGAGCGCGTAAAGGGCGTGGGTTTCGCAGGTGATGGTGCCATCGAGCATCAGCGGCGTTATCTCTTCTTTTTGAATATGATCGCCAATCAGATAGGTGGGTAAATACGCCACCCCTTGATCTTCTAATACCGATTTCAGCAATACCAGGCTGCTGTTGGCCTGGATTGGCATGTGCAGCTTCAACTGATGCAGACGATCCTGTTCATCTGCCACTTTTAGCACCGGCGTGAGGCCGGGGTAAACCAGACAATCATGATTCACCAGATCGCTACGGTGCTGGGGCATACCTTTTTTGGCAAGGTAGCCGGGTGATGCGCAGTACGCCCAGCGGATAGGCACCAGCTTGCGCATCGCATAGTTTTGTGGCGGTGCTGTGGAGATGCGCAGGGCGATGTCGAAATCTGTTTCGTTCAGATTGACAAAGTTATCGTTGAGATCGATATACAGATTCACATCCGGGAACTGGGAGCGATATTTATCCACCAGGTTTACCAGTCGTGAA
The DNA here is from genome assembly GCF_916618775.1 of Citrobacter sp. Marseille-Q3906. Classification (NCBI taxonomy): domain Bacteria; kingdom Pseudomonadati; phylum Pseudomonadota; class Gammaproteobacteria; order Enterobacterales; family Enterobacteriaceae; genus Citrobacter; species Citrobacter sp. Marseille-Q3906. The sequence goes on from NZ_CAKAKA010000001.1 coordinate 622,735, forward strand.
TAACCAAAAGCGATCGAACAGGTTATACGTAATTCACCCTGCGGACTGTGGTAATAGCCGGAGGTCGTGTTCAGCGTTTCATCAAACTCTTTCAATAACTTATTCGCGCGGTTAAATAAATATTGCCCTGCATCGGTCAGAGTAATACTGCGGGTGGTACGTTTAATTAATGTCGTACCCAGCGTGTCCTCCATGGCAGTCAGGCTTTTACTTACCGCTGAAGGCGATACGTTGAGTTGCGCGGCGGCTTCAGATAATCCTCCGCAGTCGACGATTTTGACGAAAAACTCCAGATGCTTGAGTGAAATCGGCGTACTCATTGTTTCCTTAAATTCACAAGTGATTTGCATAAACGGTACGAATAGGCCGTTACATTCGCGTTTTAAACATGCAACTATTGAATCACAGGAAACAACTTGCTGGCAAAATGAAAAAATAACAACTTAAGTGAGTTGCATCACAAATATAAGGAGGCGGAGCGAAAACTCATCAAAATGTGAATTTAATCTCATTTAATATTTTATAATTTTAAAGGTACCCATTATGTGGTCACGACTCGAACCCTACAAATCATCGATTATTTTATTAATTGCTCTGGTTATTGGTGGCTTATTAGGTATTTATGCCCCGACGTTTGCAAGTAAACTCCAACCAATAGGTCAGATATTTTTAAACCTGTTATTTATGATTATTGTGCCGCTGGTGGGTATCAGCGTCATGTCCTCCATCGCCAGTATGACCGACCTGAAAAGGCTGGGACGTATTATGGCGATTATCTTTATTGTCTCGATCGCAATGGCCTTTATTCCGGCTGCCGGAATTGTGGCGCTGGCGCTATGGTATAACCCGGCACAGGGCGTCACTATCGATCTTTCGCAGTCTGTACAGGCGGGCAGCGGCAAGATGGATTTTGTCAGTATGATCACCACCAGTGACTTTATCGGACTGTTCTCTAAGTCCAATATTCTGGCGCTGATCGTGATGGCGATTATCGCCGGAGTGGCGATAGGACAATCTGAACAGGCGGGTAAGCGTATTGCGTCGCTGCTGGAAGATGCCAACACCGTCATCATGAAGATCGTTTCAATCATTATGAAAGTGGCGCCGATTGGTCTTGGCTGCTATTTCGCCGCCACGATGGCCAGCCAGGACTCTGGTCTACTGTTAACCTTTGCCCGCGCCATTGGTCTGTTTATGGTTGCCACGCTGGTCTACTTCGTTTTGGGTTCTATTCTCTATTCGTATATTGGCGGCGGTATTCCGGCGGTTAAAGCCTTCTGGCGTAATGCGATTGAACCGTCAGCCACGGCGTTAGGGACGTGTTCTTCACTGGGCACACTCCCTGTGACACTACGTGCGGGTAAGGCGATGGGAATTAACCCGGAAATCGTTGATGTCTCTATTCCGCTACTGGTCAACCTGAATAAAGGCGGCGTGGCGATGATTGCCGCACTGAAAATCGTCTTTATCTATTCGGTGCTGGGCATGGAGTTCACCACTGAGACATTCTTCCTGACGATGCTGATTGCCGTTCTCTCCGCCATTATTGTCGGCGGTGTACCAGGTGGGGCGTTTTTAGGCGAGATTTTTATCGTGACGACGCTGGGCTTGCCGATGGAAGCCATCCCGATGCTGGTGGTGCTGGGCACGATTACCGATGCTCCGGCCACGCTGATTAACGTGATCCATGATTTGAATGCGGCACAGATTGTTGAGCGGTTCGCTGGAAAAAAGCAGACCAATACTGAAATAAACTCTACTGCTGCGGTGGTATAGGTTTTCACACGGATTTAGAACAGGAGAAGTTATGAAAGACGCAATCAAGCTTGAAACGCAACTGGTCGTTGCTGGTCGCGACAAACGTTACACCCAGGGAGCGGTGAATCCGGTGATCCAGCGCGCCTCTTCGCTGGTGTTCGATACCGTGAAGGACAAAAAATTTGCCACCGCCAATCGTGCGAATGGCGAACTGTTCTACGGTCGTCGCGGAACTTACACACACTTCGCATTCCAGAAGGCAATGAGCGACCTGGAAGGCGGTGCGGGTTGTGCGCTGTACCCGTGCGGTGCTGCGGCGGTCACCAATGCGATTCTGGCGTTTGTCCAAAGCGGCGATCATATCCTGATGACCGGAGCGGCCTATGAACCCACTCAGGATTTCTGTAATAAGATCCTGAGTAAATTCAATGTGGAAACCACTTATTACGATCCGCTAATTGGTGCAGGCATTGTCGATCTTCTGCGCCCTGAGACGAAAGTGGTGTTCCTGGAATCCCCCAGTTCAATCACTATGGAAGTCCAGGACGTGCCGGGAATGGTGAAGGCGATCCGCGCGGTGAACCCAGAGATCGTCATCATGATCGACAACACCTGGGCGGCGGGAGTGCTGTTTAAAGCGCTGGACTTCGGCGTGGATATTTCCATTCAGGCTGGCACGAAGTACACCATTGGCCATTCGGACGGCATGCTGGGGACGGCGGTGTCGAACGCCCGCTGTTGGGATCGTTTGCGTGAAAACTCCTATCTGATGGGGCAAACGCTGGATGCCGATACAGCTTACAACGGTAGCCGCGGATTACGTACGCTGGCTGTACGTCTTAAACAGCACCAGGAGAGCAGCATCCATATTGCGCGTTGGCTGTCGGCGAGACCTGAAGTGGCGCGGGTGAATCATCCGGCGTTACCGGAATGCCCCGGTCATGAGTATTTTCAGCGTGATTTTGCCGGTAGCTCAGGCCTGTTCTCGTTTGTCCTGAAAAAGAGACTGACCGACGAACAGATGGCGAATTTTCTCGATAATTTTTCTTTGTTCCATATGGCCTATTCGTGGGGGGGATTCGAATCACTCATTCTGGCCAACCAGCCGGAAGAGCTGAACAGCATTCGCCCAGCCGGGGATGTCGATTTCAGCGGAACGCTGGTCAGGGTGCATATCGGCCTGGAAGATGTTGGCGATCTGATTGCTGATCTGGAAGCGGGGTTTGCACGAATCGCGTAACGTAAAGTGATAAATGTAGACGCTTATCCGGCCTGCTGTGGCTACACAGGCCGGATAAAGTGCTTGTTTTGCGGGGTTGCATAGAAGTTGTGGTCGACAATACCAATCAAAATACATCATTTAAAATCAAATTAGATCATTTTTTGTCAAAATTAATCTTTGTCACAATTTTCATCATCTCATACGGGTAGCATTGATCAGGATCCTCAATGTTATTATTTTACGTAAGGGATGGTTATATTATGAATCTTAATGATTTTTTTATAAGAACAGCGCCGGAACGTCGTCATTATGGTGTCGCGTTACTGGTTGGTATCGTTTCCGGGATTCTCTCTGCATTTGTTAAGTGGGGGGCTGAAGTCCCACTTCCTCCCAGAACGTTTTCTTTGGGACGTAATGAATTTAATCCGCCGTATCTTTTCCTGAGAGACTATCTGGGGATTGATCCGACGCAGACGGTTTACACTTTTTCAGAACACGTGATTAATCCGGTGATGGTAACGCACATCATTTTTTCCTTAGTCTTTGCCGTGGGTTACTGTGTCGCTGCTGAAATTTTTCCGAAAGTAAAACTTTGGCAAGGTGTATTAGCGGGGTTGATCGTGACAGTGGCTGTTCATGGTATCTTCATCCCGGCATTTCATCTTTCACCACCGTTGTCCCAACTACCATTCGATGAATATGTTTCTGAAATAGTGGGGCACATTTTTTGGTTTTGGGTGATTGAAATGATTCGCCGTGACCTGAGAAATCGGATCACGCATGAACCGGATGCTGAAGTCCCGTTACATTTAGCCAGATGATCAAAAGTAGATGCACTATTTATGGCTTGTTATGGCTTGCCCCCGACCTGCAAACACGAATATTAGTGTTCAGGTACCGGGGGCAGCTTATAGAAGTTTAGTTTTCGGTGACTAACGCTGTTGCCTCATGCTGACGCACTCGCTTCAATAATCCGGCCAGCGTGAACACCACGGCAATACCCGCCACGACCGCCAACAGGTGAAACGAAAGCCTGCCGCCGTTAAACCACAGCCAGCGTCCGACTTCGACCGAAACTGCCATCACTGTCAGGATCACCATGTTTAGCGACGCGGAGACCGTACCCTTCGGCAAGTTGTTAGAAAACAACGTAAAACGGAATAGCGTTGGGAAGATCATCCCGATGCCAAATGCATACAGACTGGTCCCCAGCACCGACCACAGCCACACATGCGGCCACAGCAAATTACCGCCAATCAGTACCGCCAGTCCGCTCAGTTGAATGGGCGCAGCACGCCAGATAAAGCGCGGCTTCGTTGGATCCTTCACAAAACGCACGACCACCATATTGGCGACGATCACGGCACCAAATACCGGAGCCTGCGCCCAGGCAAACTGCGATGTGGTCATGCCGCCGGCATCAATCAGGATCACTGGCGAAACCGCTACCCAGCTCATCATCGGGATATAACTCAGCGAAAGTGTGGCTGCGCCAAAGAGGAACACCCGGTTGCGAAAAACGTCGCGGAAATCACGCAGTACGCTGCGCGCACTGAACGGCACCGAGCCGCGCTGGACAGTTTCCGGCATCGCTAACGCTAACCCAATCAGGGCGATAAGCCCCATAGCGGCGATAATGGCAAACAGGATCTTCCAGTGTACAAAGTGCATCAGCGCCGCCCCGGAGAGTGGGCCGATAACCGGCGCAACCAGCACAATGGAGGTGATTATCGCCATCAGTTTAATGGCCTTAGTTTGACCAAATGCCTCCTGCACCGTGACATAACCTACCGTGGCGATAAAGCAGATGCTGGTGCCCTGAATAAAACGCGCGATCAGAAATTGCGTCATTGAGGTGGTGAACAACGTGGCCGCACAGGCAAGAGTAAAGATTAATGCTCCTGCAATCAGTACCGGTCGGCGGCCAATTCGGTCGGAAAGCGGACCTAACAGCCACTGCAACGCCATACCTCCCGCCAGATACAGACTGACCGCAGCCGGTGCCAGGCTGACATCGGCGTTAAAATCCCGTACTACATTAATGATGCCGGGCTGGATCAGGTCCGTCGACAAATAGGCGGCGAAGTCATATAAGATCAGCGCGATGGGGAAGAATAGCGTTGTGGCGCGTTGGGCGAAAAACGCGAAAATCCGTTGCATAAAAACAGCTCCTTGTCGGGAGAATACCCTCAACGGGAATAGCGAAATTCAATACCGTCTTTTGAGACGTCAGGCTGGTGACAGAAAAAACAGACTGCAGATGTACTGAATTTCATGTAATCAAAAACGCTGTCTGCGCGAAGCACAAACAGGACATACGCATCTCTGATGAGGTCAGAAAGCGTAACGATTACAGGTAACAATCAGCACATCACACCTCGGGAAGAGAATTAAGTTGAACGGAAAATAGTCAAACCGCAGTGTAATGCGAATTGGATGATAATTAAACGAGTTTATAGGGTTAATCTGAAGAAAATCACCATGCTTAACTGAGCGTGAGGCTGTGTAAAAACCGCAGTGCGATCGCGCTGCCGAAGATGATCAACACGCCTCCAGCGATGCGCTCGATCCACAGGATCCCTCTGGTTAACCGTTTCTGGATCTGCGGCAAACCGATGAACATCACGATCAACAGATCCCAGACCAGCACTACGCTCGTCATCCAGATACCGCTAACGGTTTGTTGTAGCAACGTCACCGACGGGCCGAGCAGGGCGGTCATCAGCGCCAGATAGAACAGCGCATTTTTGGGGTTGAGCAGTGATGAACCCAGTCCCAGCAGCAGTTGTTTGCCAAATCCAGGGCGATTGAGGCGGGCATCTGCTCCAGCCACGATTTGCGGACGACTGCGGATTAGCAGGCTACCAATCCACAATAAATAGAGCGCACCCAGTAATTCAATGGCTGTAAACAGCAGAGGGATCTGTCGCAGGATCCCCCAGCCGATAATTGCCAGCAGGATATACAACCCATTGCCGATGGCGATGCCCACGCACAGCCCGGCGCTACCACGCAGCCGATAACGTACAGCGTAGGCGATCAGTAAAAAGAAATCCGGCCCGGGACTGAGCAACGCCATAAAATGCGCCAGCGCCAGTGCGGGAAAAGCGGAGGGGAAGAGTGCAGAAAGCCGTTCCATAGTGACCTCAGAATGTGAATCTGCGATCACCCTACGCCTGACATAACGTTAATTATTGTCTGATATTGATCGTCCCAACGCGTACTGACGCGGCGTGGCTGCGGTGTAACGAACAAAGGTGCGATGGAAATGGCTCTGGTCGGCAAACCCGCTCTGGTAGCTGACATCGGCAATATCATCCCCGGCGCGCAACCGCCCGCGGGCATAGTTAATCCGCACAATATTCAGGTAGCTTCCCGGCGTCAGCCCGGTATCTTGTTTGAAAGTACGGATCAGCGTTTCTTTACGCATGCTGCATTCATTGGCCAGTTCATCAAGCGAGGGTGGCGCCAACAGGCTGGACTGCAACCGCTCACGCAGATACTGACTGGTGACGCTTAGGTTAGTTGGTTTTCTCGACAGCAACGGCAGTGAACGCAGCAGCACAACTGCTGCATCGGTTATTTGCGCCGTCCGCTGTTGGCGCATTAACGCCACAAGATGCACATAGCACTGAAATAACGGTGGGTCATGGATCACGGGTGTGGGCGAGTAAAATTGCGGGTTACAGTTCAATGCTGAAAGATGAGAGCGACACCACTGCGCATCAAGATAGAGCATATGGTAACTGCGAAACTGCCCGCTGACAGGGTTGCAGCTGTGAGGCACCAGAGGCGGGATCACGATGAGATCGCCTACGCTCAGGCGGTATTCCTTGCCATCACATATGCAGCATGTCTCTCCTTCAAGAATCGCCCCAATCGAAAGCTGGGGATGGTGGTGACGCTTATAGGCCTGCTGACTGCACCAGGTGCTGCGCAGCTCCAGCCACGGAAGCTGTTCATCACGCCAGAATGACTGTGGAATATCGCGGGTATGCGTCACATCGTGTCCTCCATGAAAGTGATGGTTTGTTATAGCACAGGCCGCATGGTGAAAAAGTGGTGTTGTGTATCGACATGGTGCTTTTACGTAATGCATTCCAGAGAAATGCGAACGTTGCAGAGAGACGAATTTATCTCTGAAAATGCCTCGCAAAGGTAAAAAGTAGGAGGTGAGGGCGTGGTTTACCGGCGCTACAGTCACGACATCTTACTTTCAGGTGACGGATTGCTATGAATAAAGCGCCAGCCTCCACACCGCATGATGCAGTTTTTAAGACGTTTTTACGTCACCCTGAGACCGCGCGGGATTTTCTGCAGATTCATCTTCCTGCTTCGCTTCGTGAAATTTGCGATCTTCAGACGCTGAATCTCGAGTCTGACAGTTTTATTGAAGAGGATTTACGTGCGTATTATTCCGATGTGTTGTGGTCTGTGAAAACGACGGAAGGGGATGGATATATTTATGTGGTGATTGAACACCAGAGCACACCGGATGCGCATATGGCGTTCAGGTTGATGCGCTATGCGATAGCAGCCATGCAGAAACATTTAGATGCCGGACATAAGCAACTGCCTTTGGTGGTGCCGATGCTGTTTTATCACGGTGCCAAAAGCCCGTATCCCTGGTCGCTGTGCTGGCTGGATGAGTTTGCTAACCCAGGGCTGGCGCGCCAGCTGTATGCTGCAGCGTTTCCGCTGGTAGATATTACGGTTATCCCTGACGATGAAATTGTGCAGCATCGACGTATGGCATTGCTCGAGCTAATCCAGAAACATATCCGTCAGCGCGATCTTATGGGATTGGTTGAACAAATTGTTTCTCTGCTCGTTACCGGGTCCACTAATGACAGCCAGATTAAGACACTGTTTAATTATATTTTGTGCACCGGCGATGCACCTCGCTTCAATGAGTTTATCCGTGAGGTTGCCGAACGTTCACCGCAACATAAGGAGAATTTGATGACGATTGCAGAAAGGCTGCATGAAGCAGGATTACAAAAAGGCAGGCTGGAAGGTCGAGAGGAAGGGCTACAAGAAGGACTTATCGAAGGTCAACGCGCTGAAGCACGGCGTATTGCTCGCACCATGCTGGCAGACGGTATTGAGATCAGTACGGTACAAAAAATTACCCGGCTTCCCACTGATGAACTTTATAACCTGAGCCATTAGGTATTACGGGAATGGCGTACTCTCCAGCCTGGTGAACTTACGCTACCGGGCATTCAATTTATTCTATCGCCACCTTTACCGCTTCGCCGAGCTTCTGCATCACTTCCCGATGCCTCTCGTTTGGCGGTAACGCGCAGTTAATGCGTACACAGTTGCGATACTTCCCTGAGGCAGAGAATAGCGATCCCGGTGCGACCTGTATTTTCAGCCGACAGAGTTGTTTGGCGACACAGACCATATCGACCTGCAGCGGTAACTCGACCCACAGCATAAAGCCGCCTTTGGGGCGGGTGACGCAGATCCCACAGGGGAAATATTCCCGTACCCAGCAGGTGTAGATCTCCATATTACGCTGATAGATCTGGCGCATACGCCGGACATGGCGATGATAGTGGCCGTCGCGCACAAAGGTTGCCGCTGCCAACTGCGTGGCAGGAACGTTGGTGCCGATAACGGCGTATTTTTTATGCAGAAGTTTGTCATGGTAGCGGCCAGGAACAACCCAACCCACGCGCAGGCCCGGCGCTACGGATTTGGTAAACGAACTGCACAACAGTACCCGACCGTCGATATCCCAGGAGTGGATGGTGCGCGGGCGCGGGTATTCTGTTGCCAGCTCGCCATACACATCGTCTTCAAAAATAACAATATCGTGGCGCTGAGCGAGGGCGAGGACCGCCCGCTTACGCGCATCCGGCATAATAAACCCGAGCGGATTATTGCAATTAGGGACCAGAATCACCCCTTTAATGGGCCACTGATCCAGCGCCAGTTCCAACGCCTCAACACTGATGCCGGTATCCGGATCGGTTGGGATCTCAATAACCTTAATCCCTAAACCGCGCAGTAGTTGCATCGTACCGTAGTAGGCGGGCGATTCTACGGCGACGATATCTCCTGGCTGGCAGACCGTCAGTAGCGCCAGCGACATTCCGCTCTGGCTGCCGCTGGTGATTACGATATCATCCGCAGCCACTACCGAGCCGCTGTCCAGCATCAGACGGGCAATCTGATTACGCAGTTCGCGGCATCCAGCCAGTTCGTCGTAGCCCAGCACCGCTCCTAAATTGTGCTGCACTACGCGGCTTAATTCGCGCCAGAGTGGTTTCAGGCTGGGTTGATTGATATCGGGGACGCCGCTACTGAAAGGAATTATCGATTTGTCTGCATGACCTGCCAACATGTCCAGCACCTGATCCCACTGGGTTATCTCCACCGGACGCTGGACCGGGCGCGACATCAGTGGTACGGGCGGCTGCGCTTTTTGCGGCGCGACAAAGTAACCGGAACGCGGCTGCGGGGTGATCAACTGCCGCTGTTCCAGCATCTGATACGCCTGCTGGACGGTACTGATACTCACCCCGTGTTCCTGGCTCAGGCTGCGCACCGACGGCAGTTTTTCACCATGGCGATACAGCCCCTGCTCAATGCGTTCGGCCAGTAGTGTGGCCAGATGTTGGTAACGGGTCATGCTGTATCCCTCATTGTTGCCATACAGATGGATAAACCAATACAGAACGATGGAAAAAACCGTATGCAGATACTGTTTTAATCAATCTGTATGTTAAATAAAAGTACTTTTTGAATCTGTATTGTCTGGCAGTAAATCCGCGAAGATAAGCCTCTGGCAAGGCGGGGAGGCAAAGTATGGAATTTCACGAGAATAAAGCAAAACAGCCGTTTATTGGTTTGGTGCAGATCTGGCAGGCGATAAAACGCTGGCATCTGCGGGCGCAAACGCGGCGTATATTGCAGCAGATGAGCGACGAGCGGCTGCGGGATGTCGGGCTGCGACGCGATCAGGTGGAATGATTTTTCTTCCGATGACAAAGGCCGGTGGTTATCGCCCTGGCCTTTTTTATATTCACGATATTTATCAATTCATGCTTCTGGTTAGTTCGTTTCTTGATACTTACCATGATAAGTATTATTTTCTTTTCAGCGATGAGGGGAAAATAAGATGACTGAAGATGAATTGTTTGCCCGCCGACCGATGGGGATGCGCATGGCAATGGTGGTGCGCCAGTGGCGGGCCATTATTGATGCTGCCATCACTGATACCGGCCTGACGCAGTCAAGCTGGACGGTACTGATGCAGTTGTATCAACTGGGAGACAACGTTTCGGTCAGTGAACTGGCACAAATGCAGGGCATTGAACTGCCGCCGCTGATGCGCACCCTCTCGCAGCTGGAAAAGCAGGGGTATCTGCTGCGTTCCACATCGCCTTATGACAAACGCATCCGCCTGCTAACGCTGACCGCGCAAGGCCGCTTAAGGCTTGAAGAACTTAACCGGGTGATTGAGAGATACCAACATCGCGTCACCTGCACCATTCCTGAAGCGGAGCTTGCCTCTTTCAGCGCGACCTTAAATCAACTCGCCTGCAATTTGCGGACAATCCGCGAAGAAGACAATCAACACTAAAAAACTATGATGACCCCAGAACAAAAATTTGCCCGTTGGGTAAGGGTGAGTATTGCCGCTTTCCTGGTAGTATTCGCCTGGTTTATCGTTGCCGATATCTGGATCCCGTTGACGCCGGACTCCACGGTGATGCGCGTGGTAACGCCCGTTTCCTCACGCGTATCCGGATACGTCTCGCAGGTGCATGTACACAATAATAGCCAGGTGAAGAAGGGCGATTTGCTGTACGAACTGGATCCGACGCCGTTTTTCAATAAGGTCGAGGCCGCGCAAATCGCCCTTGAGCAGGCGAAGCTGAGCAACCAACAGCTGGATGCGCAGATCTCCTCTGCCCGTGCCAACCTGCGCACCGCGCAATTCAACGCCCGCAACGATAAGACCACCTTTGACCGCTATCAGCGCCTGAGTGCCATGCAGAACGTGTCGCAATCCGATCTCGACAAGGTGCGCACCGCCTGGCAAACCAGCGAGCAGTCGGTGGCGGCACTTAATGCCAGTATTCAGAACCTGCTGATTCAGCGCGGTGAGCGCGATGATAAGCGTAACGTGACGTTGCAAAAATACCGTAACGCACTGGAAGAGGCGCAACTGAACCTCGGTTGGAGCAAAGTGTATGCACAGACCAACGGCACGGTGAGCAATCTTCAGCTTAGCCCTGGACTTTACGCGACCGCCGCCACGCCGCTGCTGGCGCTGGTCAGCCATCAGACTGATATCGTGGCTGATTTTCGCGAGAAAAGCCTGCGCCACACTCGGGTAGATACCGATGCCGCCGTGGTGTTCGACGCTATGCCGGGCAAGGTTTTCTCTGCCCGTGTCACCAGCAGTGATGCCGGTATTCTGGCGGGTCAGGAGCAGGTTAACGGCCAGTTGTCGCAACCGGAACAGTCTACCCGTTGGGTGCGCGATGCCCAGCGTATGCGCATTCACGTAGCGCTGAACGAACCGCTCGACACGCCGTTACCGACCGGGGCGCGCGCCACGGTACAGCTGTATAACAGCGAGGGGATGTTCGCCCGCACCTTTGCCGGGGCGCAGATCCATCTCGTTAGCTGGCTGCATTATGTCTATTAACACTCTGGCCCACGTCTTTACGCCGCACGGGAACATTGTCTACACCGCCAATGATTTTCGCCAGACCCTGCGTATTTCCGTTGCCGGGACGATAGCGCTGAGTATATCGACCTTCTACAACGTGCAGTACGGCGTGTTTTTTGTGGTTTATCCGCTGATGCTGCTGTCGCTGGTGCCGGTGTTCAACCGCCATGTGGCAAAACAGTTCGTGTTCAGCGCAGCGGTGAACTGTGTTGAAATGGTGCTAATCGTCGGCTATCTCTCACAGTGGCCGCTGATTATGACGCTAGTGGTGTTCGGCTTGTACGTGATGCGTTTTCGCTTTATGAGCAAAGGGCCGCTGTTTCTGCTCGGCTCGATGGGCGTGGTGTGTCAGAGCACGATGCTCAACTTTATGAGCTATCCCACCACCAACTGGCATACGCTGATGTTCTCCAATATGGAGGCCTGCGTAATGGCGGTGGCGCTGAGCGCGCTGCTGAATTATCTGATCCCGGATGTGGAGGCGCGCCAGCCACCGCCGCGCATTGAGAAAGATGCTGCCCGGGTCCGCCATGAGTCGCTGCTTTCCGGTACGGTGGCGACGATGATTTTTGTCATCTTCCAGATCTGTGATTTGAGTGATTCGCTGTCGGCACTGATGGCGGGCATTTTGATCCTGTTTCCGATGCACTACCGCGGCGCGGTGATCAGTTCTCTCTGGCGCGTGGTCGGTGTGGTGCTGGCCTGCCTGTATATTCTGCTGGTGCAGTTGCTTATTTATGATTTCAGCAACCATATGGTGTTGATGATGCCGCTGATTGGCCTCGGGCTGGCGTTCAGCGCCCGCCTGCACGTAATGGAAAAAGTCGGCGCAGGCGTGGGTTTTGCCAGTATCACCACCATCGGCATTATGTTTGGCCAGAATCTGCACCCGGATCAGGACCTGGTATTCAGCGATCTGTACCGCATCACCTCCGTCACCGTCGCGCTGGTGGCAACGCTGACGATGGTATTTCTGGTGCACCGGGTTTTGAACTGCTTTGCCGCGACGCGGTTTGTGATTACCGAGTGAGTGGGGAGTGAGTGCCGGATGGCGGCTGCGCCTTATCCGGCCTACGGGAAAGTGCTATTTGTAGGCCCGGTAAGCGTAGCGCCACCGGGCAAATCAGCAGGGAGTTACTTCTTCAACCCCGCAAACGCTGCTCTGATCTCGTCTTCCGGCAGGTTAATGCCAATAAACACCAGTGTGCTGTGCGGTTGTTCGTCGCCCCACGGGCGGTCCCAGTCGGCGCTGTACAGGCGTTGCACGCCCTGAAACAGCAGGCGGTTGGGTTCGCCGTCAATCCATAGCATGCCTTTGTAGCGCAGCAGTTTCTCGGCGGATTCCAGCAGCAGATTTTCCATCACGCGGGACACGTCGCTGATGTTCACCGGGTAATCCAGCTCGACGACGATCGAGGAGATATCGTTTTGCTTGTCGGCGATAAAGTGGAAGCGCGGTTTGGCACTGACGATGTTCTCTTCCAGCATAAAACCATTGGTGTCGAACAGTTGTGCGAGGTCGATATCGCCGTGAGTCACGGTATATACCGGGGCGCGGGCATTGATGCGCGCCAGGCGCTCGCGCAATTTTTCACTGTTGCCAGCGACGTCAGTTTTAGTCAGCAGAATGCGATCTGCATAACCTACTTGCGACTGGGCGATGGTGAACTGATTCATTTGTTCGTCGGCATGTACCGCATCAACCAGCGCAATCACGCCGTCCAGCAGGTAGCGTTCGCAAATCACTTCATGGGAGAAAAAGGTCTGAATAATCGGGCCGGGATCGGCCATGCCGGTGCACTCAATCACCAGACGGTCAAAATTGATGGCGCCTTTGTCGAGATTATCGAGCAGGTCTAACAATGCGTCTTCCAGCTCGCTCGAACGGGTGCAGCAGATACAGCCGTTGGTCAGGGTTTTGATCTGCGTGGTACGGTCGCCAATCAGTTGATCGTCCACCGAGACTTCGCCGAATTCGTTTTCGATGACGGCAATTTTGTAACCGTGCTGCTCGTTGAGAATATGGCGCAGCAGGGTCGTTTTACCTGCGCCAAGAAAACCGGTGAGTAGGGTAACTGCAATCGGGGTCATTCATTTCTCCTTCTAACAGCAACTGCTTCCGCCGCTACCGTAGCGGGCTTCCTGGCGCTCGCGGAAGAATTCTTCGTAGGTCATGTACGGCTTATCGGGGTGGTTGGTCTTCATGTGCTCGACGTAGTTGTCGTAGTCCGGAATACCAATCAACATCTTTGCCGCCTGACCGAGATATTTTTTTGCCTGACCTAAAGTACCAAACATAAACAATCCTGATAAGCGAAAAGCCCCGCCGGAGCGGGGCTGAATACATCTTAGTGGTGTGAAGAGGTCTTCACGCCGCCTTCCGGCACTGGTACATACGGCGTCTCTTTATCAGAGCGACCGTTGATGGCGCGGGCTTTCTGCCAGGTACGGAACCCGTAGAAAATGATGCTGTACACCACCACCAGGAACAGAATACTCAGGCCGGCGTTGGTGTAGTTGTTGATGACGATATGGTTCATGTTGGCAATCTGCTGTGCGGTCAGCTCACCGCCGTTGGCAATCTTCTCTTTGTACTGATTTGCCATGAAGAAGAAGCCTTCCATCTGCGGGTTGGTGCTGAACAGTTTCAGACCCAGCGCCCAGGTGGTGCAGATAAGCAGCCATACTGCCGGGATAACAGTAACCCAGATGTATTTGGTACGCTGCATTTTAACCAGAACCACGGTGCCCAGAACCAGTGCTACGGCTGCCAGCATCTGGTTAGAGATACCGAACAGCGGCCACAGGCTCTTAACGCCGCCCAGCGGATCAACCACGCCCTGATACAGCAGATAGCCCCACAGACCTACACAGCCCGCAGTACCGACAACACCCGCAACCAGAGAGTCAGTTTTCTTCAGGAACGGTACGAAGTTACCCAGTAAATCCTGCAGCATGAAGCGGCCAGAACGGGTACCGGCATCCAGTGCGGTCAGGATGAACAGTGCTTCAAACAGAATACCGAAGTGGTACCAGAAGCCCATGTCAGCCATCGGCAGTACTTTATGGAACACGTGAGCGATACCAACAGCCAGTGTTGGCGCGCCACCAGCGCGGTTCAGTACGGACGGTTCGCCGATATCTTTCGCAGTTTGCAGGATCTGCTCAGGCGAAATCACGAAGCCCCAGGAGCTGACGGTTGCCGCGGCGTGTGCGGTAACGTCTTTCAGCTGCGCCATAATCAACGGCGCGTTCTCGCCACCCATTTCATGCAGGTTCGGCATGGTGATGCCAAGACCCGCAGGCGGGGTGTTCATTGCGAAGTACAGACCTGGCTCGATGATGGATGCTGCAACCAGCGCCATAATCGCCACGAAGGATTCCATCAGCATCGCGCCATAACCAATGAAACGCGCGTCGGTTTCACAGGCCAGCAGTTTCGGCGTGGTACCAGAGGCGATCAGCGCATGGAAACCAGATACCGCACCACAGGCGATGGTGATAAACAGGAATGGGAACAGAGCACCTTTCCACAGCGGACCCGTACCATCAACGTACTGTGTCATCGCCGGCATTTTCAGTTCCGGGTTGAGGATAACAATCCCCACAGCCAGACCGACGATAACGCCGATTTTCAGGAAGGTAGCCAGATAGTCACGCGGAGCGAGGATCAGCCATACCGGCAGCAGCGCAGAGATAAACGCGTAGCCAATAAGCGTAAAGGTAATGGTGGTGTCTTTAAAGGTCAGTGCCGGGCCCCAGTACGGGTCGTGGGCAATCACGCCGCCGAAGTAGATGGAGGCAACCAGCAGCACAATACCAATCACCGACACTTCACCCACACGTCCTGGTCGCAGGAAGCGCATGTAGATACCCATGAACAACGCGATTGGTACGGTTGAGCAGACGGTGAATACACCCCACGGGCTCTCAGCCAGTGCTTTCACCACGATCAGCGCCAGTACCGCGAGGATGATGATCATGATTAAGAAGCAGCCGAACAGCGCAATAGTTCCCGGTACCGGGCCCATCTCTTCTTTGATCATCTCACCGAGAGACGCACCGTTACGGCGGGAAGAGAAAAACAGCACCATGAAGTCCTGCACAGCCCCCGCCAGCACAACGCCGGCCAGCAGCCACAGCGTACCAGGCAGATAGCCCATCTGTGCGGCCAGTACCGGCCCAACCAGCGGACCTGCACCGGCGATAGCGGCAAAGTGGTGACCGAATAATACGTTACGGTTGGTCGGTACGTAGTTCAGACCGTCATTGTTGATGACCGCCGGCGTGGCACGCGTCGGGTCAAGTTTCATCACCTTCTGGGCGATGTACAGGCTGTAGTAGCGATAAGCCACCAGATAAACAGAGACAGAGGCGACCACAATCCACAGGGCGCTGATGTGTTCACCCCGACGTAAGGCCACTACCGAGAGGCAGAAAGCACCGATGATTCCGAGAATCACCCAGGGTATGTGCTTGAATATCTTTTTCGTATCCATAGTAAAACCTGGTATTAGATTAATAATTGGCCGAAGCCGCTTGGGTTTGATCTTGTGTTTGAGGAGGTAAATTGACTGCTATGCTGCAGAGGATCTTGCCAGAGAATTACGCGCGTAAAGTAAGGTAAATAAGTGAGTGGTTGTATGTCAGCTTAAGCGGTTCCAAGTGTCAGTGAGCGGTTTTCATTCGGCGTAACAGCATGAAATTATGTGATTTTCATCACATAATTTCATGGGCGATTATGAACTGTCGACAGTAGTCACACTGGCTTTGCAATGAGGTAGAGGTAATAGAGGGTTATGAGAATAACAACGGTATAAAATATGTACTTCTCTGCTTTATCGACTTCGTTTCTACTCAGGTGGTTAAGGAAGTCGAATACCCTCCATATCACGAGCAGCATCGCCGAAAAATAAATACCGATTCCAGCCATGCGAAATTCGCCATAGGGCAGCATTGCCAGCGTGAGACCGAGCAGTGTGCCAACAGTGGCCGCCGTGATGGATTTCCCTAGTTCATTGAATTTAAATGAAAATTTTTCATAGAAAAAAGCAGCTAATTTTTTGTCTGGATCAAACCTGCCACTGAATCTCAGTAAAATGACGGTGAGTAACGCATTCAAAATTATCAGGAACATGATGCTTTTGGGCGCGACATTCTCCAGTAAAATATCTGAAATCTCCGGAATAAATAGCTTTGGCACGACCGGGGTCATCGCCCCTAAAAAGAGTCCCAATACCATGAAGGGAAACGCGTTAGAAAGTAAGTCGAGATAATTATTTTTCACAGAAGGACTTCCTTGTTATAGCCGATGATAAAACAGACCCACTATTGGTAGCCGAAGCTTACGGCAATGAAAAGCCCTCTTAAAAGGTGGGGAAAGGAGTCATGGCGCTAGTTTGCGTTATGTATACGAGTGGTATTTACTGCTTTTTTCTGCGCCAGATGTCGCCAGAACATCTGCTTTTTGAACGATATTCGTAAAGTTTTCGCTTTCCAGGCCGAAAATTCTGACATCTGTCTAGCGGAAAGAGAAAACATGTTAAAACGAATGAAGATTGTTACCAGCCTATTGCTGGTACTGGCGCTGTTTGGCCTTTTACAGCTTGCCTCAGGGGGTTTGTTCTTTAACTCATTAAAGAATGACAAAGAGAACTTTACCGTTCTGCAAACTATTCGCCAGCAGCAGTCTGCGCTGAATGCGACCTGGGTTGAATTGCTGCAAACGCGAAATACCCTTAACCGGGCAGGCATTCGCTACATGATGGATCAGAGCAATATTGGCAGCGGTGCGACCGTTGCAGAACTGATGCAGGTAGCCAGCACCGCGCTGAAACTGACGGAAAAAAACTGGGCGATTTATGAATCGCTCCCACGCGATCCGCGTCAAAGCGAAGCCGCTTTCCAGGAGATCAACCGCACGTATGATATCTACCACGGTGCGCTGGCGGAGCTGATCCAGTTGCTGGGTGATGGGAAGATCAATGCGTTCTTTGATCAACCGACTCAAAGCTATCAGGATGGTTTTGAGAAGCAGTATATGAGCTACATGCAGCAGAACGATCGCCTGTATGACATCGCGGTTGAGGACAACAACAGTTCCTACAGCCAGGCGCTGTGGGTGCTGGTATGTGTATTGATTACCGTACTGGCAGCAATTATCGCTGTCTGGTTTGGTATTAAGCTTTCGCTTATTGCCCCGATGAACCGACTGATCGATAGCATTCGTCATATTGCCAGCGGCGATTTGGTGAAACGTATTGATGTGGAAGGTTCCAACGAGATTGGTCAACTGGCAGAAAGTTTGCGTCACATGCAGGGTGAGTTGATGAGCACCGTCGGCGATGTGCGTAACGGCGCCAACGCCATTTACAGCGGTGCCAGCGAGATTGCGATGGGCAATAACGATCTCTCTTCACGTACTGAGCAGCAGGCGGCCTCTCTGGAAGAAACCGCGGCCAGCATGGAAGAGTTGACGGCGACTGTGAAGCAGAACGCGGAAAACGCGCGCCAGGCCAGCCATCTGGCGCTGAGTGCCTCAGAAACCGCGCAAAAAGGCGGGAAAGTGGTGGATAACGTGGTGCAAACCATGCGTGACATCGCTTCCAGTTCGCAGAAAATCGCCGACATTATTAGTGTTATCGATGGTATTGCCTTCCAGACTAACATCCTGGCTCTCAACGCGGCGGTAGAAGCGGCACGTGCGGGTGAACAGGGACGTGGGTTTGCGGTAGTCGCAGGTGAAGTCCGTAACCTGGCACAGCGTAGTGCTCAGGCCGCGCGCGAGATCAAGAGCCTGATTGAAGACTCGGTCAGCCGTGTGGATGTCGGCTCAACGCTGGTTGAAAGCGCCGGTGAAACCATGGATGAGATCGTGAATGCGGTAACCCGTGTGACCGATATTATGGGTGAGATCGCCTCTGCATCTGACGAGCAGAGCCGTGGTATCGACCAGGTTGGTCTGGCCGTTGCTGAAATGGATCGCGTGACGCAACAGAACGCCTCGCTGGTGGAAGAATCCGCCGCTGCCGCTGCCGCACTGGAAGAACAGGCCAGCCGTCTGACTCAGGCTGTTGCTGTATTCCGTATCCAGCACGATCAACAGCGTGCGCGTGATGTTACTGCAGCAAAACCGGTATCAACCACCGCTCAACCGCGTAAAGCTGCAGTAACGGATGCCGGTGAGAACTGGGAAACGTTTTAACTAAAAGTAGCTGGATGTCACTTTTCCGGTTACCGGGCAGCTAACTCAGCTTCAGGCGCATGGCGCAGCGTGATTCATACACCTGACCATGCGCCACTTCCTCTTCTCTTTTCTGGTGTAGCATCGCTGGAAGGGCATTGTCGGCCAGCATCTCAAACCCCAGTCGGGCATAGAATGGTGCATTCCATGGAACATCGCGGAAGGTAGTCAGCGTTAGCGATGTATAACCTTTCTCACGCGCCTGGTTCGCGACATAGTGAATCAATCCGCTACCAATACCCTTTCTCTGCCATTCCAGATGCAGAGAGACTTCGGCAATGAAAAGCGAGGACTCTTGCGCTTCTGTCAGTAAAAATCCAACGGGGTGATTATCCGCAAGCGCCAGCCAGCTCATCTGTTGTAAGACATATTGCCGATGTTGCTCGAGCGAAATGATGTGATCGCCTGCGATCCACGCAAGCGAGGGTATGTGTAGAAAACGCTGTCCTGCTGAGCGTTCAATGCCGGGCAGAGTTGCGATATCAGCGAGGGTGGTATCACGGAAAAGTATATTCATGCGGGAAAGTATAACAGGGGGGGATTACGATCCGGTAACGCGCTGTTACCGGATCATTGGGGTAATTACTCCTGACGTGGATCGCTAATTGGCTGGCGGACCAGGAAGATGTAAGCGAGCGCGCCTACCATAGTAACGCAACCGCAGATAATCAGCGCCAGACGGAAAGAGTTCGTTGTATCAACAATAAATCCGGTGACGATCGGCGCGAACGATGCACAAATAAAGCTGGCAAAGTTCTGGATGCTGCCCACTGAGGCGGTCATGCGTGAAGCCACCGCAACGTGGATTAGTCCCCAGCAGGATGTTCCGGCGAAGTGGATGCAGAACAGCGCCATCCCGATCAGTAAAACTGCAGCCATGGACGTTGTTGCCTGCGGCACTACGAAGGTGAATGCAGCCGAGCAGAACATTCCGGCAATGATACAAATCTTACGGCTCTTAATGGGAGCCATACCCCCTTTTACCAGCCAGTCGGTGACAAAGCCATTAATCAGCATCCCGGCTGCACCAAACAGGAATGGGATTGCCGCCATTAATCCGGTGCTTTTTAAATCAAGGTTATAAGAAGTTTGCAGGTAACCCGGCAGCCAGGCCAGATACAACCATGCCGTATAGTTAATACCGCTAAAGCCCAGCATCATGCCCCACATAGTGCGGTTACGGAACAGGCTGCGCCATTCGGCAAAACTCAGTGGATCGCGACGAGCATTGACGCTCCCCGCATTCAGATACGCTTGTTCAGTGGCGCTCAGTTCAATTTGTTCGCGGTTCCGGTAAAGCATATACCAGCCAATGGCGAGGAAAATGCCCAGCACACCGATGGTAATGAACATCCAGCGCCAGCCCATGACCAGCATCATCGCAGCCAAAATCGGCGGACTAATGGCGACACCGATCGTGGAGGCAGCGTTGAACAATCCCATCGGGCGGCCACGCTCTTTGATGTTAAACCAGTCGTTGATTACCTTCACACCGCATGGGTTCATTGGCGCTTCGCCAATCCCCATCCCGATACGTACCAGTACAAACTGGGTGAAGGTGTGTACCATGCCGGACATCGCCTGAAACAGCGACCAGAAGAACATACCCAGTCCCAACATAATGCGTGGACCTTTACGATCCAGCAGCGGGCCGCAGGGAAGTTGCGCAATACCATAAGCGAGAGAGAACACGGACAACAGGATGCCGATTTGCGTTGCACTGAGTCCCAGTTCTTCACGAATAGTTAAGTTTGCTACCGACAACGAACTGCGGTCGAGATAATTAATAACCGCAGCAAAAAATAATAAAATCATTGCTGTGGTCTGAATACGTTTTATTCGACTACTGCGTTGAACCATGCCCTCAGGCGGAACATTAATATCCGCAGATGAGGGCGTGTCAAACGAAGAACTTGGGTCGAGTGTAATATTATTTTTTTCCACGCCGGACTCCTGAACCTCAATAAATTATTTGTTACACAACGTGCAGTTGCGCAGTATTGAAAAAATACCAGTGACAAATCAATTTGTTCATCACCGCTCACAAAAGTTTTTAATGCAGTCGACTTAGCGTGAGCATAGGCAAGAGGTATTTTCTGGCGTTTTTATTTTTATAGAATCGTGCTCCCGGTAATGATTTCCTGTTTTTTATCTGTTCTTAATGAGCGTTGTGGCTACTTTGGTTGATGGAGCGAATCATCGATTGTTTGGCTGAATTCAAATGGTTGCAGAGTGCCAGGGTAGCATCCAGGTCGCTGCGGCAAATCAGCGCGCTGAGGATGGTCATATGCTCATCAATGGCAATGATGTTGCGTTGCTTGAGGTCGCTTTCATCCCACTGATAGTGGAAATGGAAAATCACAGAGATAATTTCAAGTGATTGATTAAAAAATATATTATCAGCGGCGGATAGCAGCAAAGCATGGAACTCACGATCTAACTGCGAGAACATACGAAAGCTACTGCCGATGCTGTCGCGCAGTATGCGATGGCGCTCAAGCAGTGTTTTTGCCTGTAACCAACGCGGGTCATCGTCGGGCAGATTCAGGAAATGTTGCAGGGAATGTGTTTCCAGCATTTCTCGCAATTCGAACAGTTGTTCGGCGTAGGCCTGATCGAACTGCTTCATGCTCCACTGACCGCGCTTCTCATTCTTTATCAGATTGTAACGTTCGAATTTTAAAAGATATTCCCGTACAACTACCGGGCTGACGCCGGCGGCTCTGGCAAGCTGCAACTCGGAAAAACTTTCACCTGCGCGCAATTGGCGCTGGTTGATCATGGTGAAAAATGCCTGCTCAAAAATTCGATTTTGCTCGGTCATGGAGGCTGTGGTACACGAAAAACCATCCTCATGGTTGGGTTTGCGTACGATAACGTAGTGGCTTCCTACCTGCGTTAATACGCCGCATTCGCCTAAATGGCTCAGCATGTGGCGTACGGTGGTACGACTAATGTTGTACATTTCCGCCAGTGCGCTTTGCGAAGGCAGCGGGGAAGGGATATGACCGCGTGCCATATCATCGATTATCTGGTTAATCACATTGTGGCGTAAGTTCTGTGAACGGCTCATGGAATCTCCTTTTTGCCTATTAAAACCCGATTTAAAACATTTTTATGCGCTGGGATTCACAGATTATGTTTCTGGTTTCTCCTGCATTTTTAATTTCGTTGATATCTGAGGCAACAAAAAAACAGGAGAGCCGAATCATGTCTACGATGAATACTTTGATTTGCCAGGAACCCAAAAAATTAGTCTGGAAAGAGCGTGAAATACCTATTCCAGGTGAAAGTGAAGCATTAATAAAAATTAAGTCTGTCGGGATCTGTGGGACTGATATTCATGCCTGGGGAGGCAACCAACCATTTTTTAGTTATCCACGCGTATTAGGTCATGAAATATGCGGGGAGATTGTTGGGCTGGGTAAGAATATACAAAACCTGAAAACGGGCCAGCAGGTGGCAGTTATTCCTTACGTCGCGTGTCAGCAGTGTCCGGCGTGCCAGAGCGGGCGTACCAACTGCTGTGAGAAGATTTCGGTGATTGGCGTACATCAGGATGGTGGATTCAGTGAGTATTTGTCCGTTCCGGTGACGAACCTGCTGGATGCGCAGGGAATTGACCCACATGCCGCTGCACTGATTGAACCGTATGCTATCAGCGCACATGCGGTGCGCCGGGCGGCGGTGATGCCAGGTGAGCAGGTTCTTGTCGTGGGGGCCGGGCCGATAGGTCTTGGGGCGGCAGCAATTGCCAAAGCCGATGGCGCACAGGTAGTGGTGGCAGATACCAGCCCCGCGCGCAGGGAACATGTTGTCTCCCGGTTGGGACTTCCGGTTCTCGATCCCGCTGCCGAAGATTTCGATGCGCAGCTACGTG
Organism: Citrobacter sp. Marseille-Q3906; assembly: GCF_916618775.1. Classification (NCBI taxonomy): domain Bacteria; kingdom Pseudomonadati; phylum Pseudomonadota; class Gammaproteobacteria; order Enterobacterales; family Enterobacteriaceae; genus Citrobacter; species Citrobacter sp. Marseille-Q3906. Next base: position 645,533 of record NZ_CAKAKA010000001.1, read on the forward strand.
CCCAGTTTGGTGGTTCACTGGCGCAAAAAGTCATTGATGCGACGGGTAATCAGCATGCGATGAACAATACGGTGAATTTGATTCGCCACGGCGGCAGCATCGTCTTTGTTGGGCTGTTCAAAGGTGATTTGCAGTTCTCTGACCCTGAGTTCCATAAGAAAGAAACCACCATGATGGGCAGTCGTAACGCCACGCCGGAAGATTTCGCCAAAGTGGGGCGGCTGATGTCTGAAGGCAAACTGACCGCTGACATGATGCTCACACACCGTTACGCGTTTGCCACGCTTGCGGAAATCTACGAGCGGGATGTGATTAACAACCGCGAATTAATCAAAGGTGTGATCACGTTCTGAGAAGGGTTTTGTGATGAAGACATTGAATCGACAAGATTTCCCTGGGGCAAGGTATCCGACGCGGGTGATCCAGTTTGGTGAAGGTAACTTCCTGCGCGCGTTTGTCGACTGGCAACTGGATATCCTGAATGAGAAGACAGATCTCCGGGCCGGAGTGACAATTGTTCGTCCGATTAATACGGATTTTCCACCTTCGCTGAATACCCAGGACGGGTTATATACCACGCTCATTCGCGGATTGAATGAGCAGGGCGATGCGGTGAGTGAGGCACGGCTAATCCGCTCGGTGAATAACGAGATCAACCCGTATCTGGATTTTACGGCGTATCTGGCGTTGGCTCACAATCCGGACATCCGCTTTGTATTTTCAAACACGACGGAGGCGGGGATTAGTTATCACGCCGGTGATAGCGTCGATGATGCGCCGCCAGTGAGTTTTCCGGCCAAACTGACGCGTCTGCTGCTGGAGCGCTTTAACCATTTCGACGGGGCGGCAGATAAGGGCTGGGTGATTATTCCTTGTGAGCTTATCGACTATAACGGTGATGCGCTTAAAACCCTGGTATTGCAGTACGCGCGAGACTGGCAGCTTTCTCCGGCGTTTACTGACTGGGTGGAAACCGCGAATACCTTCTGTTCTACACTGGTGGACCGGATTGTTACAGGCTATCCACGTGAAGAAGCTGCGGCACTGGAACAAACGCTGGGTTATCACGATGCATTTCTGGATACAGCCGAGCATTTTTACCTGTTCGTCATTCAGGGGCCTTTATGGCTGGCTGAAGAGTTGAAACTGGCGGAGTGCCCGTTAAATATCCGCGTGGTGAGCGATATTAAACCGTACAAGGAACGTAAGGTTGCCATTCTTAACGGCGCTCATACCGCACTGGTGCCTGTGGCCTGGCTGTGTGGGCTGGAGACCGTTGGTGAGGCGATGCAGGATGCTGATATACGCCACTTTGTTGAGCAGGCAATTGACAGGGAGGTCATCCCTGTTTTGGATCTTCCGGCCGATGAGTTGCGTGAATTTGCTGGTGCGGTTAGTGGACGTTTTCAGAACCCTTATATTCGTCATCAGCTCCTCTCCATTGCGCTTAATGGGATGACAAAATTTCGCACACGTATTTTGCCGCAGTTGCTGGCAGGGCAGCAAGATGCACGCTGGCCGGTGCGGTTGACGTTTGCACTGGCTGCGTTAATCGCGTTTTATCGCGGGGAACGGGCGGGAGAGAATTATCCATTACAGGATGATGAGCAGTGGATCCGCCGCTATGCCGATCTCTGGCCGAGGATTGGTAATGACCTGACGCTGCGTGAGCTGGTGATGGTTGTGCTCGGTGATGCCACTCACTGGGGGCAAGATCTTACATTGCTGCCAGGGCTTGTCGAACAGGTGACGGCAAACCTGGAGTTAATACTGGTGCAGGGAATGCGCCACGCCGTACAAAGTCTGGATTAAGGTTGCCATGCAGCGCCCGGAGTGGTGTTGGGCGCTGTTTTTTTTACCCTTGTAAATCCACAACTTTAATTTCAACCATCCCGATCCCCAGCTTACGCGGCGAGTGGCCCAGAATGTTCCCCTCGTTGGTGGCGACGGGGTCGGGCGGGACAATCACCAGCGTATTGGCATCTGCCGGGTTATCAAAATGCAGCGTGATGGTGCTGATATCATGGCTTAGCACCAGCGTTTGCTCCTCGTTGCCCACGCGTACGGGAATAGGACGGTTGGCGTTGTCGCCGAAAGCTTTCGCGGTGATGATCAGATCAAATTTCTTCGGCAACGGAGCCTTGTATTCGATTTTTACCTCTTCGCTCAGTTGCGCATTGGACCAGCGTCCCCAGGATTCGGGGCGTGAAATCCCACTAAACTGTTTCACCTCTTCCGGCGCACCTGCCACGTTAAAGACAAAACTGTCGGCTTTGTAACGAATATCGTTATCTACAATTTTCAGCGTATCGACGTTACCTTTGTAACGCTCCATGTCGATAACTGTATCTTTAAACGCAGTCTTACCTTTCCATTTCGCTTTATCGACGTGCTGTACAATTTGCTGGCCGCCTAACTGGCCCTGCGATACGCACCAGTCGGTAGAGAGTGCCAGCTCTGGTGCCCATAACTGCGCCATTTTGTAGCAGCGGTCTACCCACACAAAGTTATCGCGTGGGGCGAAATCAGCAAGCTGGAAGCGCAGTGGGGCAGAGTATTCACTTTCCGGCAACGGCTCAACGCGTTTGTCTGATACGCGCAGCAGCAGCGGCAGGCGGAAATGGCTCCCCGAGAAGGCGATCATGTTTTTGTCCTGATCGACGGTAAACTCTTTTATCTCTTTGGGAAACTTCCACAGACGAATGATATCGGGCTTCCACGCCAGCATTTTTTCTTTGATATTCAGGAACACTTCCGATACGGATTCGCTCGACAAACTGCTACGTCCGAGGCCGATAAAGTTATCGCCGCCCAGAATATCCAGCACCGTTGCGCCGTTATCCATGGTGTTACGTTTCACGGCCAGCGTCTCCTGCTGAGGCTTGTCACCACGCAGAACGAAGAACAGATTGTTGCGATCTTGCTTATTCAGATACTTCCATGCGGTGTTGTTCATCGCCAGGTGATCGGAAGAGACCACGATAACGGTATCTTTAAACCACGGTGAGGCTTTGATCTTATTGATAAATTCAGCAATATTTTCCTGGCTACAACTGACTGCGCTAAAGGATTGGTTCGCCTTACCATCGATATCATAGCGTTTGCGGTTACAGGTACGGGAGATGAAACCATCCGGATGATGGGTATCTACCGTCAGTGTGAACAGTGAAAAACGTTGGCCGGAGCGGGAAAGCTCTTCGAATTTTTTCCATGCCTCATCCAGTACGGTGCCGTCGTAAAAACCCCAGTCGTTACGGTATGCTGGGTCTGCCACCACGCTTTTTAACTCTTCCGCGCCGTACAGATAATCAAAACCATGGGATTTCAGAAAGACGTCTTTTCCGGCAAAGCGCAGATTTGCACCTTGTACAAAGTAGTTGTGATAGCCGGAGTTTTTCAGGATATCACCCAGGCAGATATTTTGTGGGAAGAAACTGGAGACTGATGCTGAAGCGTTACCTTCAAACGGGGCAAACAGCGGAATACCACACTGTGAGGCCACCATTCCGGCGATGGTGTAATCCGTACCCGGTAACTGCATGGTATTGCTGAAGTCCATTCCTTCGTTTTTTAATGCACCCAGCTCCGGAGTCAGGTCCGGGAACGCATCATTATTAAAATAGGTACGCTCCAGGCTTTCGCCGTAGATATAAACCAGGTTCAGCTTCGGGTTAGGGATCGTTTTTGATGGCTCTTTGTAATACGCCGTGAAGTCCGGATCGCCATCGCGAGACTGGGATTTGACCAGTTCGGTTATCTGGTGGAATGCCGGGCTGGCATCAACGGAAGCCAGTGCCAGTATCAGGGCCAGCAGACTGTAGCCAACGTGATGAGGATGATGGCGACGGCGGCGAAGTACCCAGCCCAGGGCGCCAAATACGACAGTCAGCGCCAGTGCAATCCCTACACCCGGAAGAACATATTTGCTGACGCCCGCGCCGGTCAGGCTGTTGGTCAGCGTATAGAGCACCGCATCGTTGATGCCATCTCCGGTGAAATAGTTGCTGGCATACAGTGTGATATTTAAGACAATAAAAATTCCCAGCACCGTTAACATGGCGGCAAACCACCAGGTGTTGCGACCCGCTTTCCAGGCGTAAATCAATACCGAAGCGAGAAACAGAGCGATGGAGAATAATTCAGACAACGGACGATCCTCAGTAAGCCGGGCAATTAATTGCCTGGCAGGCTAATCATTTCTGGACTGTACAATGTAATAGCGTTGTTATATTGCTGCAATTCTAGTGACATTTAATTACGTTGTTATTCAGAATTGGTTTAGATATGCGTGTTTTTGAGGGGGATCACTATGTGGTCAGTGGGGAGCAGATTCGAAGAGTAGATTGAAGCCGCGCAGGCCGGGAAAAGGCGGTACGCGGCGCTTATCACATCAGGAAATAAAGTTCATACCCTGTTTTAATACTAGATCGCAGGCCTTGGTTTTAACTTGCTTTGCCAGCGAGCTGTTACCAATCGTGTCCAGGTTAAGCTGTTGACCATCTTTGGCGTTCAGCAGGCCCTGAATACCATCCAGGTAGTTGGTATCTTTTTTCTGTTCCGTCGTTCCCAACCCCAGCTTATCCAGAACCTGGTTTTTGACGTTTTCAGTATCTGTGACCGAGGCGAGCTTCTGTTTTGCACAATATTCCAGAATACCGGCCGCGTTATTCATACTGTTCGACGTGAGCGACTGATTACTGCTCAGCAGGCTGGTCAGGGAAGAGAGTGAGGTGCTGCTCTGTGAGCCAGTGCTTTGCTTACTCAGTTCACTGGCAGCGCTGGAGAGCGAATCTTGCCAGGAGGCGGCGAAAACGCCAGTAGAGATTAGTGTGCTGGCGGCAACCGCACAGCAAAGAAGACGTTTTGTTGCTTTCATCATTACAGGTCACTCGTGTTATGCCTTTTCAGCGCAGTATAGCGCTGGATCACTTAGGAGTGTTCCCAATACTTTAATACTCTTTACCAGTAACCCGGCTACGGTAACTTTCCCAGTTAAAAATGACCCACAGGCTGTTGCCGAGTCGCATACGATCCATCACGCGCTCACCCAGCAGTTTGTTCATCTCATCCATATTGCTGTTTGTCAGCATGCCGGTCGGGCGCTTGGAGGAAGAACGACGATCGACGATCTGATTGATGATCACTTTTTCATAGCGGGATTCGGTCTGCATACCGATTTCGTCGATCACCAGCAGATCCACGTTGCTGAGATCGTTGAGCAGTTGTTCTTCGCTGGTTTCACGGTTACTGAAGGTATCCTTCATCGCTGACATAATATCAGCCACAGTAATGATCAGTACTGACTTGCCGCGCAGCAGCAGTTCGTTGCAAATAGCTGCGGCCAGATGGTTTTTTCCGGTGCCGGGTTTGCCGGAGAAGATAAAGCTGGCAATGTTGCCATCAAACTCGTCAACGTACTGGCGGGCTTTGCTCAGGGCATTCATTTGACCTTCACACTCGACCCGGTAGTTATCGAACGAGCAGTTTTGGTGCAGGGGACGGATACCTGAACGGTTGAATGTGCGCTGCATCTTCATTGCCCGGTTCTCACGAGCCAGCGCCGCAGCCCGAATTTCACCTTGCTCTTTTTGCCATGCTAGCAACTCCTCGCCCGTTTTAAACGCGGGCTTTACATTGGGTGGCATCATTTTTTGCAGACGTTTCATCAGGTCGCCAACGTTTTTCATCGTTATCCTCTAAAACCTGGTGGAATATGGCTGTCAGGTTCGCTGACACTATTTACATCACGCTTTGGCATCCCGCCATTGCTGGCCCGGCCAATCTGTATGCTACGCGCCAGTTTTTGTTGCCACTGAATGTGGTGAAAGACTTTACCTTCCGCCTGCCAGTAGGCAACAAATGAAGCCAGTTCTTCGGCGGTGACTGGCTCTCTCAACGCCACGCCCCACAGGGCGGCCTGTCGCTGAAAGTCGGCGTCTGGCTGCCAGTCAGCGTACATCGCAAATTTCCCCATTGGCACGGTAACAGGAGCGGCTTGCGGCTCTTCATAAAATTGCGCGTCCAACGTTACATCGCTTCCCGGACGTGACAGTTTCTCTTCAAGCGCCAATAGCTCAGCTAGCCGCGCAGGGGTAACCGCGTAAAAGGCAGGTGCGTTATTGGCGAAAACGGCCACAGCACCCCCTACTGACTTTGCCAGCACCGCGTTGTGATCGTGTAATAAGGCGTCAATGCTGATGACGTCCGGGGTCAAAATTTTGCAGGACATAATGTTTCTCAATACCGAACAACAACCGAGAAGGGGACTGCTTTTATAGTAACACAGAGAAGAGGGAGAGCAGCAGGATGAGGGAAGGTCGCCCCCATCCGTTGGATTGTAAGAAGGTTAATCAGTTATACGCGCGGGCGCTTTCTATACAGCCATAATCCCGGAACTGAAAGCCCGATAGAGAGTGCGCCCACAATAGATGAAGCTTTCAGAAAGTTGGTCAGCAGGGTGATCATCAGCGCTTCGCTGTAACCAAAATGACCGATTTTTACGGCGGATATCATGGCTGTGTAGGCCGAGATCCCGGGGAACATCGGGATCACCGCCGCGACGGTGAAGACTTTCGGGTGCGCCAGATACCAGCGAGACCACTGGATCCCAATACAACCTACGAGCAATGAAGCTAAAAAGGTTGACCATTCGATATTGAGTCCTGCGGTCATTACAGCCATTCGCGAGCCGTGCCCGAGCGCACCGAGCAAGGCGCACCACGGGAGTGCCCGATGAGGCACGTTAAACACCATGGCAAACCCCAGGGCGGGAATTGCAGACAGGACCATATCCTGCAGTAGTGCAAAAATGAAATCCATCACACCCATCCTCGCAGCCCCCATATCGTCATCGACATCACTACGCCAACGCAGGTGGCCAGTGTGAGCAGACTGGCAATAGCCCAGCGAGCAAGGCCGGTATTAATGTGTCCTTTAAACATATCTGCAACGGAGTTAATCAGTGGGAAACCCGGAACCAGCAGCAGCACGCTGGCTGCCATTGCCACGGTCGGCGTGTGATTAAAGGTGGGCAGAGTCAGCATCAGGCCAGATATCGTTGTGGCAACAAAAGCGGTGATACAAAAGTTGATTTGCGGATGTAAATGCCGGGAGGCCAGAATTTGGCGAATGTACATGGCGATCATGCTGGCAAAAAAGGTGATAACGGCACCATCCCATCCTCCCTTATTGAGCTTACAAAAGCAGGCACAGGATAACCCGACCATGAAAGCAACCAGCCATCTTGGGTAGCGCAGCGGTTTAATTTGGCTAAAGCGTTTCTCAACACCTTTGTCATCCAGTAGCTTGTGTTCTGCCAAAATAACGATGTGCTGCACTTCCGTAACGACGTGCATATTAATGCCGCGATCGTGATTTTTACGGGTCGATGTCAGGCATTGTCCGTCTTTAATCGTGGTCAGGACGATTGCGTTAGATGATATGGCGCTTTCTACGCTGTCCATTCCAAGAGCCAGCCCAAGGCGGGTGGAGAGCTCGTCAACCAGTGCGCTTTCTGCCCCATGTTGCAGTAAAAAAAGCCCGCATTGTATACATAACCGTGTAACCGTTCGTTGTGACGACTGCTCTGTTTGCATAGCTCACTCTGACTGAAAAAACGCTCTCTGAATGACGAATGTCTACTTTTATCATGAAGTATAAGCCCAATGGCTCTGGCTAAGATCAATATTTGTGTTGAAAAAAAGAGACATCGTGCTTGTCTGCTGAATGTGAAGCGACATTTAGTTTTAGCGATTGAGTGAAAATTTAAGTTGTTTGAAGCATCCTCTCACCATACTGAGCCTGCTAACTTACGATCAGAAAGCGTTATTATTTTATGGACTGAATGCTAAATAAGTTAGAATGGCTAATGTTATAGTTTAGTTATTTTAATTGTACATTTAATGTTTTATGAGTAATTATGCGACGATGGCTCTATAGCAAAGTACTATTAGGATTATAGTGCTATTATGCGGTCTGAATTATCATGAATTAAATTAAGGATAAACAATTCACAATATCTATTATTTACTCTAACCATTCCTTATTGATTATGTTACTTACCCATTAAGAATTTATAGAGTGAATGAGATAAACGGCATATGGACGTGGAGGATATATGTTGCCAGGACGCAGCAAAAACGCAGTTGTTATTAGTACGCTGCCGATTATGCAAGCGGGATTAAAGAGTGTAATTCAAACTCATTTCCCAAATTATGAGCTCACCTGTTTCCGCAGTGCAGAAGAACTCACTTTATTGCAGCTACGACGTTCCGATTTGGTGATGATTGATTTAACTGGGGACTTTAGCCAGCCGCGTTCAGTCTGTGAACAGTATTATTCTTTATTATCTCAGTACCGTGATATCCACTGGGTCTTCCTCGTTTCTCGCAAATTTTATCCGCTAGCCGTTGAATTGTTGATGTGCCCTTGTAGTTCGTTGTTGTCTGATGCGGAGCCAATCGAAAGTTTAGTGAATGTAATTCATGTGGGAAATACTCGCGCCGAGAGAATTAGCAAAATGTTGCTCTCACCGCCCGTAACGCCTGAAATCCTGGAACATAGCGTGCAGTCGATAGTGCTTACCCTGTCAGAGAGAAAAGTGTTGCGACTGCTGGGGAAAGGTTGGGGAATTAATCAGATAGCGATGTTGCTTAAGAAAAGCAATAAAACAATCAGTGCCCAAAAAAATAGTGCGATGCGTCGTTTATCAATACATAGCAATGCAGAGATGTATGCATGGATCAATAGTTCTCAAGGATCACGAGAACTGAATTTACCTTCATTGTATGGAGAAACCACGGAATGGAAAAAAGAAGTGTCAAACGAAATGTCGCGTTGGTAGAAAAGTGTGTAATGAGCAGTGTGGGTATTAATAATTTATTTAATACCATGCCAAAAAATCAATACAAACTTCATCTCTTTTCCAGCCAGTCTGACTTTAGCCAGACAATGATAAATATGCCATTTTCAGCGGTTATTTTTTCACTTCCCGCGATAAGAACTGATCGACGAGCTGGACTGGTATATCTGACTGAATTGGCGGTGAACTTCCCTCATATTCGCCGCGTGGTTATTGCCGATGATGATGCTGAAGTGCGTTTAATTGGCTCTCTGTCGCCGTTACCACTGGATGGTGTTCTTAGCAAAGCATCCTCGTTAAGCGTTTTACAGGAGGGATTATTTGCAGCCTTGAATTTTGCTAGCAGGGAAACAGAAAGCACGAAAAACCTTTGGTATATCAACCAAAGTCGTATGCTGAGTCCAACAGAGCGTGAAATTCTACGCTTTATGTCGAATGGTTATTCGATGCCGCAAATTGCTATTCAGCTTGAGCGGAATATTAAAACCATTAGGGCGCATAAATTTAATGCAATGTCTAAACTGGGCGTTAGCTCCGATGCCGGGTTATTGAACGCTGCCGATATTCTGTTATATCTGCGTGCCGGGGAGTCGACACCATTTATCCATGCAGTTTCGTAACGGTGTTATTGATCAATTAGTGCCGGGGTTAGTCACCGGCACAAAGACCTGGGTTCGTTACTGACACACGTCTACCCAGGTTGCAGCAGTCAGCTCAGCCATTCTGTCAGGTGCGATGCGAACCGCGCTGTGTGTGGCTCCCGCCGCGGGGAGTACTTCAGCATAGCGTTTCAGCGATATATCACAGTACACGGAAATTGGTGTTTCCAGGCCAAACGGACAAACCCCGCCAACGGGATGACCTGTAGCATTGACCACCTCATCGCTACTCAGCATACGAGCCTTAGCACCAAACGTATTCTTCAGTTTCTTATTGTCCAGACGAGCATCCCCTTTGGCGACCACCAGGATAATGTCGTTTTTTACTTTCAGCGAAAGCGTTTTTGCGATCTGACCTGGCTCGACGTTATGGGCTTTTGCAGCCAGATCAACCGTTGCTGTGCTTTGGTCTAATTCGATGATTTCAATATCCGGGGCATGCTCCGCCAAAAACTGCCGTACTGATTGTAAACTCATTCTTTTCTCCCAATTGCCAGTAAGCAGCCCTATATAGCAAAAAACTGCATGGCGTAATTTGTCACAGGGAAAGTATCACTGTAAATATTTTATTGTAACAACGCCGCAACATCAGATTCAGTTAACAGGGAAGGAGAATAAGCAGGCAGTTAAGAATGACGAGGGGGCAGTTCTTCTTTTATTTCAACGTACAGTCACCGCACTGCTGGACATCGGGTAGACGGTAGCGCTGGCAACAGGTTCTGCGAACCAGCAGCCCTTCACGCGGAACAACAGTACGCCACAAAGGATTGTCCCGGCCACAGGATAACTGTTTCTCAAAGAAGCAGGCTTGTCGCAACATTGTCAGTAATTCATCACCGAGTAACGGTTTCATCTCCGTTAAATACCAGTGAATTAAATATCCGGTGTTGCTCCAGATAAGCTTACCGTTGATCTCACCTGTCGACTCCAGCGCCTGAACAACGGGTGTCAGTGCTGAGAGAATCAGTGTTTCCATCCGTTGTTGTGGAGTGAAGGCAGTGGCGTGTTTATCCTGATGTACATCTATCCAGAAACATGCAGCACGACCCGTTTCGTGAAACTCGACGTGCATATGTTCTGGAGCGGTATCGATGGCTTCTTTTTGTGTCAGAAGGGCTAACATCAGCGGAGGCATCATCAGCCCGATATACCATTGCGCCCACAGGGAAATCAGTGGCTTATTTTCGCGTGTTAATGTGGGTTGGTTACGATATATATGGTCAGAATAAACTGCCAGCAACGAGTTTAGCGTAGCGGGCTGGGTCCATTCATGCAGCGTCATGGCATTTTGTGGCGGTGTTTCGTCAAGACGAATGAAGTCCAGCAGATGCTCGCGGGTCTGAGCGATTGTTGCTCGCACGGAATCTGCCAGCGATGCTTTCTCGGGAGGGAGAGGGGTTCGCCAGATGACATCTTCAACGATCGGTGCGGAACGGTAAGCCATGTCTATATAGAGATGTTAATCTAAATGATAATGATTGCCAATCCTATAGGCGAGGGAAAACGATGGCAAGATTTTTGTCGCGATGTTGGACAACAGCGCACAGATAGCTCAGACCGAGGGGCTGCTTACCCGTAGTTCATCACTGACCAGAGTGTTATTACGGCCCAGCTTCTTGGCTTCGTAGAGGGCTTTGTCTGCTTTAGCGATGGCTTCGTCAATCTCCTGATCTACCAATGGTGCAATGCCGATACTGACGGTCACATTGGTCGCCACGCTTTCATTAAACATGTGAGGAATTTTAAGATCGTAGACCTTCTGGCGAATTCGCTCGGCAGCAGCCTGTGCCTGCGCTGGATCGATAGCGGTCAGCAACACCATAAACTCTTCACCACCAAAACGCGCCACTACGTCCCGCGAGCGCACTGAGTCGCGAATAGCGGCAGAAACACGAATCAGCGCCTGATCGCCCATCATATGGCCGTAATGATCGTTGTAGGCTTTGAAATGGTCGATATCCAGCAACAGGACATAGTGCCTGGAATTACTGAGGGCCAGCAGCGTATCAAGCCGGTTTTGCAGGCCCCGGCGATTATACAGACCCGTTAATGGGTCGAGCATACTAAGTCCGTTTAGTGTTTCACGCTCTTCCAGCAGCTTGTACATCAACTGCTGGGCAAAACCGTCATAGCGCTTTTGTATCACGTGTTGAATAGCGATCCCGGCCATGGGCAGCGCCATAAAATAGATAATTCGCAGACCGTGCTCGCTACCGTTAAGCCACAGACACACGGCGACTGAAGGTAATGAATGGAGGGTAAACGCAATGATATTATTGGCAAAAGCAATCGAGCCAATAAACAGCACGCTGAGAAGCGCTATCAATAGAAAATAGTAATCATTATGACCTAATACAGAAGATTTCAGAACAATATGTGTCGCCCATAACAAGCCAAAAATGATTGAAATAAGGGGGAGATTAATTCTTTTATCGACATATTTCTCATGCCAGACCAACAACAGCGTACTCGCGGCGCAGATGAGTACTGCTGGTGCGGATAATGCCTTGACGGCAAAAAGCGGGAAGAAAAGCGTAAACAACGAGGAGACTGCGTTGAGAAGCAGAAACAAACGTAAAGAGAGTTGGTATTTTTTAGTGCGCAGAGCTCGCCAGGATTGTACTGTCATAGGTAAATATTGTTATTTATCTGCAAGATACGAAGATGTGTTTGTCAGGGAAAAAATAACGAGTGAAAAATCATTCACATAGGTATTTATAGTTTTTTGTTGAAAAGCTAACCGCCGTGCAATTTATCACCTTCAATTATTCATGTCATCAATCGTTAAGTAAAACTCATATAATTGATAGTCTTTCCAGGCTGACAAATGAGAAAATATATCATATGATATTGGTTATCATTATCAATATCGTAGGTGAAACCATGTTGCAACGTGCGCTGGGCAGTGGATGGGGAGTGCTACTGCCGGGAATATTAATTGCCGGGCTGGCATTTACTGACCTGTCAGTTTACGCATGGAAAGCGGTGGTTGTATTAGGGTTACTACTGACTTCACTCATGCTGTATCACAAGCGATTACGGCATTTTGTTTTGCTACCTTCATGCGCAGCGCTAATTGGTGGCGTTGTTCTGATGATGATGAACTGGAATCAGGGGTGAGGTGAAACAGAAAAAACAGAAGGGAAAATAAGATAATTGGTGCGAGGGGGGGGACTTGAACCCCCACGTCCGTAAGGACACTAACACCTGAAGCTAGCGCGTCTACCAATTCCGCCACCTTCGCACAGTCATCTTACTTTTTGATATCGCCTCGTTGGTGCGAGGGGGGGGACTTGAACCCCCACGTCCGTAAGAACACTAACACCTGAAGCTAGCGCGTCTACCAATTCCGCCACCTTCGCCCAGTGCGAGCAATATCAACGTGGATTATGGTGCGAGGGGGGGGACTTGAACCCCCACGTCCGTAAGGACACTAACACCTGAAGCTAGCGCGTCTACCAATTCCGCCACCTTCGCATACCATCGATACTCAAAAAGTATCGTTACCACGGAGGCGCATTCTAGTGGTTTTCAGCTTTTCGTCAATAGTTAATTGTGCAGTCTGGGTTGATTGGTGCAAAAACGGCCATGTAAATGGCCGTTACATATTCCAGTTATGCTTTCTTCGCCTGACGCGTCATCACGGTACGGTACACTTTAAAACGTCCGGTCTGGGCGATGACTTCATGGAAGCCAAACATTTCATCCAGCACTTTCGGGTAAGGCAGGAATGCGTTGGCCACAATACGCAATTCACCGCCGCTGTTCAGATGACGAACCGCCCCGCGAATTAACGTTTGTGCGGCATCAAGACTGGTCTGCATACCGTCGTGGAATGGCGGGTTAGAGATGATCATATCAAAGCGCCCGGTCACATCGGAAAAGACGTTACTGGCGAGAACATCACCTTCAATACCATTTGCGGCCAGCGTTGCGCGGCTGGCTTCAACCGCAGATGCGCTGACATCGCACAGCGTTAAACGAACTTTCGGTGAATGGCTGGCTAATGCGACGGAGAGTACACCTGCGCCACAGCCAACATCCAGAACTTTACCTTTGGTGTGCGGTGTCAACGTTGACAGCAGCAACTGGCTGCCCACATCCAGGCCATCACGGCTGAACACACCAGGTAGCGTTTTGATGGTCAAATTGTCAACGTTGTACTCGTCCCAGTATTTTTCGGCGTCAAAGACTGGCTGTTTTTCCAGACGACCGTGATAGAGGCCACAGCGGCGCGCACTGTCGACTTTATTCAGCGGTGCGTATTCGGCCAGCATTTGTTCTGCGCTGCGTACGCCACTGCGGTTCTCACCGACGATAAAAATATCGCTGCCCACCGGCAGTAGCGACAGAATATTCATCAGTTGGAATTGGGCTTCCGGCTTATTTTTGGGCCAGTAGTAAATTAACGTATCGCTATCTGCGATGTCTTCGGCCTGTGCGACGAGGCTAAAGCGAACGTTGTCACCCATCTGACGGTTTAATACCTGCCAGTGGTGGAGTTGTTGGGTATGCGCCCGGCTGGCGGCGCTTTCGAAGTGGGCTGGCAGGTCATCTTGCAAATCACCGGCAAACAGAATACGGCTTTGTTCGAAATCATCACTGTGGCGCAGCAAGACTTCACTTGCCGGGGTAAAAGCAGACATGGAGTGCTCCTCAATTTATACAGGTTGCGATTATATACACAAAATCATTCAAGCTGTATCAAGGCGGCCTGCGGGATGACGTGTATCGTTGTTTGTTGGCGCTGATTCGACAGATTTGCTATATTTGCGCCCCTGATAGACAGGAGTGTTTCGCTATGACATCCCGACGAGACTGGCAGTTACAGCAACTGGGCATTACGCAGTGGTCGCTGCGTCGTCCTGGCGCACTGCAGGGCGAGATCGCGGTTTCAATTCCTGCGCATGTCCGTCTGGTAATGGTTGCCGCGGAGTTACCCGCGCTAACCGAACCGTTGATGAGCGATATTTTACACGCATTGACCGTCAGTCCGGATCAGGTTTTACAACTGACGCCTGACCGTGTCGCCATGCTACCACAAGGCAGTCGCTGTAATAGCTGGCGGCTGGGTACCGAAGAGCCTTTGCAGTTGGATGGCGCTCAGGTCGCCAGCCCGGCGTTTAATGAATTACGGGAAAACCCAGCGGCACGTGCCGCTTTATGGCAACAAATCTGCGCATATGAACACGATTTCTTCCCTCGGTCCGACTGATTTACCCACAGCATTTCAGATTGAAAAACGCGCCCATGCATTTCCATGGAGTGAAAAAACATTTGCCAGCAACCAGGGCGATCGTTACCTCAATTTTCAGCTCACAGTTGACGGAACGATGGCCGCCTTTGCAATTACGCAGGTGGTGCTGGATGAAGCTACGCTGTTCAATATTGCCGTCGACCCTGATTTTCAGCGTCGAGGTTTAGGACGCGAACTACTGGATCATTTGATCGATGAACTGGAAAAGCGGGGGATTCGGACGCTGTGGCTGGAGGTGCGCGCTTCGAATGCTGCGGCTATCGCGCTATATGAAAGCTTAGGCTTTAACGAAGCGACGATTCGTCGTAATTACTATCCGACAGCCGACGGTCACGAAGACGCCATTATAATGGCATTGCCAATCAGCATGTAAGACAAGGTGTAATGATGATGAAGTGGGACTGGATTTTCTTTGATGCCGATGAAACGTTGTTCACATTTGATGCGTTTACCGGCCTACAGCGGATGTTTCTCGACTATAGCATTACCTTTACCGCTGAAGATTTTCAGGACTATCAGGCCGTGAATAAGCCACTGTGGGTGGATTATCAAAACGGTGCGATAACGTCATTACAACTGCAGCATGCTCGTTTCCAGAGCTGGGCTGAGCGCCTGAACGTGCCGCCTGGCTCTCTGAACGACGCTTTTATTAATGCGATGGCGGAGATTTGCTCCCCGCTACCGGGCGCGGTTTCGCTCTTGAATGCGATTCGTGGCAAAACGAAAATTGGCATTATTACCAACGGCTTTACCGCATTGCAGCAAATCCGCCTTGAGCGTACGGGTCTGCGAGACTTTTTCGATCTGCTTGTCATTTCTGAACAGGTTGGTGTGGCAAAACCCGATCCGCGTATTTTTGATCATGCACTGACGCTGGCGGGCAATCCTGATCGCTCTCGAGTACTTATGGTGGGTGATACTGCGGAGTCAGATATTCTTGGTGGTATCAATTCCGGACTGTCCACCTGCTGGCTAAATGCACACCATCGTGAGCAGCCTGTGGGCATTCAGCCGACCTGGACGGTTGCGTCATTAAGCGAACTGGAGCAACTCCTGTGTAAACACTGATTGCCTCCCCCCTGTTGATGGGTAAAATAGCCGCAATTTTTCGTATTCAACATGCCCGGCCTGATGCCGTGCTTACCTAAGAAGATTTGACTATGACGTTGTCTCCTTATTTGCAGGAGGTGGCTAAACGCCGCACTTTTGCCATTATTTCTCACCCGGATGCCGGTAAAACGACTATCACCGAAAAGGTGCTGTTATTCGGACAGGCTATCCAGACCGCCGGTACGGTAAAAGGCCGTGGCTCCAGCCAGCATGCGAAATCTGACTGGATGGAGATGGAAAAGCAGCGTGGTATCTCCATTACTACCTCGGTAATGCAGTTTCCGTATCATGACTGTCTGGTGAACCTGCTGGACACCCCTGGGCACGAAGACTTCTCTGAGGATACTTACCGTACGCTGACGGCGGTGGACTGCTGCCTGATGGTCATCGACGCCGCAAAAGGTGTTGAAGACAGGACCCGTAAGTTGATGGAAGTTACGCGTCTGCGTGATACCCCGATCCTGACCTTTATGAACAAACTTGACCGTGATATCCGCGATCCGATGGAACTGCTGGATGAAGTGGAAAACGAGCTGAAAATCGGCTGTGCGCCGATTACGTGGCCGATTGGCTGCGGTAAATTGTTCAAGGGCGTGTATCACCTTTATAAAGATGAGACCTACCTGTACCAGACCGGTAAAGGCCATACCATCCAGGAAGTTCGTATTGTCAAAGGTCTGAATAACCCGGATCTCGACGCGGCAGTGGGTGAAGATCTGGCTCAGCAGTTGCGTGATGAGCTGGAGCTGGTTCAGGGGGCTTCTAACGAGTTTGACCATGAGCTGTTCCTGGCGGGTGAAATAACACCGGTTTTCTTCGGGACCGCACTGGGTAACTTCGGTGTAGACCATATGCTGGACGGTCTGGTGGAGTGGGCGCCAGCGCCAATGCCACGTAAAACCGATACCCGCGTAGTTGAAGCCTCAGAAGAGAAGTTCACTGGTTTCGTCTTTAAAATTCAGGCCAATATGGACCCGAAACATCGCGACCGCGTGGCGTTTATGCGTGTTGTTTCCGGAAAATATGAGAAAGGCATGAAAATGCGTCAGGTGCGCATTGGTAAAGATGTGGTGATTTCAGATGCGCTGACCTTTATGGCTGGAGATCGTTCTCACGTGGAAGAAGCGTATCCAGGCGATATCCTCGGTCTGCACAACCACGGCACCATTCAGATTGGTGATACCTTTACTCAGGGCGAAATGATGAAGTTCACCGGTATCCCGAACTTCGCACCGGAGCTGTTCCGTCGTATTCGCCTGAAAGATCCGTTGAAGCAAAAACAGCTGTTGAAAGGTCTGGTTCAGCTTTCTGAAGAAGGTGCGGTGCAGGTCTTCCGTCCGATTGCCAATAACGATCTGATCGTTGGTGCGGTCGGTGTGCTGCAGTTTGATGTGGTCGTTTCACGCCTGAAAAGCGAGTACAACGTTGAAGCGATTTATGAGTCGGTCAACGTGGCAACTGCGCGCTGGGTAGAATGTACAGACGTGAAAAAATTCGAAGAATTTAAGCGTAAAAACGAAGTTCAGCTGGCGCTGGATGGTGGTGATAATCTTACCTATATTGCCCCTACCATGGTTAACCTGAACCTCACCCAGGAACGTTATCCTGACGTTACGTTCCGTAAAACGCGCGAACACTAATCGACCTTCCAGGGTGCGGCTTCTGCCGTACCCTGCGACTTTCCCTGCCTTTTTAATCCCTTACGGAATGTTCTTAAATCCCGCATTTTATCTTCGTTTTGTCTGTTTTTTAATCTGTTTGGTCAGCGACTTCGAAATTGTGATCTATATTTAACAAAGTGATGACATAAGTGTCGGCTTTAAATGCCATGCAAATATATGTTTATGGTTGTTAGAACTGATATTTATTTTTATCACGATATTAATAACTGGTTCGGGTTGTCGTCGTGCAGAACATCAATGTGAGTACTGTTGATTGTGATGGCGACCATTGACTTCTGAATTGAGTGATTTTCGCCACATTCAGCAATGCAGCACATGTGCTGCCAATGCTCGAATTATGAGCAAAAAAACAGGATTAAATCGATGACAATGACAAGACTGAAGATTTCTAAAACGCTGCTGGCCGTGATGCTGACTTCTGCTGTTGCAACGGGTTCTGCTTTTGCAGAAAACGCGACAATGGACAAAGCGCAATCCGGTCTTGAAAGCGCGGGGCAGAAAGTCGATAGCTCTATGAACAAAGTCGGTAATTTCATGGATGACAGCTCCATCACTGCAAAAGTAAAAGCCGCGCTGGTGGATCACGAAAGTATTAAGAGCACCGATATCTCCGTCAAAACAGACCAGAAAGTGGTTACGTTAAGTGGGTTTGTTGAAAGCCAGGCCCAGGCTGAAGAAGCGGTGAAAGTAGCGAAAGGAGTTGAAGGGGTGACCTCCGTTAGCGACAAACTGCACGTTCGGGATAGCAAAAGTACGACTGTAAAAGGCTATGCGGGCGATACGGCAACCACCAGCGAAGTGAAAGCGAAACTGCTGGCTGATGACATAGTCCCTTCCCGTAAAGTGAAAGTAGAGACTACCGATGGTGTAGTTCAGCTTTCCGGAACCGTCGATTCACAGGCTCAAAGCGATCGTGCTGAGAGCATCGCCAAAGCCGTTGATGGCGTGAAAAGCGTCAAAAACGATCTCAAAACTCAGTAATTCGACTTAATTCGCCTTCCCGATGTTTGTCGGAAGGCGTGTTGTGCACCACACTAAAAAATATCGCAAATGGGCGGCCTGAGCGTCCATATCAAGCGGTTGACATTAACTATGGTAAAGGAGAAGCGTATGTTTCGTTGGGGCATCATATTTCTGGTTATCGCGTTAATTGCCGCCGCTCTGGGATTTGGTGGACTTGCGGGTACCGCTGCAGGTGCGGCAAAAATAGTCTTCGTGGTCGGGATTATCCTGTTTCTGGTTAGCCTGTTTACCGGTCGTAAACGACCCTAGCGCGTAAACCGTAAAGAAAAATTGCTACCAAGCCAGTCCAGTGGACTGGCTTTTACGGTTTTAGCGATGAGCAAATTGCGTTACTTTGTCGTTCTATCACAAAAAATACAGGAAGGCAGAGGTGGGGCAGAGAATACCCGTCACGCTCGGTAATATTGCGCCGTTATCGTTACGTCCGTTTCAACCTGGCAGTATGGCGCTGGTGTGCGAAGGCGGAGGACAAAGGGGGATCTTTACTGCAGGCGTACTGGATGAGTTCATGCGTGCGCAATTCAATCCCTTTGATTTCTACTACGGGACTTCCGCTGGCGCGCAAAATCTTTCGGCCTATCTTTGTAATCAGCCCGGTTACGGACGCAAAGTTATTATGCGTTACACCACAAAGCGTGAGTTCTTTGACCCGGTGCGATTTGTGCGCGGGGGAAATCTTATCGATCTCGACTGGCTGGTGGATTCAACATCGACGCAGATGCCGCTGGCGATTGATAACGCAGAGCGCCTGTTTGCAGCGGGAAAAGCTTTTTACATGTGCGCCTGTCGGGGAGATGACTATAGCCCGGGCTACTTTTCACCTACCCGACAGAATTGGCTCGACCTTATCCGCGCCTCCAGTGCTATTCCGGGATTCTATCGTTCGGGAGTGTTGCTTGACGGTGTCAACTATCTGGATGGGGGAATTAGCGATGCTATCCCCGTGCAGGAGGCGGCAAAGCAGGGGGCAAAAACGTTGGTGGTGATCCGCACCGTGCCCTCGCAAATGTACTATACGCCACAGTGGTTCAAGCGGATGGAGCGCTGGCTGGGGGAAAGCAGCTTGCAACCGTTGGTGAATTTAGTTCAGCATCATGAAACCAGCTATCGTGCTATTCAGAATTTTATTGAAAAACCGCCCGGTAAGCTGCGTATCTTTGAGATCTATCCGCCAAAACCGCTGCACAGTATGGCGTTAGGTAGCCGTATTCCGGCACTGAGAGAAGACTACAAAACAGGACGCCTTTGCGGTCGTTACTTTTTGGCTACCGTGGGTAAGTTGTTGGCGAAAAATACGCCGTTGCCGCGCCAGACTCCGAAGATTGTGGTGCCGGGGCCGGTGGTGGTCCCTCCTGCACCGGTTGCCAATGATGCCCATGCCCCGGTGGTTACCCACGCTCCCCAGGCCAACGATACGACATTCAATAATGAGGATCTGGCGTGAGTTATCGTTTTATCGATACGCATTGTCATTTTGATTTTCCGCCCTTTGTCGGTGATGAACCTGCCAGTATCCAGCGTGCCGCTGAGGCCGGGGTGAACAGCATCATTGTCCCGGCCACTGAGGCGGTGAATTTTTCCCGCGTGCTGGTGTTAGCACAAACCTATCCATCGTTGTTTGCCGCATTGGGTCTGCACCCCATTGTTATTGAACATCACGACGGCGACTGTCTGGATAGACTGCAACAGGAACTGGAAAAACGACCGCAGAAAGTAGTTGCCGTCGGAGAGATCGGACTGGATCTGTGGCGCGACGATCCGCACTTCGACAAGCAGGAATGGGTACTGGAGGCGCAGCTTAAGCTGGCGAAACGCTACGATATGCCGGTGATCCTGCATTCGCGCCGCACCCATGACAAGCTGGCGATGCATCTTAAACGCCACGCCCTCCCGCGAACCGGTGTAGTACACGGTTTTGCAGGAAGCATGCAGCAGGCGGAGCGCTTTGTTCAATTGGGCTATAAAATTGGCGTGGGCGGGACCATTACCTATCCACGCGCCAGTAAAACGCGTGAGGTGGTGGCGCAGTTACCGCTGGAAGCATTGCTGCTGGAAACCGACGCGCCGGATATGCCGTTAAACGGTTTTCAGGGCCAGCCTAACCGCCCGGAACAGGTGGTCCGGGTGTTTGATGTTTTATGTGAATTGCGTCCAGAGCCAGCGGACGTGATTGCTGATGTGCTGTATCGCAATACGACCGCGTTGTTTACCCTCTGATGGTCGGATAAGGCGTAGGCGCTATCCGGCAATTCACAAATATAACGCTGGATAAATCAGATTATCCACCCCGCGCTTGCGTAATTCTTTCGCCAATTGCTCCACATCCTCCGGCGTTGCGTTCGCCCACGCTTTGGCTTCGCCATATACGCCATGCGCATGGAATGCATTAAGCCGCACCGGTACGCGTCCCAGTTGGGTAATAAACGCCGCCAGTGGTTCGATATGATGCAGATAATCCACCTGACCGGGAATGACCAGCAGGCGCAATTCCGCAAGTTTTCCCCGCTCAGCCAGAAAGAGAATACTGCGCTTGATCGTCGCATTATCGCGCCCGGTAAGCTGCATATGGTATGCGCTGTCCCAGGCTTTGAAATCCAGCATTACACCGTCGCAAACCGGTAACAGCTTCTGCCAGCCGGTTTCGCCAAGCCAGCCGTTGCTGTCCACCATGCAGGTCAGGTGCTGTAACTGCGGATCGGCTTTGATCGCAGAGAATAGCGCAATCACAAAGGGGAGTTGAGTTGTGGCTTCCCCACCGCTGACGGTGATCCCCTCAATAAACAATGATGCCTTACGGATGTGGCGTAGAACCTCATTGACGCTCATGGTCTGCGCCATCGGTGTCGCCTGCTGTGGGCACATTTGCAGGCAGGTATCACATTGCTGGCAAATATCAGAATGCCACACCACTTTACTCATATTCAGGCTTAGCGCCTGATGTGGACACTGCGGAACACATTCCCCGCAATCGTTGCAGCGTCCCATCGTCCACGGGTTGTGGCAATTTTTACAGCGCAAATTACACCCCTGTAAAAAGAGGGTCAGACGACTGCCTGGCCCGTCCACGCAGGAGAAAGGGATGATCTTACTGACCGAAGCGCATCTGCTGTTCATGGCTTACCACACGAGGTTGTCGATCCAGAATACGCGTATTGCGGGCGGCTTCTTCACCCAGCCAGGTGGTATTGGTGCGAGAGCCTTCGGCGCGATATTTTTCCAGATCGGACAGGCGCACCATATAGCCGGTCACGCGTACCAAATCGTTACCGCTCACGTTGGCCGTAAACTCACGCATACCAGCTTTAAACGCCCCGAGGCAAAGTTGTACCAACGCCTGAGGATTGCGTTTGATGGTTTCATCCAGCGTTAAAATATCGCTGATCCCGGCGTGATAATACGCGTGGTGTGGTGCAACGGTTTGCAGATGGGTGATAGGATCCGGCTCATCACCATAAGGCAGACGCGCACCCGGCGTGGTGCCAATATCAGAACTGATACCCGACTGCGCATGCAGCATCGCGCGCTGCTTCCAGCCATATTTTACTGGTGTGTTTTCCACAAAGTCAGCAAGCTGGGCGCTGATACGATAGCCCATCTCATTAGCACTCTCATCCTTCCCGTAGCGGGCGCTCAGGCCGGCCTTTTCACAAAGCAGGTTTACCGCTTCCGCCAGACCGTACATCCCAAACATTGGTACAAAACGTTTGGGATCAATCAACCCTTCCTGCACCAGGAAGCTATTCTCAAAGAAATGTGATTTCTCGTAGAGGAATTCACATCGTGAATCAATGATGGCGATTTGCTGCTGACAGTAGTGCGGTAGAGTGCGCGTAAAGAAGTCATCGACAGACGTGCTGCGCTCTGCGATGGCTTTCAGATTGAGTCTGACCAGCGTACTTCCTCCCCCAGCGAGAGGCAGGGAGTTGTAACAGCTGACCACGCCATAGTGGCCTTTTGTGAAAATTTTATCATTTTCAGGGCCGTTGGAAATGTGTGGTTTGCTGCATTCGCAAATATTTTTCGCTACGTTCAACAGAAGATCGTCAGGAGTAATTTGCGGATCATAAATAAATGTCAGATTAGGGGAAACCTGCTTTAACTCTGCATCTGCACGTAAAATTGCTCGCGTAACTGGTGTGTCAGCAGGACCGATGTTGGCATGCATAAACGCATCTGGCAGCGTTCTGTCGAGATAACGCCAGAAACGTTTTATTCGAATGTCGATCTCTTCTTGTGTTAGAATTCTAACATACGGTTGCAGCAAAGCATCGATCTGCCCGAGGTAGACCGGCATCGAGGTTACTGACGGAACATGGTGGTACAGGATGGTCAGCAAGGATAATGCGTCATCAAGATCCTTTGCGCCTTCCAGTTCCAGCCATGATGAACCGTTGGCCAGAAAACGAGCGTAATCGGGTAAAACATAGCGCGGCTTGAACGGGGCATGACCTTCATACATATCGCAGATAACCCCGTCATCCAGCGCCTGGCGGGCCTCAACAGGCAAATGGGGATAAGGTAGAGCGTTCTCTGCCTCCAGCGCCAGAAAATGGCGTTTCTGTTCAGGGCTGAGCACCGGACTAGTCACGATTTGTTGGCAACGCTGTTGCAGCGCGAGTTCAGAGGACGTGGGCATCGTTGGTTCCTTTATGTGCCGAATAGGAGCTGAAGGTTAAGTGTCATTGTAGGAAGCTGTACAACATCAACCTTTGATCCGGATGCGGCTGAAGCCATCACATCCTGCCGGTAAAGGTTATTTATTTGAAGTAGATCTCATTAGAGTAATGCAAATCTGTATGTGGTTTTCATTAACTGTGATGTATATCGAAGTGTAATAGCGAGCGGATGTTAGAATACTAACAAACTCGCAAGGTGAAATTTTATACGGCGATGCCGTTGGAGAATGTTATGACCGATTTAACAGCAAGCAGCCTGCGTGCACTGAAACTGATGGATCTGACTACCCTGAATGACGACGACACGAATGAAAAAGTGATCGCGCTGTGTCATCAGGCTAAAACCCCGGTTGGTAACACGGCAGCAATCTGTATTTATCCGCGTTTCATCCCTATTGCTCGTAAAACTCTGAAAGAGCAGGGCACGCCGGACATCCGCATTGCCACAGTGACAAACTTCCCGCACGGCAACGACGACATCGAGATTGCGCTGGCAGAAACCCGCGCCGCTATCGCTTACGGTGCGGACGAAGTTGACGTGGTATTCCCGTACCGTGCGCTGATTGCTGGTAACGAGCAGATTGGTTTCGATCTGGTTAAAGCCTGTAAAGACGCATGTGCTGCGGCAAATGTGCTGCTGAAAGTGATTATCGAAACAGGCGAACTGAAAGAAGAAGCCTTGATTCGTAAAGCCTCTGAAATCTCCATCAAAGCCGGTGCTGATTTCATCAAAACCTCTACCGGTAAAGTACCCGTAAATGCGACGCCGGAAAGCGCACGCATCATGATGGAAGTGATCCGCGATATGGGTGTGGAAAAAACGGTTGGCTTCAAACCGGCTGGCGGCGTACGTACTGCGGAAGACGCACAGCAGTTCCTGGCTATTGCGGACGAACTGTTTGGTGCTGATTGGGCTGATTCCCGCCACTACCGCTTCGGTGCATCCAGCCTGCTGGCTAGCTTGTTGAAAGCGCTGGGTCACGGTGATGGTAAGAGCGCAAGCAGCTACTAAGTTTCAATTGCCCATCGTAGGCCGGACAAGGTGTTAGTCACCCTCCGGCATCAATACGACTTGCCGGGTGGCATCTTGCTTACCCGGCCCATAATCGGGAGGTTACCTTGTTTCTCGCACAAGAAATTATTCGTAAAAAACGTGATGGTCATGCGCTGAGCGATGAAGAAATTCGTTTCTTTATCAATGGTATTCGCGATAACACCATCTCTGAAGGGCAAATCGCCGCCCTGGCGATGACTATTTTCTTCCACGATATGACAATGCCAGAGCGTGTTTCGCTGACCATGGCAATGCGTGATTCAGGAACCGTGCTGGACTGGAAGAGTCTGCAACTGAACGGCCCGATTGTGGATAAACACTCTACCGGTGGCGTGGGTGACGTAACGTCACTGATGTTAGGCCCGATGGTCGCTGCATGCGGTGGTTATATTCCGATGATCTCCGGGCGTGGTCTGGGCCATACCGGTGGTACGCTTGATAAACTGGAAGCCATTCCGGGATTTGACATCTTCCCGGATGACGCTCGATTCCGTGAAATTATTAAAGACGTGGGTGTTGCGATTATTGGTCAAACCAGCTCGCTTGCACCGGCGGATAAACGTTTTTATGCCACCCGCGACATTACCGCGACCGTGGACTCCATCCCACTGATTACTGGCTCTATTCTGGCGAAAAAATTGGCGGAAGGGCTGGATGCATTGGTGATGGACGTGAAAGTAGGCAGCGGTGCCTTTATGCCGACCTATGAACTTTCTGCTGCCCTTGCCGAAGCGATTGTTGGTGTGGCGAATGGTGCGGGTGTGCGTACTACCGCACTGTTAACCGATATGAATCAGGTGCTGGCCTCCAGCGCCGGTAACGCGGTAGAAGTTCGCGAAGCTGTACAGTTCCTGACGGGTGAATACCGTAACCCGCGTCTGTTTGACGTCACCATGGCGCTGTGCGTGGAGATGCTGATCTCCGGCAAACTTGCGAAAGACGATGCTGAAGCCCGCGCCAGGTTGCAGGCGGTACTGGATAACGGTAAAGCGGCGGAAATTTTTGGTCGCATGGTTGCGGCGCAGAAGGGACCGACCGATTTTGTCGAAAACTATGCGAAGTACCTCCCGACGGCAATGCTCAGCAAAGCGGTATATGCTGATACCGAAGGTTTCGTTAGCGCGATGGATACCCGTGCACTGGGTATGGCGGTAGTTTCCATGGGCGGCGGTCGCCGTCAGGCATCTGACACGATTGATTACAGCGTCGGCTTTACTGATATGGCGCGTTTGGGTGACAGCGTAGATGGACAGCGTCCGCTGGCAGTGATCCACGCCAAAGATGAAGCCAGCTGGCAGGAAGCGGCGAAAGCCGTCAAAGCGGCAATCAGCCTTGACGACAAAGCGCCAGAAATTACACCGACAGTCTATCGTCGTATTACCGAATAACTGTATACTGATCTGATCGCTTTTTTGCGGCGCAGATGTATGGAGAACAAGATGAAACGTGCATTTATTATGGTGCTGGACTCCTTTGGTATTGGTGCGACTGAAGATGCGGATCGCTTTGGCGACGTAGGTTCAGACACTATGGGACATATTGCAGAAGCCTGTGCGAAGGGCGAAGCTGACAATGGTCGCAAAGGTCCGCTGAATCTGCCTAACCTGACCCGTCTGGGCCTGGTGAAAGCTCACGAAGGTTCTACCGGTAAAATTGCGGCCGGTATGGACGGCAATGCGGAAGTCATTGGCGCTTACGCATGGGCGCATGAACTCTCTTCCGGGAAAGACACTCCGTCTGGTCACTGGGAAATCGCTGGTGTTCCGGTTCTGTTTGACTGGGGCTATTTCTCCGATCATGAAAACAGCTTCCCACAAGAGCTACTGGATAAACTGGTAAAACGTGCCAACCTGCCGGGCTATCTCGGTAATTGCCACTCTTCCGGTACGGTGATTCTGGACCAACTGGGCGAAGAACATATGAAAACCGGCAAGCCGATTTTCTACACTTCGGCTGACTCCGTATTCCAGATTGCCTGCCATGAAGAGACCTATGGCCTGGATAAACTCTACGAGCTGTGCGAAATCGCACGCGAAGAGCTGACTGAAGGTGGCTACAACATTGGCCGCGTTATCGCGCGTCCGTTTATCGGCGATAAGGCCGGTAACTTCCAGCGTACCGGTAACCGTCACGACCTGGCCGTCGAACCGCCAGCACCGACGGTACTGCAGAAACTGGTTGACGAGAAAAAAGGCCATGTCGTATCCGTTGGTAAAATTGCGGACATTTACGCGAACTGCGGTATCACTAAAAAAGTGAAAGCGACGGGTCTGGACGCACTGTTCGACGCAACGATCAAAGAGATGAAAGAAGCGGGTGATGAGACCATCGTCTTCACTAACTTCGTCGACTTTGACTCCTCCTGGGGACACCGCCGCGACATCGCCGGTTATGCTGCAGGTCTGGAGCTGTTCGACCGCCGTCTGCCTGAGCTGATGGAGCTGGTGGGGGAAGATGACATTCTGATCCTGACCGCTGACCACGGTTGCGATCCGAGCTGGACTGGTACCGATCACACCCGTGAACACATTCCGGTGCTGATCTATGGCCCGAAAGTAAAACCCGGCTCTTTAGGTCACCGTGAAACATTCGCGGATATTGGTCAGACGCTGGCAAGCTACTTCGGTACGTCGCCAATGGACTACGGTAAAAACATGCTGTAATACCCGTTGTCTTTCGCGCCGTAGGCTCGTTGACTTCATTCGTTCACCCCGGTCACATAGTGAATCTATGCTCCTGTGGTGAACGAAATAGCCGCCTTCCTACAACGTGAAATCCTTAGGGTATTTCCACTATTTAATTAAGGATAATTTATGGCAACTCCACATATTAATGCAGAAATGGGTGATTTCGCTGACGTCGTATTGATGCCTGGCGACCCGCTGCGTGCTAAGCACATTGCTGAAACTTTCCTCGAAGATGTCCGCGAAGTAAACAACGTTCGTGGCATGTTAGGTTTCACCGGTACTTACAAAGGCCGTAAGATCTCAGTTATGGGTCATGGCATGGGTATCCCATCCTGCTCTATCTACACCAAAGAACTGATCACCGATTTCGGCGTGAAGAAAATCATTCGCGTGGGTTCCTGTGGTGCGGTGCGTATGGATGTCAAACTGCGTGACGTGGTAATTGGTATGGGTGCATGCACCGATTCCAAAGTTAACCGTATCCGCTTTAAAGATCATGATTTTGCCGCTATTGCTGATTTCGACATGGTGCGTAACGCTGTTGATGCTGCAAAAGCTCTGGGTGTAGATGCGCGTGTTGGCAACCTGTTCTCCGCCGATCTGTTCTACTCCCCGGACGGCGAAATGTTCGACGTAATGGAAAAATACGGCGTGCTGGGTGTGGAAATGGAAGCTGCGGGTATCTACGGCGTTGCGGCTGAGTTTGGTGCGAAAGCGCTGACCATTTGCACCGTATCTGACCATATCCGTACTCATGAGCAGACTACTGCTGCTGAGCGTCAGACGACCTTCAACGACATGATCAAAATCGCGCTGGAATCTGTTCTGCTGGGCGATAAAGAATAAGTTCGGTTTGTGCCCGGTGACGCTTTGCTTACCGGGTCTATAATACTGCCGGATAAGGCGTAGCCTCCATCCGGCAGTTATCTCAATTGCTTAACGCACTGCTCTGGCAATCCATGCCGAAAGCTCCCGGAGTTCTTCTTTCTGGTCCGGGAAGTCGACCAACAATGCCTCGCACTCATGCTGCAACATATCAGCGCGGTACAGACATCCTTGCAGACGATTCGCCAACGCTTCTAACGGGGCGGGGTTGAGGCTGTCAGTGAAGGCCTGCGCGCGGGTAATATGCCCTTTTTCAACGTCGAAATGCAGTTCTACGCCGCCCCAGGTGAAGCGCTCATCCAGCAGATGCGAAAAAGCAGGAGCCTGGCCAAAATTCCACTCCCAACTGCTCTGGCGAGCGAAAGTTTCGGCAAAATTAGGTAGATCCGGTGTTTTGTCGGGAGAGATAATCTCTGCTTCTACACGTTCACCGTAGTGGGCAAAAAAGGCATCGGTTACTGCCTTGCACACCTGTTCATGGGTGACGCCCGGCAGCAATTCAGTAAGATTCGCAACGCGTGAGCGTACGGAGGTAATCCCTTTGGCGGCGAGTTTCTTTTTATCCGGATTTAGATAGTTAGCCAAACGGCTGAGATCGGCATTTAACAGCAGTGTGCCGTGGTGGAAGCCACGGTCTTTGGTTTCCCGATAGGCAGAGCCAGATACTTTGCGATCGCCCTCGGCAGTTTTGACGACCAGATCGTTGCGCCCGGATGCATCAGCATCGACTCCAAGAGAAGCTAATGCATTGAGTACGATAGTGGTGGATATGGTTTTGTCGTATTCTGGTTTGCCTGCCATAAAGGTAAAGCAAGTATTACCCAGATCGTGAAATACCGCGCCGCCGCCGCTGCTGCGACGCGCAAGCCGGACGTTGTCTTCTTCCATGCGCCGGGTATTGCACTCTTTCCACGGATTTTGCGCCCGGCCAATGACTACCGTATCAGCGTTGCGCCATAAAAACAGAACGCGCTGCGTAGCGGGCATTTGACGAAAAATGCACTCTTCAACGGCCAGGTTAAACCATGGATCGTAAGAGTCAGAGATGAGCAGGCGTAATGTTGTCATGGTCGATTTCCTTTCTGGTAAATTACTCTTTTTTCTCAGTGTCTTCTTCCTGTACCGGTTTGTTGGCGGTAAGCAGGAACGGGGATTGTTGCCAACGGGTACGCTTGCCTTGAAGTAGTGTTCGGGTCAACACTACACCAATAGCCAGTGACAGAAGCAGCATCAGGCGTAGAATGTTGGTGGTGTTATCCACCTGCTTCGCCTCAGTGGCGAGTGTGTGGGTATCAAGCGTCAGGCGTAGATAGCCCAGCGGGCCGTTTTTCCCCTGAATGGGTTCGACAATCTGCTGATTAAAATAGCCACCGGCTTTTTTACCGTCCAGCGCCAGCCGATCACGTACATCCACGCTCTCACCGGCATGTGTAATGAGATCGCCCTGTTCATCATAGACTCCCGCATCCAGAATACGGCTCTCTTCGGTGAGCTGATGTAGTACGAAAGCAATACGTTTCTCATCCGGTGTTTCGGTTCGCATCAGTGGTGCGACGTTTAACGCGACCTGGCGAGCCAGCGTGCGAGCCAATTCTTCCAGCTGCGGGTTACGCTGCTGTTGATGGCTTTGACTAAACCATGATGCGCCTTGCATGAGTGCGACGAGTAGCGCGAGGCAGGACAATACAATCACTGCACGATGAAGTCGGAATTTCAGTTTTGCGCGAGCCATATTCCACCTACTGAAAATTTGAGGCTTAATGTTGCCAGAAGCGCTGGTTACAAGGTAGCCTCATGCGTTATTTTCCCTGGATGATTCCGACCCGAACGATTTTACAGGAGCTTTAATGCCTAACATTACCTGGTGCGATCTACCTGAAGATGTCTCTCTGTGGCCAGGTCTGCCCCTCTCTTTAAGTGGCGATGAAGTGATGCCGCTGGATTACCACGCGGGCCGGAGTGGCTGGCTGCTGTATGGTCGTGGGCTGGATAAACAACGCTTAACGCAATACCAAAGCAAGCTGGGAGCGGCGATGGTTATTGTGGCAGCCTGGTGCGTCGAAGATTATCAGGTCATTCGCCTGGCGGGGTCGTTAACACCGCGTGCGACAAAACTGGCGCATGATGCCAAACTGGATGTTGCGCCACTGGGCAAAATCCCGCATTTGCGCACGCCTGGTCTGCTGGTGATGGACATGGACTCAACCGCTATCCAGATCGAGTGTATAGATGAGATCGCTAAACTGGCGGGAACCGGTGAGATGGTTGCGGAAGTGACGGAGCGTGCGATGCGTGGTGAGCTGGACTTCACCGCCAGCCTTCGTAGCCGTGTCGCGACCCTCAAGGGCGCTGACGCAAACATTCTGCATCAGGTGCGTGAAACTCTGCCCCTGATGCCCGGCCTGACGCAACTGGTGCTGAAGCTGGAAACTCTCGGCTGGAAAGTGGCTATCGCCTCTGGGGGGTTTACCTTCTTTGCGGAATACCTGCGTCAAAAACTGCGACTGACTGCAGCGGTGGCGAATGAGCTGGAAATCATGGATGGTAAATTTACCGGCAACGTGACTGGCGATATCGTCGATGCCCAGTACAAAGCTAATACCCTGACTCGACTGGCACTAGAGCATGAAATCCCTATAGCGCAAACGGTCGCGATTGGCGATGGTGCGAACGATCTGCCGATGATCAAAACGGCAGGGTTGGGTATCGCTTACCATGCTAAACCGAAAGTGAATGAAAAGACGGAAATCACTATCCGTCATGCCGATCTGATGGGGGTGTTCTGCATTCTCTCCGGCAGTATGAATCAGAAATAACGAGGTAAAACGTGGCAAAAGCTCCTAAGCGCGCCTTTGTTTGTAACGAATGTGGGGCCGATTATCCGCGCTGGCAGGGGCAATGTAGCGCCTGTCAGGCCTGGAATACCATTACCGAGGTACGCCTTGCTGCATCACCAACAGTGGCGCGCAACGAGCGACTCAGCGGTTACGCTGGCAATGCAGGCGTCGCAAAGGTTCAGAAACTGTCGGAAATCAGTCTTGAGGAACTGCCGCGTTTTTCTACCGGTTTTAAAGAGTTTGACCGCGTGCTGGGTGGTGGCGTGGTGCCTGGCAGCGCTATTTTGATCGGCGGTAACCCTGGTGCAGGGAAATCAACGCTACTGCTGCAAACGCTGTGTAAGCTTAGCGAGCAGATGAAAACCCTGTACGTCACGGGGGAAGAATCCTTGCAACAGGTGGCAATGCGTGCGCATCGACTCGGACTACCGACTGCGAATATGAATATGCTGTCGGAAACCAGTATCGAACAGATTTGCCTGATCGCCGAAGAAGAACAGCCGAAACTGATGGTTATCGACTCCATTCAGGTAATGCACATGGCTGATATCCAATCTTCGCCAGGTAGCGTGGCACAGGTTCGGGAAACGGCTGCTTACCTGACACGCTTTGCGAAAACGCGGGGCGTGGCGATTGTTATGGTTGGGCATGTCACCAAAGACGGTTCGCTGGCCGGGCCGAAAGTTCTGGAACACTGTATTGACTGCTCAGTGTTGCTTGACGGCGATGCTGACTCCCGTTTTCGTACTTTGCGTAGCCATAAAAACCGTTTTGGTGCAGTGAATGAGCTTGGTGTCTTTGCGATGACCGAGCAAGGTCTACGTGAAGTCAGTAATCCTTCAGCCATTTTCTTAAGTCGCGGTGATGAGGTCACTCCCGGTAGCTCCGTGATGGTTGTCTGGGAAGGAACACGTCCGCTGTTGGTGGAGATCCAGGCGCTGGTTGATCACTCAATGATGGCGAACCCGCGCCGTGTTGCGGTAGGGCTGGAGCAAAACCGTTTGGCCATTTTGCTGGCTGTGCTGCATCGTCACGGTGGGTTGCAAATGGCGGATCAGGATGTGTTTGTCAACGTGGTGGGTGGTGTAAAAGTCACTGAAACCAGCGCAGACTTGGCTCTGCTGCTGGCAATGGTTTCCAGCCTTCGCGACCGGCCGTTGCCGCAGGATTTAGTCGTCTTCGGTGAAGTGGGGCTGGCGGGTGAAATTCGTCCGGTTCCCAGTGGTCAAGAGCGGATTTCGGAAGCAGCGAAGCATGGATTCCGTCGGGCGATTGTACCTGCCGCGAATGTGCCGAAAAAACCGCCAGAAGGCATGCAAGTTTTTGGCGTTAAAAAACTCACGGATGCGCTCAGCGTTTTTGACGACTTATAATTAAATACCCGTCGTCTTTCCGGCGACAGGTGTGTTGGTCGTGTTCGCTGCCCCGAATCATATCGGGATTTGTTTGCGCCTTCCTGCCACCAGAGATCCATGGGTATTACGTTAATTTATAGCAAGCAGGAGGCTCTTGTGTCATTTGATTATCTGAAAACTGCCATTAAGCAAAAGGGCTGTACTCTGCAACAGGTGGCGGATGCCAGTGGCATGACCAAGGGGTATTTAAGCCAACTCCTGAACGCCAAGATAAAAAGCCCCAGTGCGCAAAAACTGGAGGCATTGCACCGTTTTCTGGGACTGGAGTTCCCCCGCCAGCAGAAAAACATTGGTGTGGTCTTTGGTAAGTTTTATCCATTGCATACTGGTCATATCTATCTGATTCAGCGTGCCTGTAGCCAGGTCGATGAATTACATATCATCATGGGCTATGACGATACGCGCGATCGGGGCCTGTTTGAAGACAGCGCTATGTCACAACAACCCACGGTTTCCGACCGTTTACGCTGGTTGCTGCAAACGTTTAAGTATCAGAAAAATATCCGTATTCATGCCTTTAATGAGGAAGGTATGGAGCCATATCCGCACGGCTGGGATGTCTGGAGCAACGGGATTAAAACGTTTATGCAAGAGAAGGGGATCCAGCCTAACTGGATCTACACTTCTGAAGAAGCTGACGCCCCGCAATATCTGGAACATCTGGGTATTGAAACTGTGTTGGTCGATCCAAAACGGACCTTTATGAGCATCAGCGGGGCGCAAATCCGTGAAAATCCATTCCGCTATTGGGAATACATTCCGACGGAAGTGAAACCCTTCTTTGTGCGTACCGTGGCGATCCTCGGCGGTGAGTCGAGTGGAAAATCGACACTGGTGAATAAGCTTGCCAATATCTTCAATACGACCAGCGCATGGGAATACGGGCGCGATTACGTCTTTTCCCATTTGGGCGGCGATGAGATGGCGCTGCAGTATTCTGATTACGACAAGATCGCGCTAGGACAAGCGCAATACATTGATTTTGCAGTTAAGTATGCTAATAAAGTGGCGTTTATCGACACAGACTTTGTCACCACTCAGGCGTTCTGCAAAAAGTATGAAGGGCGTGAGCACCCGTTTGTGCAGGCATTGATTGACGAGTATCGCTTTGACCTGGTGATCCTGCTGGAAAACAACACGCCATGGGTTGCGGATGGATTACGAAGCTTGGGGAGTTCGGTGGATCGCAAAGAGTTTCAGACGCTATTGGTATCGATGTTGGAGAAGAACAACATCAAATTTGTGCACGTTGAGGAGGCTGATTATGACTCGCGGTTTTTGCGCTGTGTGGAGCTGGTAAAAGGGCTGATGGGCGAGAGGGTATAGAGTTTATGGGTAGTATACGTTATATACTACCCATAATGTATAATATAAGTATTATGCATGATATTAATTGTGAATATTATCACTTCCTAAAGACAATAGATTAATTATATTCATGTTTTATATGAATAATATCTTAAAAAATATTTAGTCTCTTTCTATTTCAATATTATATTGTAAGATATCCCTTACTGGTTTAAAGGTATTACATATAATGTCTATCAGGGGCGTTATTTTGTATGTGGATTTCAACTCTCCTGCGTATCATTAACAATTTCGCGTGATACTTTTCTACTAAATAAAATATATATAAGCCTGTGGCAGCTTAAGCTAAGGGCGGTAGCATGTCGAATATAATGGAATGGCCATGGCGAGAAATTGCATTGAAATCCAAATTTCAGTAATTAAGGCATTATTTTTACGGGAAGCTAAAACACGATTTGGAAAATATCGTCTTGGATACCTTTGGGCTATATTAGAACCTGCTGCTCATCTTATGGTAATGTTAGTTATCTTTGGATATATAATGCATCGCACAATGCCTGATATATCTTTCCCGGTTTTTTTGATTAATGGTATTATTCCCTATTTCATTTTTAGTGACATATCCATTCGGTCAATTAAAGCAATTGAAGCTAATCAGGGACTATTTAATTACAGACCAGTAAAACCAGTAGATACAGTAATTGCAAGGACTTTGCTGGAAATGGTTATTTATATCCTTGTCTATCTGGTTCTGATGGGGATTCTTAGTTTGTGCGGTGAGATTTTTTCACTTGCTCGTGTATTACTCTTATTTAGTACATGGTTTTTGCTCATTGTATTTTCATGCGGTGTGGGACTGATCTTTATGGTGATAGGAAGCTCGCACCCAGAAACAGAAAAGTTTCTTCCTATCGTTATCAAGCCACTTTACTTTATTTCATGCATTATGTTTCCACTTCAGGCAATTCCTAAGCAGTATCAGTCCTATGTCCTTTGGAATCCCATCGTTCATGTTGTCGAACTTAGTAGAGAGGCAGTTGTTGCTAACTATACTAGCGATGGAGTGAGTTTTGGCTATCTGGCTATTTGTGCACTAGGGATCTTTTTTCTTGGTTTAGCCAGTTATTGGTTCCGGCGGAGAGCAATGCTAACTTCATCATGATCAAAGTCGAAAATTTAACGAAATCATATATCACGTCGAAAGGGCGTCACTCCGTATTCAAGGATTTAAACTTTGAGTTACCAACAGGTAAGAGTGTTGCGCTGATTGGGCGTAACGGTGCAGGTAAATCTACATTACTTCGTATGATTGGAGGTATCGATCATCCAGATAGTGGAATGATAACAACCGATCAAACTATTTCATGGCCAGTAGGATTGGCAGGAGGGTTTCAGGGGAGCTTAACTGGTCGGGAGAATGTGAAATTTGTAGCCAGGCTTTATGCTGCAAAAAATGATTTCAGAGAAGTTATTGCTTTTGTGGAGGAGTTCTCTGAACTAGGAAAATACTTTGACATGCCGATTAAAACGTATTCTTCGGGGATGCGATCGAGGTTAGGTTTTGGATTAAGTATGGCATTTAAATTTGATTATTATTTAGTTGATGAAATTACTGCTGTTGGTGATTCGCGATTTAAAAGAAAATGTGACTTGATATTTTCTGAAAGATCAAAAGAAATGTCATTACTAATGGTGTCACATAGTGATGAATTATTGAAGAAATATTGTAATATGGCTATTGTTATAAATAATGATAATGAAGTGTTTATATATGATGATGTTGTGGAAGCGTTAACTATATATCATGAATCCGTTCTTAAATAAACACACTAAAAAATAAGTATAAATGACGATTGCTTGTTAATTACAAAATCTATGGATGGGTGCTTTTATATGAGGAATTCGGTAAAGAATCGGGAAGATCTTCTTGTTCTAATAAGTGAAAAAGGTGGTGAGCAAGCGAGAGATAATGGATTTTCTTATTTTGCACATAGAATTAATGAGGGGTTTAAAAATACTTATTATGTTTGTGGGCGTAACAATATAGATAGCGATAAGCTAAAGCCATATTCGAAAAACGTTATAATAAAAGATAGTTTAAAACATCGATGGTTATTCTATAAAGCAGATTACCTTGTACTTAATGATGGCTATATGGATGTGTTCCCTTCTTTCAAAAAAAAGCCCCTCAGCAGAGGGTGGTCTCCTATTATATATTTACAGCACGGAATTATATCATATAAAAAAGTACATTTTTATAAAGGGCATTATAATGGAAGGATTAGATATTTCCACACATCTCTAAGCTCGGAATATAAAATTGTAAAAGATGTTCTTCAACCTCAGAAAGACATAAAACAAACATATAACATTATTCTTAAACATAAGATATTTTATTTGCGAAGTTATTTTGATAGGAATGATTTGCGTGGCTTTTATAGATATATATTAAGTAATTATTACAATGATAGAAGATCAGTGGACTCCTCTGATCTTCAGATTCTTAAACGGTTAATAACAAATATTGGCTTCTTATCATGCCGATTAGTCAATAGTGGTCTTTCTAGACATGAAAATCTTCAATACATAAGAAAAACCAATCAGAATATGTTGTTCTTTTTTACCTGGAGAGATGATTGGACTATTAAGGGAAAAGAAAATACGTTTCTTTCACTTGTGAAAAAAATAAAAGATAGTACAAGAATCATGGAGTATGCTGATAACCACAAATTGAAGGTAGTTTTTTATCTGCATGAGAAAATTTTATACTTACAGCGTGAGGTTGAAGAAATTTTTGAAGGAAATATAGGGTTTGTTGGTCAAAATGATTTCAATGTTGTCCTTAAAGATACAGCATTATGCATTACTGATTATTCTTCCGTGTCTTTTGAGTTTAACCTGTTAAATATACCTGTTATTTTTCTTCAGTTTGATTACGATTTTTACAAACATGAACGTGGGCATTTTATGAACTCGCCTAATGATTTTTTGGGAGTAACGGTCAGAACAATAGATGAATTGGAAAATATATTTTCTTTTGAAAACTTTGATAAGGCATTGACATTAAAGGCCAGACGTAATCGTGCCATCGTAAGACAGGACTATCCTAATTTTGGTAAATCAAATTATCTTATAGATAAGTTGCTCGAAAAAAAACAAAATCATATCGTATATTTTTGTTATAACTTATATGGTGTCGGAGGAACAGTTCAGACTGTAATTAATCAAGCGAATTACTTAGTATCAATTGGTTATATGGTCACTGTGATATCATTACGTAGAACAGAAGCGATACCCAAACTCAATTTAGACCCGAGTGTAAGATTAGAGTATCTTAATGACGCAAGAAGCAAAGGTAAGTTTCGAAATAAATATGAAAACTTGCTATCAAAATTTAAATCAAGGTTATTTAAGAAAACTGAAGATTTATATTCTGGATTGTCTATTTTAACCGATTTAAAACTAATTCTTATTCTACGAACACTGAGAAATTGTACTCTCGTTGGTACTTTTCCCGGATTATGTGTCAATATCATAAAATATAGTCATAATTCCAATGTTGTTATGGCTCAGGAGCATAAAGAATTTAGTTCACATAGTGATGAAATCCAACAGTCGATACTGAGGACTTACCGGAAAGCACACAAAGTGATCGCATTAACAAGATTCCAAAAGGAGGAGTATATTAATAATGGTATATTTAATGTAACAAATATACCTAATGGAATCGAAGATAAACTTTCTATGATTAAAGGGTGTAGCAATATACTCTCTCCTAAGAGAATAGTATCATTTGGTCGACTAGTTGAAATAAAACAATTTAATTTATTGATAGAGTCTTTTGCTTTAATTGCTAAAAAATATCCAGACTGGAATCTTGATATATATGGTGATGGTGATAAGAAAGAATCATTATTAAAAATGATTGCAGATTATGATTTATCAGAACAAGTAAGGATTTGTGAACCAACATCTTTGGTTTATGAGGAGATTTATGCTAGTTCATTCTGTGCTCTTACTGCGTTCAAAGAACCTTTTGGTATGGTTTATATTGAAAGTTTTAGCATGGGTAAACCGGTTATTAGTTATGACATTGGTTATGGGCCAAAAGAATTTTTGAAAGATGGCTATAACTCTCTTATATCACCTTGCTTTGATACCGTAGATTTTTCCAGAAAAATGGAAATGCTAATGAATGATGAAACGTTACTAAAAAAACTTGGTGAGGGGGCACGAAGAACGTATATAGATCACTATGAAATTTCAAAAGTTATGAAGAGTTTTATTAACGAGTGCTCTAAATGACAAAATTAACCAAACTACTAACTAAGCCACGTTTGTTCTTCAGTGATGCGTTAGTAAAAAGAACTAATAGTCTAATAGTAAATGGACATAAAGCTATGAAACAAGAGAATGGGAATGCTCAACATCTTTTAGCAGTAAACAATGGAACGGTTAGAGTCAATTTAGTTATTATTGATAATATTGATAATTTAAATAAAAATAAAAGTAATGTATTAAAATATCAATGTAGGACATTAGAGAAATATACATATTTCGATAGAGTGTCATATATATCGGATTCTATTGAAAGTTCTAATGCTAATTATGCAGTGTATAAAAGCTATAATGATTTCTATGAGAAAGTTATATCCAGAAGCTCACTTCGACTTGAGTATTTTGTTTTTGTTGGACTGAACTTTTTCTTCTTACGCGAGGCTGGCTTTGATTATTTTGTTAATGAAGAAATGTCAGGTATTACTTATATAAAAAAACAAATATCAAAAAATAATACATTGCAGGATTTATTTTCTAGCATTTATGGCAGTTTTGAGTACAAATTTAATCCTGTGGAGAATTATTGTTGCGTTAATAATTTAATTTTAAATCAGTATCATCAAGTTTTATTTAAAATAAATGATTTGGATTCTTACTTTTTTAAATTTCTGCCGGTTGTAAATGCTGTAAATTGTTACGGAAGAAATTGCTCGGAAACTAAAATACAATTTGCCAATCTTAATGGAGGTCATCATGAGAAACTAACATGGTTGCAAACTGTTCATGGTTCTGGTAGGTGTCCATTAGCAATTACATTTAATAAGATGAGGAAGGAAGTTGATGATGAATACTCTACTTTTCTCGACTCTATAGTGCCACATACTTCTAAACTCGAAAATGAAATTATTATTAGTATTCCAAAAAACAAACTAAACTTAGAATAAATAAATTCGAGTATACTAACTTTTTGAATGAATACTGGCCATTATGGTTATAGATGCTCACGATCAAAGGTCTCTAATGGAGATAATATCTTATTAGAGATCTGATTGTTTATTTTAAAATTCGTAGCGTTGATTAGGTTTTGAAATGGATTTATATCAAAAGATTTTATATGCTAACGGTATATTTATTGAGTGTATTAAGATGATGTGAACGTCAATATATAAGTACACTTCTAAATTAAATATCTTTCTGATAATCGTATAGTTTGTTGTACTCTGGATATACTTCAAATTTTATATTTGTTGATGCTGAGGTAAATTAATGTTTCGGAAAATAAGAAAACTTTTCAATCGACCTAATATTTTTTTTAGAGATGCCTTGTTAAATAAATATCCTCTTCATCTCACCCAGGGAGTAACTCATTTTGGTGGGGAAAATAGCATCATTGATGCTTGTGAAAATATTGATAATCAATTCATTCCTGATTTTGACATAGATGTGGTTTATACTTGGGTTTCGGATCTGGACCTGCAATGGAAAAATAAAAGAGACACTTATTCTCATCTGTGGGACGGTCATACGACACCTCATGCACTAGAAAAATCTAGGTTTGATGATCATAATGAAATTTACTATTCGCTATTAAGCTTGGAAATGTATATGCCCTGGGTTCGTAATATCTATATTATTACGGATTCTCAAATTCCTCCGACTCCTATAGGTATTAGAGAAAAAGTACATATTGTAGACCATCGTGATATAATTCCTGAAAAATATTTACCAACTTTTAACTCTCATGTGATCGAAGCATGTCTTCACAATATTAATGATCTGTCCGAGCATTTTATCTATTTTAATGATGATTTTTTTGTGGCACGTGAAATCAGCGCAGCTCATTTTTTTCACTCAAATGAAATTGCAAGTATATTTATTGGGAATAAAAATATAAATTTCGAACATGATAAACTTACATCTACATCAATAGCTTGTAAAAATAGCAATGATCTTTTTTTGGAGATGTTTGATATAACTTTTAATCATAATCTTGTTCACACTTATGTGCCGCTACGTAAAAGTTATTATATATTAGCGTATGATATCTTTGGGGAGCGTATTTTGAATTTCTTAACTAATAAATTTAGGTCTACAACAGATATAAATATGGCTACTTTTTTTGTACCCTATCTACAGTATATTTATGGCGTGTCAACGCCTAAAATTGATATAAGCTACTATTTTAATATCCGCTCACCAACTGCGTCATTCTACTATGATCGATTACTAGATGCGAAAGCTGGCAATAATTTACCCCATTCTTTTTGTGCAAATGATTTTAGTTCTTGTGAATTTCCATCTGCAAATTGTCATGATGAGTTTAATAAGTTCGCGCAAAAATTTTACGATTATTTTAATTGATTAATTAAGTTTTGTGAAAATATCCAATAAATGATGCGAGCAGATAGGGATTATTATGGCATTTCATGAGAAAAAATTCGATCATATGAATGGAACAACTATAACATATATTGAAGATCCATATCCTATTGAAAATTATCGAGGAGAGCGAAAATTAATAATTATTTTTCAATCTCTTGGTGATGAAAAATCAAGTGATGATGATAAACGATATCCTTATACTCTTTTAGCCGGTCTAAAACACTTTAACGTCAGGAAGATATATATTAAAGATGATCATGGGATGGTTGGCGATTATTATCTTGGTATTAATGGAACTCTTAATACTAAAGATGCAGTAATTTACTTTATAAATGAGAAAATTAAAGAATATAAACTCCTTAAGGAAGATGTCATAATGTTAGGTTTTTCAAAGGGAGGATACGCTGCATTGCTTTTTTCTCATGAAATTGGGGTAGGTGCTGCTATCTGTGCAATACCTCAGTTTGATTTAGTTAAATGGATTGATAAATTTAAGTCCCATCTTTCGTATATATACCCTAAGGAAGCGAGTGACTCTGATAAAGAGTTTTACTCTGAGCATTTAGGTGAAGTTATTAGGAGAACATTGACTCCTCCAGGGAGGATATATCTAGTTACATCACGAAATGATGAAACATATTCTGATCATATACCTCATTTAATAGATGCTATTAATTATATGAAAAGAAGTAAACTTATTGTTTTTCACAATGATGAAATGTTTGTCACTCGCCACAACAATGTTGTTAAAAATTCATTAAATGAAATTATGTTTTTCATAAGTAGTGAGTTGGTTTCATCTCGATTAAAAAATAATATGTGATTTATATCAACCCCATATATTGAAGATTTAAAACGTGAAAGTATTTTGGAGTTTTATTTTGTCAAAAATGGCTTGAGGTATGGTGAATATTATACAGCGATTAAATATCAGCGGTGAGTGGGGAGATGGATTATTATCCATGTTTCATTGGACGGGATATGATGAAAAATATAGAGCAAAAATAAATGGTTTTATAAGCGTTATGGATTTAGGTTTCTAGGATTAATTAAATGTAGGTATTTTGAAGTTACTGTAAGAACCACTTCCCTTCAGTAATATTCTTTTTATGAGTCACCTGATATTGCACCATTTCAGGTGATTTCTTTCCATAAAACACTGCATTAATTTGAGTGTTTACACGTAAATATTTGCTGAATTTCTTGAATAACCTCGTGTCAGGCTTAAAGTGAGCACCCCAGTATTGATTTAAATGTCCTTGGTAAGTCAACCCTTTAATATCATATAGAGCTTGCCCTAATACCTTAAGTGGCTTATTGTGAATAAGCGCAGATATCCCAGCAGTGCTATTGATAGTTATGACGGCTTTCGTATGGGTCAGCAAACGTGGCATTGGCAGATCGTGCACATAAATCACCCTATTACTTACACCATATAGTTTGCCTAATTTTTTAATTAACGGTGCATACAGGCGGTGTCCGCGATCCATCGGATGGTGTTTGAACACCAAAAAATCTGCTGGTGAAGCTTTTTTAGAAAATGAGTACATAACATCATTAATATAATTACGCACATCCTTATACGGGCTATGATTTCGAATCTGGCTGTCGTTGTATACTTGTAGAATGGCCAAAAAGTAGCGTTTATCCAATGTTGTTTTCAGCAACGTCATCACGTGTCGTTCTTTGTAGCGATACCACTGTTTACGCCAGCCAGCACGGATCCAACATTTGGCTTCATACCAGGGGGAAAAGACTTTATGGTGTCTGTATTGAGGAAATTGGGTCCGATATATCCAACTGATCAGGTAATACCACATAGCATGCCAGATACGCAGGTTAGTTGAAGGCTTTAAACTCTGAACCTCCAGCTCCGGTTGTGGGGGTAAATTGCGGTAAAACTCTGGCTCTCTAGGAATTGAGGAATAAGCATTAACGCCGCCTTTCTCGAGAGTAATGAAGTGCGGTCGTAAGTACCCCTCTTCAAAGGCCAGAAAACGTACCCCTTTGGCCTGCGCCCAGCGTTTTGCTGCCTGATGTAATTGGCGGCAATCACCAAAGCACAGAATGGTATCAAAAGGATTTTCCTGCCATGTCTCTTTTAACCAATGTGGAAACTCCCTCGGTGTCTTCGTGTAGGCCAGATATTGCCGCTTCCGGCAATAAAAACGGTCGCCGGCATTAAAAACAACATTAGTGGCTTTACGTCCCTGCGATTCCAGCCATTCCGCCATCTCATTGAAAAACGGTCCCATTGGTCCTTGTAGTAGCAAGTAACTCTTACCAGAGAGAAGTGTATTGATCGTATTGCTGTTCATAGAGATCCTTCTCGTTATCTTGTTTTCATGGCGTTATAAAGCATTTGCAATTTTCGACTTTGCCGTTGCAGATACTGGCTTGCTCTGTGTTGGTTGAGACTTAAGTTCTGGCGCTTTTGAGCCAGCAACCAGTCAATGGCCATTTCAGGTGTAATGCACTGTTTCAGCTCCGGGTGAATGTAGATGGGGTAGCTAATCAGCGTTTGGTACAGCAAGTCGTTGAGTGAGATGCAGTTCTGTCGGCGCTCACAGGTGTGTTCATCAGTGGTTAACCCCCAGCCAGCATAGAAGGGAATGCCGTAGCAAAAGACTTTTTTACCATGTATGAGGGCTTCAAATCCTGATAGCGACGTCATAGTATGTACTTCATCAACCTGCTGAATACACTCGATAATATCGGCATCAAGTGCCACGCAATCAGCCAGTTGTTGCATATCTTTTTCTGCTATATGTCCAGGACGATTA
This sequence comes from Citrobacter sp. Marseille-Q3906, assembly GCF_916618775.1. NCBI lineage: Bacteria > Pseudomonadati > Pseudomonadota > Gammaproteobacteria > Enterobacterales > Enterobacteriaceae > Citrobacter > Citrobacter sp. Marseille-Q3906. The sequence continues at coordinate 688,429 of NZ_CAKAKA010000001.1, forward strand.
CCCACCAGAACGTCCGGGTGGGGTTTATAGATGATGAAGGCATTGGGGTAACGAGCACGAACGGTCTGCAATAATGCCAAATTAGTGTTGGTGGACCGTGTTCCGCGAGCCATTGAGGCATCGTTTTCAACCTGACCGGTAACCAGTAATTTTCGTTTCCCCGCAGTTACGCATGGAATTACCCATTGTTCACCAAGGTTATATTTGCTGAGTTTGGTGGCTATCAACTTTTGCCTCAGCGCTCCGGCACGTTGCTGCTGTTCTTTTGTCAGATGTGAATTGTTTAGTAAATTTTCCAGATCGCTTTGCCGCGTGGCATCGTAATAGATACCTGTTTTGTCGAGAACCAGGGATAGAGGAGGCTGTAGATCTGAACCCAAACCGGAAGATCGCAAGAAACCGTCTTCCATTCGCCAAACGGGAATCTCGCGCTGTGATGCTGCCACATGCCAGCGTTGCTCTCCTTTGATCCCCCATACCACGCAGATGTTGGCCCCCCGTCCACTGCGTGAGAAATTGACATGGTTTGTAGGTGTAGCCAGAAAAGGTTTTACTATGCTGCTTTTCCAAAGCGTCATACCCGGAGCCCAGAGATTTCCGTGGCGAGTCAGAAGGTATGTGCGTTGTAAATGGAGATATTCCAGCACATTTAATAGCGTACCAGGGTTACCTGTATACGGGTCGATATAGCGGCTATATTGCAGCCAGGCAGCCGCTACCAGAGCGGTAAGTGGGGCTCTTCCTCGGCGTGCGGCAAGTCTATCTGCGAATTGATGCCGATCATCGGTCAGGCCCCATCCTGCGTACCAGGGCAAACCGAAACAAATGACCTTTTTACCTGCCATCAGCGCCTCAATACCATATTGTGATGTTACGGTATAAACGGTAGAGACATGCCGTAGCAGTGATTGTGGGCTGAAATCTTCAGTTATAAGTCGAATACTTGGATCCTGGGCCAGGTTGTCAAAATATCCTTTCTTCTTACCTGTCAAAACATCAGGATGTGTTTTAACCCAAATTTCGCCTTCAGGCTGCTCCCGTTTGGCACAGGACAACATCTCTGCGAATTGTCTCTCACTGGCACCGCCCAGAGTGATGGATACATCCCCGTAGGTTTGATCAATGACCAATGTCACGCCAGCATGGTGCCCTTCATTAAAGGGAAGTGAGTGGTTGTATTTTGAGAGATCGTTCTCAACCATGAAGGCCATCGCCCGCAGAGCATCGTGTTGTAAATGTGGCTCTTTAGCTTCCTTCTGAATGAGTACTTCTAGGCGGCTGGGACGGCTGGCATCGTAGTAAATGCTTAAATCATCAACGACCATGCCTAAAGGTGGCGCTCCATTGATGCCCAACCCTAATGAACGGGTAAAACCGTCTTCCAACCGCAGTATTGGCAGCCCGGCCTTTTTAGCCTGTTCTATTGGACGCTGAGAGACGGCTCGCTCTCCCCAGACGGCGATCGCGTCGACTGAATTTGGGGCCGAAAGATGTGACAGTTTATGGCACGCTTCACCTAAAAAATTCTGAAGGTGCGGGATCTGCCAGATACCTGAAGAGTAGATGCCTATCATCCTGAATGGCTTCCATGTTAGTGTTTTTTTGGTGGCGGAATCTCTCCGCCACCCTCTTTGTCTTACAGGTCCAGAATGACTTTTGCTGCTACAGCCAACTGATAAAGAATGGTGGAAATACCCCGTGTGACTTCCAGATTTTTAGTTTCATACATCGGCAGTACCATGATTTCATCGCCAGGTAGAACGTCGTCTACGTCGTCGGCATCCACCGCCGAACCATCCTGGTGAATAACGATGATTTTCGACTGACCGGACTTTTGAGTCAGACCGCCGCACTTCTCAATGTAATCATCCACATCCAGCTTCTCGTTCCAGGATATTGCGTTGGGAAAAAGAACCGAACCATGGATCATAACTAATGAGGTTTTCTCCGGGATCGTAATAACGTCGCCATCTTCCAGGATGACGTTATCAAGATTACTTCCGTTAAGGACGACCTGACCTTTAGGCACCACGTTACGTGCTTTTGCTACGAAACGACTGACGAGTTGGGCTTCCTGCACACGCAGTCGAGCTTCTTCCTGCGTAGCGGATTGAGAGGACAAAGAAGCCTCTTCCAGTTTTTGCAAAGAGGTATTCAGCATTTCTTTCTGACGGGTCGCCACTGAGTGGCGGTAAAGCTGAATACTACTGAGTTGCGACATGTTGTTAGGTTTAATCTGCGCCAGCACCTGTTTCATTGTGGAGCCGTATGGCAATACGACAGCATGTTCACCAGAGTGAGCGCCTTCAATGCGAATCTGTATGGTGCCAGCGTAGCGGTCGGAGCTGATGATAAGTTTATCGCCATCCTGCAGGATTTTGCCTAGTGAACTGTTTAGTGGGTGATACTCCGTCCGCTTCATTGCCCCCTGCTGGCGGATAATAGTGAAATGCGTTGCTCCCGGTTTGGGACGCGACCATGCCAGCGCTTCTGAAACGGGAATGGTGCTATTGTGGAACTCGAAGTCATAGCTGTTATAAACATCACCTTCTACGCTAAAGGTGTATTGTCGAGGGCCGACGATAATTGTATCCCCATCGGAAAACTGAGAAAGATTCAGTGAACCATTGAGCAGAAAATCATAAAGATTGACGTGTGCACGTACACTCTTACCACGTTTCACAGTGATATCCACGTAGCTTCCTCGCTCACTATCCACTCCGCCCGCTTTACTCAGATAAGAGAGCAGCGAATCGGAGGCGACGCCGCCATATAGCCCGGGATTTCTGACGTACCCTGTGACGAATACTTTTACCGGTTGCGCCTGAAGAAGCGAAGCATAGACGTTGACATTCGACTGATAGACTTCTTTCACTTTGGTCGTCACTCGACTGTTTAACTGGCTGTTATTTATGCCGTTAACGTTCAGTGGGCCGATGTTGGGGACAAAAATGTTTCCTTTGGGATCGACGGGGAGGGCTCCGTCAAAATTAAATGCTCCCCACAATCTAATCTGAATGGTATCGCCAAGTCCGATAATGTAATTGGGATTAAAGCCGATACTGGCACCGCTATCAGCGGTGGTACCGGTAAACAGCTGAGCACCGAACATACGGCTTAACACCGGTGCAGGCGTTGGCATCGGTGTGTTATCAAAGCCGCTGTTGTCCGTGGTCTGTGTTTTGGCTACGAGTGCTTCAGGGAGTGCTGCAGCACCGGTTAGCTGCTGATCCGCAGTAATTCCGACAGCCAAAACTTGGCAGGATAGTAAGATGCTCAATACAAGAATCGATTTAACTAATTTCATAATAGACTCTGTCATTTATATCGGTGGCGGATATCATTCTTTGTGATCTTCAATAATGGCGATCAATAATTTGGTCGTACCAAAAAGCAGACAACACACTAATAACCAGCTCGCTAAAAGATAGGGGATGTTCGGAAAGCGAGATTCTTGCGGTAATTGTGGTGAGCTAATTATGGATAGCGTTTTTAGCTTACGTGCGCTTTCCATTCTGGTTTTCTCGATGGCTTTCAGCGCTAAGGCGTATATATCGGTATCAAATTTCACCGTGTTTTTGAGTTCTTCAAAATCAGCGGCCATGCTGTTAAGTTTTTTGCCATCAGGTGCGGTAATTTTGTTTTGCTCAACTTCAATCTGGGCTTGTAATGACTTAATGGCATTTTGGGTACTGACCACCTGAGGAGCATCTTCACGTAAATAGGTCAGCAGATTGCGTAGATCTGCCTCCATCTCTATTTTTTTACTCATCAGTGTATTGACCAGCGTACTGGCTGCTTCGGCTGAAGCTGCTGGGTCGAGTACATTATTATTATTTTGATACGCCAGAAGATGACTCTTACTGTTGTTCAGGCGATCTTTCGCCTGCTGCAGTTCATCCTCAGCAAACTGCATCTGCTCGCGTATGATTTTATGCGAGAGCTCATTAATAAAACGCTCTGACTCCTTAAGTATGGCTTGGTTAAACTGTTGAGCAAACTCAGGCGTGAAGCCTTGCGTCTGAATTGACAGCAAACCTGATTTTTCGTCGTAATCAACGCTCAGACGGGAGCGGTAGTATTCAAGGTAGCGTTCTGTGGTGATATCTATGGGAAGATGGTAAAGAAAGTCCCAGCCGCTTTGGCTGAAGGCTCGATGGAAATTGAGCTTCTTATCCAGGCTTTGTAGCATATCCGGAGAGTTAATGTACTCTTTCAGATACAGCGAGTCTTCCGCAGAAGAGGGGGTCGATGCGCCCAATATCAAGCCAACATTCAGACTGCTATTGTCGAGTTCGTTTTGACGTTTGACCGCGACTTTAGCTTCGCTGACGTAGCGAGGTTGACAGAAAATCACCAGATAGACAATTAGCAGGCACATCGGGGCCGCGATCATCGTTTTCCACAAATGATGCTGGATATCAATTTGGCGACATTTTTTGAAAATTGAACAGATCAGTCTTTTTTTTCTGGCAATAGAGTGATCGGGTAAAGTGTTTTTTATTTCCATGAGTTATTCGATGAGCTTAATTAATCGGTTGGAATGATAGAATATTCTTGGCGTGAGATATTCATCTATCCCATTGATTGCATTCTTTTTGCCGATACAACTCAAAATAAATAATGTGATGAAACATATCATTCCTTTGTATGTTATCAAATGAGTTTTAATATTGCTGGGGTCTATTTATATATAAACTATATAAGTTAATGTTTAATTGATGACGTATCTGTTTTTTTAGCACAGTTGTTAAAACACTACAACTGTGATTGTCTATTACTGGTTTTCCTTAGGTGGTATGTATTGAGAGTATTTATATTTTTTTGATGGATATAGGAGGGGTGGCAATAAAATTACCATTTTTTTATTCTCAAATGAATGATTATATTCTAACTTAAAATCGTATTAAGTTTTATTAAAGCGGATGGCAGAGCCATCCGCTAGAGTAGTATTACTTCGCAATACGCTTGTACTTGATACGCTTCGGTTCCAGCGCATCTGCACCCAGGGTACGTTTCTTGTACTCTTCGTATTCGGTAAAGTTACCTTCGAAGAACTCGACTTTGCCTTCATCCTGGTAATCCAGAATGTGGGTGGCGATACGGTCGAGGAACCAACGGTCGTGCGAGATAACCATGGCGCAACCCGGGAACTCCAGCAAGGCGTTTTCCAGCGCGCGCAGGGTTTCGATATCCAGGTCGTTTGTCGGTTCATCGAGCAGCAGCATGTTGCCGCCAACCTGCAGCAGCTTCGCGAGGTGCAGACGACCACGCTCACCACCGGACAGTTCGCCTACACGTTTACCCTGATCAACACCTTTGAAGTTGAAGCGGCCTACGTAGGCGCGGCTTGGCATTTCAGTGTTGCCGATACGCATAATATCCAGCCCACCGGATACTTCTTCCCACACGGTTTTGCTGTTATCCATAGCGTCACGGAACTGGTCGACGGAGGCCAGCTTGACGGTTTCACCCAGTTCGATGGTGCCGCTGTCAGGTTGTTCCTGACCGGACAGCATACGGAACAGAGTCGATTTACCCGCGCCGTTCGGACCGATAATACCGACGATAGCCCCTTTCGGTACGGAGAAGCTCAGGTCGTCGATCAGCACACGATCGCCGTAGGATTTACGCAGGTTGCTGACCTCAACGACTTTATCGCCCAGACGTGGTCCTGGTGGAATAAACAGTTCGTTGGTTTCGTTACGTTTCTGGTACTCGGTGTTGTTGAGCTCTTCAAAGCGAGCCAGACGGGCTTTGCCCTTAGACTGACGGCCTTTGGCACCCTGACGCACCCATTCCAGTTCTTTCTCAATGGATTTGCGGCGGGCCGCTTCCTGAGAGGCTTCCTGTGCCAGACGCTGATCTTTCTGCTCCAGCCAGGAAGAGTAGTTACCTTCCCAAGGAATACCTTCGCCGCGGTCCAGCTCCAGAATCCATCCGGCAACGTTATCGAGGAAGTAACGGTCGTGGGTAATCGCCACCACAGTGCCTTCGAAGTCGTGCAGGAAGCGTTCCAGCCACGCAACAGATTCGGCATCCAGGTGGTTGGTTGGTTCGTCGAGCAGCAGCATGTCTGGCTTTTCCAGCAGCAGGCGGCACAGCGCGACACGGCGGCGTTCACCACCGGAGAGCTTCTCAATTTTTGCATCCCAGTCTGGCAGACGCAATGCGTCAGCGGCACGTTCGAGCTGCACGTTGAGATTATGACCGTCGTGCGCCTGAATAATCTCTTCAAACTTGCCCTGTTGTGCGGCGAGCTTGTCGAAATCAGCATCGGGTTCAGCGTACTTCGCGTACACTTCATCCAGGCCTTTCAGGGCGTTAACGACTTCGGCAACAGCTTCTTCAACTGATTCACGAACGGTGTGTTCCGGGTTCAGTTTCGGTTCCTGCGGTAGGTAACCGATCTTGATACCTGGCTGTGGACGTGCTTCGCCCTCGATGTCGGTGTCAATGCCGGCCATGATGCGCAGCAGGGTAGATTTACCCGCGCCGTTCAGACCGAGCACGCCGATTTTGGCGCCAGGGAAGAAACTCAGAGAGATGTTTTTAAGAATATGACGTTTCGGCGGAACCACTTTGCCGACACGATGCATGGTATAAACGAATTGAGCCACGTTGGACTTCGCCTCTTTTATAGTGATGAATAGTTATCAAAGGCGAAGTGTAGCCTTTTTCACGGTCTAATCCCAGCCAGCAGATCTCACCCGCAACAAAAGTAAAAAAGTGTCCGGAACGTGGCACATTCTGTAATGTCTGGTTAGCATAAATCTATTAAGCGGCATGATGCTGCACAGACGTAACACGACAAGAGGAAGAGCTTGTGGACAAAGCCAAAAAATTTACCTGGCGCCTACTGGCTGCCAGCGTATGTCTGCTGACGGTAAGTCAAATGGCGCGGGCCGATTCTCTGGATGAGCAGCGTAACCGCTATGCGCAAATTAAGCAGGCCTGGGATAACCGACAGATGGATGTTGTAGAGCAGATGATGCCTGGCCTGAAGAGCTATCCTCTGTATCCCTATCTTGAATATCGTCAGATAACTGACGATCTCATGAATCAACCCACCATTACTGTAACGAATTTTGTGCGTGCCAATCCTACGTTGCCTCCAGCCCGCACATTGCAATCGCGTTTTGTGAACGAGCTGGCTCGTCGGGAAGACTGGCGCGGATTGTTAGCGTTTAGCCCGGATAAACCCGGTACTACCGAAGCGCAATGTAACTACTATTATGCGAAATGGAGCACCGGGCAAGCAGAGGAAGCCTGGCTGGGGGCGAAAGAGCTTTGGCTGAGCGGAAAAAGTCAGCCCAATGCCTGTGACAAATTATTCGGCGTTTGGCGGGCATCGGGCACTCAGGATCCGCTGGCTTATCTGGAACGTATTCGCCTGGCGATGAAAGCAGGTAATACGGGGCTGGTGACTGCGCTGGCAGGACAGATGCCAGCCGAGTATCAGACCATAGCTTCGGCGATCATCGCGCTGGCAAATGATCCTAATTCCGTTATGACATTTGCCCGCACGACCGGAGCAACGGATTTCACTCGCCAGATGGCGGCGGTGGCGTTTGCCAGTGTTGCGCGTCAGGATGTGGAAAATGCACGTTTGATGATCCCGTCACTGGCGCAGGCGCAGCAGCTTAATGACGATCAAACTCAGGAGCTGCGTGATATCGTCGCCTGGCGCCTGATGGGCAATGATGTTACCGACGAGCAGGCGAAATGGCGTGATGACGCTATTATGCGATCGCAATCCACCACGCTTGTGGAACGTCGCGTGCGGATGGCGCTGGGAACTGGCGATCGGCGTGGTCTGAATACCTGGCTGGCGCGCTTGCCGATGGAAGCCAAAGAGAAGGATGAATGGCGTTACTGGCAGGCGGATCTGTTGCTGGAGCGGGGGCGTGATGCCGAAGCGAAAGAGATCCTGCATTCTTTGATGCAGCAGCGCGGTTTCTATCCAATGGTAGCGGCGCAAAAGTTGGGTGAAGAGTATGAGTTGAAGGTCGACAAAGCACCTACAGATGTCAACTCTGCCCTGACTCAGGGACCTGAAATGGCACGCGTACGTGAGTTAATGTACTGGAACATGGATAATACTGCGCGCAGTGAATGGGCGAATCTGGTCACCAGCCGCACGAAGTCTGAACAGGCGCAACTGGCGCGTTACGCATTCAACAACCACTGGTGGGATCTGAGCGTGCAGGCAACGATCGCCGGCAAACTCTGGGATCATCTGGAAGAGCGTTTCCCTTTGGCCTACAAAGATCTGTTTTCTCGTTACACCAGCGGGAAGGATATTCAGCAAAGCTACGCGATGGCAATTGCGCGTCAGGAAAGCGCATGGAACCCGAAAGTAAAATCACCGGTTGGAGCCAGTGGGTTGATGCAGATTATGCCGGGCACCGCGACGCATACGGTGAAAATGTTCTCGATTCCAGGTTACAGCAGCTCCAGTCAGTTGCTGGATCCTGAAACTAATATCAACATCGGTACCAGCTATTTGCAGTATGTATATCAGCAATTTGGCAACAACCGCATTTTTGCTTCTGCGGCCTATAACGCCGGGCCGGGACGCGTTCGCACCTGGCTTGGTAATAGCGCTGGGCGAATTGACGCAGTGGCATTTGTTGAAAGTATTCCTTTCTCTGAGACAAGAGGGTATGTGAAAAACGTTCTGGCTTATGACGCCTATTATCGCTATTTCCTGGGGGATAAACCGGAGTTGATGAGCAACGCAGAATGGCAACGTCGTTACTGATCGAGTCGAGTGTGTTATGCTATCGTACTCGTTAAAGAGTACAAAAGGGGGGAAGCAAGCGCGCTTCCCCCATAACGATGGCGACACTTTATGACACAGCAATCACCCTATTCAGCAGCGATGGCAGAACAGCGTCACCAGGAGTGGTTACGTTTTGTCGACCTGCTTAAACACGCCTACGATCAGGATTTACACCAACCACTGCTTAATTTGATGTTAACGCCAGATGAGCGCGAAGCGCTGGGTACGCGCGTGCGCATCATTGAAGAACTTCTGCGCGGTGAGATGAGTCAGCGTGAGTTAAAAAATGAGCTCGGGGCCGGGATCGCCACAATTACACGTGGTTCTAACAGCCTCAAGTCGGCGCCAGTAGAGCTGCGTCAGTGGCTGGAGCAGGTACTGCTCGGAAAAAATTGAATTTCCTGATGGCGATGCTGCCGCATTTTATCAGGCCTACAAATGACGCTGAGCCGTATGCCGGATAAGGCGAAGCCGCCATCCGGCACAACGCTACCAATACACCGCGTTATGAAACGGGCTAAGCGCCAGAATTACTGCCTGGTGGTAAACGCTGGAGCGCGTCAGTTTTCCTGCAGTAAAGACACCAATTGCTCCCTCTTTACGGCCGATCTCATCAATACCCGTATACTGTGACATCACCGGACCGAGTGCTTCCCCCTGACGGACCTTTTCGAGAATAACCGCAGGCAGCGGTAACGTTGCTGAACGCGCTTCGCCTCGCTGCGCGCCATTATCAATCACCACCCAACTGAACGTGGCGTCATCATCAATTCCTGCTTCGATGGCTACCCAGAAATCGGCCTGCGGATGCAGACGGCGCGCGTTTTCAACCCGATTTCGTGCGCCAGTGCGCGTTTCCTGACTTCCAAAAGGTTGTTCTGGCACACCACTCTCGACGGCAGCGGGTTCGATATGGCAGGATCCTTCACCGAAAATCTCTTCAAATGCCTGTAGAATTGCCTGAATTTTGGCAGGATTGGTGGTAGCAGAGATAACCTTGTGCATAATTAAGCTCGGTTTGAAAAATTCATCGCAGTCTATTCTATATAATTTGAGTGACAGGAAGGCGGCAAGCGAGAAAACCCCCCTGGTGCATAGATAACTATGTGGCTGGGGGAGCGACTAATCTGTCAGGAACAGATTTGAACGCCGCAAAGCGGCGGCCCGTAAGGGCGAGGCTCATGGATGAGCCGAGTAACTCGTAGCCAACGCATCTGCCACTCAAAGTATGACGAGTATATAACGGAAAAAACGCATGTTACAGGTATACCTTGTTCGCCATGGTGAGACACAGTGGAACGCCGAGCGACGTATTCAAGGCCAGTCAGATAGCCCACTGACCGCTAAAGGTGAGCAGCAAGCCATGCAGGTCGGCGAACGCGCCCGCTCGCTTGGCATTACTCATGTCATCAGTAGCGATTTAGGTCGTACACGACGCACCGCAGAAATCATTGCCCAGGCTTGTGGCTGTGATATTACCTTTGATGCCCGACTGCGCGAGTTGAATATGGGGGTGCTGGAAAAGCGCCATATTGATTCTCTGACGCAAGAGGAAGAGGGTTGGCGTCGCCAGTTGGTGAATGGAACGGTTGATGGCCGCATCCCGGAGGGAGAATCGATGCAGGAGTTGGGGGAACGTGTTAACGCCGCCCTGGCATCCTGTCTGGATCTTCCACAGGGAAGTCGTCCACTGCTGGTGAGTCACGGTATTGCTCTGGGTTGTCTGGTGAGCACGATTCTGGGATTGCCAGCATGGGCGGAACGCCGGTTGCGTCTGCGTAACTGCTCAATTTCCCGCGTCGATTATCAGGAAAGTTTGTGGCTGGCGCCGGGATGGGTTGTCGAAACGGCAGGGGACATATCGCATCTGGATGCCCCTGCGTTGGATGAACTACAGCGTTAGCGGCGAATAGGGATAAGGAATTCGCAGCGCAGATTAATAGGGCGATCGCCTGCTTTGGCATCTTCTGCCGGATAGTATCGCTCTATATCCTGACCTTTACGGCGAGTGAGGTTTAGCATCGGCATACAGGTGCCGTAAACCGTCAGGATAAATTCCTGCACGCCTGTCCCCAGGCCTTCATACGTAAACATCACGTATTCGCCACCCTGCAACAGGATCGGTTGTGCTGATTGCACATATCCATTGGCCTGTTCTGGCGTTAATGCAGTTGTATAGAACACTTCCTGCTCGTCATCTTTTTCAAAGCTTGGACGCGTTTCGTTTAGTCCGTATAGAACAGGCGGGATCGCCGGAGCCTGGCTGAGGAAGTCGCGCCAGAACTGAATACGCATTTCATGACGGAAATCTGAGATCTGTTCCAGTGAGCAGGAGTAACTTTGCGTGGTGCCGAGCAGTTGCGTATCTTCCAGGGTCACGAACTGATGCGGTGGCATAGCAAATTCCCCGAGTCGCATCGGCGGACGAATACCAAAAGCGCTCCATTCTGGCGAGCGGCGATACAGCGCAGGCGTCTGCGCAAATTGCTTTTTGAACGCGCGAGTAAACGTTTGTTGAGAGTCGAAACGGTATTGCAGGGCAATATCAAGAATGGGGCGAGCAGTCAGACGAAGCGCCACTGCAGACTTCGATAAACGACGGGCGCGGATATAGGCGCCAATAGCATGGCCCGTCACGTCCTTAAACATTCTCTGCAGGTGCCACTTGGAATAGCCCGCTTTTGCCGCCACATTGTCAAGCGACAGGGGCTGATCCAGATGACCTTCCAGCCAGACTAATAGGTCGCGAATAATGCCAGCCTGATCCATAAAATATCCTCATCCTTTCAACAACGAGTACCTGACGTCAGGTATGTGGATAATAGCATTTTTTGCTGTTTTAGCATTCAGTGTTTTTTTTGCTCATAAATGCTTTTTTCGGGCATACGAAAGCGTGATTATTGTAATCCTGTGATCTGTATACGTTTTATCTTAGAATGTCGAATAATTACACAGAGTAACTTTTAAAAATGGTAACAATATGAAATATAAGAGCTTAGTCATTTCCTCAATTTTGCTGATGCTGGCGCAGGTTGCCCATGCCGAGCAAATTGGTTCTGTCGATACGGTATTCAAAATGTTTGGACCAGATCATAAAATTGTGGTCGAAGCTTTTGACGATCCGGATGTTACCAATGTGACCTGCTACGTTAGCCGAGCGAAAACCGGCGGCATCAAGGGCGGGTTAGGACTGGCTGAAGATACTTCCGATGCCGCGATCTCTTGTCAGCAGGTGGGGCCGATTGAACTGAGCGACCGAATCAAGAATGGCAAAGCTGAGGGTGAGGTTGTCTTTAAGAAACGTACATCGTTGGTGTTTAAGTCCTTACAGGTAGTGCGTTTTTATGATGCGAAACGTAATACGCTGGCATATCTGGCCTATTCAGATAAGGTTGTTGACGGGTCGCCTAAAAATGCCATCAGTGCAGTACCCATCATGCCGTGGCGACAATAACAAGGAAGCAAGATGCAACAGCCGTTGATCTGGTTGGTTGAGGATGAGCAGGGAATTGCTGACACGCTTATCTACATGCTGCAACAGGAAGGTTTTAGTGTCGAAGCGTTTGAGCGCGGGTTGCCGGTGCTGGAAAAAGCGCGACAGCACTGCCCTGATGCGATAATCCTCGATGTTGGTTTACCTGATATCAGCGGCTTTGAGCTATGCCGGCGCTTGTTGGAACATCACCCGGCTTTACCCATTCTCTTTCTGACCGCACGCAGCGATGAAGTGGATCGTCTGCTGGGGCTGGAAATTGGCGCGGATGACTATGTTGCGAAACCCTTCTCGCCGCGTGAGGTCTGTGCCCGTGTACGCTCGCTGCTCCGACGGGTGAAAAAATTTTCCGCTCCATCATCGTCGACGCGTTTTGGTGATTTTGAACTTAATGAACCTGCCGCGCAGATCGCCTGGTTTGGCATACCGCTAAGCCTGACGCGCTATGAATTCCTGCTGCTGAAAACATTGCTGATGTCGCCGGGACGTATCTATTCTCGCCAACAGTTGATGGATTTAGTCTGGGCCGATGCTCAGGATACCTTTGACAGGACTGTCGATACGCATATTAAAACGTTGCGTGCCAAACTGCGGGCGATTAATCCCGAACTCTCGCCGATTAACACTCATCGCGGTATGGGGTATAGCCTGAGGAGCGTCTGATGCGCATCGGCATGCGTTTGCTGCTGGGCTACTTTCTGATCGTGGCCGTTGCTGCCTGGTTCGTTTTGTCTATCTTTGTGCAGGAGATTAAGCCTGGCGTTCGCCGTGCTACAGAAGGCACCCTGATTGATACAGCTACGTTATTAGCCGCGCTGGCTCGTGATGATCTTCTTTCAGGCGACCCTGCTAACGGCAAGTTGGCGCAGGCATTTTCGCAACTGCACGATCGTCCCTTTCGCGCCAATATCAGCGGTATTAACAAAGTGCGAAATGAGTACCATGTCTACATGACGGACGCACAGGGTAGGGTGTTGTTTGACTCTGCCAACAAAGCCGTAGGTGAAGATTATTCCCGCTGGAACGACGTTTGGTTAACGCTGCGCGGGCAGTATGGCGCACGTAGTACGCCACAAAATTCAGACGATCCGGAAAGCTCAGTCATGTACGTTGCCGCACCGATTATAGATGGCGGGCGTATTATCGGGGTTCTTAGCGTCGGCAAACCGAATGCGGCGATGGCACCGGTTATTAAGCGTAGTGAACGGCGGATGCTGTGGGCGAGTGCGGTGTTGCTGGGTATCGCATTGGTGATTGGCGCAGGGATGGTGTGGTGGATAAACCGATCTATTGCCAGACTGGCGTGCTATGCTGATTCCGTAACGGAGAATCGACCCGTTGCCTTACCTGATTTAGGCAGCAGTGAGCTACGTAAACTGGCGCAGGCGCTGGAAAGTATGCGTCTGAAGCTGGAGGGTAAGAATTACATTGAGCAGTACGTCTACGCGTTAACGCATGAACTGAAAAGTCCACTGGCAGCTATTCGCGGTGCGGCGGAGATTTTGCGTGAAGGCCCGCCGCCTAATGTGGTTGCGCGCTTTACCGAAAATATTCTGACGCAAAATGCGCGCATGCAGGTGCTGGTTGAAACCCTGCTACGGCAGGCGCGACTGGAAAACCGGCAGGATATTTCGTTCAACCCCGTGGCGGTAGATGCGCTATTTGTTCAGTTGCGTGAAGCGCGTAGCGTCCAGTTAGCGGCTAAGGACATCACGCTTACTATTGTGCCTTCATCACTGATTGTCGCGGCTGATCCTGCGTTACTGGAGCAGGCAGTAGGTAATTTACTTGATAACGCCATCGACTTCACACCTGAGAAGGGAAACATTATCCTTAGTGCGTATCAGCAGGATGAGAGAGTCACATTGCAGATTACGGACAGCGGAAGCGGTATCCCTGACTTTGCGCTGCCACGTATTTTTGAACGTTTTTACTCGCTCCCCCGTGAGAATGGGCAGAAGAGCAGTGGTTTAGGTCTGGCATTTGTGAGCGAAGTCGCGCGACTGCTTAAAGGTGAAGTGGTACTGCATAACCGTCCCGAAGGTGGGGTGCAGGCTTCGTTGACGCTTCACCGTCACTTCACATAACTTCAAACTCCCCGCACATAGCTGTTTTACCTTGCTGGCATTGCAAAGGAGAACGCTATGTTGAAATCCCCCCTGTTTTGGAAAATAGTCACCTTAAGTGGTGCAATGCTGCTGTTATTAATTCCTCTGACAATGGTCAGACAAATTATCGTTGAGCGATCGGATTACCGCAGTGCAGTAGAAGATGCCATCCGACAGAGTACCAGTGGGCCGCAGAAGATGGTTGGTCCACTGATCGCTATTCCCGTGACCGAAGTTTATACCGAGCTGGAAGATGACAAAGAGGTCCAGCGTAAGCGCAGCTTTATCCATTTCTGGCTGCCAGAGTCGTTAATGGTAGAGGCAAATCAGGACGTCGAAGCACGAAGGATCGGTATTTACGAGGGACAGGTCTGGCATAACGGTATGTCAGTGCGGGCAGAGTTTAATGCTGAGCGTCTGAGTGAATTGAATCATCCGAATGTGACTGTGGGAAAACCGTTTATTGTGGTTGGTGTAGGTGATGCCCGAGGTATTGGCGTAGTCAATGCACCGCAGGTCAACGGAGTTTCACTAACGGTTGAGCCCGGAACGGGGTTGAATGGGCGTGCTCAGGGGATCCATATTCCGCTACCGGATGCCGACTGGGTGGAGAAGGATCTCAGTCTGGCATTGTCACTCAATCTGAGTGGAACCGGAGATTTCTCTGTCGTTCCGGTGGGGCGTAGCAGCGAAATGACCTTAACCAGCAACTGGCCTCATCCCAACTTTCTGGGGGACTTTCTTCCGGCAAAGCGCGAAGTCAGCGAGTCAGGGTTTAAGGCTCAATGGCAAAGCAGTTGGTTTGCCAATAACCTGGGCGAACGCTTTGAGGGGGAGAAAATTGGCTGGCAGGGAATGCCTGCATTTAGCGTAGCTGTGGCCACGCCTGCGGATCAGTATCAATTGACGGACAGAGCAACAAAGTATGCCAGCTTGTTAATAGTACTGACCTTTATGTCTTTCTTTGTACTCGAGTGTATGAGCAATCTTCGTCTGCATCCTATGCAGTATCTGCTGGTGGGGTTATCGCTGGTGATGTTTTATCTGTTGCTGTTGGCGCTGTCAGAACATATTGGCTTTACGGCGGCGTGGATCATTGCCAGCATGGTTGGTGCGTTGATGAACGGCGTTTATTTACAGGCGATATTGCAGGGATGGCGTAACAGTATTTTGTTCACAGTGGCGCTGCTGTCTCTGGATGGGGTGATGTGGGTGCTGTTGCGTTCGCAGGACAGCGCTTTACTGCTGGGTACCGGTGTGCTGTTGTTAGCGCTATGCGGGATCATGTTCCTGACGCGTCATCTTGACTGGCACTCGCTTGCTCAACCAAAGCCAAAAGACGTTCAAACCGCTGAGAATGACGGGCTGCGTTTGTGGAAATAGGGCAATGATGAAATGAAAAACGGCGCATAAAGCGCCGTTTTTATACCAGTCAGAATCGAATTAATCCTGCAGGTCGCCGCAGAAGCGGTAACCTTCACCGTGAATGGTCGCGATGATTTCTGGTGTATCCGGCGTGGATTCGAAATGTTTACGAATGCGGCGGATTGTTACATCAACGGTACGGTCATGCGGTTTCAGTTCGCGACCGGTCATTTTTTTCAACAGTTCTGCGCGAGACTGGATTTTGCCCGGATTCTCACAGAAGTGAAGCATGGCACGGAATTCACTGCGTGGCAGTTTATACTGCTCGCCGTCAGGACCGATTAGAGAACGGCTGTTAATATCCAGTTCCCAACCATTGAACTTGTAGCTTTCGACGCTACGACGCTCTTCGCTGACCGTGCCCAGATTCATGGTACGGGACAGCAGGTTACGAGCACGGATAGTCAGTTCACGTGGGTTAAACGGCTTGGTGATGTAATCGTCAGCGCCGATTTCGAGGCCGAGAATTTTGTCGACTTCGTTATCACGGCCCGTCAGGAACATCAGCGCAACGTTAGCTTGTTCACGTAGTTCACGCGCTAACAGAAGACCGTTTTTGCCTGGCAGATTGATATCCATAATCACAAGGTTGATGTCATATTCAGAGAGGATCTGATGCATTTCCGCGCCATCTGTCGCCTCGAATACATCATAGCCTTCCGCTTCGAAAATGCTTTTCAACGTGTTGCGTGTTACTAACTCGTCTTCAACGATAAGAATGTGCGGGGTCTGCATGTTTGCTACCTAAATTGCCAACTAAATCGAAACAGGAAGTACAAAAGTCCCTGACCTGCCTGATGCATGTCGTAAATTAACATGATCGGCGTAACATGACTAAAGTACGTAATTGCGTTCTTGATGCACTTTCCATCAACGTCAACAACATCATTAGCTTGGTCGTGGGCACTTTCCCTCTGGACCCGACAGTGTCAAAAACGGCTGTCATCCTAACCATTTTAACAGCAACATAACAGGCTAAGACGTACCGGACACCCAATAAAACTACGCTTCGTTGACATATATCAAGTTCAATTGTAGCACGTTAACAGTTTGATGAAATCATCGTATCCAAATGTTAGCTTTCATCACAAAAATGCAATAATACAACTAGTTGCACTCGCAAACTAATAAATGTAATGAATCCAATGAATGAGATCCATTTTCAATTAAATTATCATGGATAAACAGAAGGATATACAACTTCTGTTAACAAAAAAAGTAATAGTAAATCCACGAAATAGTTTAGCATTTTTTACTGAATGTGGAATGCATTTTCAGTGATTTCTGTTAAAAATATGTAAATTCGCGCTGCGTAATATGTTGATGGGCATCACATTATTATCTGCAGACTGGCCAAAAAGAGTATCGAAATGCGTTTAACTATTATTCTGGTAGCCCCTGCCAGAGCAGAAAATATTGGTGCGGCTGCCCGTGCTATGAAAACCATGGGTTTTGCCGAGTTGCGGATCGTTGACAGCCTGGCTCACCTGGAGCCTGCGACGCGATGGGTTGCGCATGGCTCAGGTGATATTATTGATAATATTAACGTTTTTTCAACGCTGGCTGAAGCGCTTCATGATGTTGATTTTACCGTCGCCACCACGGCGCGCAGCCGCGCGAAGTTCCATTATTACGCCACTCCTGTCGAGCTGGTCCCCTTGTTGGAAGAAAAATCTGCATGGATGGAACACGCCGCGCTGGTTTTTGGTCGTGAAGATTCAGGCCTGACAAACGATGAATTAGCTCTGGCCGATGTACTGACCGGTGTCCCCATGGTTGCCGACTATCCTTCACTCAATCTGGGGCAGGCGGTGATGGTGTATTGCTATCAATTAGCAGGTTTAATACAACAGCCCACAAAAACCATTGAGCCGACAGATGAGCTTCAGTTACAGGCATTACGCGCACGTGTTTTACGTTTATTAACCACGCTGGACGTTGCTGATGACATCAAACTAACGGATTGGCTGCAACAGCGAATGGGCCTGTTAGGGCAGCGAGACACGGCAATGTTGCACCGTTTTCTACATGATATTGAAAAAAACATCACAAAATAAAATTTCACATTTTTTGTTTTTTATGGTGTTTGACTCTGGCTTCAAGTGGGCATGGCACGCTGTATTGGTTGAAAGTAAAAGAGTAGGCAGTCGCTCGTGAACAAGTTTCGGAGTGTGATCAATTTAAAAATTTATTGACTTAGGTCATAAGATACTTTAACCCTAAAAGAATACAGCACAGAATAATTACAGAGCACACAACATCATGAAACGCATCAGCACCACTATTACCACAACCATCACCATTACCACAGGTAACGGTGCGGGCTGACGCGTACAGGAAACACAGAAAAAAGCCCGCACCTAAACAGTGCGGGCTTTTTTTTCGACCAAAGGTAACGAGGTAAACCATGCGAGTGTTGAAGTTCGGCGGTACATCAGTGGCAAATGCAGAGCGCTTTCTGCGAGTTGCCGATATTCTGGAAAGCAATGCCAGGCAGGGGCAGGTCGCGACCGTTCTGTCTGCCCCCGCAAAAATTACTAACCATCTGGTGGCGATGATTGAGAAGACCATCGGTGGTCAGGACGCTTTACCAAATATCAGTGACGCCGAACGTATTTTCTCTGAGCTTTTGGTCGGTCTTGCTGCTGCGCAGCCGGATTTCCCGCTGGCTCAACTCAAAACTTTTGTTGAACAAGAATTTGCCCAGATTAAGCATGTCCTGCACGGCATCAGCCTGTTGGGACAGTGTCCGGACAGCATCAATGCTGCGCTTATCTGCCGTGGTGAAAAAATGTCGATCGCCATCATGGCAGGTTTGCTTGAAGCGCGCGGACATAACGTTACTGTTATCGACCCGGTTGAAAAACTGCTGGCGGTTGGTCATTACCTCGAATCTACCGTTGATATCACTGAATCTACTCGTCGCATTGCTGCCAGCCGTATTCCTGCTGATCATATGGTACTGATGGCGGGCTTTACTGCCGGGAATGAAAAAGGCGAATTAGTGGTATTGGGACGCAACGGATCTGACTACTCTGCTGCCGTGCTGGCTGCCTGTTTACGTGCAGACTGTTGTGAAATCTGGACTGATGTTGACGGTGTTTATACCTGTGATCCGCGTCAGGTTCCTGATGCCAGGCTACTTAAATCGATGTCTTATCAGGAAGCGATGGAGCTTTCTTACTTCGGTGCCAAAGTTCTTCATCCGCGTACCATCACTCCGATTGCCCAGTTCCAGATCCCCTGCCTGATTAAAAACACCGGTAACCCGCAAGCGCCGGGTACGCTGATTGGCGCCAGCTGCGATGAAGACGACTTGCCGGTAAAAGGCATTTCTAACCTGAACAATATGGCGATGTTTAGCGTTTCGGGGCCAGGAATGAAAGGGATGGTGGGAATGGCAGCACGCGTTTTTGCTGCGATGTCTCGTGCGGGTATTTCCGTGGTGCTGATCACTCAATCCTCCTCTGAATACAGCATCAGTTTCTGCGTACCGCAGGGCGACTGCGTGCGTGCTCAGCGTGCTATGCAGGATGAATTCTACCTGGAACTGAAAGAAGGGCTGCTGGAGCCTCTGGCGGTGACAGAGCGTCTGGCGATCATCTCGGTGGTTGGTGACGGTATGCGCACGCTGCGTGGCATCTCCGCCAAGTTCTTTGCGGCACTGGCGCGTGCCAACATCAATATTGTTGCCATCGCACAGGGTTCGTCTGAACGTTCTATTTCGGTAGTGGTAAACAATGATGACGCTACAACTGGTGTACGCGTTACGCATCAGATGTTGTTCAATACCGATCAGGTGATCGAAGTCTTTGTTATCGGTGTTGGCGGTGTGGGGACAGCACTGCTTGAACAGTTAAAACGCCAGCAGAGCTGGCTGAAGAGTAAGCATATTGATTTACGTGTTTGCGGCGTGGCGAACTCAAAGGCTTTACTCACAAATGTTCACGGTCTGAACCTGGAAAACTGGCAGGCGGGGCTGGCTCAAGCAAAGGAACCTTTCAACCTCGGTCGCTTAATTCGCCTGGTGAAAGAATATCATCTGCTCAATCCGGTGATTGTTGACTGTACTTCAAGTCAGGCTGTGGCAGATCAGTATGCTGACTTCCTGCGTGAAGGCTTCCATGTAGTAACCCCGAACAAAAAAGCCAACACTTCATCGATGGATTATTACCATCAGTTGCGCTTTGCCGCGGCAAAATCGCGGCGTAAATTCCTCTACGACACCAACGTGGGGGCGGGTTTACCGGTTATCGAAAACCTACAAAACCTGCTCAGTGCAGGCGATGAACTGCAGCGATTTTCCGGAATTCTGTCTGGTTCACTGTCGTTTATTTTCGGCAAACTGGATGAAGGAATGAGCTTCTCGCAGGCCACTATTATGGCGCGTGAAATGGGCTACACCGAACCTGATCCGCGTGACGATCTTTCCGGGATGGATGTCGCGCGTAAGTTGCTGATCCTCGCCCGCGAAACCGGACGCGAACTGGAGCTCTCTGATATCGTTATTGAACCGGTGTTGCCGCAAGGTTTTGACGATTCAGGCGACGTTACAACATTTATGGCCAATCTGTCGCGGCTGGACCAGGCCTTTGCCGCTCGTGTGGCGAAAGCCCGTGATGAGGGCAAAGTATTGCGCTATGTTGGCAATATTGAAGAAGATGGCGTTTGCTGCGTGAAAATAGCTGAAGTGGATGGCAACGATCCGTTGTTCAAAGTGAAAAACGGTGAAAATGCGCTGGCCTTCTATAGCCACTACTATCAGCCATTGCCGCTGGTGCTACGCGGATATGGTGCGGGTAACGATGTGACTGCGGCGGGTGTCTTTGCCGACCTGCTACGTACCCTTTCATGGAAGTTAGGAGTCTAAAATGGTTAGAGTTTATGCCCCGGCTTCCAGTGCCAATATGAGCGTCGGGTTTGATGTGCTCGGGGCGGCGGTAACACCCGTTGATGGTTCTCTGTTGGGGGATGTTGTCAGCGTCGAAGCGGCTGATAGCTTCAGCCTGAACAACCTCGGACGCTTTGCCAACAAGTTGCCGTCAGAGCCGCGGGAAAATATCGTTTATCAGTGCTGGGAGCGGTTCTGCCAGGAACTGGGTAAACATATTCCGGTGAGCATGACGCTGGAAAAAAATATGCCGATTGGCTCCGGGTTAGGCTCCAGCGCCTGCTCTGTCGTTGCTGCTCTGGTCGCGATGAATGAGTACTGCGGGAAGCCGCTTAACGATATGCGCTTGCTGGCGATTATGGGCGAGCTGGAAGGGCGTATCTCCGGCAGTATCCATTACGACAATGTCGCCCCGTGCTTTTTGGGCGGCATGCAGTTAATGATTGAAGAAAACGGCATCATTAGCCAGCAGGTGCCAGGATTTGATGAATGGCTGTGGGTGCTGGCGTATCCGGGTATTAAAGTGTCTACGGCGGAAGCGCGGGCGATTTTACCTGCGCAGTATCGCCGCCAGGACTGTATTGCCCATGGGCGTCATCTGGCTGGATTTATCCATGCCTGCTATTCCCGCCAGCCTCAACTGGCCGCGAAGTTGATGAAGGATGTGATTGCGGAACCGTATCGCACCCGCTTACTGCCCGGCTTTAGCCAGGCACGTCAGGCGGTGGCGGAAATTGGCGCGTTGGCCAGTGGGATCTCCGGGTCAGGACCGACGCTGTTTGCCTTGTGCGATAAGCCGGATACGGCACAGCGTGTAGCAGACTGGCTGGATAAAAATTACTTACAAAATCAGGAAGGCTTTGTTCATATTTGCCGGCTGGACACGGCGGGCGCACGGGTACTGGGATAATAAATGAAACTCTACAATCTTAAAGATCATAACGAGCAGGTCAGTTTCGCGCAGGCCGTCACGCAAGGGTTAGGTAAAAAGCAGGGGCTATTTTTCCCGCACGATCTGCCGGAATTTAGTCTGACTGAAATTGATGACATGCTGAAGCAAGACTTTGTCAGCCGTAGTACCAGGATCCTCTCCTCATTTATTGGTGATGAAATCCCTCAGGAGATCCTTGCCGAGCGTGTGGGCGCAGCGTTTGCTTTCCCGGCGCCGGTCGCTCAGGTTGAAGGTGATGTCGGCTGTCTTGAGCTGTTCCACGGCCCAACACTGGCATTTAAAGATTTTGGTGGCCGCTTTATGGCGCAAATGCTGACACATATCAGCGGCGATAAGCCGGTTACTATCCTGACGGCGACCTCCGGAGATACCGGTGCTGCAGTCGCACATGCTTTTTATGGTTTGAAAAATGTGCGCGTGGTGATCCTCTATCCGAACGGTAAGATCAGTCCATTACAGGAAAAATTGTTCTGTACGTTGGGTGGGAATATCGAAACCGTTGCCATCGATGGTGATTTTGATGCCTGTCAGGCGCTGGTTAAACAGGCGTTTGATGACGAGGAACTGAAAGTGGCTCTGGGGCTAAATTCGGCAAACTCGATCAACATCAGTCGTCTACTGGCACAAATTTGTTACTACTTTGAGGCCGTTGCCCAACTGCCACAAGAGGCGCGGAATCAACTGGTGATTTCCGTTCCCAGCGGTAACTTTGGCGATCTGACGGCCGGCCTGCTGGCGAAATCCCTTGGTCTGCCGGTGAAGCGCTTTATCGCAGCAACTAACGTCAATGATACGGTTCCGCGTTTCCTGCAAGGTGGCGAATGGACACCGAAAGCAACGCAGGCAACCTTATCGAATGCAATGGATGTCAGCCAGCCGAACAACTGGCCGCGAGTGGAAGAACTGTTCCGCCGTAAAATCTGGCGTCTGAGTGAGCTGGGTTATGCGGCCGTTGATGATGCAACCACTCAGGAAACCATGCGTGAACTACAGGCGATTGGATACACCTCTGAGCCGCATGCAGCCGTCGCTTACCGCGCTTTACGTGACCAGTTAAATCCGGGCGAGTATGGTTTGTTCCTCGGTACTGCGCATCCGGCGAAGTTTAAAGAAAGCGTTGAAGAGATTCTTGATGTGACGCTGGATCTGCCAAAAGAGCGGGCGGAGCGTGCGGACTTACCTCTGCTCTCCCATCACTTACCCGCCGATTTTGCCGCGCTGCGTCAGTTGATGATGACCCGCAGCTAACTATAGTGCCCGGTAGCGCATGCGCTTACCGGGCCTACAAAATCTGTTGGTTAATCTCTATTGCTAAACAAATCACTGTTCGTGACGTTTAAACACCAGTTCACCGTTCCCTGACGCTTCTTCATCAAAGAAATAGCCGTCACTGTTAAACGCCGCAAGCTGTTCTGGCTTTGTTAAACGGTTTTCAATGATGTAGCGGCTCATCAGGCCACGTGCCTTTTTGGCATAGAAACTGATGACTTTGAATTTGCCATTTTTCTCATCGAGGAAAACGGGTTTGATCAGCTCCGCGTTTAGCTTTTTCGGCTTCACGGATTTGAAATATTCATCAGAGGCGAGGTTAACCACCACGTTGTCGCCTTGTGCTTCCAGCACTTCATTTAGTTTGTCTGTGATGATATCTCCCCAGAACTGGTAGAGATCTTTCCCCTTCGTATTGGCAAGACGGATGCCCATTTCCAGACGATAAGGCTGCATCAGGTCCAGTGGGCGTAAAACGCCATACAGTCCGGACAGCATGCGTAAATGCTGCTGAGCGAAATCAAAATCCGCCTCACTGAAGGTTTCTGCCTGCAATCCGGTGTAGACATCGCCCTTAAACGCCAGAATCGCCTGACGCGCATTCTCAGGTGTGAAATCAGGCTGCCAGTCATGAAAGCGGGTGGCATTCAGGTCCGCCAGCTTGTCGCTAATCCCCATCAGCTTGCCAATCTGCGGTGCAGAGAGCTGGCGTGCGGTATGAATAAGCTGCTGGGAGTGATCCAGCAGCTCGGGCAGCGTATGGCGAGTGGTGGCCAGCGGACTTTGGTAGTCGAGTGTTTTTGCAGGTGAAATCAGAATCAGCATATCCAGTCCTTGCAGGAAATTTACTGCGACTTTAGCAAAAAAAACGACAGAATTGATCGATGGTTGCAATTGCCTGGCTAGTTGTGGGGCGGTTCATGCCATGTTTCCGGTGCAAGCTGTTGTCTGATATCAGGATAACGGTGTGGATCAAATTCTGGTCGCACGCCGAGTTTTCGCTGACGCAGGTAATCGCTGGCAAGAGTGTGGACAACCGGGGACAGCAGTAAAATTGCCGTCAGATTAGTGATGGCCATACAGGCCATGATAATGTCGGCTAACTGCCACACCAGCGGAAACTGGAGTAATGTTCCTGCAATTACGGTGCAGACGGTCGTGATACGTAAAAGCCAGATGACCCGGATATTGTCCAGATTCAAAAAGACCAGGTTGTTTTCCGCATAGATGTAGTTGGCGACGATCGAACTGAAAGCAAAAAGGATAACAATCAGAGCGACGAATCCCGCGCCCCATTCACCTGTTAGCGATACCATGGCTTTCTGAACCAACTGGATACCTTCCATTGGGACATATGTAGTTCCATTCCCTGCCAGAAGAATAATCATTGCGCTGGCTGTACAGATAATCAGTGTATCACCCAGCACGCCAATCATTTGCACAATACCTTGTGCGGCAGGATGCGGAGGCCATGAGGCGGCTGAAGCCGCAGCGTTAGGGGTTGAACCCATTCCGGCCTCATTCGAAAACATACCGCGTTGAAAGCCACTGGCAATGGCCTGGCTTAGCGTATACCCGGCTGCACCGGCGGCGGCTTCCTGCCAGCCAAATGCACTCTTCACAATGGTGACGATGATCTCTGGGATCTGGCCGATATGCCACAGACAAATGGCAATGCTACAGCCGACCCACAACAAAGCCATTAACGGAACGAACCATTGCATCAAGCGGGCAACACCTTTAATTCCGCCGACTATAGCCAGTAAAGACAGCAATGCCAGCGAGATACCGGATGCAAGAGGAGGGATGTCGAAAGCAAATTCCAGCGCACGAGAGACAGAGTTTGCCTGGACGCTGTTAAAAATCAGGCCATAAGCAATGAGTAAGAAGATAGCAAAGAGGACGCCCATCCAGCGCATGCCCAGTCCGCGAGCCATATACCACGCAGGCCCGCCGCGAAACTGCCCCTTACTGTCGCGCTCTTTATACAGTTGTGCGAGTGAGCACTCGGCAAACGAGGTCGCCATACCAATCAGGGCAGAGACCCACATCCAGAAGACAGCACCAGCGCCACCTGCAGCAATAGCCAGTGCAACGCCAGCCAGGTTTCCGCTTCCGATACGAGCCGCAAGGCTGGTACACAGTGCCTGAAATGATGTTAAACCGCCCGGCTGTGGGCTGAGACTATTTTTAAGACTTTTGCCAAACTGGCGAACGTAGCGAAACTGGACAAATCCCGTACGGTAAGTGAACCAACACCCTGCGCCTAGCAGGAGGTAGATCATCACCGATCCCCAGAGTACTTCATTAATAAATGAGAAAAAATCAGGCATTAACATCCCTCTTGTTGATGCCGGCAAGCGCGAATAATCCCGTGTAAGCGCTACCAATTAGCGAACAGTATATACCTTGTCATGAGATTGATAGCGGGAGTTTATCATACATCAGGTCTCCCCCTTAATTGCGCATGGCTGGTCTGGAGATGCGTAATCAGAGCTGAACGGCAGGTCGGGCAATCCCGGCGGTTGCGCTGAGAGTGCGTCGTGCTATCATCAGGGAAGATCGGTTACATCCCCCTAACAAGCTGTTTAAAGAGAAACGCTATCATGACGGACAAATTGACCTCCCTTCGTCAGTTCACCACTGTAGTGGCCGACACCGGAGACATCGCGGCAATGAAGCTGTATCAGCCTCAGGATGCCACAACTAACCCTTCTCTCATTCTTAACGCAGCGCAGATCCCGGAATACCGTAAGCTGATTGATGATGCTGTCGCCTGGGCTAAGCAGCAGAGTAACGACCGCGCACAGCAGATCGTCGATGCAACTGACAAACTGGCGGTGAACATTGGTCTGGAGATCCTGAAGCTGGTCCCGGGTCGCATCTCCACTGAAGTTGACGCTCGTCTGTCCTACGACACTGACGCATCTATCGCGAAAGCAAAACGCCTGATCAAACTGTACAACGATGCTGGCATCAGCAACGATCGTATTCTGATCAAACTGGCTTCTACCTGGCAGGGTATCCGTGCCGCGGAGCAGCTGGAAAAAGAAGGCATTAACTGTAACTTGACCCTGCTGTTCTCCTTCGCGCAGGCGCGCGCATGTGCAGAAGCTGGCGTATACCTGATCTCTCCGTTCGTTGGCCGTATTCTTGACTGGTACAAAGCGAATACCGACAAGAAAGAGTATGCACCGGCAGAAGATCCAGGTGTGGTTTCCGTTACGGAAATCTACGAGTATTACAAACAACACGGTTATGAAACTGTGGTTATGGGCGCGAGCTTCCGTAACATCGGCGAAATCATTGAGCTGGCAGGCTGCGATCGTCTGACGATTGCTCCGGCACTGCTGAAAGAGCTGGCGGAAAGCGAAGGTGCTATCGAGCGTAAACTGTCCTTCTCCGGTGAAGTGAAGGCGCGTCCGGCACGCATCACTGAAGCTGAGTTCCTGTGGCAGCACAACCAGGATCCGATGGCTGTAGACAAACTGGCGGATGGTATCCGTAAGTTTGCTGTAGACCAAGGTAAACTGGAAAAAATGATCGGCGATCTGCTGTAATCATTTAAGCGTGACCGGGCTTCCGGTCACGCTCTCGTTCTATACCTCTTCTGAAACCTGTCTGTCGCTTCCTCCGCAGTGTATCATTCTGTTTAACGAGACTGTTTAAACGGAATAATCATGAACACTTTACGCATTGGCCTAGTTTCCAATTCCGACCGAGCCTCCAGTGGCGTTTACCAGGATAAGGGGATCCCTGCTCTCGAAGAGTGGCTGGCATCGGCCCTGACGACCCCTTTTGAGCTACAAACGCGGCTAATCCCGGATGAGCAGGCGATCATCGAACAAACGTTGTGCGAACTGGTTGATGAAATGAGTTGTCATCTGGTGTTGACCACCGGAGGCACCGGTCCGGCACGTCGCGATGTGACACCGGATGCGACGCTGGCTGTTGCCGACCGCCAAATGCCTGGTTTTGGTGAGCAAATGCGCCAGATTAGTCTGCACTTTGTCCCTACGGCGATCCTCTCCCGCCAGGTCGGGGTGATTCGTAAGCAGGCGTTGATCCTGAACCTGCCTGGGCAACCTAAATCGATCAAAGAGACGCTGGAAGGCGTGAAAGGTGCCGACGGTAAGGTTATTGTGCCGGGTATTTTTGCAAGTGTACCGTATTGTATACAGTTGCTGGATGGACCATACGTGGAAACCGCACCGGCAGTGGTAGCATCTTTTCGACCAAAAAGCGCAATACGCGATACAAACGCCTGAAAGTAGCCTATTTGTGATATAAATGACAATGATGGTGGAGTGTTGAATTGTTTACGATATAGTAATTTTTAATTTACACGTATCGACAAAACGTTCAATGACTCCACTGACTCATGGTTTGCTATGTCACAACACTCTCGACCGCTGAATCGCCAGGATTATAAAACCCTTTCGCTTGCTGCCCTCGGCGGGGCGCTGGAGTTTTATGATTTCATTATTTTTGTCTTCTTTGCCGCAGTCGTTGGCGAATTATTTTTCCCCGCAGACATCCCGGAATGGCTACGTCAGGTCCAAACCTTTGGTATTTTTGCCGCAGGATATCTGGCGCGTCCGTTGGGTGGCATCATCATGGCGCATTTTGGCGATCTGGTGGGGCGTAAGAAAATGTTCACTTTGAGCATTTTGCTGATGGCGATACCGACGCTGGCGATTGGCCTGTTACCGACTTACACCTCGATGGGGATTCTGGCACCGCTGTTGTTGCTGCTGATGCGTATTTTGCAGGGCGCTGCCATTGGTGGAGAAGTTCCGGGGGCGTGGGTGTTTGTGGCAGAACATGTCCCGGAACGCCGTATTGGTATTGCCTGCGGAACACTGACCGCCGGATTGACAGTCGGTATTCTGTTGGGGTCAGTGGTTGCAACGCTGGTCAATACCAGCCTGACACCGCAGGCCGTACATGAGTACGGCTGGCGTATTCCTTTCCTCTTAGGGGGGGCGTTTGGGCTGGTGGCGATGTACCTGCGCCGTTGGTTGCAGGAAACACCGATCTTCCTTGAAATGCAGGCGCGTAAAGCGCTGGCGGAAGAACTGCCGGTTAAATCGGTTGTCAGCAAGCATAAAAAAGCGGTGGTAATTTCGATGCTACTGACCTGGCTGCTTTCGGCCGGTATTGTGGTGGTGATCCTGATGTCGCCTGTCTGGCTGCAAAAACAGTATGGCTTTGCGCCCGCTCTGACGCTACAAGCCAACAGCGTCGCCACCATTATGCTGTGTGTGGGATGTCTGCTGGCCGGCTTTATTGTCGACAGAGTTGGTGCCAGCAAAACCTTTATTATCGGTAGCCTGCTGCTGGCCTGTTCCAGCTGGTTTTTCTATCACCTTGCCGGTATTTATCCTGAACACCTGTTTCTTTTATATGGCCTGGTCGGTTTATGTGTCGGCGTGGTCGGAGCCGTACCTTACGTGATGGTGCGGGCGTTTCCAGCGGAAGTTCGCTTTACCGGCATCTCTTTTTCCTACAATGTCTCGTATGCCATTTTTGGCGGTCTGACGCCGATTGCAGTGACAATGTTGATGAGTGTGTCGCCAATGGCTCCAGCCTGGTACGTGCTGGCGTTATCACTGGTAGGGTTAGGACTGGGAATTTGGCTGCGACAGGATATTTATCATCGCGATACGGACGTACAGGGAGAGTTGCAGCGCCTGTAAGAAATATCCCCCCGCAAGGGGGGGATAACGGAATAGATTAGTGCATTTCACCAATCGGCAGGATAGTACGGCCAAACTGTTCGTTCAGCACTTCACCCATTGCCAGGTAAATGGCGCTTGCGCCACACACTAAACCAACCCAGCCAGCGAAATGGATAACTCCTTCGTTACCTGCAATGTTGCCAACAGCCAGCAGGGCGAACAGCACCGTCAGGCTCAGGAAGACAAACTGCAAAGCACGGTTAGCTTTCAGCGTGCCGAAGAACATGAACAGTGTGAACACGCCCCACAGACCCAGATACACGCCCAGGAACTGACCATTTGTTGCATCCGCCAGGCCCATTTTCGGCATGATCAGGATGGCAACCAGCGTCAGCCAGAAAGAGCCGTAGGAGGTAAAGGCGGTTAAACCGAAGGTGTTGCCTTTTTTATATTCCAGCAGGCCGGCAAAAATTTGCGCGATACCGCCGTAGAAAATTCCCATCGCCAGAATAATAACGTCAAAGGCGAAGAAACCCGCGTTGTGCAGGTTAAGCAGAATGGTGGTCATGCCAAAGCCCATCAGGCCCAGCGGTGCCGGATTAGCCAACTTAGTGTTGCCCATAATTCCTCAAAATCATCATTGATTGAATGGTGAAATAGTTTCCCCGAATAACGATCACTGTCTTCGGGGCGCGGCATAATAATCAGGTGAGAGTGGGCTGTCTATGATCTAATAAGGGGAAAATGAATTATTTTCCCCTGTGACAGGCATCACGCTTGTGGGGGGAACATTTGGCGCAGGTAAAGGAGAGGGTTTAGTCGTCGCCAATCACTTTTAACGTCGCCATGTCAGAAGAATTGACCGACTGGCCTGAGAAGGTAATTTTCGACACACAACGTTTATTGTTGTTGTCGCTATTGATATTGATCCAATTGGTGGTTTGTCCTTCTTTGATTGACGAAGGGACATTCAGGCTCTGGCTGGACATGCGTGCTGCTTTAAAATAAACGGAGGCTCCATTCAGATGAATATCGCCACGATCTGCCGTCAATTGGATGCGCTTCACAACGCGACAAACGGGGATTTTTAACGTGAGGCTGTCGGTTTGATTTCTGGGCATCGCAATCATACCGAGGACTTTATGATCGTTAGCATGTGCTGTGCTGCTCAGAAGAAGACCGAAAAGCATGCTGACAGACAGCGTTAAAACGGATTTCATGGGATTTCTCTTTGACGGGTTCAAAAGTGGCAATCTGCCACCATATTACCGCTGTCAGAAAAACGATTCATTCTTGTAATATTTTCTTTTTATTACAATTTTTTCGTGAATGGCTTATTTTGTTTTATTCGATTTATGAATAAATTTGGATTGGTAACTATTTCTCATGTTGCTTTTCAGCTCCATTTATCTCGTTTTCTGGTCTCAGGGCTAAAAAAAATTTGCATGCCCCCCTTGATGACGTGGGTTACGACCCCATCTTGTAGACAACCGCAGTGGTGAGTCTGAAAAAAAACGATTCAGGGTAGTTGAAACCGCACGTTTCGCCCTTATTACAGATTCACAACCACATGATGACCGAATTTTTAGTGGAGACGTTTAGATGGGTAAAATTATTGGTATCGACCTGGGTACTACCAACTCTTGTGTAGCGATTATGGATGGCACTACTGCACGTGTGCTGGAGAACGCCGAGGGCGATCGCACCACGCCTTCTATCATTGCTTATACCCAGGATGGTGAAACTCTGGTTGGTCAGCCGGCTAAACGTCAGGCAGTGACAAACCCGCAAAACACCCTGTTTGCGATTAAACGCCTGATTGGCCGCCGCTTCCAGGATGAAGAAGTGCAGCGTGATGAAGCTATCATGCCGTACAAAATCATCGGTGCTGACAACGGTGATGCATGGATTGATGTAAAAGGTCAGAAAATGGCACCGCCGCAGATTTCTGCAGAAGTGCTGAAAAAAATGAAGAAAACCGCTGAGGATTACCTGGGCGAACCGGTAACTGAAGCCGTTATCACCGTACCTGCATACTTTAACGATGCTCAACGTCAGGCAACCAAAGACGCAGGCCGTATCGCAGGTCTGGAAGTCAAACGTATCATCAACGAACCGACTGCTGCCGCGCTGGCTTACGGTCTGGATAAAGAAGTCGGCAACCGTACTATCGCGGTATATGACCTCGGTGGTGGTACCTTCGATATCTCTATTATTGAAATCGACGAAGTTGACGGCGAAAAAACCTTCGAAGTTCTGGCAACCAACGGTGATACCCACCTGGGTGGTGAAGACTTCGATAGCCGTATGATCAACTACCTGGTTGACGAATTTAAGAAAGATCAGGGCATTGACCTGCGTAACGACCCGCTGGCAATGCAGCGCCTGAAAGAAGCCGCAGAAAAAGCGAAAATTGAGCTGTCTTCTGCGCAGCAGACCGACGTTAACCTGCCGTACATCACTGCAGATGCGTCTGGTCCGAAACACATGAACATCAAAGTGACCCGTGCGAAACTGGAAAGCCTGGTAGAAGACCTGGTGAACCGTTCCATCGAGCCGCTGAAAGTTGCTCTGCAGGATGCTGGTCTGTCTGTTTCCGACGTTCAGGATGTAATCCTGGTTGGTGGTCAGACTCGTATGCCGATGGTGCAGAAGAAAGTTGCTGAGTTCTTTGGTAAAGAACCGCGTAAAGACGTTAACCCGGACGAAGCTGTAGCAATTGGTGCTGCCGTTCAGGGTGGTGTATTGACCGGTGATGTGAAAGACGTACTGCTGCTGGACGTTACCCCGCTGTCTCTGGGTATCGAAACCATGGGCGGCGTGATGACTCCGCTGATCGCCAAAAATACCACCATCCCGACCAAGCACAGCCAGGTGTTCTCTACCGCTGAAGACAACCAGTCTGCGGTAACCATCCATGTGCTGCAGGGTGAACGTAAACGTGCTGCTGATAACAAAGATCTGGGTCAGTTTAACCTGGATGGCATCAGTCCGGCACCGCGCGGCATGCCGCAGATCGAAGTCACCTTCGATATCGATGCTGACGGTATCCTGCACGTTTCCGCGAAAGACAAAAACAGCGGTAAAGAGCAGAAGATCACCATCAAGGCATCTTCTGGTCTGAACGAAGAAGAAATTCAGAAAATGGTTCGTGAAGCAGAAGCGAACGCGGAATCTGACCGTAAGTTCGAAGAGCTGGTTCAGACCCGTAACCAGGGCGACCATCTGCTGCACAGCACTCGCAAGCAGGTTGAAGAAGCAGGCGACAAACTGCCAGCTGATGACAAAACTGCCATCGAGTCTGCACTGACCGCGCTGGAAACTTCTCTGAAAGGTGAAGACAAAGCGGATATCGAAGCGAAAATGCAGGCGCTGGCGCAGGTTTCCCAGAAACTGATGGAAATCGCTCAGCAGCAGCACGCACAGCAGCAGGCTGGTGCAGCAGGCGCTGATGCTTCTGCAAACAACGCGAAAGATGACGATGTTGTCGACGCTGAGTTTGAAGAAGTGAAAGACAAAAAATAATCGCCCTTTGAACGGGTAATTACTGGCACGGGCGAAGAGGTTTCCTCTCCGCCCGTGCATGCATGTTAGGGGCAGATAAAAAAAGATGGCTAAGCAAGACTATTACGAGATTTTAGGCGTTTCCAAAACAGCGGAAGAGCGTGAAATCAAAAAGGCCTACAAGCGCCTGGCCATGAAATTCCACCCGGACCGTAACCAGGGTGATAAAGAGGCCGAAGCTAAATTCAAAGAGATCAAAGAAGCCTACGAGATCCTGACCGATGCGCAAAAGCGAGCGGCTTACGATCAGTACGGCCATGCAGCATTTGAGCAAGGCGGTATGGGCGGCGGCGGCGGTTTTGGCGGCGGTGCTGACTTCAGCGATATCTTTGGTGACGTGTTTGGCGATATCTTTGGCGGTGGTCGTGGCCGTCAGCGCGCCTCACGTGGTGCTGATTTACGTTACAACATGGATCTCACTCTGGAAGAAGCCGTGCGTGGCGTCACCAAAGAGATCCGTATTCCTACACTGGAAGAGTGTGACGTCTGCCACGGCAGCGGCGCGAAATCTGGTACTCAGCCGCAGACCTGTCCAACCTGTCACGGTTCCGGTCAGGTGCAGATGCGTCAGGGCTTTTTTGCCGTACAGCAGACCTGTCCACACTGCCAGGGGCGCGGTACGCTGATCAAAGATCCATGCAATAAATGCCATGGTCATGGTCGCGTTGAGAAGAGTAAAACGCTGTCCGTTAAAATACCTGCTGGGGTGGATACCGGCGATCGTATTCGCTTGTCTGGTGAAGGCGAAGCAGGCGAGCATGGCGCACCGGCAGGCGATCTGTACGTTCAGGTGCAGGTGAAACAGCACCCGATTTTTGAACGAGAAGGCAATAACCTGTACTGTGAAGTACCGATTAACTTTGCGATGGCAGCTCTGGGCGGTGAAATTGAAGTACCGACGCTGGATGGCCGCGTGAAGTTAAAAATACCTGGTGAAACGCAAACCGGTAAACTTTTCCGTATGCGTGGCAAAGGTGTTAAATCGGTTCGCGGTGGTGCTCAGGGCGATCTGTTGTGCCGTGTTGTCGTTGAAACCCCAGTGGGTCTGAACGACAAACAAAAACAGTTGCTGAAAGATCTTCAGGACAGCTTTGGCGGTCCGACGGGTGAGCAAAACAGCCCGCGCTCAAAAAGCTTCTTCGACGGCGTGAAGAAATTCTTCGATGATCTGACGCGCTAATAAACAAGCCTAACATTTGATGAAAAGCCTGAGACTGAAGAGCCTCAGGCTTTTTTATTTCTGCGATCCGTCCTGATCAAATTGTCATCCCCCTTTGTTTTTTAGTTCGTAAATACCGAGTTATTCATCATGTATAAACTAATATTAACGATGAGTTATGCGGAGTAAGATAGTAATTACGAAGTATTCACCCAATAGAGAGAATAAAAAGTGAAACATCTGCATCGTTTTTTTAGTAGCGACGCCTCGGGAGGCATTATTCTGATCATCGCTGCAGTGGTAGCTATGTTGATGGCCAATATCGGCGTAACCAGTGGATGGTACCACGCCTTTCTGGAAACCCCCGTCCAACTGCGGGTTGGCGCGCTTGAGATCAACAAAAATATGCTGCTGTGGATCAACGACGCCTTGATGGCGGTGTTTTTCCTGCTAATTGGTCTGGAAGTGAAGCGTGAGCTGATGCAAGGGTCGCTGGCCAGCCTGCGTCAGGCTGCTTTTCCAATCATTGCGGCGATTGGCGGCATGATTGTTCCGGCGTTGCTCTATCTCGCATTCAACTATGCCGATCCTATCACCCGTGAAGGGTGGGCGATCCCTGCGGCAACGGATATAGCTTTTGCATTGGGCGTGCTGGCACTTCTGGGGAGTCGTGTCCCGCTGGCGCTGAAAATATTCCTGATGGCGCTGGCGATTATCGATGATCTTGGCGCTATCGTGATTATCGCGCTGTTCTATACCAGCGACCTGTCACTGCTTTCGCTGGGGGTTGCCGCATTCGCTATTTTGATTCTGGCGGTGTTGAATTTGTGCGGGGTAAGACGTACCGGCATTTATATTCTGGTTGGCGTAGTGCTGTGGACTGCGGTACTGAAGTCCGGCGTGCACGCGACCCTGGCTGGCGTAATTGTTGGTTTCTTCATTCCGTTGAAGGAAAAGCATGGCCGGTCACCAGCGAAGCGTCTGGAGCACGTCCTGCATCCGTGGGTGGCATATTTGATTCTACCGCTGTTTGCCTTTGCCAATGCGGGAGTTTCATTGCAGGGCGTTACGATGGATGGGCTAACCTCCATACTGCCTCTGGGCATTATTGCCGGCCTGCTTATTGGTAAGCCGTTGGGAATCAGCCTGTTCTGCTGGCTGGCGCTGCGTCTGAAGTTGGCACAGTTGCCGGAGGGGACGAATTTCCAGCAAATTATGGCGGTGGGTATTTTGTGCGGTATTGGCTTCACAATGTCGATTTTTATCGCCAGCCTTGCGTTTGGTAACGTTGATCCTGAGTTAATTAACTGGGCGAAACTGGGGATCCTGATCGGTTCCTTGCTGTCGGCGGTTATCGGTTATAGCTGGCTGCGCACGCGTTTGAATGCGCCAGCCTGATCGGTTAATCCGTTTATGACAATTTTCAGGGAGAGAGTATGTCTCATATAAATTACAACCACCTGTATTACTTCTGGCATGTGTACAAAGAAGGTTCGGTGGTGGGGGCTGCAGAAGCGCTTTATCTGACGCCACAAACTATTACCGGGCAGATCAAAGCGCTTGAGGAACGTTTACAGGGAAAGTTGTTTAAGCGTAAGGGACGTGGGCTGGAGCCGAGTGAGCTGGGCGAATTAGTTTTTCGATATGCGGACAAGATGTTCACCTTAAGCCAGGAGATGCTGGATATCGTGAACTATCGCAAAGAGTCTAATTTACTGTTCGACGTTGGCGTGGCGGATGCGTTGTCTAAACAGCTGGTCAGCAGCGTGCTGGATGCTGCTGTGGTTAAAGATGAACAGATCCACCTGCGCTGCTTTGAATCAACGCATGAGATGCTGCTGGAGCAGCTCAGCCAGCACAAGCTGGACATGATTATCTCAGACTGCCCGATCGACTCCACGCAACAGGAAGGGCTGTTCTCGGTGAAAATTGGCGAGTGTTGTGTAAGCTTCTGGTGTACAAATCCGTTACCAGAAAAGCCGTTTCCGGCATGCCTCGAGGAGCGGCGATTATTGATACCAGGACGTCGTTCAATGCTCGGGCGTAAGTTGCTGAACTGGATTAACTCTCAGGGGCTGAACGTAGAAATCCTCGGGGAGTTTGACGATGCCGCATTGATGAAAGCTTTTGGTGCAACACACAATGCCATTTTTGTTGCACCTACGCTCTATTCGAACAATTTCTATGCAGATGACTCAATTATTGAGATTGGACGCGTGGAGAATGTGATGGAGGAATATCATGCCATTTTTGCCGAGAGGATGATCCAGCATCCGGCGGTGCAGCGTATTTGTAATGCGGATTATTCCGCGCTATTTACGCCAGCGAACAAATAAGCAGACATAAAAAAACCCGCTTGCGCGGGTTTTTTCACAAAGCGACAACAAGCAAGCGATTAAGCCAGTTTGTTGATCTGCGCAGTCAGGTTTGCTTTATGACGTGCAGCTTTGTTTTTGTGGATCAGACCTTTAGCAGCCTGACGATCCACGATTGGTTGCATTTCGTTAAATGCTTTCAGTGCAGTAGCTTTGTCGCCAGCTTCAATAGCTGCGTATACTTTCTTGATGAAAGTACGCATCATAGAGCGACGGCTAGCGTTGTGCTTGCGGGCCTTTTCAGACTGAACGGCGCGCTTCTTAGCTGATTTGATATTAGCCAAGGTCCAACTCCCAAATGTGTTCTATATGGACAATTCAAAGGCCGAGGAATATGCCCTTTTAGCCTTCTTTTGTCAATGGATTTGTGCAAATAAGCGCCGTTTAAATTGCGGCACTCGTTGCGTAGTGATGGCGCAGGATTCTACCAGCTTGCGTGCTGTGAATACAGCTTTTCCACGAGAAAAGTTGAATTGGCTTGCCCATGAAGGACATCAATTTGTTTCATAACAATGAAAACAATCTTCTTTCTGTTTCGTGGTACCAATCGTCGGTTAACCTTGACCGCGGTACAGGGTATACTTTCACGATTTTCACTGTTTTGAGCCAGACATGAAGCTGATACGAGGCATACATAATCTCAGTCAGGCCCCGCATGGGTGTGTGCTGACTATTGGTAATTTCGATGGCGTGCATCGTGGCCACCGCGCGTTGCTGCAGGGTTTGCAGGAAGAAGGACGCAAGCGGGGCTTGCCGGTAATGGTGATGATTTTTGAGCCACAGCCGCTTGAACTGTTTGCGACTGAAAAGTCACCTGCACGACTGACTCGTTTGCGGGAAAAGCTGCGTTATCTGGCGGAATGCGGCGTTGATTACGTGCTCTGTATACGTTTTGACAGACGCTTTGCCGCATTAACGGCACAGAATTTTATCGGTGACCTGTTGGTTAAGCGGCTGGGTGTACAATTTCTTGCCGTTGGTGATGATTTCCGCTTCGGCGCTGGTCGCGAGGGCGATTTCTTGTTATTACAGGAAGCGGGTGCGGAGTATGGCTTCGATATCACCAGTACCCAGACCTTCTGTGAAGGTGGAGTGCGAATCAGCAGTACCGCAGTGCGCCAGGCGCTGGCTGAAGATAATCTGTTGCTGGCTGAAAGCTTGCTGGGTCATCCCTTTACCATTTCGGGACGGGTTGTACACGGCGACGAGTTAGGACGTACCATCGGCTTTCCGACGGCAAATTTACCGCTCCGTCGCCAGGTCTCTCCTGTAAAAGGGGTGTATGCGGTTGAGGTGATGGGGCTTGGCGAAAAACCTATTCCCGGTGTCGCTAACATCGGTACTCGCCCAACGGTGGCAGGCGTACGCCAGCAGTTAGAAGTGCATTTGCTGGACGTTGTAATGGACCTCTACGGTCGCCATATAGATGTAGTACTGCGTAAAAAAATACGCAACGAACAGCGATTTGCCTCGCTGGATGAACTAAAAGCGCAGATTGCGCGTGATGAGTTAACTGCCCGCGATTTTTTTGGGCTATCAAAACCGGCTTAACGCCTATACGAGTTTTAAATACGGAACCGAGAATCTGATGAGTGACTATAAATCAACCCTGAATTTGCCGGAAACAGGGTTCCCGATGCGCGGCGATCTCGCCAAGCGTGAACCGGGAATGCTGGCGCGTTGGACTGATGATGACCTGTACGGCATCATTCGTGCGGCTAAAAAAGGCAAAAAAACCTTCATTCTGCATGATGGCCCTCCTTATGCGAATGGCAGCATTCATATTGGTCACTCTGTAAACAAGATTCTGAAAGACATTATCGTGAAGTCCAAAGGACTCACGGGATATGACTCGCCTTACGTTCCGGGCTGGGACTGCCACGGTCTGCCTATCGAGCTGAAAGTAGAGCAGGAATTTGGTAAGCCGGGAGAGAAGTTCACTGCCGCAGAGTTCCGTGCCAAATGCCGTGAATATGCCGCAACGCAGGTTGACGGCCAGCGTAAAGACTTTATCCGTCTTGGCGTGCTGGGCGACTGGTCACATCCGTACCTGACGATGGACTTCAAAACCGAAGCCAACATCATTCGCGCGCTGGGTAAAATCATCGGCAACGGTCACCTGCACAAAGGTGCGAAACCGGTGCATTGGTGCGTAGACTGCCGTTCTGCACTGGCGGAAGCGGAAGTTGAATATTACGACAAAACGTCCCCGTCTATCGACGTGGCGTTCCACGCTGCCGACCCTGACGCGGTGAAAGCGAAGTTTGGCGTTTCTGATGTCAACGGCCCGATCTCTCTGGTCATCTGGACTACCACTCCGTGGACGCTGCCGGCTAACCGCGCTATCTCTCTGGCACCTGATTTTGATTATGCGCTGGTGCAGATTGACGGTCAGGCCCTGATTCTGGCAAAAGACCTGGTTGAAAGTGTAATGCAGCGTATTGGCGCCGCTGAGTACAGCATCCTTGGTACAGTAAAAGGCGCTGAGCTGGAACTGCTGCGTTTTACCCATCCGTTTATGGGCTTTGATGTTCCGGCAATCCTTGGCGATCACGTGACGCTGGATGCGGGTACCGGTGCGGTGCATACCGCGCCAGGCCATGGTCCTGACGACTATGTCATTGGTCAGAAATATGGACTGGAAGTGGCTAACCCGGTTGGTCCGGACGGCACTTATCTGCCAGGTACTTATCCAACGCTGGATGGCGTTAACGTATTCAAAGCCAACGATATCGTCGTTGCATTGCTGACTGAAAAAGGCGCACTGCTGCACGTTGAGAAGATGCAACACAGCTATCCTTGCTGCTGGCGTCACAAGTCTCCGATCATCTTCCGTGCAACACCACAGTGGTTCGTCAGCATGGATCAGAAAGGCTTGCGCGCGCAGTCGCTGAAAGAGATCAAAGGTGTACAGTGGATCCCGGATTGGGGTCAGGCGCGTATCGAATCAATGGTTGCCAACCGTCCTGACTGGTGTATCTCCCGTCAACGTACGTGGGGTGTGCCGATGTCTCTGTTTGTTCACAAAGACACAGAAGAACTGCATCCGCGTGCCATCGAACTGATGGAAGAAGTTGCCAAACGCGTTGAAGTCGACGGCATCCAGGCATGGTGGGATCTCGATCCAAAAGATATCCTCGGTGACGAAGCTGACCAGTATGTCAAAGTACCGGATACGCTGGACGTATGGTTCGATTCCGGGTCAACCCATTCATCCGTGGTTGATGTGCGCCCTGAGTTTTCTGGTCACGCGGCAGATATGTATCTGGAAGGCTCTGACCAGCATCGCGGTTGGTTCATGTCTTCGCTGATGATTTCCACCGCAATGAAGGGCAAAGCGCCATACCGTCAGGTACTGACCCACGGTTTCACCGTTGATGGTCAGGGACGCAAGATGTCCAAGTCCATCGGTAACACCGTTAGCCCGCAGGATGTGATGAACAAACTGGGTGCGGATATTCTGCGTCTGTGGGTGGCATCTACCGATTACACTGGCGAAATGGCGGTTTCAGACGAAATCCTGAAACGTGCTGCTGACAGCTATCGTCGTATCCGTAACACCGCTCGCTTCCTGCTGGCGAACCTGAACGGGTTTGATCCGCTAAAAGACATGGTGAAACCGGAAGAGATGGTCGTGCTGGATCGCTGGGCTGTGGGCTGTGCACAAGCGGCACAGGACGAGATCCTGAAAGCCTACGAAGCCTATGACTTCCACGAAGTCGTGCAGCGCCTGATGCGCTTCTGCTCCGTTGAAATGGGTTCGTTCTATCTCGACATCATCAAAGACCGCCAGTACACCGCGAAAGCGGACAGCGTGGCGCGTCGTAGTTGCCAGACTGCGCTGTTCCATATCGCAGAAGCACTGGTCCGTTGGATGGCACCAATCATGTCATTTACCGCCGATGAAATCTGGGGTTACCTGCCAGGCGATCGCGAGAAGTATGTTTTCACCGGTGAGTGGTACCAAGGTCTGTTTGGTCTGGCCGATACTGAAGCGATGAACGACGCATTCTGGGACGAACTGCTGAAAGTGCGTGGCGAAGTGAACAAGGTTATCGAGCAGGCGCGTACGGATAAGAAAGTGGGCGGTTCTCTGGAAGCGGCAGTCACCCTGTATGCTGAGCCAGAACTGGCTGCGAAGCTGACCGCACTGGGCGAAGAGTTACGCTTTGTTCTGTTGACCTCTGGCGCGATTGTTGCGGATTATGCACAAGCTCCTGCAGATGCTCAGCAGAGCGAACTGCTCAAAGGTCTGAAAATTGTACTGAGCAAAGCCGAAGGTGAGAAGTGCCCGCGTTGCTGGCATTACACCACCGACGTCGGTCAGGTGGCGGAACACGCAGAAATCTGCGGACGCTGTGTCAGCAACATCGCCGGTGATGGCGAAAAACGTAAGTTTGCCTGATGAGTAAGCCTCTTTGTTCAACTGGGCTACGCTGGCTATGGCTGGTGGTAGTCGTGCTGATTATCGATTTGGGCAGCAAATACCTGATCCTCCAGAACTTTGCTCTGGGGGATACGGTGTCGCTATTCCCGTCGCTTAATCTGCACTATGCGCGTAATTATGGCGCTGCGTTTAGCTTCTTAGCCGACAGCGGTGGCTGGCAGCGCTGGTTCTTCGCCGGTATCGCGATTGGTATTTGTGTCATTCTGGCGGTGATGATGTATCGCTCGAAGGCGACGCAGAAGCTGAACAACATTGCCTATGCGCTAATCATTGGTGGCGCGCTGGGGAACCTGTTCGATCGACTGTGGCATGGTTTCGTGGTCGATATGATCGACTTTTACGTTGGTGACTGGCATTTCGCGACATTCAATCTTGCTGATACGGCGATTTGTATTGGCGCTGCGTTGATTGTCCTGGAAGGCTTCTTACCTTCGAAAGAGAAAAAAGCCGCATAAAAAAATGCCGGATAACGCTATGCTTATCCGGCGTGTAATATATCGCGATCCTTGTTTGCCCGGCTTGCTTAGCGCTACCGGGCAAACAGGCGGCAGCAATTTTAAAGAGCAATCTGCATGTCTAAATCAGTACAGAGTAACAGTGCGGTGCTGGTGCACTTCACCTTAAAGCTCGACGATGGCTCCACCGCAGAGTCAACCCGCAATAACGGTAAGCCTGCGCTGTTCCGCCTGGGCGATGGTTCTCTGTCTGAAGGACTGGAACAACATCTTCTGGGGTTAAAAGAGGGTGATAAAACCACTTTTTCTCTGGAGCCGGACGCCGCCTTTGGTGTGGCAAGCCCGGACTTAATTCAGTATTTCTCGCGTCGGGAATTTATGGACGCAGGTGAGCCAGAAATTGGCGCTATCATGCTCTTTACCGCAATGGACGGCAGTGAGATGCCGGGTGTGATCCGCGAAATCAATGGTGATTCAATCACGGTTGACTTCAACCATCCGCTGGCCGGGCATACCGTTCATTTTGATATTGAAGTGCTGGAAGTCGAACCGGCACTGGAGGCGTAAAATGCAGATCCTGTTGGCCAACCCGCGCGGTTTTTGCGCTGGCGTAGACCGCGCTATCAGCATTGTAGAAAACGCGTTGGCCATTTACGGCGCGCCGATTTATGTCCGCCATGAAGTGGTGCATAACCGCTATGTGGTGGATAGCCTGCGCGAGCGCGGCGCTATTTTTATAGAACAAATCAGCGAAGTGCCAGATGGCGCGATCCTGATTTTCTCGGCTCACGGAGTGTCTCAGGCAGTACGTAATGAGGCGAAAGGTCGTGACCTCACGGTGTTTGATGCAACCTGTCCGCTGGTGACGAAAGTGCATATGGAAGTCGCGCGAGCCAGCCGTCGCGGTGAAGAGTCGATCCTGATCGGCCACGCCGGGCACCCGGAAGTCGAAGGCACAATGGGGCAGTACAGCAACCCGCAAGGGGGAATGTATCTGGTTGAATCACCAGATGATGTGTGGACG
Organism: Citrobacter sp. Marseille-Q3906; assembly: GCF_916618775.1. Taxonomy (NCBI): domain Bacteria; kingdom Pseudomonadati; phylum Pseudomonadota; class Gammaproteobacteria; order Enterobacterales; family Enterobacteriaceae; genus Citrobacter; species Citrobacter sp. Marseille-Q3906. The sequence continues at coordinate 730,057 of NZ_CAKAKA010000001.1, forward strand.
CTGGACGTTAAAAACGAAGCGAAGCTGTCGTTTATGACGCAAACCACGCTCTCTGTGGACGACACATCTGATGTGATTGACGCGCTACGTAACCGTTTCCCGAAAATTGTCGGACCGCGTAAAGACGATATCTGCTATGCCACCACTAACCGACAGGAAGCGGTTCGTGCGCTGGCGGAACAAGCGGATGTGGTACTGGTGGTCGGTTCGAAAAACTCCTCTAACTCCAACCGCCTGGCCGAGCTGGCGCAGCGTATGGGCAAAGCGGCATACCTGATCGACGATGCAACCGATATCCAGGAATTGTGGGTGAAAGAGGCGAAGTGCGTGGGTGTCACCGCCGGAGCTTCTGCACCGGATATCCTGGTGCAGAACGTGATTACTCGCCTACAGGAGTTTGGCGGCGGGGAACCTGTTCCGCTGGAAGGACGTGAAGAGAACATTGTTTTCGAAGTGCCTAAAGAGCTGCGTGTGGATGTTCGTGAAGTAGAGTAAAACTTTCACTTATCTATTATGAGAAGATGCCAGACTTAACGTCTGGCATTTTTTTTGGAGAAACCATGCGCTTACCGATCATTCTTGATACCGACCCCGGCATTGATGATGCCGCTGCTATAGCCGCCGCGCTGTTTGCCCCTGAGCTGGATCTGCAACTGATGACCACGGTGGCAGGTAACGTTTCTGTGGAAAAAACCACTCGTAACGCGCTACAACTGCTACATTTCTGGAATGCGGATATCCCGCTGGCACAAGGGGCATCAATGCCGTTGCTGCGACCGCTACGCGACGCGGCTTCTGTACACGGTGAGTCCGGTATGGAAGGATATGAGTTTGTCGAACATAACCGTCAGCCGCTGGTAAAACCCGCCTTTCAGGTGATCCGTGATGCATTGATGAGCTCTCCTGAACCCCTCACCCTGGTTGCTATTGGTCCGTTAACTAATATTGCATTGCTGCTGATGCACTATCCGGAATGTGCGTTCAATATTCGTCGTCTGGTGATCATGGGCGGTTCCGCGGGTAGGGGAAACTTTACGCCAAATGCGGAGTTTAATATTGCTATCGATCCTGAAGCGGCAGCAAAAGTATTCCAGAGTGGGCTGGAGATTGTGATGTGCGGGCTGGATGTTACTAATCAGGCAGTACTCGCACCAGATTATCTGGCGACATTGCCTGAGTTGAACCAGACCGGGAGAATGCTGCATGCGCTGTTCAGTCATTACCGCAGTGGTAGCATGAATACAGGGCTGCGTATGCACGATCTCTGCGCCATTGCCTGGCTGGTGCGTCCGGATCTGTTCACAATGAAGCCGTGCTTTGTGGCAGTAGAAACGCAGGGTGAATACACGTCGGGTACGACGGTGGTGGATATTGAAGGACGACTTGGTCAACCGGCAAACGCACAGGTGGCGCTGGATCTGAACGTTGAAGGTTTTCAACAGTGGGTTGCTCACGTGTTGGCGCTGGCCCCCTGATTTCTGCACGATATAACGATATGACGCTGCTTATTCCGTAGTGTCATGTCTTTTACTGATATCTCTCCCTGTTTATCATTAAATTCTAATTATCGACGTTTTCGGCTGGCGGCGCAGCGATGCGCTGGTTAATCTGAAAATGATTTACGTGAAATTAACAAAAGAGAATAGCTATGCATGATGCACAAATCCGCATTGCCATCGCGGGAGCCGGGGGGCGCATGGGGCGCCAGTTGATTCAGGCCACCCTCGGCATGGATGGCGTACAGCTGGGCGCGGCGCTGGAGCGTGAAGGCTCATCCTTGCTGGGTAGCGATGCCGGAGAGTTGGCAGGAGCCGGGAAAACGGGCGTTACTGTGCAGAGTAGCCTTGAGGCGATCAAAGATGATTTCGATATTTTTATCGATTTTACTCGCCCGGAAGGCACTTTGACGCATCTGGCATTTTGTCGCCAGCATGGAAAAGGGATGGTTATTGGGACGACTGGCTTTGATGATGCAGGCAAACAGGCTATTCATGATGCTGCTCAGGAGATTGGCATTGTATTCGCCGCTAACTTTAGCGTCGGTGTCAATGTCATGCTGAAGCTTCTGGAAAAAGCGGCGAAAGTGATGGGTGATTACACCGACATTGAAATCATCGAAGCCCACCACCGTCATAAAGTAGATGCGCCGTCAGGCACAGCGCTGGCGATGGGAGAAGCGATTGCCGGGGCACTGGATAAAGATCTCAAAGATTGCGCTGTCTATAGCCGTGAAGGTTACACCGGTGAACGTGTACCTGGCACCATTGGTTTTGCCACAGTGCGTGCAGGGGACATCGTCGGGGAACATACCGCGATGTTCGCTGATATTGGCGAACGTATCGAGATTACGCACAAGGCTTCCAGCCGTATGACGTTTGCTAATGGAGCGGTGAGATCGGCTATCTGGCTTAAATCTAAGTCAAATGGTCTTTTTGACATGCGTGACGTGCTTGATTTACGGAGTTTATAGGCATTATTTATCCTTCGTGATGTGGTTATTGTAATCATAATTAGTTGATTGCATGGGGCAATATTTTATTGCCCTTTTATTTTTGATTGTTTTTGTGTGTTTTTGTCCTGAGTTGATTAATTTGATACGTTTACCTACAGTATTTTGTAGATTAAATGTAAATTTTGACCAAATGGTCTACTTTTTTTCATGTGTAAGCTATTTTTCACGCTCGATAAGTTCCGCAAGCGTTTTCCACCCCCACTTAGCTGATCTTTTTGCCTGTTAAATCGCATGTTTCATTCCAGTTGCGTAAAATAATAATAAAAATTGCCCTTTTGGGTAGACTTTTAGCTGGGCTGTCTCTAGAATGCCGCCGTTTGCCAGAAATCCATAGGTAAGCAAATTTGCATTGATTCATTCTGTCTTAATGAATTAATATGCAAATAAAGTGAGTGAATATTCTCTGGAGGGTGTTTTGATTAAGTCAGCGCTATTGGTTCTGGAAGACGGAACCCAGTTTCACGGTCGGGCCATAGGGGCAACAGGTTCGGCGGTTGGGGAAGTCGTTTTCAATACTTCAATGACCGGTTATCAAGAAATCCTCACTGATCCTTCCTATTCCCGCCAAATCGTCACTCTTACTTATCCCCATATCGGCAATGTCGGCACCAATGAAGCCGATGCAGAATCTTCTCAGGTACATGCGCAAGGTCTAGTCATCCGCGACCTGCCACTGATTGCCAGCAACTTCCGCGATACTGAAGACCTCTCTTCTTACCTGAAGCGTCACAACATTGTGGCGATTGCCGATATTGATACCCGTAAGCTGACTCGTCTGCTGCGTGAAAAAGGCGCACAGAATGGCTGCATCATTGCAGGGGATAACCCGGATGCAGCTCTGGCGCTGGAAAAAGCGAAAGCCTTCCCAGGCCTGAACGGAATGGACCTGGCGAAAGAAGTCACCACTGCGGAGCCTTACAACTGGACGCAGGGGAGCTGGACGCTGGCAGGTGACCTGCCAGAAGCGAAATCTGCAGATGAACTCCCGTTCCATGTTGTGGCTTATGATTTTGGTGCTAAACGCAATATTCTGCGCATGTTAGTGGATCGCGGCTGTCGCCTGACGGTGGTGCCGGCGAAGACCTCCGCAGAGGAAGTACTGAAGATGAATCCGGACGGTATTTTCCTGTCCAACGGTCCTGGTGACCCGGCTCCGTGCGACTACGCTATCGACGCGATTGGAAAATTCCTCGAAACCGATATTCCGGTATTCGGCATCTGCCTCGGCCATCAGCTACTGGCGCTGGCGAGCGGTGCTAAGACTATCAAGATGAAGTTTGGCCACCACGGCGGCAACCATCCGGTTAAAGATATTGATAACAACACCGTGATGATTACTGCACAAAACCACGGCTTTGCGGTGGATGAAGCGTCGCTGCCTGCAAACCTGCGCGTAACGCATAAATCGCTGTTCGATGGCACCCTTCAGGGTATCCACCGCACTGATAAACCGGCGTTCAGCTTCCAGGGCCACCCGGAAGCCAGTCCGGGGCCGCATGATGCTGCGCCGCTGTTCGACCACTTTATCGAGTTAATTGAGCTTTACCGTCAGTCCGCGAAATAATCAGGAGTTAATAGAGCCATGCCAAAACGTACAGACATAAAAAGTATCCTGATTCTGGGCGCGGGTCCGATTGTTATCGGCCAGGCGTGTGAGTTTGACTATTCCGGTGCGCAGGCATGTAAGGCCCTGCGTGAAGAGGGTTACCGCGTTATTCTGGTAAACTCCAACCCGGCAACCATCATGACCGACCCGGAAATGGCCGATGCTACCTACATCGAGCCGATTCACTGGGAAGTTGTGCGTAAGATTATCGAAAAAGAGCGCCCGGATGCGGTACTGCCGACCATGGGCGGCCAGACTGCGCTGAACTGTGCACTGGAACTTGAGCGTCAGGGCGTACTGGCTGAATTCGGTGTGACCATGATTGGGGCAACGGCGGATGCGATTGATAAAGCTGAAGACCGCCGTCGCTTCGATATCGCGATGAAGAAAATCGGCCTCGACACTGCGCGTTCTGGTATCGCACATACCATGGAAGAAGCGCTCGCGGTTGCCGCTGATGTTGGCTTTCCGTGCATTATCCGGCCTAGCTTCACCATGGGCGGCACCGGTGGCGGTATCGCTTATAACCGCGAAGAGTTTGAAGAAATTTGCGAACGCGGGTTGGATCTTTCCCCAACCAAAGAGCTGCTGATTGATGAGTCGCTGATTGGCTGGAAAGAGTACGAGATGGAAGTGGTACGTGATAAAAACGACAACTGCATCATCGTCTGCTCCATCGAAAACTTCGACGCTATGGGCATCCATACAGGTGACTCCATCACCGTAGCTCCGGCGCAAACGCTGACCGATAAAGAATACCAAATCATGCGTAACGCCTCGATGGCGGTACTGCGTGAAATCGGCGTGGAAACCGGTGGTTCTAACGTCCAGTTTGCGGTGAATCCAAAAAATGGTCGTCTGATTGTTATCGAAATGAACCCGCGTGTTTCTCGATCGTCGGCGCTGGCATCAAAAGCGACCGGTTTCCCGATTGCGAAAGTGGCGGCAAAACTGGCGGTCGGTTATACCCTCGACGAACTGATGAATGACATCACGGGCGGTCGTACTCCGGCTTCCTTTGAGCCGTCTATCGACTACGTAGTGACCAAAATCCCACGCTTTAACTTCGAGAAATTCGCCGGCGCCAACGACCGTCTGACTACTCAGATGAAATCTGTTGGTGAAGTGATGGCGATTGGTCGCACCCAGCAGGAATCTTTGCAGAAAGCACTGCGCGGTCTGGAAGTGGGGGCTACCGGTTTCGACCCTAAAGTGAGCCTGGATGACCCGGAAGCGCTGACCAAGATTCGCCGTGAGCTGAAAGATGCGGGCGCTGAGCGTATCTGGTATATCGCCGATGCGTTCCGCGCAGGCCTGTCCGTCGATGGTGTCTTCAACCTGACCAACATCGACCGCTGGTTCCTGGTACAAATTGAAGAACTGGTGCGTCTGGAAGAAAAAGTGGCGGAGCTTGGCATCAACGGGCTCAATGCTGACTTCCTGCGTGCTCTTAAGCGTAAAGGCTTTGCCGATGCGCGTCTGGCAAAACTGGCGGGCGTGCGCGAAGCGGAAATTCGCAAGCTGCGCGAACAGTATAATCTGCACCCGGTTTATAAGCGTGTAGATACCTGCGCCGCAGAATTTGCCACCGATACTGCTTATATGTACTCCACCTATGAAGATGAATGCGAAGCGAACCCAACGCAGGATCGCGACAAAATCATGGTCCTGGGTGGTGGTCCGAACCGTATCGGTCAGGGTATTGAATTCGACTACTGCTGCGTACATGCTTCGCTGGCACTGCGTGAAGACGGCTACGAGACCATCATGGTTAACTGTAACCCGGAAACTGTCTCTACCGACTACGACACTTCTGACCGTCTGTACTTTGAGCCGGTAACTCTGGAAGACGTGCTGGAAATCGTGCGCATCGAGAAACCAAAAGGTGTCATCGTCCAGTACGGCGGCCAGACCCCGCTGAAGCTGGCGCGTGCGCTGGAAGCCGCAGGTGTGCCGGTTATCGGCACCAGCCCGGATGCAATTGACCGTGCAGAAGACCGTGAAAGATTCCAGCACGCGGTTGACCGTCTGAAACTGAAACAACCCGCGAACGCCACCGTCACCGCCATCGAACAAGCAGTTGAGAAGGCGAAAGAGATTGGCTATCCGCTGGTGGTGCGTCCATCCTACGTTCTCGGCGGTCGCGCGATGGAAATCGTCTACGACGAAGCCGACTTACGTCGCTACTTCCAGACGGCAGTTAGCGTCTCCAACGACGCGCCGGTACTGCTGGACCGTTTCCTGGATGACGCGGTAGAAGTGGATGTGGATGCTATTTGCGACGGCGAAATGGTGCTGATTGGTGGCATCATGGAACACATCGAACAGGCTGGCGTTCACTCCGGTGATTCAGCATGTTCCCTGCCAGCCTACACGCTGAGCCAGGAAATTCAGGATGTAATGCGCCAGCAGGTGCAAAAGTTGGCCTTCGAACTGCAGGTTCGTGGTCTGATGAACGTCCAGTTTGCGGTGAAGAATAACGAAGTCTACCTGATTGAAGTCAACCCGCGTGCGGCGCGTACGGTACCGTTTGTGTCGAAGGCGACGGGGGTTCCGCTGGCGAAAGTGGCTGCACGAGTGATGGCAGGTAAAACGCTGGCACAGCAGGGCGTCACCAAAGAAGTTATCCCACCGTACTACTCGGTAAAAGAAGTGGTGCTGCCGTTCAACAAATTCCCGGGCGTTGACCCCCTTTTAGGGCCAGAAATGCGCTCTACCGGTGAAGTGATGGGCGTCGGCCGCACCTTTGCGGAAGCGTTCGCTAAGGCACAGTTGGGTAGCAGTTCCACCATGAAAAAACAGGGCCGCGCTTTACTCTCTGTTCGCGAAGGCGACAAAGAGCGCGTCGTCGACCTTGCGGCCAAACTGCTGAAGTTTGGTTTTGAGCTGGATGCCACGCACGGTACAGCGATTGTTCTGGGGGAGGCCGGGATTAACCCGCGTCTGGTGAATAAAGTGCATGAAGGTCGCCCGCACATTCAGGACCGTATCAAGAATGGTGAATACACCTACATCATCAACACCACAGAAGGTCGTCAGGCGATTGAGGATTCCAAGCTGATTCGTCGCAGTGCGCTGCAGTACAAAGTGCATTATGACACCACCCTGAACGGTGGTTTTGCCACGGCGATGGCGTTGAATGCGGATGCCACAGAGAAGGTGACGTCTGTTCAGGAAATGCACGCGCAGATCAATAAATAATATCTGGATGGTCCGGTGATAATTGCGTTAAGCGGACTTTAAATATAATTCGAAACGGTTTCTGTAAAGGAGCCGTTTTTTTTTGCTCTATCAGGTCATTCCTGGATAAATAGAATTCCATAACCACATTTTCAATGTAATAAGCGCGATGTTGTTCACACTAATCAACATTCAAGTCGCATACTATCCTTTATATACACAATTTTAATATGGCTTTGTTTTTATTAATTTTGGACAAGCCGTAGCCAGATTTTTAATTTGTGAAATGGTGCGCTTATGTGTGAAGAATATGTTGAAAGACCGCTTTATTTGTTAATTGCTGATTGGATTATGGCAGAAGATCGTTGGGTGACGGCAAAAGAAATTTCCCGTCATTTCGATATTGAACATTGCAAAGCGATTAATACGCTCTCTTATATTCTTTCGGAAGTGAGTGAAATTGTTTGTGAAGTTAAGATGATCCCTAATCAGCTTGCTGGTCGCGGATGTCAGTGTCAGCGCCTGGTGAAAGTTGTGAGAATTGATCCTCAGCTTTATAGCCGATTGAGCCACGGTCTGCAGGAGAAAAGAGTGAGTGTTGGGAAAACGCCACGGATGTCGGCTGTTCCCCCTAGTGAGCTTAATCGCGAGCAGAAATGGCAGATGATGCTGTCAAAAAGTATGCGTCGGTAATCTTTTCTTTGCCGGATGGTGCTTATGCTTATCCGGCACCATCAGGAAGCCGTTTTGGGCTTTACCTCCGTTGTGCCTTTGAGGCGTGGACGGTTTTCTTCGACCTGCGTTAACGGCTGGGTTTCATGTAACCCAGCCCTACAGCGCACAGCGAGATCCTGATACTCCCTGGTATTCATTCGCTTCCACTGCAATTCCTGATCCGTCGCTTCTCGTATTACCCGGGCGGGTGCCCCAACCAGTAATTGCCTTGGTTCGCCAGTAAATCCTGCTTTAACAAAGCTCATGGCGGCGACAATGCTTTCTTCGCCTATCACGGCACCGTCCATAATTACGCTGTTCATGCCAACCAGCGCATCGCGACCAATCACGCAGCCGTGCAGGATCGCGCCGTGTCCGATGTGTCCGTGCTCATGCACGATGGTATCGGTGTCGCAGTATCCATGCATGATGCAGCTATCCTGCAGATTGGAGCCTGCTTCAAGGATCAGACGACCATAGTCGCCGCGCAGTGAAGCGAGTGGGCCAATATAGACACCCGCACCCACAATTACATCGCCAATCAGCACAGCGCTGGGATGAACATAAGCAGACGGGTGTACCACGGGGATAAGACCTTCAAAAGCGTAATAGCTCACAATATTCCTTATTTTTACCGGATGGCGGTATACGGTATTTGTTGGCCGGATAAGCGAAGCCTATCCGGCATGACAACATTAACGACCTTTCCACACCGGATCGCGTTTTTCGGCAAACGCCTGCGGGCCTTCAAGCGCATCTTCAGAGTGCAACACCGCCGGGTAGTGTTTCAGCACACCACTGCGGATATAGCGGTAGCCTTCTTCTACCGGCATTTCACTGGTAGCACGGTAAATCTCTTTTAGCGCTGCGATAGCCAGTGGGGCGCTATTCACCAGCTGTTGTGCCAGTTCGCGCGCACTGTCCATAAGCTCGCTCTGGTTGACGACACGGTTTACGATCCCCCAACGTATTGCTTCTTCGGCGCTCATCCGTCTGCCGGTCATCACCATTTCGTTGACGATAGCCGGTGGCAGCAGCTTGGGCAAACGGAGTACTCCGCCACTGTCAGGCACAATACCGAGCTTCGCTTCAGGCAGCGCAAAGCTGGCGTTTTCTGCACAGACGATAAAGTCCGCAGCCAGTGCCAGCTCGAAACCACCGCCAAAGGCATAGCCGTTTACTGCCGCTATGACAGGCTTGTTGAGGTCGAAAATTTCGGTTAAACCGGCGAAGCCGCCAGGACCAAAATCAGCATCCGGAGCTTCACCTTCTGCCGCCGCTTTTAAGTCCCAACCGGCGGAAAAGAATTTCTCTCCGCCGCCGGTGATGATAGCCACGCGTAATTCAGGGTCGTCACGGAAATTAAGAAAAGCCTCTCCCATTTCAAAACTGGTTTTGGCATCAATGGCATTCGCCTTTGGTCTGTCCAGCGTAATTTCCAGAATCGGGCCATTGCGGGTCAGATGTAATGATTCACTCATAGTTCATCTCCAAAAATATACCCTTCGTCTTTCAGGCTGCATTTTTGTTAGCTGTGCCCGCTCACCCAATTCACATAGTTATCTATGCTCCAGGGATGAGCGGACTTGCCGTCTCAATGCAACTCGAAATCTATTGGGTATAGATTTCCCGGCAGGAGGAATTCCCGCCAGAGGGGTTATTTCAGATTTTTTTTGATTATTTTTCCTGAACAATTACGCGGCAGGTCGGTTCGTATCTCCATAAAAGAGGGAACCTTAAATTTCGCCATATTGTGTTCGCAGAAGCTGAAGAATTCTGCTTCGCTTAATGTTTCACCTTCATTCAGTACGATAAAAGCTTTAATCGCCTCATCACGGATAGAGTCCTTAATACCGACAACGACGATGTCCTGAATTTTGGGGTGGGCGGAGATAATATTTTCCAGTTCGACACAGGAGACATTTTCTCCACCGCGTTTAATCATGTTGCAGCGCCTGTCGACGAAATAGAAAAAACCATCTTCATCCTGGTAACCTGAATCGCCGGTATGCAGCCAACCCTCAGGCTCCAGCGCTTTGGCCGTCGCATCCGGTTGTGCATAGTACTCTTTGAAGATCGTTTTACCCGGTACGCCCTTAATACAGATTTCGCCAATTTCTCCGGCGGGTAGGGGACGGTTTTGATCGTCGCGGATTTCTGCTTCATAGCTAAAGCCCACTCGCCCAATAGAGGGCCAGCGTCGTTTATCCCCCGGACGGTCTCCAATAATGCCGACAATCGTTTCTGTCATGCCGTAGGAGGTCAGGAGTCTGACGCCAAACCGTGCGATAAAGTCATCCTTCTCCTGTACCGATAAATTGAGATAGAACATCACTTCGCGCAGATGATGCTGCTTGTCCGTGGATGCAGCGGGCTGCACCATCAATGTTCTGATCATCATCGGAATGCATTCTGTAATCGTCGCCTGATATTTACGTACCTGCTCCCAGAAGGCCCGAGCGCTGTATTTCTCTATCAGAACAAAGGTACTGCCTGCAGAGAATGCCGCCATTGCTGCCGTACACTGGCAGTCGATATGAAAGGCGGGCATCACCGTCAGGTACACATCATCGTCGCGCAGGGCGCATTGCCAGGAGGAGTAGTAGCCAGCAAAACGCAGGTTATAGTGGGTAATGACCACCCCTTTGGGACGAGAGGTGGTTCCTGAGGTGAACAGGATTTCCGCCGTATCGTCAGTGGATAACGCAGGCGCATAACACAGCGTTGCTGGCTGTTGGTTTTTCAGGTCGGAAAAGTGACTTACGCCGTCGTCAGCTGGAACATGATCGCTAATCAAACAGATGTGATTGAGCGGAGTCTCATTTTCCAACTTTATCTGGCGATACATGGGATAAAACTGGGTGCTGGTGACCAGCAGACTGACCTGGCTGTTTTGCAGGATCCAGGCACTTTCCTCTCCCAGTAAGCGGGCATTAATCGGTACCATAATGGCGCCAATTTTTGCCAGCCCAAACCAGCAAAAAATGAATTCCGGGCAGTTATCCAGATGCAATGCGACCTTATCGCCTTTGCGGATCCCCAGGGAATGAAAAAGATTTGCCGTGCGGTTAATCTCTTCATTAAGCGAGGCATAACTAAACTGTCGAACATTTCCTTCACAGGATTCGAAAATAAGCGCCGTTTTATCTCCGTACACCCCGGCCAGGTCGTCCCACATCTGACGTAAGTTTTGTCTGCCAACGATATCCATATTACTTATCCACTGAAATCAGGCGTGAGCGCTAACCAAACGAACTGGCCAGCGCGTCGCGTTTAATCCTCAACTCTGGCCAGGCCTTTGCCGACCAGCTCATTAATGTCTGCTTCGCTATAACCGATATTTTTCAGAATGGCGGCGGTATCCATGCCGTGTGATGGCATGCCACGCCAGATTTTCCCCGGGTTGTTTTTGAATTTCGGCATGATGTTCGGTCCTTTACAGGTGCGACCGTCCATCGTTTGCCACTGGGTAATCGATTCACGGGCAACGTACTGCGGGTTATCTTCCAGTTCAGGAATGGTCAGCACTTTCGCACAAGCGATATTCAGTTCCGCAAAGCGCGCCTGCACTTCAGCGATGGTGTGCGTTGCCAGCCAGGCGTCCAGTTTCTCCTCGACTAACGGACCATATGGACATTCAACGCGGTGGATAAGCTGCGTTCCTTCCGGCACTTCAGGCGTACCGAGAATGTGCGCCAGTCCAATATCCTTAAAGCATTCGTTGATTTGCGTGATACCAACCAGTTCCATGACGATGTAACCATCGGCACATTTATACAGGCCGCAACCGGCATAATAGGGGTCTTTGCCTTTGGTCATTCGCGGACATATTTCGCCGCCGTTGAAATAATCCATCATGAAGTACTGGCCCATACGCAGCATCACTTCATACATGGCAACATCAATACTTTCGCCTTTACCGGTCTCACGCACTTTGTGCAGCGCCGCGAGTGCTGCTGTGGTTGCGGTCATACCTGAGAAGTAATCGGCTGTGTAGGGGAAGGCAGGCATGGGCTGATCAACGTCGCCGTTCTGGATCAGATAGCCGCTGAATGCCTGAGCAATGGTGTTGTAAGCGGGGAGATTGGTGTACTCATCGGTACCAAACTGGCCGAAGCCGGAAAGATGGGCAATAACCAGTTTCGGGTTATGTTGCCACAGCACCTCGTCGGTAATACCACGACGGGCGAAGGCCGGGCCTTTACTGGCTTCAATGAAAATGTCGGTGGTTTCCATTAACTTCAGAAATGCTTCCCGCCCCTCATCTTTGAAAATATTGAGCGAAAGAGCGTGCAGGTTGCGGCGTGATAGCTGCGGATAGTTAGGTTGTACACGGATGGTATCGGCCCAGGCGACGTTTTCAATCCAGATAACTTCAGCACCCCATTCGGCAAACATTTGTCCGGCGAACGGCCCGGCAATTTCGATCCCTGAGAAGACCACGCGTAATCCGGACAGCGGTCCAAAAGCGGGCATTGGTAGACGGTTCATAAATTAGCTCCTGGCAGTGAGTTGTAGGCCCGGTAAGCTCAGCGCTACCGGGCATGTTTCCGGATGAGGGCTTAGCTCTCTCTCCGGCCTACAGATGCGCCGACTTAACGGTATTGTTTCAATACCGAACGGCCCAATGTCAGGATCTGCATTTCATCAGAGCCCCCGGACACACGGTCAACGCGCAGGTCACGCCAGAAACGTGTGATGCGATGGTTGCCCGCGATACCGACACCACCCAGCACTTGCATGGAGGTATCTACCACTTCAAATGCGGCATTGGCGCAGAAGTATTTGCACATTGCTGCATCACCAGAGGTGATGGTACCGTTATCCGCTTTCCACGCGGCTTCCAGCAGCATGTTTTTCATCGAGTTAAGTTTGATCGCCATGTGCGCAAACTTCTCCTGAATCAGCTGGAAGCGTCCAATAGCTTCGCCAAACTGCACACGTTGATTCGCGTAGCGTGCCGCATCTTCAAACGCACACATTGCTGTACCGTAGTTAGTCAGTGCGACGAGGAAACGCTCGTGGTCAAACTCTTCTTTTACGCGGTTGAAACCATTACCTTCCCGACCGAACATGTCTTTTTCGTCCAGCTCTACGTCATCAAAGGTGATTTCACAGCAGCTATCCATACGCAGGCCGAGCTTCTCCAGCTTGTTGACCTTGATACCCGCTTTGCTCATGTCAACAAACCACTCGGTATAAACAGGTTTATCCGGCGATGCTCCATCTCTTGCCATTACCACGATGTACGGGGTATAGGCGCTACTGGTGATGAAGCACTTACTGCCATTAAGATAAACCTTACCATTTTTGCGTGTATAAGTGGTTTTCAGACTGCCAACATCCGATCCTGCTCCCGGTTCTGTAATCGCGGAGTTCCACATCTGCTTACCGGTGCCCTGGAACGCCATGATTTTATCAATTTGCTCCTGGGTTCCTTCACGCAGGAAAGTGTTAAAACCACCTGGCAATTGGTACAGTACGTAGGTTGGAGCGCCAAGACGACCCAGTTCCATCCAGACAGCGGCAACGGTGACGAATCCCGCTTCCAGACCGCCGTGTTCTTCCGGGATCAAAAGGCTGTCGATGCCCATATCCGCCAGTGCTTTCACAAAACGCTCTGGGTAGACGCTATCGCGATCGCACTCGGCAAAATAAGCTTCCCAGTTCTCACTGGCCATCAGTTCACGAATACCAGCGACAAACAGCTCCTGCTCGTCATTCAAATTGAAATCCATCTTCAAGCCTCTTCAGTAATGGGTTAATTAAACTTATTTATCTTTCCAGTGCACTTTGGCGTCTTTAATAAAGGACAGCGTTACCATGATGTTGACGAAGAACAGCGGGCACCCACCGGCGATAATCGCAGTCTGTATGGGCTTCAATCCTCCCAGTGCCAACAGAACGATACCGATGACACCTACCAATACTGACCAGCCGATACGTACCAACAGCGGAGGTTCTTCACCATCGCGAACTTCACGGCAGGTGGACATCGCCAGGGTATATGAGCAGGCGTTGATGAGTGTGACGGTGGCGATAAAGCAGAGGATAAAGAATCCCCACATGGTGGCTGTGCTGAACGGCAATGCGGCCCAGGTTTCGATAATGGCGCGCGCCACTCCGTGCTGTTCAATCAGTTGTGGGATGTTGAGGATGTTTTTATCCATCAACAGCAGAGTGTTACTGCCAAGCACGGTCCACAGGATCCAGGTAGAGGCGGTCAAGCCCAACACCATCCCGAAGCACAGTTCACGCACGGTACGGCCGCGAGAGATACGGGCAAGGAAAATACTCATCTGGATGGCGTAAATGACCCACCATGCCCAGTAGAAGACGGTCCAGCCCTGTGGGAAGCCGCCTTTGCCGATGGCATCGGTATAGAACAGCATGCGCGGCAAGTACATCAGCAGCATACCGACGGAATCGGTGAAGTAGTTCATGATGAAGCTGGCACCGCTGACGATAAACACCCAGCCCAACATCAGAAAACTCAGGTAGCTACGCACATCGCTGGCGATTTTGACCCCTTTTTGCAGGCCACAAGCCACGCAAATTGCGTTCAAAATGATCCAGCAGGTAATGATGATTGCGTCTAATTGCAGCGTGTGCGGAATACCAAACAACCACTGCATACACTCGGTAACCAGTGGTGTCGCCAGCCCAAGACTGGTGCCCATTGCGAAGATCAGCGCGACCAGGTAGAAGTTATCTACGATAGTGCCGAATAACCCTTTCGCGTGTTTTTCACCGACCAGGGGAACCAGCGTGGAGCTGGGGCGGATAACATCCATCTTGCGTACAAAGAAGAAGTAGGCGAATGCCACCGAGAGGAAGCTATAGGTTGCCCACGGCAGAGGCCCCCAGTGGAACAAGCTGTAGGCCAGACCAATCTCTTTCGCCGGTGTCGATCCTGGCGTTAGCGCGAACGGCGGCGTGGAGATGTAGTAATAGATCTCTATCGAACCCCAGAACAGCACGGCGGCTGAGGTGCAGGAGGCAAACATCATAAAAATCCAGCTGGCTGTGCTGAACTCAGGTTTTTCGTCGCCTAATTTCTTTTTAGCATAGGGACCAAAGACCAACCAGAACCAGCCGAATAGCATAACGACCATATACCATTCAAATGCCCAACCCCAGACATTGGTGACGTAACTGAATACCGCATTAATAACAACATTAGCGGCATCAAGATCTCTTACTGTTAGCCAACAAAGTATTCCGACAATTATTAATGGCGGAAAGAAAACCTTTGGTTCAATTCCCGATTTTTTCTTTTCATTTTTCATAAGTGAATTCCAGTTTGAAAACGAAATTTATTTAGTGTTCCCTTTTTTGCTGTTTTGTATATTTGTTATTAATAATTTGTTGATAACTATTTAACCTCTGGGGCGCCTCAGTGAGTAACTCATAATGGGTATTCATTACGGGGCATTCTGTTAACTCTGTCACACTTTTATTTCTGGTGTGTTTTGCTTTGTTTTTGCTTTATTTTTGTTGAAAATCATGTGTTTATTCCTATTCTTTGGGTGTTTTTAGCGAACTGCCTTTCAATATTGGTGATCCAGAAAACAATATTGAAAGTTTTCATATTTGTTTGCATCTTTTCAATATTGGTGAGGCACGTAACACTATTGAAAGTTGCAAATATCAATGTGTGACATTTTCAATATTGGTGATTAAGGTTTTATTTCCGAATTAAAGAGCGTGATATCTGTATTTAACACTGCCGATATGAATAACGTTTCCTTCATGATTTCTGGAGATGCAATGAAGATAATTACTTGCTACAAATGCGTGCCTGATGAACAGGATATTTTGATTAATAATGCTGATGGTTCACTGGATTTCAGTAAAGCGGATGGCAAAATCAGTCAGTACGATCTGAATGCGATAGAAGCGGCCTGTCAGTTAAAACAGCAACTGGGAGAAGCCCAGGTCGTCGCCTTGAGCGTAGGTGGTAAAGCGCTGACAAATGCAAAAGGCCGCAAAGATGTGCTCTCGCGCGGGCCTGATGAACTGATTGTCGTAATTGACGATCGGTTTGAGCAGGCGCTGCCGCAGCATACGGCGACCGCACTGGCTGCTGCCGCGCAAAAATCCGGTTTTGATTTGATCGTCTGCGGCGACGGCTCCTCCGATCTTTATGCCCAGCAGGTTGGTCTGCTGGTGGGGGAAGCGCTGAATATTCCAGCGATTAACGGCGTGAGCAAGATCCTCTCTCTGGCTGATAACACCCTCATTGTTGAACGTGAGCTGGAAGATGAAATTGAAACCCTGAGCATTCCGCTCCCGGCAGTTATTGCGGTCTCAACAGATATCAACACGCCACAAATCCCTTCCATGAAAGCCATCCTCGGCGCAGCGAAAAAACCGGTTCAGGTCTGGTCGCCAGCGGACATTGAGCTCAATGCCGTGGAGGCGTATTCCGTACAACAGGTTGCAGCACCGAAGCAACGTGAGCGTCAGCGCGTTGTGATTGAAGGTGACGGTGAAGAACAGATTGCTGCGTTTGTCGAGAGTCTTCGCAAAATCATTTAATTATCAGGGGATGTTATGAACAAGTTTTCCAGTATCTGGGTATTCAGCGATACCCCTTCTCGTCTGCCGGAGCTGATGAATGGTGCGCAGACTTTAGGTGAAAAAATCAATACGTTTGTGCTCAACGAAGCTGATAGTGCAGCGGCGTTCCAGCTTGGTGCGGATCATGTCTGGCTGCTCAGCGGTAAGCCAGATGATCGTATGGTGGAAGATTATGCCGGCGTGATGGCTGAGACTATTCGCCAGCACAGTGAAGGTGGTGCGGTGCTGTTGCCGAATACACGTCGCGGTAAGCTGCTGGCGGCGAAACTGGGTTTTCGTTTGTCTGCGGCGGTCTCTAACGATGCCAGTGCGGTGGCATTGCAGGACGGTAAGGCTGCGGTTAAACATATGGTCTACGGTGGACTGGCTATGGGCGCTGAAACGATCGCTTCGCCGTTTGCCGTGATGACGCTTAGCAGTGGGACATTTGACGCCCAACAACCCGATGCCTCCCGCAGTGGCGAGATGCATACCGTACAGTGGCAGGCTCCGACCACTGCCGTCACCCGTACCGCAACGCAGGCTCGTAAGAGCAATAGCGTTGATCTCGACAAAGCACGTCTGGTGGTCAGCGTGGGACGCGGTATTGGCAGCAAGGAGAATATTTCTCTGGCCGAAGCGCTGTGCCAGACCATTGGTGCTGAGTTGGCGTGCTCCCGTCCGGTAGCGGAAAATGAGAAGTGGATGGAGCATGAACGCTACGTAGGTATCTCCAACCTGATGCTCAAACCTGAACTGTATCTGGCCGTGGGGATTTCAGGACAGATCCAACATATGGTCGGTGCTAACGGTGCCCAGACTATTTTCGCCATCAACAAAGACAAAAATGCCCCGATCTTCCAGTACGCGGATTATGGCATCGTTGGCGATGCGCTGAAGATCCTGCCTGCATTAACGGCTGCATTAGCGCGCTAAACCATTTCGGCAGGGCGCTATATGCCCTGCCGCTGACAGGAGTTTTTATGTCTGAAGATATCTTTGATGCCATCATCGTGGGTGCAGGGCTGGCCGGTTCGGTTGCGGCGCTGGTGCTTGCCCGTGAGGGGGCTCAGGTGTTGGTTATCGAGCGTGGTAATTCTGCTGGCGCGAAGAATGTCACCGGTGGGCGCATCTACGCGCATAGCCTGGAGCGCATTATCCCCGGTTTTGCTGAACAGGCTCCCATTGAACGCATGATCACCCACGAAAAACTCGCCTTTATGACCGAACAAGGGGCGATGACGATGGATTATTGCAACGGTGAAGAAGCCGCGGCATCGCAGGTTTCTTACTCGGTATTGCGCAGTAAATTTGACGCCTGGTTGATGGAGCAAGCTGAAGAAGCAGGGGCCCAGCTTATCACCGGTATTCGCGTGGATAACGTTGTTCGGCGTGATGGCAAAGTCGTGGGTGTGGAAGCCGATGGCGATATTCTTGAAGCAAAAGTTGTGATCCTCGCTGATGGGGTGAATTCTCTGCTGGCAGAAAAGCTGGGAATGGCAAAGCGCGTTGAAGCTGCTCATGTTGCCGTTGGCGTGAAGGAGCTCATTGAATTACCGAAGTCGGTAATTGAAGATCGCTTTCATCTGCAAGGGAATCAGGGGGCAGCCTGTCTGTTTGCCGGTTCACCGACCGATGGTCTGATGGGCGGTGGCTTCCTTTATACAAAT
This sequence comes from Citrobacter sp. Marseille-Q3906, assembly GCF_916618775.1. NCBI lineage: Bacteria > Pseudomonadati > Pseudomonadota > Gammaproteobacteria > Enterobacterales > Enterobacteriaceae > Citrobacter > Citrobacter sp. Marseille-Q3906. The sequence goes on from NZ_CAKAKA010000001.1 coordinate 748,301, forward strand.
GAAACAACCCTTTCTCTGGGGCTGGTGTGCGGTCTTCATCACCTGAAAGACGCTAAAAAATCGGTCCCACAAATGCTGGAAGATTTCAAACAGCACCCGGCTGTTGCTCCACTAATAGCGGGTGGCAAGCTGGTGGAGTATGCCGCCCACGTTGTACCGGAAGCAGGAATGAATATGCAGCCTGAGCTGGTTGGCGATGGTGTGTTGATAGCCGGTGATGCCGCAGGCATGTGCATGAACCTTGGCTTCACCATTCGCGGCATGGATCTAGCCGTGTCGGCAGGAGAGGCGGCTGCTAAGACGGTGCTCTCCGCCATGAAGCGCGATGATTTTAGCAAACAGGCGCTTACCGAATATCACCAGCATCTGGACGATGGCCCGATGCGCGACATGCGCATGTACCAGCGCTTGCCTGCATTCCTTGATAATCCACGCATGTTTACAGCTTATCCAGAGATGGCGGTTGGTATCGCCCGTGACCTGTTCACCGTTGATGGTTCGGCCCCTGTTCCTATGCGTAAAAAAATGCTGCGTCATGCGAAGAAAGTGGGCTTCATCAACCTGCTGAAGGATGGCCTTAAAGGAGTGACCGTATTATGACTTCTCCTGTCAACGTGGACGTCAAGCTGGGCGTCAATAAATTCAATGTGGATGAAGAAATCCCGCATATCATTCTGAAAACTGAGCCCGATCAACAGGTGCTGGACGTGTTAATTAAAGCCTGTCCGGCAGGACTGTATAAAAAACAGGACGATGGCAGTGTGCGTTTTGATTACGCCGGATGTCTGGAATGCGGTACATGTCGGATTCTTGGGCTTGATACGGCGCTGGAAAAATGGGAATACCCACGCGGGACGTTTGGCGTGGAGTTTCGCTACGGCTAATAAGTACAGGTTTGTGCACCCGTAGGCCGGATAAGACGCCTCTGTGTCGACATCCGGCAATAATAACGTGACGCCAGTGCCGGATAGCGGCGTATATGCCTCCTCCGGCCTGGATATAACGCTTTGCCCGTGTTGAAACAGGAAGTCGCTATGCAGCAGCCCAGGAACTTTGATGACATCAAATTTACCTCCATTCACCGCCGGATAATGCTTTGGGGAAGCGGTGGGCCGTTTCTGGATGGTTATGTGCTGGTGATGATAGGCGTTGCGCTGGAGCAGCTCACACCAGCATTGAAACTGGATGCCGAATGGATTGGCCTGCTGGGAGCCGGGACGCTGGCCGGGCTGTTCGTTGGTACATCACTGTTTGGTTATATCTCCGATAAGGTCGGACGGCGCAAAATGTTCATCATCGATATTATCGCCATTGGCGTGATATCGGCGGCGACAATGTTCGTTACATCTCCTGTTGAGCTGCTGGTAATGCGCGTGCTGATCGGTGTTGTGATTGGGGCAGATTATCCCATTGCGACCTCCATGATCACCGAGTTTTCCAATACCCGCCAGCGTGCTTTCTCCATCGGTTTTATTGCCGCTATGTGGTATGTCGGCGCCACCTGTGCCGATCTGGTCGGCTACTGGCTGTATGATGTTGAGGGGGGATGGCGCTGGATGCTGGGCAGCGCGGTGATCCCTTGCATTTTGATCCTGATTGGTCGCTTTGATCTGCCTGAATCACCACGCTGGCTGCTGCGTAAAGGCCGGGTAAAAGAGTGTGAGGAGATGATGATAAAGTTGTTCGGCGAACCGGTGGTGTTCGACGAAGAAGCGCCGCAGGAAACTCGTTTTCTCCAGTTGTTTAACCGTCGCCACTTCCCGTTTGTCTTGTTTGTTGCCGCAATCTGGACCTGCCAGGTGATCCCGATGTTTGCCATTTACACCTTTGGTCCACAGATTGTCGGGCTGCTGGGCCTCGGTGTCGGGAAAAGCGCCGCGCTGGGGAATGTGGTGATCAGCTTATGCTTTATGCTGGGATGTATTCCGCCGATGTTCTGGCTGAACAGCGCAGGTCGTCGACCGCTATTGATTGGCAGCTTCGTGATGATGACACTGGCGCTGGCTGTGCTGGGGCTGGTCCCGGATATGGGGGCATGGCTGGTGGTACTGGCATTTGCCGTGTATGCGTTTTTCTCGGGTGGGCCAGGGAATCTCCAGTGGCTATATCCCAATGAACTGTTCCCTACCGATATCCGTGCGTCAGCCGTCGGCGTGATTATGTCATTGAGTCGCATCGGGACCATTATTTCAACCTGGGCGCTCCCTGTGTTTATCACTAAATATGGGATCAATTCTGTGATGTTAATGGGAGCAGGGATTTCGCTAATAGGACTGCTTATTTCCATTGCTTTTGCACCGGAAACGCGAGGGTTGACGCTCGCTCAGACGAGTCAAATGACGATTCGCAGCAAGTCCGTATCCCGGGCCAGTTATTAGGAGTGTTCTGTATTTTCCCTGTTACTCAGTCAGTTAGCCTACAGTTAACGGGTATATCACTGAAAATGACTGAAAAGCAGGGAGAACACCATGCAAAAACATATTATGATCACCTCTATTTTTACCGCAGCTGCTCTGTTTACCGTCGCCGGTTGTTCCTCTAACCAGGCGGTCAAAACCACTGATGGTAAAACGATCGTCACCGATGGCAAACCGCAGGTAGATGATGATACCGGCCTGGTATCGTATAAAAACGCGGAAACTGGCAAAACGGAACAAATCAACCGTGACCAGGTTAAAGACATGAGCGAACTTGACAACTAGTTCAGTTTTCTCCATTCAGCTACTCAATAATATTGACTTTTAGCCTGCTGATTAAGTGACTAAACTCACTGTTATTACAATAATGCAGTGATAGCAGGCTAATCATGATTCTCATCATTTACGCACATCCCTATCCGCAGCACTCGCATGCGAATAAGCGGATGCTTGAACAGGCAAGGACGCTGGAAGGCGTTGAAATTCGCTCGCTCTACCAACTCTATCCCGACTTCAATATCGATATCGCTGCTGAACAGGATGCACTGGCTCGCGCGAGCCTTATTATCTGGCAGCATCCTATGCAATGGTACAGCACACCCCCTTTACTCAAACTGTGGATGGATAAAGTTCTCTCCCACGGTTGGGCATATGGTCATGGGGGGACCGCGCTGCATGGTAAACATCTGCTGTGGGCGGTGACGACCGGTGGTGGGGAAAACCACTTTGAGATCGGTTCCCATCCGGGGTTTGACGTGCTCTCTCAGCCTTTGCAGGCGACAGCGATATATTGTGGTCTCAAGTGGCTCCCACCGTTTGCTATGCACTGCACGTTTATCTGTGATGACGAAACGCTACAGGCGCAGGCCCGTCATTACAAACAACGTTTGCTGGAATGGCAGGAGGCACACCATGGATAGCCATACACTAATACAGGCGCTGATTTATCTCGGCTCGGCGGCGTTGATTGTACCGATTGCCGTCCGACTGGGTTTAGGCTCTGTGCTGGGCTATCTCATTGCCGGATGTATCATTGGTCCGTGGGGGCTACGACTGGTCACAGACGCAGAGTCTATACTGCATTTTGCTGAAATCGGCGTAGTTCTGATGCTGTTTGTTATCGGTCTGGAGCTGGATCCGCAGCGTCTGTGGAAACTGCGTGCATCGGTTTTCGGCGGCGGCGCACTGCAAATGGTGGTCTGTGGTGGATTGATCGGCGTGTTCTGTATGTTCCTCGGCCTGCGCTGGCAGGTGGCGGAACTGATTGGTATGACGCTGGCGCTCTCCTCCACGGCCATCGCCATGCAGGCAATGAATGAACGCAACCTGATGGTTTCACAAATGGGGCGCAGTGCATTTGCCGTGCTGTTGTTCCAGGATATTGCCGCTATCCCGCTGGTAGCGATGATTCCACTACTGGCTGCGAGTGGTGCGTCGACGACGCTGGGAGCTTTCGCTCTGTCTGCGCTGAAAGTGGCTGGTGCGCTGGTCCTGGTGGTTCTGTTGGGGCGCTATGTCACCCGTCCGGCATTACGTTTTGTGGCGCGTTCTGGCCTGCGGGAAGTCTTTAGTGCCGTCGCACTGTTTCTCGTATTTGGCTTCGGCTTACTGCTAGAAGAGGTCGGACTGTCGATGGCAATGGGGGCGTTTCTGGCGGGCGTATTACTGGCGAGTTCTGAGTACCGCCACGCGCTGGAAAGCGATATCGAGCCGTTTAAAGGGCTGCTGTTGGGACTCTTTTTCATCGGCGTCGGCATGTCTATCGACTTTGGGACGCTGATCGATAATCCACTGCGTATTGTCACTCTGCTGGTGGGGTTCCTGGCGATTAAAACCATTATGTTGTGGATTATTGCGAAACCGCTGCGGGTGCCGAATAAGCAGCGTCGCTGGTTTGCCGTATTATTAGGACAGGGGAGTGAGTTTGCCTTCGTGGTGTTTGGCGCAGCGCAAATGGCAAATGTGCTCGATCCCGACTGGGCGAAAGCGTTGACGCTGGCGGTAGCACTCTCAATGGCGGCCACGCCGATTTTACTGGTTGTCCTGACGCGGCTTGAGAAATCGGCTACCGATGAAGAACGTGAGGCGGATGAAATTGACGAGGAACAACCCCGGGTGATTATCGCCGGATTTGGGCGATTCGGTCAGATAACCGGTCGTTTGCTGCTGTCGAGTGGAGTGAAGATGGTCGTGCTCGATCACGATCCGGACCACATTGAAACGCTGCGCAAATTTGGTATGAAGGTTTTTTATGGCGATGCGACCCGTATGGATCTGCTGGAGTCAGCTGGCGCAGCTAAAGCTGAGGTAATTATTAATGCTATCGACGATCCCGAAACCAGCCTGCAGCTGACCGAAATGGTGAAAACCCATTTCCCTCATCTACAAATTATTGCCCGTGCGCGCGATGTTGATCATTACATCCGCTTGCGTCAGGCGGGAGTAGAGATGCCTGAACGTGAAACTTTTGAAGGTGCACTGAAAACCGGGCGCCTGGCACTGGAAGGTCTTGGGCTTGGGCGTTATGAAGCCCGTGAACGGGCCGATGTGTTTCGTCGCTTCAATACGTTGATGGTTGAAGAGATGGTGAAGGGGGAAAACGATGCGGTTTCCCGTGCGGCTGTCTATAAACGCACCAGTGCAATGCTGAGTGAAATTATTGCTGAGGATCGTCAGCATCTATCTTTAATTCAACGCCATGGCTGGCAAGGCACGGATGAAGGTAAACATACGGGCGACGTCGCCGATGAGCCGGAAGTGAAACCGTCAGCATAAGGTACAAAATGTGATGTTCTGCAAACTTTACTGCTAACTGGCTGTTTTTGAACTACTGTAATGCTGGCGTACCACCTTAAATAGGTCGGTTCGCCAGCAGAACGAAAAATTTTCCTGCTCATCCTCTTTCCGCCAGTCGACGAAAGATTGCGCTTTCCGTATAGTGGCGACAATTTTTTTGTATCCGGGAAATATTCAATGATCAGTCTGATTGCGGCGTTAGCGGTAGATCGCGTCATCGGTATGGAAAACGCCATGCCGTGGAACCTACCTGCCGATCTCGCCTGGTTTAAACGTAATACCTTAAACAAGCCAGTTGTCATGGGACGCCATACCTGGGAATCCATCGGGCGACCGTTGCCAGGGCGTAAAAATATTGTCATTAGTAGCCAGCCAGGCACCGACGATCGCGTGCAGTGGGTGAAGTCTGTCGATGAGGCAATTGCTGCCTGTGGCGATGAACCTGAAATTATGGTGATTGGCGGTGGGCGTGTGTATGAGCAGTTTCTGCCGAAAGCGCAGAAATTGTATCTGACGCATATTGACGCTGAAGTAGAAGGGGATACGCATTTCCCGGACTACGAGCCGGATGACTGGGAATCTGTTTTCAGCGAATTCCATGATGCCGACGCGCAAAACTCTCACAGCTATTGCTTCGAGATTCTGGAACGTCGTTAATACACTATGTAGGCCTGATAAGCGAAGCGCCATCAGGCAATAGATGGCGTGAATGCCGGATAGCGGCGTAAATGCCTTATCCGGCCTACAGAATGCTCATCAGCCGTTTACAACTTCGCCCGGATCCAGATCTACATGGCGATTTGACGGCTGTACAAAGTATTGTTTGTCTTCCCAGCGCAGACAGGTGAGATCTCCCCCCCAGCAGCAACCAGTATCCAGCGCGTAAATACCTTCCGGAGTGCCTTTGCCCTCCAGCGATGCCCAGTGCCCGAATGCAATGCTATACGCTTCACTGACCGGGCCGGGGATGGCAAACCAGGGCTTCAGCGGAGCTGGGGCATCTTCCGGCGACTCTTTGCTGTACATATCCAGTTGACCGTTGGGGAAACAGTAACGCATACGGGTAAAGGCGTTGGTAATAAAACGTAATCGTGCCAGCCCCGTCAGCTCCTGCGTCCAGTTATTCGGCATGTCGCCATACATGGCATCAAGGAAGAATGGATAGGAGTCGCTCGACAGTACCGCTTCGACATCACGGGCACACTCCTTTGCGGTCTGCAGATCCCACTGTGGCGTAATACCTGCATGCGCCATCACCAGCTTCTTCTCTTCATCAACCTGCAACAGCGGTTGGCGACGTAACCAGTTAAGCAGCGCGTCGGCATCCGGTGCTTCGAGTAACGACGTGAGTCTGTCTTTAGGTTTATTGCGACTAATACCTGCAAATACGGCCAGCAGATGTAAATCATGATTACCTAATACCAACCGTACGCTGTCGCCAAGTGATTTGACATAGCGCAGCACGTCCAGCGAGCCAGGACCACGGGCGACCAAATCGCCGGTAAGCCATAAGGTATCTTTCCCAGGGGCAAAGTCTACTTGATGCAGCAATGCGATCAGTTCGTCGTAACAACCGTGAACGTCGCCAATGAGGTATGTCGCCATAGCTATTGTTTTAGTGAATGAGTGTTGGAACGGCGAGTCGGAATACGGGAATATCGATGGTAAAGGCGACGCCCTGCTCATCAATCATTTCGTAATGACCCTGCATGGTGCCCAGCGGCGTTTCAATAACCGCGCCGCTGGTGTACTGGTATTCTTCACCAGGTTCAATGTGGGGCTGAACGCCAACCACACCTTCGCCCTGAACTTCGGTTTCGCGGCCATGACCATTGGTAATCAACCAATAACGCCCCAACAGCTGCACTGGTGCTCGCCCCAAATTGCGGATGGTCACGGTATAGGCAAAAACGTAACGTTCATCATCAGGTGAGGATTGAGCCTCAATATAGACGCTTTGTACCTGAATACACACTCGGGGCGAATTGATCATGCTTAACTCTCCTTCGATGGCGCGTTTTCTGACAGATAGTTAGCCATCCGGCAGTATTGCGCGACAGAGATATTTTCTGCTCGCATCGCCGGATCAACTCCCAGCTCTGTCAATACTTCAACGCTGAACAGATTACCGAGGCTGTTACGTACCGTTTTGCGGCGCTGATTAAACGCTTCGGTCGTAATACGGCTCAGGACGCGAACATCTTTAACCGGGTATGGCATCGTGGCGTGAGGAACCAGACGCACTACCGCGGAATCTACTTTAGGTGCCGGTGTGAAGGCCGATGGCGGCACTTCGAGTACCGGGATAACCTGGCAGTAATATTGTGCCATGACGCTTAATCGACCATACGCTTTACTGTTTGGCCCTGCAACCAGACGATTGACCACCTCTTTTTGTAACATGAAATGCATGTCGGCAATGGCATCAGTATAGGTAAAAAGATGGAACATTAGCGGCGTGGAGATGTTGTAAGGCAGGTTGCCAAACACGCGCAGCGGCTGACCCATTGTCTGCGACAGTTCACCGAAGTTCATGGTCATGGCGTCTTGCTGATAGATGGTCAGCTTCGGCCCTAAAAACGGGTGCGTTTGCAGACGGGCTGCCAGATCGCGGTCCAGTTCAATGACGGTTAGCTTGTCCAGACGTTCACCTACCGGCTCGGTCAGTGCAGCAAGGCCCGGGCCGATTTCGACCATGGCCTGACCCTTTTGTGGGTTGATAGCAGAGACAATACTTTCGATCACAAACTGATCGTTGAGGAAGTTTTGCCCGAAACGTTTACGGGCTAAATGGCCCTGATGGACTCGATTATTCATTGGTATTAACAATCATTTTGATGGCGAGATTAAGCGCCGTAATAAAACTGCCGACATCGGCTTGCCCACGACCCGCAAGTTCAAGTGCGGTGCCGTGATCAACGGATGTGCGAATAAATGGCAGGCCCAGTGTGATATTCACACCGCGACCAAATCCCTGGTATTTTAGCACGGGGAGGCCTTGATCGTGGTACATTGCCAGCACGGCATCCGCGCTATTGAGATATTTGGGCTGAAACAGGGTGTCTGCGGGCAGTGGACCGTTTAACTTCATCCCCTGTGCGCGCATTTCATCGAGAACCGGAATGATTGTATCTATCTCTTCCGTACCCATATGACCGCCTTCACCCGCATGTGGATTAAGTCCACATACCAGAATATGTGGATCAGGGATACCAAACTTCGTGCGTAAATCATGATGCAGAATACCGATCACTTCCCGTAGTAACGCAGGCGTAATGGCATCGGCAACGTCCCTGAGCGGCAGATGCGTGGTCGCCAGAGCAACGCGCAGCTCCTCAGTTGCCAGCATCATCACCACTTTTTTCGCCTGTGAGCGCTCTTCAAAAAATTCGGTATGACCGGTGAACGGCACGCCAGCATCATTAATCACGCCCTTGTGTACGGGGCCTGTGATCAGAGCTGAAAATTCACCTTGCAGGCAACCGTCGCACGCACGAGCCAGCGTATCCACCACATACTGCCCATTTTCCACTACCAACTGACCCGGTACGGCAGGTGCGCGTAGCGCAATCGGGAGCAACGTCAATGTGCCCGCAGATTGTGGTCTGGCTGGTATATCTTGATTGTAGGGGAGGAGCGAGAGTGGTAAACCGAGCATCGCTGCCCGGTTGGAAAGGAGCGCGGCATCTGCACAGACGACGAGCTCTACCGGCCATTCACGCTGCGCAAGCTGAACGACCAGATCCGGACCAATCCCGGCGGGTTCGCCGGGAGTGATAATAACGCGTTGAGTACGGGTCATTAGTTGCTCAGAATTTTAACGTACGCGCTGGCGCGCTGTTCCTGCATCCAGGTCGCTGCTTCTTCCGAGAATTTACGGTTCATCAGCATGCGATAAGCACGGTCTTTCTGCGCCGCGTCAGTTTTATCAACGTTACGCGTGTCCAGCAGTTCGATCAGGTGCCAGCCAAAAGAGGAATGCACCGGTGCACTCATCTGGCCTTTGTTCAGTCGGGTCAGCGCATCGCGGAAGGCTGGATCGAAAATGTTTGCTGCAGCCCAACCCAGATCGCCGCCCTGGTTTGCCGATCCAGGATCCTGAGAGAACTCTTTTGCTGCTGCTGCAAAGGTCGTTTTACCGCTCTTAATATCCGCTGCGATTTGTTCCAGCTTCAGACGTGCCTGCTGATCGGTCATGATCGGCGATGGCTTCAGCAGAATATGGCGGGCGTGAACTTCAGTCACGGAGATGCTCTGACTCTGGCCACGCATATCATTAACTTTCAGAATGTGGAAGCCGACACCAGAACGAATCGGGCCGATAATGTCGCCTTTTTTCGCGGTGCTTAACGCCTGAGCAAAGATGCCTGGCAGTTCCTGAATACGACCCCAGCCCATCTGACCGCCTTTCAGCGCCTGCTGATCGGCAGAATAAGTGATGGCCAGCTTGCCGAAATCACTACCGTTACGCGCTTCGTCAACAACAGAGCGCGCCTGGCTTTCAGCTTCGTTAACCTGATCTGAGGTTGGATTTTCCGGTAAAGGAATAAGAATGTGGCTCAGATTGAGTTCAGTGCTGGCATCATTTTGGTTGCCAACCTGCTGCGCCAGGGCATCAACTTCCTGCGGCAGGATCGTGACACGGCGGCGTACTTCATTGTTGCGCACCTCAGAGATAGTCATCTCTTTACGGATTTGGCTACGATAGGTCGAATAGCTTAAGCCATCCTGAGCCAGACGGCTGCGCATTTGGTCCAGTGTCATGTTGTTCTGTTTGGCGATGTTAGCGATAGCCTGATCCAACTGCTCATCAGAGATTTTCACCCCCATCTTCTGACCCATCTGCAGAATAATTTGATCCATGATCAAACGTTCCAGGATCTGATGACGAAGCGTTGCATCGTCCGGAAGTTGCTGGCCAGCCTGACCTGCATTGAGTTTTACGGACTGCATTAAGCCATCGACGTCGCTTTCCAGAACGACGCCGTTATTGACGACGGCTGCGACTTTATCGACTACCTGTGGGGCAGCGAAACTGGTATTCGCGATCATGGCGATACCGAGAAGCAGCGTTTTCCAGTTCTTCATACTTTTTCCATTATTAATTAACCGCAATGCGGATTACGTAGTATACCCTTCGTCTTTCAAGCCGCATTTTTGTTGGCCGCCTTCACTCACCCCTGTCACTTACTGATGTAAGCTCTTGGGGATTCTCTCAGTTGCCGCCTCAATGCAGCTCGAAATCCATTGGGTATAAATCAGTCAGATCATAAAGCGCTTTGGTACGGCAATATGTTCGAACGCAACATTTGATTGGTGCCAAGGCCATAGTTAGAGCTCAGACCGCGCAGTTCGATATTAAAGCCGATCGTATTGTCATAAACTGCGTGTTGCTGGGTGTTATCCCAACCGTTCAGCTTACGTTCGTAGCCGAAGCGGATGGCGTAACAGCAGGAGTTGTACTGCAAGCCCAGCATTGAGTCCGCTTCTTTGTTCACATTGGTATCAAAGTAGTAAGCACCGACAATCGACCAACGGTCGGCAATCGGGAAGCTTGCCACTGCGCCCACCTGCGAAATCCCGTTTTTATACTGCTCCGCTGTAGAGTAGTACGATGGCAGCGTAGCCTGAATATACTCAGAGCTGGCATAACGGTAATTCAACTGCAGCATGCGGTTTTCGTCACGACGATATTCGATGCTGCTGCTGCTGGTGGCGACGCTGTCCAGACGGGTGTCGTACTGGATACCGCTGCGTAAACCCCAGCGATCGGAGATACGCCAGTAGGTATCGCCTGCCCATACCAGTGAGCCGGTTTTGTCGTCATTCTCCCATTTAATGTTGTCATCGCCGGTGCGAGACTCCGTGAAATAGTAGATTTGACCCACGGAAATATTAAAACGTTCAACGGCCGCGTCATCATATACGCGAGATGTGACACCGGTAGTGACCTGGTTGGCGGAAGCAATACGGTCCAGACCGCCATAAGTGCGGTCACGGAACAGGCCGCTATAGTCAGATTGCAGCAGTGAGGAGTCATAGTTATAGATATGACTTTGGTCACGATACGGTACGTACAGGTACTGCGCGCGCGGCTCCAGCGTCTGGGTATAACCCGGTGCCAGCATTGCCATGTCACGCTCAAATACCATTTTGCCGTCAACTTTAAACTGCGGCATCACGCGGTTGGCCGATTCGTCCAGCTTGTTTACGTTGCCCGGATTATTATTGTACGTATCCAGATTGGTTTGCTGATAATGCGTTGCCAATAGCTTCGCTTCAGTGTTGATGCTTCCCCACTGATTGGATAACGGCAGGTTGATAGTTGGCTCAAGGTGAACTCGTGTGGCTTCCGGCATATTGTCATTGGTATTGACGAAATGCACCGCCTGACCATAAATGCGGGTATCGAACGGACCCACATCATTCTGATAGTAGTTGACGTCTAACTGCGGTTGCGCAGAGTAACTGTTGCTGTTTTGGGCGTCGAAGACCTGGAACTGCTTGGTCGATATCGTGGCATCAAAGTTCTGTACCGCGTAGCCAACGCTGAATTTTTGCGTGGCATAGCCGTCGGTACTGGAGCCGTATTTATTATCGAAATCATTAAAGTAGCTGGTATCGCTGACTTTGGTATAGTCGACGTTGAAACGCCACACCTGGTCCATTACCCCAGCATGTTGCCAGTAGAACAGCCAGCGGCGCGAATTGTCATCCTTCGGATGTTCATCATCGTAAACTTTGTCGGAATTCAGATAGTCAAATTCCATCAGGCCCGCACCCGCCTGAGTGAGGTAACGGAATTCGTTCTCCCACATAATACCGCCACGACGGTGCATATAATGCGGCGTGATGGTGGCGTCCATATTGGGCGCGATATTCCAGTAATACGGAAGGTAGAACTCAAAATAGTTATTGGTGGAGTATTTTGCGTTCGGGATCAGGAAGCCAGAACGTCGCTTATCTCCAACGGGAAGCTGTAAATAAGGGCTGTAAAAGACCGGAACCGGGCCCAGCTTGAAGCGAGCGTTCCAGATTTCTGCCACCTGTTCTTCGCGGTCGTGGATCACTTCGCTACCGACAACGCTCCAGGTATTAGATCCCGGCAAACAGGAGGTAAAGCTACCGTTCTCCAGAATGGTATAGCGGTTTTCACCACGCTGTTTCATCAGGTCCGCTTTCCCGCGCCCCTGACGGCCAACCATCTGATAGTCACCTTCCCAGATGTTGGTATCTTTTGTATTCAGGTTAGACCAACCCTTCGGGCCCTTCAGAATGACCTGGTTGTCATCATAGTGGACGTTACCCAGAGCATCGACGGTGCGAACCGGCTCCGGCAGACCCTCGGCCTGTTTCTGATGAAGCTGTACTTCATCGGCCTGCAGGCGGCTATTACCCTGGGCGATATCCACGTTGCCGGTAAACACGGCGTCATCCGGGTAATTCCCTTTCGCGTGATCGGCATTGATGGTAACGGGTAACTCGTTTGTCTCGCCCTGCACCAGAGGACGGTTATAGCTTGGCACGCCCAACATGCACTGTGAGGCGAGATCGGCTGCCAGACCCTGCTGACTATAGAGGGCGCTGGCAATCATGGTGGCCAGAAGAGTGGGAATACGTTTTTTCATACGTTGTATTTATTGTTCCATCATCAGTAGCGTCGCGCGTGACAAACGGTCACAGCCTAACTTATCTCATCTTCACTGCGCTAGTATTAATCCTGCCCATTTAGGCATCCGTGGTGTTAGGCACGGCATTGAATGACAGGTATGATAATGCAAATTATAGGCGATGTCCCACAATTGACCGCAGCCGTAAAACGGTAAAAGCACCTTATATTGTGGGACATAGCCTGGCTGACAGCATAAAGATTTGGGGAGTCTATGCAGTATTGGGGAAAGATTATTGGTGTAGCCGTGGCCTTAATGATGGGCGGCGGCTTCTGGGGCGTGGTTTTGGGCCTGTTAGTTGGCCATATGTTCGACAAAGCTCGCATGCGCAAAATGGCATGGTTTGCGAATCAACGTGAACGTCAGGCACTGTTTTTTGCCACCACTTTTGAGGTGATGGGACATCTGACCAAATCCAAAGGACGCGTCACGGAAGCAGATATCCATATTGCCAGCCAACTGATGGATCGGATGAATTTGCACGGTGACTCACGTACCGCCGCTCAGCATGCCTTCCGGGTGGGAAAATCAGATAATTACCCATTACGTGAAAAGATGCGCCAGTTTCGTAGCGTCTGTTTTGGCCGTTTCGATCTGATCCGCATGTTTCTGGAGATTCAGATCCAGGCCGCGTTTGCCGATGGTTCATTGCATCCTAACGAACGCGAAGTGCTGTACGTAATTGCAGAAGAACTGGGGATCTCGCGTACGCAATTTGATCAGTTCCTGCGCATGATGCAGGGGGGCGCGCAGTTTGGTGGAGGATACCAGCAGCAGTCTGGTGGCGGCTGGCAGCAGGCGCAACGAGGACCTACGCTGGAAGATGCCTGTAACGTGCTTGGCGTTAAAGCAACCGATGATGCGACGACCATTAAGCGAGCCTATCGCAAACTGATGAGTGAGCACCATCCTGATAAACTGGTTGCGAAAGGGTTGCCGCCGGAGATGATGGAAATGGCGAAACAGAAAGCGCAGGAAATCCAAAAAGCTTACGAGTTGATTAAGGATCAAAAAGGGTTCAAGTGATTGCTTTGTCGGATGGCGGCTGGCGTCTTATCCGGCCTACGTTATGAATGTAGGCCGGACAAGCGAAGCGTCTCCGGCATAAATTGGCTCTGAGATTTAAAAATCTGCCGGGACTTTAAACGTCATACTGTTGCCGTAGGCGGGGTGGGTGATGGTTAGCATCTCCGCATGCAGTAGCAAGCGTGGTGCCATCGCCAGGGCTTCCGGCGGGGCATAGAAGCGATCGCCCAGAATCGGATGCCCTAACGCCTGCATATGTACGCGAAGCTGATGGGAACGCCCGGTAATAGGTTTGAGCACCACCCGGGCGGTATTATCCGCAGCAAACTCCACGACTTCATACTCGGTCTGCGCGGATTTGCCGGTTTCATAACACACTTTCTGCTTTGGTCGGTTCGGCCAGTCACAAATCAGTGGTAAATCAACCAGTCCCTCGGCAGGTGAGGGATGTCCCCAGATGCGCGCGACATATTGCTTCTTCGGCTCACGCTCGCGAAACTGACGTTTTAGCTCGCGCTCTGCCGCTTTGGTCAGCGCCACTACAATCACACCGCTGGTTGCCATATCCAGACGATGTACGGATTCAGCCTGTGGATAGTCGCGCTGAACACGTGTCATCACGCTGTCTTTGTGCTCTTCAAGACGACCCGGCACGGACAACAAACCGCTCGGTTTGTTGACCACCATAATGTGTTCATCCTGATACAGGATAACCAACCAGGGTTCCTGCGGCGGATTGTAGTTTTCCATCCCCATGTATGACTCCGTTACTGGTGCGTCACGACGATCAGACGCAAGGCATCCAGGCGCCAGCCCGCCTGATCCAGGCTATCCATCACCTGTTGACGGTTGCTTTCGATTGCAGCAAGTTCGTCATCACGGATGTTTGGGTTAACAGCGCGTAGTGCTTCCAGGCGCGACAGCTCCGCAGTCAGCTTCTCGTCCGCTTCTTTGCGCGCGGCGTCGATCAATGCCCGGGCAGACTTCTCAACCTGTGCTTCGCCCAACTGCAAAATCGCGTGGACATCCTGTTGCACGGCGTTGACCAGTTTGCTTCCGGTGTGGCGGTTAACGGCACTGAGCTGACGGTTAAAGGTTTCAAACTCAACCTGCGCGGCGAGGTTATTACCATTTTTATCCAGCAACATGCGTACCGGTGTTGGCGGCAGGAAGCGGTTTAACTGTAGCTGTTTCGGCGCTTGCGCTTCAACGACGTAGATCAGTTCAACAAGCAGTGTGCCTACTGGTAATGCTTTGTTCTTCAAAAGGGAAATGGTACTGCTACCGGTGTCTCCGGAAAGGATCAGATCCAGACCGTTGCGGATCAGCGGGTGTTCCCAGGTAATAAATTGGGCATCTTCACGCGACAGCGCCACATCACGCTCAAACGTAATGGTACAGCCATCTTCCGGCAGTCCCGGAAAGTCAGGAACCAGCATATGGTCGGATGGCGTCAGGACAATTAAGTTATCACCACGGTCATCCTGATTAATACCGACGATATCAAACAGGTTCATGGCGAACGCGATCAGGCTGGTGTCATCGTCCTGCTCTTCAATACTTTCGGTCAGCGCCAGTGCTTTTTCGCCGCCATTGGAGTGAATTTCCAGCAGACGGTCACGCCCTTGCTCCAGTTGCGCTTTCAGTGCGTCGTGCTGTTCGCGGCAGGTTTTGATCAGGTCATCAAATCCCTCGTTGTTTTCCGGTTCTGCCAGATAACCAATCAGATTATTGTAGACCGTATCATAGATGGTACGTCCGGTCGGGCAGGTGTGTTCGAACGCATCCAGACCTTCGTGGTACCAGCGCACCAGCACAGACTGCGCGGTTTTTTCCAGGAAGGGGACGTGGATCTGAATATCATGCGCCTGACCAATACGGTCCAGACGGCCGATACGCTGTTCCAGCAGATCCGGGTTAAAAGGCAGATCAAACATCACCAGATTGCTGGCAAACTGGAAGTTACGGCCTTCAGAGCCGATTTCAGAGCACAGCATCACCTGTGCGCCGCTGTCTTCTTCGCTAAACCACGCGGCGGCACGGTCACGTTCAATGATCGACATACCTTCATGGAACACGGCGGCACGAATGCCTTCGCGCTCACGCAGCACCTGCTCCAACTGCAACGCGGTGGTCGCTTTCGCACAGATAACCAGCACTTTCTGCGAGCGATGGCTGGTCAGGTAGCCCATCAGCCACTCAACGCGCGGATCAAAATTCCACCAGGTACCGGTATCGCCTTCGAATTCCTGGTAAATCTGTTCCGGGTAGAGCATGTCGCGTGCGCGATCTTCCGCGCTCTTGCGCGCACCCATAATGCCGGAGACTTTAATTGCGGTCTGGTATTGGGTTGGCAGCGGCAGCTTGATGGTATGCAGCTCGCGTTTCGGGAAGCCTTTCACGCCGTTACGAGTGTTACGGAACAGTACGCGGCTGGTGCCATGTCTGTCCATCAGCATCGAAACCAGCTCCTGGCGTGCACTCTGGGCGTCGTCACTATCGCTGTTCGCAGCTTGCAACAATGGCTCAATGTCCTGCTCGCCAATCATCTCACCCAGCATGTTTAGCTCATCATTGCTCAGCTTCTTGCCTGCCAGCAGCATGGCGACGGCATCGGCAACCGGACGGTAATTTTTTTGCTCTTCAACGAACTGCTCGAAATCGTGGAAACGACTTGGATCCAACAGGCGCAAACGTGCAAAGTGGCTTTCCATGCCCAGCTGTTCCGGTGTTGCGGTCAGCAGCAGGATCCCCGGTACGCGCTCAGCCAGCTGTTCAATCGCCATATATTCACGGCTTGGCGCATCTTCGCTCCACACCAGGTGATGAGCTTCATCGACCACCAGCAGATCCCACTCGGCGTCGCACAGATGTTCCAGACGTTGCTTATTGCGACGGGCAAAGTCCAGCGAGCAGATGATCAGTTGTTCGGTTTCAAACGGGTTGTAGGCGTCATGCTGCGCTTCGGCATAGCGCTCATCATCAAACAGCGCAAAGCGCAGGTTGAAACGGCGCAACATTTCGACCAGCCACTGATGCTGTAACGTCTCA
This sequence comes from Citrobacter sp. Marseille-Q3906, assembly GCF_916618775.1. Classification (NCBI taxonomy): domain Bacteria; kingdom Pseudomonadati; phylum Pseudomonadota; class Gammaproteobacteria; order Enterobacterales; family Enterobacteriaceae; genus Citrobacter; species Citrobacter sp. Marseille-Q3906. Next base: position 765,261 of record NZ_CAKAKA010000001.1, read on the forward strand.
GGGACGATGATCAGCACACGCTCTGCGGCGCCAGACAGCAACTGTTGATGCAGGATCATCCCGGCTTCAATTGTTTTTCCTAAGCCAACTTCGTCTGCCAGCAGAACACGGGGGGCATGGCGACGACCGACATCATGGGCAATATTGAGCTGATGAGGGATCAGGCTGGTGCGTTGACCGCGCAAACCACTCCACGGCATACGGTACTGTTCGCTCTGAAATTTACGCGCACGGTAGCGCAGAGCAAAGCGGTCCATACGGTCGATTTGACCAGCAAACAGGCGATCCTGCGGTTTACTGAATACCAGTTTGCTGTCGAGTAGTACTTCACGCAGCATCACACCGGTTTCTTCGGTATCAAGGCGGGTCCCGATATAAGCAAGCAGGCCGTTTTCTTCTTTTACTTCATCGACATGCAGCTGCCAACCTTCATGGCTTGTTATCGTATCGCCAGGATTGAACATCACCCGGGTCACGGGGGAATCACTGCGCGAGTACAGACGGTTTTCACCCGTTGATGAGAAAAGTAATGTGACGGTTCGCGCATCCATGGCGACAACAGTACCAAGTCCCAATTCGCTTTCTGTATCGCTGATCCAGCGTTGACCAAGTGTAAAAGGCATATGTGTTCGGCTCTATATCTTTAATTGCAGGCAATACTCGTCATTATTCGGGCACCCCGAGTTTTTGAGAGCATACGACACCGCTACCAGGCTAATAAATCAGTGGTAGTGATGTTAAATGGGTCCAGGAATGGAAAGGGCGCTATGGTACTGGATGGCGACGCATTCGTCACGCGTCAAAATAACCCCAGTTGCCCTGTGAGTAGTGTAGCAAAGTTATCATCAATAAAGGGAAGAATTCCCTCCGCAACAGGCTGTAGCTGGCGCGTAAGATAATGTTCGTAATCCAGCGCAGATAATTGATAATCCACCGGTTCCGGGCCGTTTATCGTCCAGACATATTTGATGGTACCGCGGTTTTGATACTGCGGAGGGCGGCCCAGCTTTACGTTTTGTTCGTCAGCAAGCCGTGCGGCACGCACGTGTGGCGGCACATTACGTTGGTATTCGTTCAACGGGCGGCGCAGGCGCTTGCGGTAAACCAGTTGGTCATCAAGCTCTCCCGCCATCAGTTTATCAATGGTTTCGCGGATAAACTCCTGATAGGGCTCGTTACGAAAAATACGCAGATACAGCGTTTGCTGAAACTGCTGCGCCAGCGGCGTCCAGTCGGTGCGCACTGTTTCCAGCCCTTTGAAGACCATACGCTGTTGGTCTCCATCCTGAATGAGTCCGGCGTAGCGTTTCTTGCTGCCCGTATCCGCACCGCGAATCGTTGGCATCAGAAAACGGCAGAAGTGGGTTTCAAACTCCAGTTCCAGGGCGCTGGTCAAATTCTGTTGTTGCAGCGATTGTGCCCACCAGGTATTGACGTGATTCACCAATTGCTGGCCAATCTTTCCGGCCTCCTCTTCTGAGTGTGCGCCTTTGAGCCAGACAAAGGTTGAGTCGGTATCGCCATAGATGACGTCGTATCCCTGAGCTTCAATCAGTGCTTTGGTCTGGCGCATGATCGCATGGCCGCGCATGGTAATTGATGAAGCCAGCCGTGGATCAAAAAAACGACAGGCGGTTGTTCCAAGCACGCCGTAAAACGCGTTCATGATGATTTTCAGCGCCTGAGAAAGCGGCTTATTACCGCGGCGTTTAGCCTCATCGCGTCCGTGCCAGATCTGGGTAACGATCTCCGGGAGGCAGTGTTTTTCGCGCGAGAACCAGGCATCAAGAAAACCTTCGGTACTGTGTACCGGGTCAGGATGCGCCATACCTTCAATTAACCCCACCGGGTCGATTAAAAAAGTCCGAATGATTGAGGGATACAGGCTTTTATAGTCCAGTACCAGCACGGAATCGTACAAACCCGGGCGCGAATCCATCACGTAGCCGCCGGGGCTGGCGTGAGGGGGGACTTCCCCCAGATTCGGTGCCACGTAGCCGGCGCGGTGCATGCGCGGTAAATAGAGATGGCCGAAGGCGGCAACGGAACCACCGTGCCGGTCGACAGGCAGGCCGTTGACCGTCGAGCGTTCCAGCAGAAATGGCATGATTTCAGTTTTATGAAAAATGCGCGTGACCAGTTCGCAGTCTTTAAGGTTGTATGTGGCAAGAGCGGGTTTATCGTTAGCGAATCGGCGGTCAATTTCATCCATTCGATCCCACGGGTTATCAATAGATTTCCCTTCTCCCAGCAGATCTTGCGAAACCGTCTCCAGCGAAAACGATGAGAAATTCCAGAATGCTGATTTAAGCGCTTCAATGCCGTCAATAATCAGACGGCCTTTAGCCTGGGCGAAAAAAACGCCATTTTTGAAACCATGCTCGCGCCACTCCAGCTCGCTGTTATCGCGGCCAAAACGCAGTGGAATACGATAACGTTCGGCATGATTTTGCAAGACGCGTAAATCGAACTGCACCACGTTCCAGCCGATAATCACATCAGGATCGTGACGTGCTATCCAGTCGTTGAGTTTTTCCAGCAACTGAGGACGACTTGCCACGTACTCAAGTGCAAAATCAAGCTGTGAGGCATCACCATTTGCCGGGCCGAGCATATACACAATGCGTTGTCCGCAGCCTTCAAGGCCAATGCAGTACAGTTCACCGTGTCGTGTCGTTTCGATATCCAGTGATACCCATTTCAGCGGGGGACGGTAGTCTGGATTCGGCTTCAGGCGGGCATTTACAAGCGTGTTGCCGCGTCTGTCGCCTTCGACCCAAACGGGGGACGTGATAAAGCGTTCCATCAGATAACGCTCTGGTGGGCGCACGTCTGCCTCGTACACCGTCACTGCGTTTTCTCGCAGCAGTTTTTCCAGACGCATAAGCTGACGATGTGAACGGCAATACAGACCAGAAACAGGTTGTCGGTGAAAATCTTGCAAATTGAGCGGCGTCAGGCGATAGCCGTTTTCACTACTTAATAATGAGGTGACTCGGGAAACCTGACTTGTGGGGATAAAGGCGACCGACTCTTGAGGCGCAAGCGTGACAAGCAGTGGCCCATCGTCTGTTGCCAGCCAGAATGAAACCTCTGTCCCCTGCGAGGTATCCCGCCAGTGTCGGGTTAAAATAAAACCTGCCTGCGCCACGCTGTGTATCCATCAAAAAACCAGGCATGATTATAGCCTGGTTCTGAGGAGTTTGCTGTGGTTTTATACAGTGTATGCCGCCAGAGCGCGCTGCACTGCTTGAGTAATTCGCTACTGTCCGTAATAGGCCTTGGCACCGTGTTTACGCAGATAGTGTTTGTCCAGCAGGGTTTGCTGCATATTCGGCAGTTGTGGCGCGAGCTGGCGGCAGAAGATCCCCATATAGGCGACTTCCTCCAGCACAATCGCGTTGTGTACGGCGTCTTCGGCATTTTTACCCCAGGCAAACGGGCCGTGAGAGTGCACCAGCACCCCCGGCATTTGCGCTGCGTCAATGCCTTGCTTCTCGAAGGTTTCAACGATCACATTACCGGTTTCCCACTCATATTCCCCGTTGATTTCGGCGTCGGTCATTTGACGCGTGCAGGGAATAGCCCCGTAGAAGTAGTCCGCATGTGTTGTGCCTGTTGCCGGAATCGACTGACCTGCCTGTGCCCAGATGGTCGCGTGACGCGAATGGGTGTGGACAATGCCGCCAATGGTCGGAAACGCCTGATACAGCAAACGGTGGGTTGGGGTATCGGAAGACGGTTTTTTCTCTCCTTCTACCACTTCACCCGTTGCAATACTGATGACGACCATATCATCAGCGGTCATAACACTGTAATCGACACCGGAAGGTTTTATTACAAATACGCCGCGCTCGCGGTCCACGGCACTAACGTTTCCCCAGGTCAGGGTAACCAGGTTGTGCTTCGGTAGCGCCAGGTTCGCTTCCAGTACCTGACGTTTGAGATCGTCTAACATGTTTATCACCCTTAACGTTTCAAACCGTAATACACCTCATTCCAGCGCAGTGCGTCCTTGAAGGCCGGCAGGCGTGTATCGTTGTCGATCACGGTGATCTCGATATCGTGCATTTCAGCAAACTGACGCATGTCGTTCAGATCCAGCGCGTGACTGAAGACGGTATGGTGTGCGCCACCAGCAAGGATCCAGGCCTCTGATGCGGTGGGGAGATCCGGCTGGGCTTTCCATAATGCGTTAGCCACCGGTAGTTTCGGCAGGTCGTGCGGGGTTTGTACCGTGTCGATGCAGTTAACCAGCAGACGAAAGCGATCGCCGAGATCTATCAGGCTGGCAACTACTGCCGGGCCGGTTTTGGTGTTGAAGATCAAGCGGGCAGGATCGTCTTTACCACCGATGCCAAGATGCTGTACGTCGAGGATCGGTTTCTCTTCCACAGCGATAGACGGACAGACTTCCAGCATGTGCGAGCCGAGCACCAGATCGTTGCCCTTCTCAAAGTGGTAGGTGTAATCCTCCATAAATGAGGTGCCGCCCTGCAGACCGGTTGACATCACCTTCATGATGCGAAGCAGAGCGGCTGTTTTCCAGTCACCTTCGCCCGCAAAGCCGTAGCCTTGCTGCATCAGACGTTGTACGGCCAGACCCGGGAGTTGCTTCAGGCCGTGCAAATCTTCAAATGTGGTGGTAAAGGCGTGGAACCCACCCTGTTCCAGAAAGCGCTTCATCCCCAGTTCAATACGAGCTGCTTCCAGCACATTCTGACGCTTTTCGCCGTGGATCTGCGTTGCTGGTGTCATGGTGTAGCTGCTTTCGTACTCGTCGATCAGCGCATTAATGTCGCCGTCGCTAATAGCGTTTACCACCTGAACCAGATCGCCAACAGCCCAGGTGTTAACGGAGAAACCAAATTTAATCTGGGCGGCAACTTTGTCACCGTCGGTGACAGCCACTTCACGCATGTTGTCGCCAAAGCGGCACACTTTCAGATGGCGGGTATCCTGTTTGGATACAGCCTGGCGCATCCATGAACCGATACGCTCGTGCGCCTGCTTGTCCTGCCAGTGACCGGTGACGACGGCATGCTGTTGACGCATTCGCGCGCCGATAAAGCCGAACTCACGACCACCGTGCGCAGTCTGGTTCAGATTCATAAAGTCCATATCAATGCTATCCCACGGTAGGGCAGCGTTGAACTGGGTGTGAAACTGCAGCAGCGGCTTGTTAAGGATCGTCAGGCCGTTGATCCACATTTTGGCCGGAGAGAAGGTATGCAGCCAGACCACCATCCCAGCGCAACGATCGTCATAGCTGGCATCACGACAAATTGCGGTGATCTCGTCAGGTGAAGTTCCCAACGGTTTTAAAACCAGTTTGCAGGGCAGTTTTGCTTCGGTATTCAGCGCGTTTACGACGTGCTCGGCATGTTGGGTTACCTGACGCAGAGTTTCTGGCCCATACAGATGCTGGCTACCAATCACAAACCACACTTCATAGTTATTAAAAATCGTCATTGTCGTGTCCTTAATGTGTCAGGGTTGCCTGGTTGACCGGGGCTGTTTGCGCCGGAGCGGCAGTCGGAAGATATTGTTGTTCAGCGCTTACAGCCCACTGCTGGTAGCGGCGATAAAGCTGTTCAAAACGTTGAGCTTGTTCGGTGCGAGGTTGCAGCGTGTTTTCCACAGCACTTGCCATTTTTTGCTGAGCGGTCGGGATATCGGCGTGAACTTTTGCGGCGACGGCGGCAAAGATGGCTGCGCCAAGCGCACAGCATTGATCTGAAGCGACAATCTGCAGCGGGCGATTAAGTACGTCGCAGCAGGCTTGCATGATGATCGGGTTTTTACGCGCGATGCCGCCGAGGGCCATCACGTTGTTGACTGCAATACCTTGTTCGGTAAAGCATTCCATGATGGCACGTGCGCCAAATGCCGTTGCGGCAATCAGGCCACCAAACAGTGCTGGAGCATCGGTCGCAAGGTTAAGATCGGTAATGACCCCTTTCAGGCGCTGGTTGGCATTTGGTGTACGACGACCGTTGAACCAGTCGAGTACCACCGGCAGATGATCCAGCGAAGGATTATTCGCCCATGATTCGGTCAGCGCGGGCAGCAACTGTTTTTGGCTGGCTTTAATTTGAGCTTTCAGTTCAGGGTGCTGCGCTACAAGCTGATCCAGTGGCCAGCTCAATACGCGGCTAAACCAGGCATAGATATCGCCGAAGGCGGATTGACCAGCCTCCAGACCAATAAAATGGGGTACGACGCTGCCATCAACCTGACCGCAAATTCCCTTCACCGCGCGCTCACCCACGCTTTGCTTGTCGGCTATCAGAATGTCGCAGGTAGAAGTGCCAATAACTTTTACCAGCGTATTGGGTTGCGCTCCTGCGCCGACTGCTCCCATATGGCAGTCAAATGCGCCGCCTGAAATCACCACGCTTTCTGGCAAACCGAGGCGTTGCGCCCATTCGGCACACAGCGTGCCAACAGGCAGGTCAGCGGTGAAGGTGTCAGTAAACATCGGGTATTGCAGATGGCGGTTGATAAGCGGGTCGAGCTCATCAAAGAAACTTGCCGGAGGTAACCCCCCCCAACTTTCATGCCACAGAGACTTGTGTCCGGCGCTACAGCGTCCACGACGAATATCCTGTGGACGCACAGTATTTGAGAGCAGGGCCGGAACCCAGTCACACAGTTCAACCCAGGAGGCTGCGGCCTGTGCAACAGCGTTGTCCTGACGGGTAACGTGCAGGATTTTTGCCCAGAACCATTCGCTGGAGTAAATACCGCCGATATAGCGGGAATAATCGGCTTTGCCTGGCGTGTGGCACAGGCGGGGAATTTCTTCTTCTTCTTCTACTGAAGTGTGATCTTTCCACAACACGAACATGGCGTTCGGGGTGTCAGCGAACGCCGGGTGCAGTGCGAGGACGTTGCCATCGGCATCAACGGGAGCCGGGGTTGAACCCGTACTGTCAACGCCAATCCCGACCACTTCCTCGCGCTGCTCAGCGCTCAGTTCGGCCAGCACAGTTTTGAGCGCCGCTTCCATTGATTCAATATAGTCACGCGGATGATGGCGAAACTGGTTATTTGGGCCATCGCAATACAGCCCTTCCTGCCAGCGTGGATACCACTCTACGCTGGTGGCGATTTCCTTGCCGCTGTCACAGTCCACCGCCAGAGCTCGTACTGAATCACTACCAAAATCGAGGCCAATTGCAATTGCCATCGTCTTGCTCCATCCAAAAAAACAGGTATGGATAAACAGTAGATAGTAGGGATAAAAACCGTCAGGCAGGATCCGCTAATCTTATGGATTAAAATGCTGTGGCATCACAAAGTGTGACGCTGTGCAAATAATCAATGTGGACATTTCTGCCGTAGTTATAGACACTTTTGTTAGCCGTTTTTGTCGTCGATGTGGTACGGCTTTTTTACAAGATGCTTTTCACAAGCGGGGTTTATGGTCAATTTCTGAAAACACGGCGATCCACTGAGGCGAGGGTGACGATGTCTTGCGCAATATGGACGATTTGTTTCTTATCAGAGCATCGGGAGTATTGAAATTATGGCTGAAACGCAAAACGATCCCCTGCTGCCGGGTTATTCGTTTAACGCACATCTGGTGGCGGGATTAACCCCCATTGAAGCAAACGGATACCTGGATTTTTTTATCGACAGGCCGTTAGGGATGAAGGGCTATATCCTGAACCTTACCATCCGTGGGGAAGGGGTTATCAATAATCAGGGCAAGCAGTTTGTCTGCCGGCCAGGTGATATTTTATTGTTCCCACCGGGTGAAATTCACCACTACGGACGCCACCCCGATGCCAGCGAATGGTATCACCAGTGGGTCTATTTTCGACCACGCGCATACTGGCAGGAGTGGCTGACCTGGCCGACGATTTTTGCTCAGACTGGTTTTTTTCGTCCGGACGAAGCGCATCAGCCGCATTTTAACGAACTGTTTGGTCAGATCATCAGTGCCGGACAGGGGGAAGGGCGATACTCGGAACTGCTGGCGATTAATCTGCTGGAGCAACTGCTGCTCAGACGTATGGAAGCAATTAATGAATCGCTGCACCCGCCGATGGATAACCGCGTACGTGATGCCTGCCAGTACATCAGCGATCACCTTGCAGACAGCAATTTTGATATTGCCAGCGTCGCACAACATGTCTGCCTGTCGCCATCGCGTTTATCGCACCTGTTCCGCCAGCAGTTGGGTATTAGCGTATTGAGCTGGCGTGAGGATCAGCGTATTAGCCAGGCTAAACTCCTGTTGAGTACCACGCGCATGCCTATCGCTACGGTCGGGCGTAATGTTGGATTTGACGATCAGCTCTATTTCTCGCGTGTTTTCAAGAAATGTACCGGTGCCAGCCCAAGCGAATTTCGTGCAGGGTGTGAATAAAAAGTGAATGATGTGTCCTGAAAGTTGTCATATCTCGCAAACTATTCAGACAAATGATGGCTTGACGAAGTTGGGAAGGGTTATCAGAATCCCTGCTTCGTAAATCTGACGGACACATTATGCAAGCATTGCTGGAACACTTTATCCTCCAGTCCGCCGTGTACTCTTTGATAGCCGTACTACTGGTGGCTTTTCTGGAGTCACTGGCGTTGGTGGGCCTGATTTTACCCGGTACCGTAATGATGGCGGGGCTGGGCGCACTGATTGGCAGTGGTGAACTGAACTTCTGGCACGCCTGGCTTGCGGGCATCGTTGGTTGTTTGTTGGGTGACTGGATCTCTTTCTGGCTGGGATGGCGCTTTAAAAAGCCGCTTCATCGCTGGTCTTTTATGAAAAAGAACAAGGCATTACTGGATAAAACTGAACATGCGCTCCATCAGCACAGCATGTTCACCATTCTGGTAGGCCGTTTTGTAGGGCCGACGCGCCCGCTGGTGCCGATGGTGGCGGGTATGCTGGATCTGCCGGTCACAAAATTTATCGTGCCCAATATCATTGGTTGCATACTGTGGCCCCCTTTCTATTTTTTGCCGGGTATTCTGGCTGGCGCGGCGATTGATATTCCTTCTGAGATACAGAGCGGGGATTTCAAATGGTTGTTGCTGGCGACGGCGCTGCTGCTGTGGGTTGGAGGCTGGCTGTGCTGGCGACTGTGGCGCAGTGGCAAAGCCGCGGTTGATCGTTTAACGCCGTATTTGCCACGAGGCCGTCTGCTCTGGCTGGCACCACTTATTCTCGGTATCGGCGTTGTTGCGCTGGTTGCCCTGGTGCGCCATCCATTGATGCCTGTTTATATTGATATTCTGCGCAAAGTGGTTGGCTACTGACGCTCAATTCCGAGCAATGCTGAGGCACTGGCATGACCGCTTAATAACTCATCCGTTTTGCCTTGCCACGCTATACGTCCGTCGGCGACCACAATTGAACGCGGCGCAATACGCGCGGCGTCTTCTACGCTGTGTGACACCATCAGCAGAGTCAATTGCTTCTCACGACAAACATCGGCTACCAGCGTTAGCATCTCCTGACGCAGAGCGGGGTCGAGCGCGGAAAACGGTTCGTCGAGCAGTAACACGGGCTGTTCGCGAACCAGACAGCGTGCCAGAGCGACGCGTTGCCTCTGTCCGCCGGAAAGCTCGCCGGGAAGTCTCTCCAGCAGGTTTTCGATCCCCATTTGTTTGGCGATATGGTGCATTTTCTCCCGCTGAAACGCGTTCAGTTTTAATCCCGGATTAAGGCCCAGGCCAATGTTTTGCTGTACGCTCAGGTGACTGAACAGGTTGTTTTCCTGAAACAGCATGGAAACAGGACGACGAGAGGGCGGCGTGGCGGTGTGATCTTCACCTTCAATCAACATGGTACCGCTGGCCGGTGTCAGAAATCCGGCGATCAGATTCAATAGGGTACTTTTCCCGGCACCGCTTGGCCCAAGTACCGCGACCTGCTCACCCCGCGCAACTGACAACGTAAAGCGCATCGGCAAATGGTGGTACAGCCATGTGATATCAATCAGTTTTAACATTTCGACCCGGTAATTTCTCAATAACGGTAAACAGCGTAAAGCACAGGATAAGCAACAATAATGCCGTTACCGCACCATCCTGGCTGCGATAAGAACCAATTTGCTGATACAGGTAAAATGGCAACGTGCGGAAATCATCATTACCAAACAACGCCACCACGCCAAAATCGCCAATAGAGAGCACGCAGGCAAAGGCCATTGCCTGCGCCAGCGGACGTTTCAGGGCGCGCAGTTCAACCACTTTCAGCCGTGACCACCCTTCAATACCCAAAGACTGACACAACCTACTGTAGCGTGTGGTTACATCACGCATTGGATTTTCCAGCACTTTTAACGCGTAAGGGATCGCCATCAGCGCATTGGTGAAAATGACAATGCCATCCGCAGAGTCCGGTAGCCCGATAGTGTCGTTAAGCAACAGGAAGAAGCCGGTAGCCAGCACAATGCCCGGCATGGCGAGTATCATCATGCCGCTAAGTTCCAGCGTCTGGCCTGCCAGTACCTGCTGTCGGGCACGCAGTTCGCGGCTGCTCCATAGCAGCATCATGGTGAGAATAACGCACAACATGCCTGCTGCCAGCGCGATGCGCAGTGAGGTCCACAGCGCTTGCCACAGTACTGGCTGCATAAGCACATCCAGTACATGGCGATTTAAACCATCGACCATCACCGCCAGCAGCGGCGGCAGCAACAGCAGCAGGGCCAGAATAATCAGGATTGCGTCAGCTAGGCGGCTGTGCAGGCGATCGTCGGGATCGCGCCACCCCTGGACCAGCGTGGTACCGGGGGCGATCGCCCGGCTCAGACGTTGGCTAAGCAGCACAAGGGCTAAACAACAAATCATCTGGATCAGCGCCAGCATGGCGGCTCGGGCAGGATCGTAATCAAAGCTCAGCGCCTGATAGATAGCCAGCTCAATGGTGGTTGCTTGTGGCCCACCACCGAGCGACAAGACGGTAGCGAAGCTGGCGAAACACAGCATAAAGATGAGTGCAGCGACGGGGAGGATCTGACGACGCAGCCATGGCCATTCAACAAAGCGGAAGAAATGCCAGCCGCGCATACCTAACTGCGCTGCGAGCTGACGCTGTTCACCGGGAATATTCTCCAGTGATTGCAGCAGTAAGCGGCTGGCCATTGGGAGATTGAAAAAGACGTGGGCCAGCAGAATGCCCTGCAGGCCGTACGGGGAAAACGTCCATTCCAGTCCGAATGTTTGCCAGATTGAGGCCAGCCAGCCCTGGCGACCATATACGCTGAGGATACCAAAGACGGCGACCAGCACAGGCAGGATAAGCGTCATCGCGCACAGGCGCAGCAACGCCAGACGTCCGGGAAAACGGCGGCGATAGAGTGCTCTGGCGAGGAAAATCGCCGGGATGACGGACAGCGCTGCGGATAAAAACGCCTGCCAGAAGGAAAAGCGCACCACATGCCACAGGTAGCTGTCCTGCAACAGCGAGAACCAGTCCCCTTGTGGCGCGTTAAACCACAGCGCCAGAAATGCTGCCAGAGCGACAGCCACCATCAGCGTGGCGGCTGAAAGCCCTGGTATCAGCCAGCCGGGTATTAACGGCTGACGGCGCGTTGCCATTCGCTAATCCATGCCTGACGTTGGGTTGCTACCTGCTGCGGAGTAAATTCCAGTGCGGTAGATGGTTTTTCCAGTTGCTCAAATCCTGGCGGCAGGGCGACCTGGGTAACCGGATACATCCAGTTGCCCGTCGGAATGGCGTTCTGGAATGCCGGAGAGACCATAAATTTAAGGAATTTTTCTGCAAGTTCCGGCTGCTTGCTGGCAGCGGTGCGGGCAGCAACTTCAACCTGCAGATAGTGACCTTCGCTAAAATTCGCGGCGGCGTAGTTGTCTTTCTTCTCTTCGATGATGTGATACGCAGGAGAAGTTGTATAGCTTAGTACCAGATCACTTTCACCTTTCAGAAACAGGCCGTAGGCTTCACTCCAGCCTTTGGTGACGGTGACGGTTTTTGCTGCCAGTTTCTGCCAGGCTTCTGGCGTTTTATCGCCATAGACTTTTTGCATCCACAGCAGCAGTCCCAGACCCGGCGTGCTGGTGCGTGGGTCCTGGTAGATTACACGCCATTTTTGGTCGCTCTCGACCAGTTCCTTCAGGCTTTTCGGCGGGTTTTTCAGCTTGTTTTTGTCATAAACGAAGGCGAAATAGCCGTAATCAAACGGTACAAACGTGTCGTTTTTCCAGCCGCCAGGGACTGCGATGGTATCGTTCGCCACGTCGCTTTTGGCAAACAGTTTGGTTTGCATTGCGGCTTCAAGCAGGTTGTTGTCCAGACCAAGTACTACGTCGGCTTTACTGTTTTTTCCCTCCATACGCAGGCGGTTCAGCAGTGATACACCATCTTCCAGCGCCACCAGTTTTAGCTCGCAGTTGCAGTCAGCTTCAAAGGCTTTTTTGATGGTTGGACCGGGGCCCCAGTCAGCGGCGAACGAGTCGTAGGTATAGACAGTCAAAACAGGTTTGGCGAAGGCAGGCGCTGCGCACAGTAGCAGCAGGGGAAGACATTTTTTTAACACTTTGCACCTCATTAAAAGAGTGGCAAAGGACTTGAGCTGTAGCCTCAAATCCCTTCGCCGGCGTTATCCGGATCAGGTTCGACGGGTATTTTCTCAGCCCGCGCACTCGGCGCAGCACCCCGTTGAGAACGGCACATTGTAATGATTACGTGAATAAATCAAAAGCCTTAAGGATCCGGTGGTGCGAACCATGCAGATTTAAAATCAAACCAGCCGAGGGTATTCATACGTAACCCGCGCATACTCCGCTGTCCCTGAATGATCAGCCAGTGATGGATCAGCGGCACAATAGCTTTACTGGCAAGCAGTTGCTGGCACCACGCGGCCAGACTCATTTCGCCGGTTCGCCAGCGGGCGGCGTCGTTTTCCCAGTCCAGAGAAATACAGTTTTGCAGCAGCGGGACTTCGCATAAATGGGCGAACAGTGAGAAGTCCAGTGGCAAGGTAAAGTTGGCACTGTTGAGCCAGATATCGCTGACGGTCTCGCCTGCATGCCATTGATCGTAGTCGATCTCCTGAATATTCAGCTGTACCTGATGTTCCGCCAGTAATGTTTTCATGATCTGCGCGATAACCCGATGCTCGATATGATCGCGGTAGTAAGTAAGCGTCAGCGTTTCCAGCCCTGCCGGTTTTTCACCGAGTCCTGGTCTCGCGTGATGCCAGCGGGGGAGTAATCCGTAGGCGGGGAACCAGTGTCGTTGATACTGTTCATCAGCCTGAAAAATTAAATTCGTCGGTGAGAGAATGCGGCTTACCCATTCGCGAACGTCCTGATTTGCCCCTCGATGGGAACGTGAATCAAACAGCATGTAGTAGCAGCCTTCTTCCAGGCGGCTTTCGATCGCTTTTTCATCTTCGGTTGGGCCTTTCAGCATCAGACCGCCGCCAGGTTCTTCACCTATGTCCGGTAGGACCCAAACGTTAACTTCATCGATCAACGCCCGGTAGCCAAAGTAATCATCAAATGCGTGAATTTTTAGCTGGCTATGCGTGTTGCGCATTACCGCATAGGGGCCGGTACCAATGGGGTGGCTGGAGAAATTATTGAGCGTTTCCCATTCACGCGGCAGGATCATTGCGGGCACTTGTCCCAATAACCAGGGAAGCCAGCGATCCGCTTGCGAAAGGTGGATATCCAGCGTCCAGGCCGTGGGGGAAACAATTTGCGTGATGTGCGAGTACAGCGGCAGATTGTTAATACGCGTGAGTGAGGAAATCACATCTTCCATTTCCAGCTCGCGACCATGATGAAAATGGACCCCAGGGCGCAGGAAGAAGCGCCAGTGCAGCGGGGAAATTTGTTGCCAGTGATGTGCTATATCGGCTTCCAGTTCCCCATTTTCCTCATTTACCCGAATTAAGGCGCTGAAGATTTGCCGGGCAATGTGGGTTTCAGAACGGCGTAACGCTGTACCGGGGAGCAAGTTGTGCATAGGGCGATAGTAGAGGACACGCATGATGTGTCGGCCCTGACGAAAGCTGCGACCCAAATGGGAAACCAGCATTTGCCGTACGGCTGTTTTATCCCCGACCAGTTGCACCAGTTGATCAATACGATCCTGCTCCAGCAGGTCTTCTGCGCGCTGCTGCTGGAGCGCAAGCCCGGTATAGAGAAACGTCAGGCGCGATCGTTTGCCGCGTCCGACTTCTGCTTCCCATGTTAGCCAGCCGCGTTCCTGCATGGTGTTAAGCAGGGTACGCATGTGGCGTCGGGAACAGCTAAGAAGCTCCGCCAGTTCGTTCAGCGTAGTATCTTGCGTTTTGCCGTCACAGCATTGCCACAGACGGATGAACTGTTGTTGCAAACGACCAGAAGACATAAAAGGGGAACTCCTGCGGAAAACTCAGCAATTTTATTATCCCTATATTAAGTCAATAATAGATTCCGATGAAGCGATGAGACGACAAAGGGGTCATCTATGCGTCAGTTCTGGTTGAAATACTTTACCGCGACAGAACGCTTGTCCTGGTTGGCTTGCCTGAGCGCACCGCAGCGCTTAAAGATGCTCGAAGAACTGATGCAGTGGGAGCTGACAAACTGACCTCTGAATGCCGAATTGCAGACATCATGTGTGACTGAGTATTGGTGCAGGCTACCGCCTCGATTCACCCGCCAGCAGATATTACCTGCTGGCTTTTTTTCGTTTCCGCTGCGCAAAAGGAAAGGTAATGCTCTGGATTATGACGATGGGACGGCGCCTTAACGGCGTTTATGCCGCATTTATGCTGGTTGCATTCATGATGGGCGTGGCGGGTGCATTACAGGCACCCACGCTGAGCCTGTTTCTGAGTCGTGAGGTTGGGGCGCAGCCATTTTGGGTCGGTCTGTTTTACACCGTCAATGCGATTGCCGGGATTGCGGTTAGTCTTGGTCTGGCAAAACGATCAGATAGCCAGGGCGATCGGCGTAAACTGATTATGTTCTGCTGCCTAATGGCCATTGGTAACGCGCTGTTGTTTGCCTTTAATCGCCATTATTTAACGCTGATAACCTGCGGAGTACTGCTGGCCTCACTGGCGAATACGGCTATGCCACAGCTGTTTGCGCTTGCACGAGAGTATGCTGATAACTCGGCACGCGAAGTGGTGATGTTTAGTTCGGTTATGCGTGCCCAGCTTTCGCTGGCGTGGGTGATTGGACCGCCGCTGGCCTTTATGCTGGCGCTGAATTACGGTTTTACGGCGATGTTCTCTATTGCCGCAGGAATTTTCGCGATTAGCCTGGTGCTGATCGCGCTGATACTGCCATCCGTGGCTCGGGTAGCACAGCCTGTTGATGTCACGCTTGAACAGGCTGGCGGCTGGCAGGATAAAAATGTGCGCATGTTGTTTATCGCCTCTACGCTGATGTGGACCTGTAACACCATGTACATCATCGATATGCCGCTGTGGATCAGCCTTGAGCTTGGTCTGCCTGACAAGCTTGCCGGGATCCTGATGGGGACTGCGGCGGGACTGGAAATTCCGGCGATGATTCTGGCGGGCTATTACGTGAAGCGCTTCGGCAAACGGCGGATGATGATGACTGCCGTAGCGGCTGGCGTGTTGTTTTATCTCGGCCTTATTTTCTTTCATAGCCACACGGCGTTACTTATCCTGCAGCTGTTTAATGCGGTATTTATCGGTATCGTTGCGGGGATCGGTATGCTGTGGTTTCAGGATCTGATGCCTGGGCGTGCTGGTTCGGCGACGACGTTGTTTACCAACAGTATTTCAACGGGCGTGATTCTGGCGGGGGTTATTCAGGGGGCGGTGGCGCAAAGCTACGGGCATTTTGCCGTCTACTGGGTGATTGCGGGGATTTCTCTGATTACGCTGGTGATGACCGGACGGGTAAAAGATGTGTAATCAGCGTGCCGGATAAGACACTTTTGTGTCGCTATCCGGCATGTTGAGTATCAGCGCATAAACGCCGGTTGCTTATTTTCGTAAGCGGAGATGGCGTCTTCATGCTGCAACGTCAGGCCGATGCTGTCCAGGCCATTGAGCATGCAGTGGCGGCGGAAATCATCAATTTTGAAGCTGTATGACTTATCGCCCGCTTTCACTACCTGCGCTTCAAGGTCCACTTCAAAGCGGATCCCCGGATGCGCCTGCACCAGTTTGAACAGCTCATCAACTTCTACATCGCTTAACTTCACTGGCAGAAGCTGATTGTTGAAGCTGTTGCCGTAAAAGATGTCAGCGAAGCTTGGTGCAATCACCACTTTGAAGCCGTAATCAGTCAACGCCCACGGCGCGTGTTCACGCGATGAGCCGCAGCCAAAGTTTTCCCGCGCCAGCAGAATTGAGGCACCTTTATATTCCGGGAAGTTCAGGACGAACTCTGGGTTGGGTTGTTGGCCCTTTTCATCCAGGAAACGCCAGTCATTAAACAGGTGTGCGCCGAAACCGGTACGCGTTACCTTCTGCAGAAACTGTTTAGGAATAATTGCATCAGTATCGACGTTGGCGGCATCCAGTGGGACAACCAGGCCGGTATGCTGGGTAAATTTCTCTGCCATGGTGGTTTCCTTATTTGATGCTGCGAATATCGGCAAAATGGCCGGTAACGGCGGCAGCGGCGGCCATTGCCGGGCTGACTAAGTGCGTACGTCCACCGCGGCCCTGACGACCTTCAAAATTACGGTTGCTGGTGGAAGCGCAACGTTCTCCGGGATTCAGGCGGTCATTATTCATTGCCAGACACATTGAGCAACCCGGCAAGCGCCATTCAAAACCGGCTTCAATGAATATTTTATCCAGCCCTTCCGCTTCTGCCTGTGCTTTTACCGGGCCGGAACCTGGTACCACCAGCGCCTGCACCCCTGGCGCGACTTTACGCCCTTTAGCGATTTCCGCAGCGGCACGTAAATCTTCTATACGTGAGTTAGTGCAGGAGCCGATAAACACCTTGTCGATCGCCACATCGGTCAGCGGGATCCCCGGCTTCAACCCCATATAAGCCAGCGCTTTTTCTGCCGAAGCGCGCTCAACTGGGTCGGTAAACGATGCTGGGTCGGGAATATTATCGTTCACGGAAATCACCTGGCCTGGATTCGTTCCCCAGGTTACCTGTGGTGCAATCTCTTCGGCCTGCAGAGTTACGATAGTATCAAAGGTCGCACCGTCGTCGGTTTTCAACGTTTTCCAGTACTCAACTGCGTTGGTAAAGTCCTGGCCTTTCGGCGCATGCAAACGACCCTGCACATAGTTAAACGTGGTTTCATCCGGCGCGACCAGACCCGCTTTGGCACCCATCTCAATCGCCATATTGCACAGAGTCATACGGCCTTCCATGCTCAGCGCACGGATGGCATCGCCACAAAACTCAACCACATGGCCGGTACCGCCTGCGCTGCCGGTTTTACCAATGATCGCCAGCACGATATCTTTAGCCGTGATACCCGGAGCAGCAGTGCCGTTAACCTCAATCTTCATGGTTTTTGCCCGGCCCTGTTTCAGGGTTTGCGTAGCCAGCACGTGTTCGACTTCGGAAGTCCCGATACCAAACGCCAGCGCGCCAAACGCACCATGAGTGGCAGTGTGGGAGTCACCGCAGACGATGGTCATGCCCGGCAAAGTCACGCCTTGCTCCGGTCCCATGACGTGGACGATGCCCTGATACGGATGGTTCAGGTCGTACAACTCGACGCCGAATTCATTGCAGTTTTTGATCAGTTCCTGCATCTGAATACGCGCCATTTCGCCGGAAGCGTTAATGTCTTTGGTTTGCGTTGAGACATTATGATCCATGGTCGCGAAGGTTTTTCCTGGTTGGCGAACCGGACGATTGTGCGCACGCAGACCGTCAAATGCCTGTGGAGAGGTCACTTCATGCACCAGATGTCTGTCGATATATAACAGCGGAGTTTCGTTTTGCGCCTCATACACCACGTGCGCATCAAACAATTTTTCGTATAACGTTCTGGCCATGATTACACCTCTTCTGCGACGTAACGAGCGATGATATCGCCCATTTCATCGGTACTGACTGCGGCTGCGCCACGGGCTAAGTCGCCCGTACGAATGCCTTCTTCTAATGCGCGGTTGATGGCGCTCTCAATAGCGGAGGCTGCATCATTGGCATCCAGGCTGTAGCGTAACAGCAGCGCCAGAGACAGGATCTGGGCAATTGGGTTAGCGATATTTTTCCCGGCAATATCCGGAGCGGAGCCGCCAGCGGGTTCGTACAGGCCAAAGCCCAGCTCATTGAGGCTGGCAGAGGGCAGCATGCCCATTGAGCCGGTGATCATGGCGCACTCATCAGACAGAATGTCGCCAAACAGGTTTGAGCACAACAGCACGTCGAACTGGGATGGATCTTTGATTAACTGCATCGTGGCGTTATCGATGTACATATGAGCCAGTTCAACGTCCGGGTATTCATTAGCGATTTCATTGACGATTTCGCGCCACAAAATAGAGGTTTGCAGCACGTTAGCTTTATCAATCGACGTCACTTTACGACGGCGCTGGCGTGCAGACTCAAAGGCGATGCGCGCAATGCGTTCAATCTCAAAACGGTGATACACCTCGGTATCAAAGGCTTTCTCATGTTGGCCGCTGCCTTCACGACCTTTTGGCTGACCGAAGTAGATGCCTCCGGTCAGTTCGCGTACGCACAGGATATCGAAACCGTTGGCGGCGATGTCGGCGCGCAGTGGGCAAAATGCTTCCAGTCCCTGATACAGCTTAGCGGGACGCAGATTGCTGAATAATTTGAAGTGTTTACGTAATGGCAGTAAAGCACCGCGTTCAGGTTGCTGGTTTGGCGGCAGGTTTTCCCATTTCGGGCCACCAACGGAGCCAAACAGAATGGCATCGGCTTGCTCACAACCTTCAACCGTAGCGGGTGGCAGCGGCTGACCGTGGTTATCGATGGCGGCTCCGCCTACGTCATAGTGGCTGGTGGTAATGCGCATATTAAAACGCGTCCGAATTGCTTCCAGTACCTTCAGGGCTTGCGCCATCACTTCCGGGCCAATACCGTCACCCGGTAAAACAGCAATATGATAATTCTTCGACATCACACGGTTTCCTTATTGTTCTCGTTGTTCTGAGCTTTGCGTTGCAATTCTTTTTCGACTTCTTCGGCGCGCCAGATATTGTTCAGCACATGTACCATCGCTTTTGCGGAAGATTCGACGATATCTGTTGCCAGACCGACGCCATGGAAGCGGCGCCCGTTATAGTTAGCGACAATATCTACCTGACCCAGCGCATCTTTACCGTGGCCTTTCGCGGTCAGGCTGTATTTCACCAGTTCAACGTTGTAATCGGTAATACGGTTGATGGCTTGATAAATGGCATCGACCGGCCCGTTGCCGTTGGCTGCTTCGGCTTTGACTTCTTCGCCACAGACCAGCTTGACGGAGGCGGTAGCGATATCATTAGAACCTGACTGCACGCTGAAATAATCCAGACGGAAATGTTCTGGTTCTTCCTGCTGTTTGTTAATGAAGGCCAGGGCTTCCAGGTCGTAATCGAATACCTGACCTTTTTTATCCGCCAGTTTCAGGAATGCGTCGTACAGATTATCCAGACTGTATTCACTCTCTTTGTAACCCATCTCATCCATACGGTGTTTTACGGCGGCACGTCCGGAACGGGAAGTCAGGTTCAACTGCACCTGATTCAAACCGATGGATTCCGGGGTCATGATTTCGTAGTTTTCACGGTTTTTCAGCACGCCGTCCTGATGAATGCCTGAGGAGTGGGCAAAAGCGCCACTGCCAACAATCGCTTTATTTGCCGGAATCGGCATATTACAGATTTGGCTGACCATCTGACTGGTACGCCAGATCTCCTGGTGATTGATGCGGGTCTGCACATTCAGGATATCTTTGCGGACTTTGATCGCCATGATGACTTCTTCCAGCGAGCAGTTACCAGCACGTTCACCGATACCGTTCATTGCCCCTTCTACCTGACGAGCCCCCGCATGCACTGCCGCCAGCGCATTACCGACACCCAGACCTAAATCGTCATGGGTGTGTACAGATATGATCGCTTTGTCGATATTCGGTACGCGTTCATACAGACCGGAAATAATTGCCCCAAATTCGAAAGGCATGGTGTAACCGACGGTATCGGGGATATTGATGGTTCTGGCTCCCGCATTAATAGCCGCTTCCACCACGCGAGCCAGATCAGCGATAGGGGTTCGGCCAGCGTCTTCGCACGAGAATTCAACGTCATCCGTGTAATTACGAGCGCGTTTAACCATATAGATAGCCCGCTCAATAACTTCATCCAGCGTACTGCGCAGCTTGGTCGCAATATGCATCGGTGAGGTGGCAATAAACGTATGAATACGGAAAGCCTCTGCCACTTTCAGGGATTCAGCCGCGACGTCGATATCTTTTTCTACACAGCGGGCTAATGCACAAACGCGGCTGTTTTTAACCTGACGGGCGATGGTTTGTACTGATTCAAAGTCACCCGGCGACGAAACAGGGAAACCCACTTCCATCACGTCAACGCCCATACGCTCGAGAGCCAGAGCAATCTGCAGTTTTTCTTTTACACTCAGGCTTGCCTGTAACGCCTGTTCACCATCGCGTAAGGTGGTATCGAAAATAATGACTTGCTGGCTCATGGTTTAGGTCCTTGGTGTTTAGGGCGCCTTGCTTCGAGCATAAAAAAACCCGCGCAACGGCGCGGGTTTTTTGTCTTAACTGGAGCTGACTTAATGCTGAATGTCGTTCACCAGTCTACCGCGCAACGAAGATGCGTTTAGTAGTAGTAGACCGTTAAAACGAGCAATGTAAGTCATCAATCAGGCTCCAGGCGAATGCGATATGCTTTTAGTGGTACTGGATATGAAGTCTGATGTCAACCCTGCTCACTGCAAATCCCTCCGTTCAGAGAGAATTACCTCTCCATGTTTGAGCGAATTGTGCTGAATTTTTATGTTTGTATAAAATAAATCAGTATGCGGCGTACATACTTTTCATTATTTGAAATGTTTAAGCATAATTATTTTCAATTGTTGTAATGGAACAGATGAAGAGGAGTGTCGGTAAAGGATTTTTTATCTTTATGATTTATCTATTTTTATAGTAACTCTGAATGGGTGTGGCAAAGGTGGTAACAAATAATTGATAAATTAATGTTAATCATTAATGTATTAAAAATATAAATATTTAATTAAATCTTAATTACGTATTCACTGTGTGTATGATTGTACATTCGTCATGCTTATGGTTATATTGTTTATGAAATTAAAACATATGAATCATCGTGCAGTGACATCTGCCACACTGCGCTCGCATTGTTTTTATGTTCATTTAGGTTAGTGCCTTTATGTTTTCCTAATTTTAATGTTTTCTCTTTTTCTCATTCTATATGTATGGTAAATCATATTATCGGAGATTATTCACTCCGTCTGGGGAAAAGGGAGTTTAGAGTGACAGTGGAGTTAATTATGCCAGAAGTAAAAATAATAGATAAATCCAATCTTATAGATATTGGGAAACCGCAGCTTCGCATGGTTGATCTTAATTTATTAACCGTCTTTGATGCGGTTATGCAAGAACAGAACATTACACGTGCTGCACATTCTCTGGGGATGTCACAACCTGCGGTCAGTAATGCAGTTGCGCGTCTGAAGGTCATGTTTAATGATGAGCTCTTTGTTCGTTATGGGCGAGGGATTCAGCCGACAGCAAGGGCTTTTCAGCTATTTGGTTCAGTTCGTCAGGCGTTACAATTGGTGCAGAATGAATTGCCAGGATCGGGGTTTGAACCTGCCATCAGCGAGCGTGTTTTCAACCTCTGCGTATGTAGCCCATTGGATAATATTCTGACATCCTTGATTTATAATCGAGTTGAGGATGTAGCGCCTAATATTAATGTCGTATTTAAATCTTCACTTAATCAAAATACAGAACACCAATTGCGCTATCAGGAAACAGAGTTTGTTATTAGTTATGAAGAATTCCGCCGGGTTGAATTCACAAGCATACCGTTGTTCAATGACGAAATGGTGCTGGTAGCGAGCAAAAAACATCCACGCATAAGTGGTCCATTATTGGAAAGTGATGTCTATAATGAGCAACATGCTGTGGTTTCTCTTGACCGCTTTGCTTCATTTAGCCAACCATGGTACGACACACCGGATAAACAATCCTGCGTTGCTTATCAGGGAATGGCATTAATAAGTGTATTGAATATTGTTTCTCAAACCCAATTGGTCTCCATTGCACCGCGCTGGTTAGCAGAAGAGTTCTCAGAGTCTTTAGACCTGCAGGTATTGCCTTTACCATTAAAATTGAACAGTCGCACATGTTATCTTTCCTGGCATGAAGCAGCAGGTCGGGATAAAGGACATAAATGGATGGAAGAATTGTTAGTTTCCGTCTGCAAGAAGTAGCATTTATATCCTTTGTTTTTCAAGCTGCTTTGTCTCCCCAGCCACATTGTTATCTATGCTGCTGGGGGGAATGAGGAGGCATCTCTGTCCCTCCCCAGATGCAGTCTTTGGCTGTTTATATTCGTTTCAGACGAACGTGTCACGGGCTTGCCGCCTCAATGCGACTCGAAATCCATTGGGTATAGCAGAATAAACTCGATGTCATATCTGGTTTATTCTGCTTTTTTCTTTTTATTTGAAATTTTATGCTGAATTCCTCTTTTTACATTTGTTCTGAAATGTAAAAAAATAGAGTAATCGCTGTAAGTTCCCATTTTTAAGCGATTATTTATCATTCCACTTAATTCTACTGGTTTAATTCTCCGTTTATTCGACTCTTTCCTCCGTTTTATTCTTATTCGCTGTAATGCCACCACGTCGGTGCGAATTGCCATGCGTCATCGTCAGCGGTTAATGTGTTGTTAAACCGTTATTCATTATAAGAGTGGAGGCAAGCCATGGAGATGTTGTCTGGAGCCGAGATGGTCGTCCGATCGCTCATCGACCAGGGTGTGAAGCAGGTATTCGGTTATCCCGGGGGGGCAGTCCTCGATATCTATGATGCACTACATACGGTCGGTGGAATTGATCATGTGCTGGTCCGCCATGAACAAGCTGCAGTACATATGGCCGATGGCCTGGCGCGAGCCACGGGAGAAGTGGGCGTCGTACTGGTCACTTCGGGACCAGGAGCTACCAATGCGATTACAGGAATTGCAACGGCTTATATGGACTCCATACCACTCGTGATCCTCTCTGGGCAGGTTGCAACCTCTCTGATTGGCTATGATGCCTTTCAGGAGTGCGATATGGTCGGCATATCCCGCCCGGTGGTGAAGCACAGCTTCCTCGTAAAGCAAACAGAGGACATCCCGCAGGTATTGAAAAAAGCCTTCTGGCTGGCGGCAAGCGGCCGTCCAGGTCCAGTGGTGGTGGATTTACCGAAGGATATTCTGAATCCTGCGAAGAAACTGCCTTATAGCTGGCCGGAATCGGTAAGTATGCGTTCGTATAATCCTACAACCACCGGGCATAAAGGGCAGATAAAACGCGCACTGCAAACGCTGATAGCAGCCAAAAAACCGGTAGTGTATGTTGGTGGCGGTGCAGTTAATGCGGCCTGTCACGAGCAACTGGGGCAGATTGCAGAAGCACTTAACCTGCCGGTTGTGTCTTCGTTGATGGGGTTAGGCGTGTTTCCGGCAACGCATCGTCAGGCGTTGGGCATGTTGGGAATGCACGGCACTTATGAAGCAAATATGACCATGCATCATTCTGATGTCATTTTTGCCATCGGTGTTCGTTTTGACGATCGCACGACCAATAACCTGGCAAAATATTGCCCGCATGCGACCGTGTTGCATATCGACATCGACCCTACTTCAATTTCGAAAACAGTGACGGCGGATATTCCTATTGTTGGTGATGCCCGGTTGGTGCTCGATCAGATGCTGGAGCTGCTGGCGCAGGAGAAGTCGCAGCAACCACTGGATGATAACCGTGACTGGTGGCAACAGATTGAGCAATGGCGCGCCCGTCAGTGCCTGAAATATGACACCCAAAGTGAAAGTATTAAGCCGCAGGCTGTGATTGAAACTATCTGGCAGTTAACGAAAGGGGATGCGTATGTGACCTCGGACGTTGGGCAGCATCAGATGTTTGCCGCACTTTACTACCCGTTTGATAAACCACGCCGTTGGATTAACTCCGGTGGTCTTGGCACGATGGGATTTGGTTTACCCGCAGCGTTAGGTGTCAAGATGGCGCTACCTGATGAAACGGTGGTGTGTGTGACCGGCGATGGCAGCATTCAGATGAATATCCAGGAGTTGTCGACAGCGCTGCAGTATGAACTGCCAGTGTTGGTACTCAATCTTAACAACCGCTACCTCGGTATGGTCAAACAGTGGCAGGACATGATCTACTCCGGAAGGCACTCGCAGTCTTATATGCAGTCGCTGCCTGATTTCGTCCGCCTTGCTGAAGCCTATGGGCATATTGGTATCCAGATAAACCATCCAAACGAACTGGAGAGCAAACTGGTTGAAGCGTTGGAGCATGTGCGCAACCATCGTTTGGTGTTTGTCGATGTTACCGTTGATGGCAGTGAGCATGTTTATCCAATGCAGATTCGTGGGGGCGGTATGGATGAAATGTGGTTAAGCAAAACGGAGAGGACCTGATTATGCGCCGGATATTATCGGTATTGCTGGAAAACGAGTCGGGTGCATTGTCGCGTGTGATAGGTCTCTTCGCCCAGCGCGGTTACAACATCGAAAGCCTGACAGTTGCGCCAACGGACGATCCGACCTTATCGCGGATGACGATCCAGACTGTAGGGGATGAAAAAGTCCTCGAGCAAATTGAAAAGCAACTGCACAAACTAGTGGATGTCCTGCGTGTGAGTGAACTGGGACAGGGCGCCCATGTTGAACGAGAAATCATGTTGGTGAAAATTCAGGCCAGCGGATACGGCAGGGAAGAGGTGAAGCGCAACACGGAAATTTTCCGTGGGCAAATCATTGACGTCACGCCGTCTATTTACACCGTACAACTGGCTGGCACCAGCGATAAACTGGATGCGTTCCTGGCGACATTACGTGAAGTCGCAAAGATCGTCGAGGTTGCTCGCTCAGGTGTTGTGGGTCTCTCTCGCGGCGATAAAATTATGCGCTAATCATGACCATGTTCTTAATTCGCAAGCCTGACAGTAGCGGTTGGGCTTTTTTTTGCGAAATCAGCAGTAACCAGAGACAAAAGCGGTTGCCGCAGTCATTATTCTGCGCTTAGATGTTAATAAATTTAACCCATGCCATCTCAAAGGTTATGGTTTGTACATTTTACGCAAGGGGCAATTGTGAAACTGGATGAAATCGCTCGGCTGGCCGGCGTTTCGCGAACGACTGCAAGCTACGTTATTAACGGCAAAGCAAAGCAATATCGCGTAAGCGACAAGACGGTTGAAAAAGTCATGGCAGTGGTGCGCGAGCATAATTACCACCCAAATGCTGTGGCAGCCGGGCTGCGTGCTGGACGCACACGTTCTATCGGGTTGGTGATCCCTGACCTGGAGAACACAAGTTATACCCGGATTGCAAACTACCTGGAGCGCCAGGCACGACAGCGTGGGTATCAACTGCTGATAGCCTGCTCTGAAGATCAGCCGGATAACGAAATGCGCTGTATTGAGCATCTTTTACAACGCCAGGTTGATGCCATCATTGTGTCAACGTCTTTGCCTCCTGAGCACCCGTTCTACCAGCGCTGGGCAAATAGCTCATTCCCTATCGTGGCGTTAGACCGTGCACTGGATCGTGAGCATTTCACCAGTGTTGTGGGGGCTGATCAGGATGATGCAGAAATGCTGGCTGAGGAATTACGTAAATTTCCGGCTGAAAACGTGCTCTATCTGGGGGCTCTCCCTGAATTATCCGTGAGTTTCCTGCGTGAGCAGGGTTTTCGTACCGCCTGGAAGGATGACCCGCGAGAAGTGAATTTCCTGTACGCTAACAGCTATGAGCGGGAGGCCGCCGCACAGTTGTTCGATAAATGGCTGGAAACGCACCCTATGCCTCAGGCGCTGTTTACCACTTCGTTTGCCCTGTTGCAGGGGGTGATGGACGTGACACTACGCCGCGATGGGCAATTACCGTCAGATTTAGCCATTGCTACCTTTGGCGATCATGAACTACTCGATTTCCTACAATGTCCGGTGTTGGCAGTCGCGCAACGCCATCGTGATGTTGCCGAACGCGTACTGGAAATCGTGCTAGCCAGCCTGGATGAGCCGCGTAAGCCAAAACCAGGACTCACACGCATTAAACGTAATCTGTATCGTCGCGGTATTCTCAGCCGCAGCTAAGTCTCCTCTGCTGTATGCGCCGGGAGGATACCCTTCTGGCGCTATCAAATATCAATTATCAGAAATAACCTCATTATAATTAAGAATATTCTTTAGAATTATCTGAAATTCATTTCTTAATTACCTCGATTTAAAATACTGCCGTCTGTTTTTGGGTTATTGATACGTAACGACGCGTTACTGTTGTATTATTTTGTTACATGCTTGTGTGGAATTGCCGAATTAACAAACACTTTGCTTCTTTATTGCAGATAATTCTCGTATATCTCTGTCGTACGGGGCGTACAGACCGATTAACTGGCACTGTTATCTCGCTGCATATTGTCCTAAAATGCCGCTCGCGTCGCAAACTGACACTTTATATTTTCTTTAGATGATATTGAGTTGTTTTAAACAGTGATGAGTTGTTGGATCTTTTTCTTACAAATATTCATGACGTTAATTTGCTTCGTTTGCTGTACGAAATCTGTTCAACGCTGATATTAGCCGTAAACATTGGGTTTTTTGCTCCGCTAAGCGCCGTGACTTGCTTGACAAGGTTTTCCTCCGCTCCGTAAACTCCTTTAAGTGGGAATTTGTGGGATAAAGTGGTAATCGGGGGTGAGGCTGGCATGTTCCGGGGAGCAACGTTAGTTAATCTCGACAGTAAAGGGCGCTTATCTGTGCCTACCCGTTATCGGGATCAACTGCTCGAGAGTGCTGCCGGTCAAATGGTTTGTACCATTGACATCCATCACCCGTGCCTGCTGCTGTACCCCCTGCCTGAATGGGAAATTATCGAGCAGAAGTTATCGCGCCTGTCGAGCATGAATCCGGTTGAGCGCCGCGTACAGCGCTTACTGTTAGGGCATGCCAGCGAATGTCAGATGGACAGCGCTGGTCGATTACTGATCGCTCCCATTCTGCGACAACATGCAGGGTTGACGAAAGAAGTGATGCTGGTTGGGCAGTTCAATAAGTTTGAGCTGTGGGATGAAACGACCTGGTATCAACAGGTCAGGGAAGATATCGACGCTGAGCAGTCTGTTACTGGCGCGCTGTCGGAACGATTGCAGGATTTGTCTCTATAAGATGATGGAAAATTATAAACATACAACGGTGTTGCTGGATGAAGCCGTAAACGGCCTGAATATTCGTCCAGACGGCATCTACATTGACGGGACATTTGGTCGCGGTGGTCACTCACGTTTAATTCTCTCGCAGCTCGGCGAAGAGGGACGTTTGCTGGCAATCGATCGCGATCCGCAGGCTATTGCCGTTGCCCAGACCATTAACGATCCCCGTTTCTCCATCATTCATGGACCTTTCTCTGCGCTGGCTGAATATGTAGCTGAGCGCGGACTTACCGGCAAGATCGATGGAATCCTCCTTGATCTTGGCGTGTCTTCACCGCAGCTTGACGATGCTGAACGCGGCTTTTCATTTATGCGTGATGGTCCATTAGATATGCGTATGGACCCAACACGTGGTCAGTCTGCCGCCGAGTGGCTGCAAACCGCCGATGAAGCTGATATTGCCTGGGTGATTAAAACCTTTGGTGAGGAGCGCTTTGGCAAGCGCATTGCCCGCGCCATCGTGGAGCGTAACCGCATTGAACCGATGACTCGTACTAAAGAGCTGGCGGAAGTGATTGCGGCGGCAATGCCGGTAAAAGACAAATTTAAACATCCCGCGACCCGTACCTTCCAGGCGGTGCGCATATGGGTGAACAGTGAACTGGAGGAGATAGAGCAGGCGCTAAAAAGCTCGCTCAGCGTGCTGGCACCAGGCGGTCGGCTTTCAATCATCAGTTTCCACTCGCTCGAAGACCGTATTGTGAAGCGCTTTATGCGTGAACAAAGTCGCGGTCCGCAGGTTCCGGCTGGAATACCGATGACGGAAGCGCAGATCAAAAAGTTGGGCGGCCGTGAGTTGAGAGCACTAGGCAAGTTGATGCCGGGTGAAGAAGAGGTAGCTGAAAATCCTCGTGCCCGTAGTTCAGTTCTGCGTATTGCAGAGAGGACGAACGCATGATCAGCAGAGTGACAGAAGCCCTCAGCAAAGTTAAAGGATCGATAGGAAGCAACGAGCGCCATGCCTTGCCTGGCGTGATCGGTGACGATCTTTTGCGGTTTGGGAAGCTGCCACTCTGCTTGTTCATTTGCATTATTTTGACGGCGGTCACCGTCGTAACAACAGCGCACCATACGCGCTTACTGACCGCGCAACGCGAACAACTGGTTCTGGAACGAGATGCGCTGGATATCGAATGGCGCAACCTGATCCTTGAGGAGAACGCGCTCGGCGACCATAGCCGTGTTGAACGGATCGCAACGGAAAAACTGCAAATGCAGCATGTTGATCCCTCACAAGAAAATATCGTAGTACAAAAATAAGGATAAACGCGACGCATGAAAGCAGCGGCAAAGACGCACAAACCAAAACGCCAGGAAGAACAAGCCAACTTTATCAGTTGGCGTTTTGCGTTACTGTGCGGTTGTATTTTGCTGGCGCTGGGGTTCCTGCTGGGGCGCGTTGCCTGGCTGCAAATCATCGCGCCTGACATGCTGGTGCGCCAGGGCGACATGCGCTCTCTGCGCGTCCAGGAAGTTTCCACATCGCGCGGTATGATTACCGACCGTTCAGGACGTCCGTTGGCGGTGAGTGTGCCGGTTAAGGCTATCTGGGCTGATCCAAAAGAAGTGCATGATGCGGGCGGCGTTAGCGTTGGTGAACGTTGGAGAGCGCTTTCGACTGCGTTGAACATTCCGCTTGATCAACTGGCCTCCAGAATTAACGCTAACCCGAAAGGGCGTTTTATCTACCTCGCACGTCAGGTCAACCCTGACATGGCTGACTACATCAAGAAACTGAAGCTACCGGGGATCCATTTGCGTGAAGAATCCCGTCGTTACTACCCTTCCGGGGAAGTGACCGCTCACCTCATCGGTTTCACCAACGTCGACAGCCAGGGGATTGAAGGCGTTGAGAAGAGTTTTGATAAATGGCTCACCGGTCAACCTGGCGAGCGTGTGGTGCGTAAAGATCGCTATGGCCGTGTTATTGAAGACATCTCGTCGACCGATAGCCAGGCGGCGCATAATCTTGCATTAAGTATTGATGAGCGCTTGCAGGCGCTGGTCTACCGCGAACTGAACAACGCTGTTGCCTTTAACAAAGCAGAATCGGGCAGCGCCGTGTTAGTCGATGTTAACACGGGTGAAGTGCTGGCGATGGCGAATAGCCCTTCCTATAACCCAAACAACCTCACCGGTACGCCGAAGGATGCAATGCGTAACCGTACCATCACTGACGTGTTCGAGCCGGGTTCTACCGTCAAACCGATGGTGGTGATGACGGCACTGCAGCGCGGTGTGGTTCGCGAAAATACCGTACTGAACACTATTCCCTACCGAATTAATGGTCACGAAATTAAAGACGTGGCGCGTTATAGCGAATTGACCCTCACCGGGGTCTTGCAGAAGTCGAGTAACGTCGGTGTTTCCAAGCTGGCGTTAGCGATGCCGTCCTCAGCGTTAGTAGATACTTACTCACGTTTTGGGCTGGGAAAAGCGACCAATTTGGGGTTGGTCGGAGAACGCAGTGGCTTATATCCTCAAAAACAACGGTGGTCTGACATAGAGAGGGCCACCTTCTCTTTCGGCTATGGGCTAATGGTAACCCCGTTACAGTTAGCGCGAGTCTACGCAACCATCGGCAGCTATGGCGTTTATCGCCCGCTGTCGATTACCAAAGTTGATCCTCCTGTTCCGGGCGAGCGTATCTTCCCGGAGTCGACCGTACGCACCGTGGTGCACATGATGGAAAGCGTCGCGCTGCCTGGCGGCGGCGGCGTGAAGGCGGCGATTAAAGGCTATCGCATCGCTATTAAAACCGGTACGGCGAAAAAAGTAGGGCCGGATGGCCGCTACATCAATAAATACATTGCTTATACCGCAGGTGTTGCGCCTGCGAGTCAGCCGCGCTTCGCGCTGGTTGTTGTTATCAACGATCCGCAGGCGGGTAAATACTACGGTGGCGCCGTTTCCGCGCCGGTCTTTGGTGCCATCATGGGCGGCGTACTGCGTACCATGAACATCGAACCGGATGCGCTGGCAACGAGCGATAAAAATGAATTTGTGAATAATCAAGGCGAGGCAACAGGTGGCAGATCGTAATTTGCGCGACCTTCTTGCTCCATGGGTGCCGGGTGCACCGGAGCGAGCACTGCGGGAGATGACACTCGACAGCCGTGTGGCTGCATCGGGGGATCTCTTTGTGGCAGTGGTAGGTCATCAGGCGGACGGGCGTCGATATATCCCGCAGGCGATAGCGCAAGGTGTAGCTGCCATAATTGCAGAGGCAAAAGACGAGGCAACCGACGGTGAAATCCGTGAAATGCACGGTGTGCCTGTAATCTATCTTAGCCAGCTTAATGAACGTTTATCTGCACTGGCGGGCCGCTTTTACCACGAGCCATCTGAGAATATGCGCCTGGTCGGTGTGACCGGGACCAACGGTAAAACCACCACCACCCAACTGCTGGCGCAATGGAGTCAGTTGCTTGGTGAGACCAGTGCAGTGATGGGCACGGTAGGCAATGGTCTGCTGGGCAAGGTGATCCCGACCGAGAATACCACCGGTTCAGCTGTTGACGTTCAGCACGTGCTGGCGGGACTGGTTGAGCAGGGTGCAACGTTTGGAGCAATGGAAGTCTCGTCCCACGGTCTGGTTCAGCATCGCGTGGCGGCTTTGAAATTTGCCGCATCGGTATTTACCAATTTAAGTCGTGATCACCTCGACTATCACGGCGATATGGAGCATTACGAAGCGGCTAAATGGCTGCTGTACTCCACCCATCATTGCGGTCAGGCCATCGTCAATGCCGATGATGAAGTTGGTCGTCGCTGGCTGGCAAAACTGCCGGATGCGGTTGCCGTTTCGATGGAAGACCATATCAACCCTAACTGTCACGGACGTTGGTTGAAAGCAGTAGACGTGAATTACCACGACAGCGGCGCGACAATTCGTTTCACTTCTTCGTGGGGCGACGGTGAAATTGAAAGCCGCCTGATGGGGGCATTCAACGTCAGCAACCTGCTGCTGGCGCTGGCAACGCTGCTGGCGCTCGGGTATCCGTTAGCAGAATTACTGAAAACGGCTGCGCGCCTGCAACCGGTTTGTGGACGTATGGAAGTGTTCAGCGCGCCGGGCAAAACCACGGTGGTGGTTGATTATGCCCACACGCCGGATGCGCTGGAAAAAGCGTTGCAGGCAGCACGTCTACACTGTGCCGGTAAACTGTGGTGCGTCTTTGGCTGTGGCGGCGATCGTGACAAAGGTAAACGCCCGCTGATGGGGGCTATTGCAGAGCAGTTTGCTGATGTAGTCGTGGTGACGGACGACAACCCGCGCACCGAAGAACCACGCGCCATCATTAACGACATTCTGGCGGGGATGCTGGATGCCGGGCATGCGAAGGTGATGGAAGGGCGCGCTGAAGCGGTGACAAACGCCATCATGCAGGCGAAAGAAAACGACGTGGTGCTGGTGGCAGGGAAAGGTCACGAGGATTACCAGATCGTCGGGTCTCATCGCCTTGACTACTCTGACCGTGTTACGGCAGCCCGCTTGCTGGGGGTGATCGCATGATTAGCGTAACCCTCAGCCAACTGACGGAGATCCTCCGAGGCGAACTGAAAGGGGCCGATCTGACCCTGGATGCAGTTACAACCGATACGCGTAAAGTCACGCCGGGCTGTTTGTTTGTGGCGCTGAAAGGCGAACGTTTTGATGCTCACGATTTTGCTGAACAAGCAAAAGCGAGCGGGGCTGGCGCACTGCTGGTTAGCCGTCCGCTGGAAATCGATTTGCCGCAATTGATTGTGAAGGATACGCGACTGGCGTTCGGTGAGCTGGCAGCGTGGGTTCGCGCGCAAGTTCCGGCTCGCGTGGTAGCGCTGACCGGTTCATCCGGTAAAACGTCTGTCAAAGAGATGACCGCTTCTATTCTGAGCCAGTGCGGAAATACCCTGTACACGGCTGGCAACCTGAATAATGACATTGGCGTACCAATGACGCTGCTGCGGTTAAACAACAATTATGACTATGCCGTGATTGAACTTGGCGCCAATCATCAGGGTGAGATCGCGTGGACTGTCGGTCTGACGCGTCCAGAAGCTGCGCTGGTTAACAATCTTGCTGCGGCTCACCTGGAAGGGTTTGGTTCGCTTGCGGGTGTGGCCAAAGCCAAAGGCGAAATCTTTACCGGTCTGTCGGCGAACGGCATTGCCATTATAAATGCTGATAACAACGACTGGCTGAACTGGCAGAACGTTATTGGCGATCGCAAAGTCTGGCGCTTTTCCCCGAATGCGGCCAACAGCGATTTTTCTGCAACCAACATTCACATCACCTCGCACGGTACAGAGTTTTCTCTGCAAACGCCTGTGGGCAGCATTGATGTCCTGCTGCCATTACCGGGCCGCCACAACATTGCCAACGCATTGGCTGCGGCCGCGCTCTCAATGGCAGTTGGCGCTACGCATGAGGCAATTAAAACCGGTCTGAAGGATCTGAAAGCAGTGCCGGGGCGTCTGTTCCCGATTCAACTTGCTGAAAATCAGCTGCTGCTGGACGACTCCTATAACGCGAACGTTGGTTCGATGACCGCGGCGGTACAGGTTCTGTCCGAAATGCCGGGCTACCGTGTGCTGGTGGTGGGGGATATGGCAGAGCTTGGTGCGGAAAGTGAAGCATGCCACGTACAGGTAGGTGAAGCAGCGAAAGCGGCAGGCATTGACCGTGTACTGAGTACAGGGAAACTGAGCAAGGCAATTAGCGATGCCAGCGGGGTTGGCGAGCATTTTGCGGATAAAACCGTGCTGACCGCGCATCTTAAAACGCTGATTGCAGAGCATCAGGTAATGACGATTTTAGTGAAGGGTTCACGTAGTGCCGCTATGGAAGAGGTAGTACGCGCATTACAGGAGAATGGAACATGTTAGTTTGGCTGGCCGAACATTTGGTCAAATATTATTCCGGCTTTAACGTCTTTTCCTATCTGACGTTTCGCGCCATCGTCAGCCTGCTGACCGCGCTGTTCATCTCTTTGTGGATGGGCCCGCGCATGATTGCCCGTCTGCAAAAAATGTCTTTTGGTCAGGTCGTTCGTAACGACGGCCCGGAATCACACTTCAGTAAACGCGGTACGCCGACTATGGGCGGCATTATGATCCTCACCGCGATTGTCATCTCCGTTCTGCTGTGGGCCTATCCATCGAATCCTTACGTCTGGTGCGTGTTAGTGGTTCTGATTGGCTACGGCATTATCGGTTTCGTAGATGATTACCGCAAAGTCGTGCGTAAAGACACCAAGGGTCTGATAGCCCGCTGGAAGTACTTTTGGATGTCGGTGATTGCGTTAGGTGTTGCGTTCGCGCTGTATCTGGCGGGGAAAGATACTCCGGCAACTGAGCTGGTGGTGCCGTTCTTTAAAGATGTGATGCCGCAGTTGGGTCTGTTCTATGTCCTGCTGGCGTATTTCGTCATTGTTGGTACCGGTAATGCGGTTAATCTGACCGATGGTCTGGATGGTCTGGCGATTATGCCTACCGTGTTCGTCGCGGCCGGATTTGCGCTGGTGGCGTGGGCGACCGGTAACATGAACTTTGCCAGCTATCTGCATATTCCCTATTTGCGCCATGCCGGTGAACTGGTGATCGTCTGTACGGCGATTGTTGGCGCGGGCCTGGGCTTCCTGTGGTTTAACACCTATCCGGCTCAGGTCTTTATGGGCGATGTCGGTTCGCTGGCGCTGGGTGGCGCGCTGGGCATTATTGCTGTGCTGCTGCGTCAGGAATTCCTGTTGGTGATCATGGGTGGCGTATTTGTGGTAGAAACCCTGTCGGTTATTTTGCAGGTTGGTTCCTTTAAGCTGCGTGGACAGCGCATCTTCCGAATGGCGCCGATTCATCATCACTATGAATTGAAAGGCTGGCCGGAGCCGCGCGTGATTGTGCGCTTCTGGATTATTTCGCTGATGCTGGTGCTGATTGGCCTGGCAACGCTGAAGGTACGTTAATCATGGTTGATTACCAGGGTAAAAAAGTCGTCATTATCGGTCTGGGTTTGACCGGGTTGTCCTGCGTAGATTTCTTCCTCGCGCGTGGTGTAACGCCGCGCGTAATGGATACCCGTGCGACACCGCCGGGCCTGGATAAATTACCTGAAGCGGTTGAGCGTCATGTCGGCAGTCTGAATGATGACTGGCTGCTGGCTGCGGATTTAATCGTCGCCAGCCCTGGTATTGCACTGGCGCATCCTTCGTTAAGCGCTGCCGCGGATGCGGGTATTGAAATTGTCGGCGATATAGAACTGTTCTGCCGTGAAGCGCAGGCACCGATCGTCGCGATTACTGGCTCCAATGGTAAAAGTACGGTTACCACGTTAGTTGGCGAGATGGCGAAAGCGGCCGGTGTAAACGTGGGGGTGGGTGGCAACATTGGTTTACCCGCACTCATGCTACTGGACGCTGAACGTGAACTGTATGTTCTGGAGCTCTCCAGCTTCCAACTGGAGACAACCTCCAGCCTGCAGGCCGTGGCAGCAACCATTTTGAACGTTACTGAAGATCATATGGACCGCTATCCGTTTGGGTTGCAGCAGTATCGTGCCGCCAAACTGCGCGTCTACGAGAACGCGAAAGTCTGCGTCGTAAACGCAGATGATGCGTTAACCATGCCGATTCGTGGCGCCGATGAGCGTTGTGTGAGCTTTGGCGTCAATATGGGCGATTATCACCTTAACCGTCAGCAAGGGGAGACCTGGCTGCGGGTGAAGGGTGAAAAAATATTGAACGTGAAAGAGATGACTCTTTCCGGTCAGCATAACTATACCAACGCACTTGCGGCGTTGGCGCTGGCTGATGCAGCGGGTCTGCCTCGCGCCTCTAGTCTGAAAGCGCTGACGACATTCACCGGTCTGGCGCACCGCTTCCAACTGGTACTGGATCATAACGGCGTGCGGTGGATCAACGACTCGAAAGCCACCAATGTGGGCAGTACTGAAGCCGCGTTGAATGGACTACATGTTGATGGCACTTTGCATCTGCTCCTCGGTGGCGATGGAAAATCAGCAGATTTCTCTTCACTGGAGCGTTATTTGCACGGTGATCGTGTGCGTCTGTACTGCTTTGGGCGAGATGGTGGACAGCTGGCGGCACTGCGTCCGGACATCGCCGAACAGACTGAAACGATGGAAGAGGCGATGCGTTTGCTCGCTCCCCGCGTGAAGCCGGGTGATATGGTGCTGTTGTCGCCAGCTTGTGCCAGCCTTGATCAGTTCAAGAATTTTGAACAACGAGGCGATGTCTTTACCCGCCTGGCGAAGGAGTTGGGTTGATGCGATTATCTCTCCCTCGTCTGAGAATGCCGCGCTTACCAGGATTTGGTGTCCTGGCGTGGATCTTCGCGGCACTTAAAGGCTGGGTGATGGCTTCGCGTGACAAAGACGCGGATAGCCTGATCATGTACGACCGTATGCTGTTGTGGTTGACGTTCGGTCTGGCAGCGATCGGTTTTATCATGGTCACATCTGCGTCAATGCCTGTGGGGCAACGTCTGGCGGGCGATCCCTTCCTGTTCGCCAAGCGTGATGCACTGTACATTTTTCTGGCGTTCTGTCTGGCCATGGTTACGCTGCGTCTGCCTATGGAATTCTGGCAAAAGTACAGCACCACAATGCTGATCGCGTCGATCATCATGTTGCTGATCGTGCTGGTGGTTGGTAGCTCCGTTAACGGGGCATCACGCTGGATCGCACTGGGGCCGCTGCGTATTCAACCTGCGGAATTTACTAAGCTGTCGCTGTTCTGTTATCTCGCCAACTATCTGGTGCGTAAAGTTGATGAGGTACGTAACAACCTTCGCGGCTTCTTAAAACCGATGGGCGTGATTCTGGTGCTGGCCGTGCTACTGCTGGCACAGCCTGACCTCGGAACGGTAGTGGTGCTATTTGTCACTACGCTGGCGATGTTGTTCCTTGCCGGGGCTAAATTGTGGCAGTTCATTGCCATCATCGGTATGGGGATTTCGGCGGTGGTGCTGCTGATCCTCGCGGAGCCGTACCGTATTCGCCGTGTAACCTCTTTCTGGAACCCATGGGAAGATCCGTTTGGCAGCGGTTACCAGCTGACGCAATCTTTGATGGCTTTCGGACGTGGTGAGATTTGGGGTCAGGGGCTGGGTAATTCAGTACAAAAACTGGAGTATTTGCCGGAAGCACACACTGACTTTATCTTCGCCATTATTGGGGAAGAACTGGGTTATATCGGTGTGGTACTGGCACTTTTAATGGTATTCTTCGTCGCTTTTCGCGCGATGTCGATTGGTCGTAAGGCGCTGGAAATTGACCACCGTTTTTCAGGTTTCTTAGCCTGCTCCATCGGGATCTGGTTCAGTTTTCAGGCGCTGGTCAACGTCGGCGCGGCAGCAGGTATGCTGCCAACGAAAGGTCTGACGCTGCCGCTGATCAGTTATGGTGGTTCCAGTTTGTTGATCATGTCGACAGCCATCATGTTTTTGTTACGTATTGATTATGAAACGCGTCTGGAAAAAGCCCAGGCGTTTACACGAGGTGCACGATGAGTGGTCAACCGAAGCGGTTAATGGTGATGGCGGGCGGTACCGGCGGGCATGTGTTCCCGGGGCTGGCTGTCGCCCACCATTTAATGGCCCAGGGCTGGCAGGTTCGTTGGCTCGGCACCGCCGATCGTATGGAAGCGGACTTAGTGCCGAAGCATGGCATTGAAATTGACTTTATTCGCATCTCCGGTTTGCGTGGAAAGGGCATTAAAGCATTGCTGGCTGCGCCATTACGTATTTTTAATGCCTGGCGTCAGGCTCGCGCCATCATGAAGCAGTTTAAACCTGACGTAGTGCTCGGTATGGGCGGTTATGTGTCAGGTCCCGGTGGGCTGGCTGCCTGGTCGTTAGGTATTCCGGTGGTGCTGCACGAACAGAACGGCATCGCGGGATTGACCAATAAATGGCTGGCGAAGATTGCAACGACGGTCATGCAGGCATTTCCTGGCGCCTTCCCTAAAGCGGAAGTGGTGGGTAACCCGGTGCGGACCGATGTGCTGGCGTTACCGTTACCCCAGGTTCGTCTGGCCGGACGTGAAGGCCCGGTTCGCGTGCTGGTTGTTGGTGGATCTCAGGGCGCGCGAGTGCTGAATCAGACGCTGCCGCAGGTTGCCGCAAAACTTGGTGACGAGGTGACTATCTGGCATCAGAGCGGCAAAGGCGCACAGCAAACCGTTGAACAGGCTTACGCCGAAGCGGGGCAGCCGCAGCATAAGGTCACCGAGTTTATTGATGATATGGCCGCAGCCTATGCGTGGGCGGATGTCGTCGTGTGTCGTTCTGGTGCACTGACGGTGAGTGAGGTTGCTGCTGCAGGTTTACCAGCGCTGTTTGTGCCGTTTCAACACAAAGACAGGCAACAGTACTGGAATGCGCTTCCACTGGAAAAAGCGGGCGCAGCAAAAATTTTAGAGCAGCCGCAGTTTACTGTGGATGCCGTCGTAAGCACCCTTTCCGGGTGGTCGCGAGAAACTTTATTAACCATGGCAGAACGTGCACGCGCTGCATCCATACCGGATGCCACTGAGCGTGTGGCAAATGAAGTTAGTCGGGCTGCCCGGGTGTAATTGTGGTGATGCCTTTTGCATCACAGGATATTTCGAAGTTAATGGCGTAAAGAATGAATACACAACAATTGGCAAAACTGCGTTCCATCGTGCCCGAAATGCGTCGCGTTCGGCACATTCACTTTGTCGGCATCGGTGGTGCTGGTATGGGCGGTATTGCCGAAGTTTTGGCCAATGAAGGTTATCAGATTAGCGGTTCTGACTTAGCGCCGAATCCGGTTACTCAGCAGCTGACCAACCTGGGGGCCACCATTTTCTTCAACCATCGTCCGGAAAACGTGCGTGATGCGAGCGTGGTAGTAGTTTCCAGCGCAATTTCTGCAGATAACCCGGAAATCGTTGCGGCACACGAGGCACGTATCCCGGTGATCCGCCGTGCAGAGATGCTTGCAGAGTTAATGCGTTTTCGTCACGGCATCGCCATTGCCGGGACGCATGGTAAAACCACGACGACCGCGATGGTTTCCAGTATCTATGCGGAAGCGGGGCTGGATCCAACCTTCGTAAACGGTGGTCTGGTGAAAGCGGCGGGCGTGCATGCGCGTCTGGGGCATAGCCGTTATTTGATTGCGGAAGCGGATGAGAGCGATGCGTCGTTCCTGCATTTGCAGCCGATGGTGGCGATTGTCACCAATATCGAAGCTGACCATATGGATACTTACCATGGTGATTTCGAAAATTTAAAACAGACCTTTATTAATTTCCTGCATAACTTGCCGTTTTATGGTCGTGCGGTGATGTGCGTTGACGATCCGGTGATCCGCGAATTGTTACCACGCGTAGGTCGCCAGACAACGACCTATGGTTTTAGCGATGACGCAGACGTACGCGTTGAAGATTATCAGCAGATTGGCCCACAGGGGCACTTCACGCTGATGCGTCAGGGGATGGCCGATCTGCGCGTGACGTTGAATGCGCCAGGGCGTCACAATGCGCTGAACGCGGCGGCAGCTGTTGCCGTGGCAACGGAAGAGGGCATTGAAGACGAGGCGATCCTACGCGCGCTGGAAAGTTTCCAGGGAACCGGACGTCGTTTTGACTTCCTTGGTGAATTCCCACTTGAACCGGTAAACGGTAAAACAGGGACCGCGATGCTAGTGGATGACTACGGGCATCATCCAACGGAAGTGGATGCAACGATTAAAGCTGCACGTGCAGGCTGGCCGGATAAAAATCTGGTGATGTTGTTTCAGCCGCACCGCTTCACGCGTACCCGCGATCTGTACGATGACTTTGCCAACGTACTGACTCAAGTAGACACGCTGCTGATGCTGGATGTTTATGCTGCAGGTGAAGCGCCGATTCCTGGTGCTGACAGTCGTTCACTGTGCCGTACTATCCGTGGTCGCGGTAAGATCGACCCTATTTTAGTGTCCGATCCGGCTCAGGTGGCGGAAATGTTGGCACCGGTATTAACCGGAAACGATCTGATTTTGGTGCAAGGTGCTGGAAATATCGGCAAAATCGCGCGTTCCTTAGCTGAAATCAAACTGAAGCCGCAAAACCCGGAGGAAGAACAACATGGCTGATAAAATTGCGGTCCTGTTGGGAGGAACCTCCGCAGAGCGAGAAGTATCGCTGAATTCTGGTGCAGCTGTACTGGCCGGATTACGTGAAGGTGGTGTGGATGCACACCCGATTGACCCAAAAGAGATTGATGTCACTCTTCTGAAATCTATGGGCTTTCAGAAGGTGTTTATTGCGTTACATGGCCGTGGCGGTGAAGATGGCACCTTGCAGGGCATGTTGGATCTGATTGGCCTGCCGTACACCGGCAGTGGGGTCATGGCTTCTGCTATCTCGATGGACAAACTGCGCAGTAAGTTGCTGTGGAAGGGCGCAGGCTTACCCGTTGCGCCGTGGGTCGCATTGACCCGCGCTGAGTTCGAAAAAGGGCTTGGTGATGAAGTGGTTACGAAAATCTCTGCGCTAGGTTTACCGCTTATTGTTAAGCCAAGCCGCGAAGGCTCCAGCGTGGGGATGTCAAAAGTTGAAGAAGAAAATGCTTTGCAGAGTGCATTAGCATTGGCTTTTCAGCATGATGAAGAAGTACTGATCGAAAAATGGCTAAGTGGCCCGGAATTCACAGTTGCGATACTTGGCGAAGAAATTTTACCGTCAATACGTATCCAACCGGCGGGAACCTTCTATGATTATGAGGCGAAGTATCTGTCTGATGAGACACAATATTTCTGTCCCGCTGGTCTGGAAGACGAACAAGAAGCGGCTTTACAGGCATTAGTCCTGAAAGCATGGACTGCGTTGGGCTGTAAAGGTTGGGGACGCATCGACGTCATGCTGGACAGCGATGGTCAGTTTTATCTGCTGGAAGCGAATACCTCTCCGGGTATGACCAGCCATAGTCTGGTGCCCATGGCGGCGCGTCAGGCGGGCTTAAGCTTCTCGCAGTTGGTGGTACGAATTCTGGAGTTGGCGGACTGATATGTCGCAGGCTGCGCTGAACACGCGAAACGGTGATGAAGAAGAGGTTCTCTCCTCACGCCGCAATAATGGAACGCGTCTTGCAGGAATACTGTTTCTGCTGACAGTGCTGTGCACCGTGTTTGTGAGCGGCTGGGTGGTGTTGGGATGGATGGAAGATGCGCAGCGTTTGCCTTTGTCGAAGCTGGTATTGACCGGTGAACGGCATTACACGCGCAATGACGATATTCGTCAGTCCATTCTGGCGCTAGGCGCACCTGGAACCTTTATGACTCAGGATGTGAATATCATCCAGAGTCAAATTGAACGCCTCCCCTGGATTAAACAGGCGAGTGTCAGAAAGCAGTGGCCCGATGAATTGAAGATTCATCTGGTTGAATATGTGCCGATAGCGCGTTGGAATGACCAGCATATGGTGGATGCTGAAGGAAATACATTCAGTATACCGGCTGGTCGAGCTAACAAGCAGGTATTACCTATGTTGTATGGCCCGGAAGGCAGCGCAAATGAAGTGTTGCAAGGGTTCCGCGATATGGGGCAGGTGCTGGCTAAGGATAGATTCACCCTGAAGGAAGCGGCGATGACCGCTCGTCGTTCCTGGCAGTTGACGCTGAATAACGATATTAAGCTCAATCTGGGCAGGGGCGATACGATAAAACGTTTGGCTCGCTTTGTGGAACTTTACCCGGTTTTACAGCAGCAGGCGCAAACCGATGGCAAACGGATTAGCTACGTTGATTTGCGTTATGACTCAGGAGCGGCAGTAGGCTGGGTTCCCTTGCCTCCTGAGGAATCTAATCAGCAACAGAATCAGGCACAGGCAGAACAACAATGATCAAGGCGACGGACAGAAAACTGGTAGTTGGACTGGAGATTGGCACCGCGAAGGTAGCCGCTTTAGTAGGGGAAGTTCTGCCCGACGGTATGGTCAATATCATTGGCGTGGGCAGTTGCCCGTCGCGAGGTATGGATAAAGGTGGGGTGAACGACCTTGAGTCAGTGGTGAAGTGCGTACAGCGCGCCATTGACCAGGCTGAACTGATGGCGGATTGCCAGATTTCTTCGGTGTATCTGGCGCTTTCAGGTAAACATATTAGCTGTCAGAATGAAATTGGTATGGTGCCGATTTCCGAAGAGGAAGTGACCCAGGAAGATGTGGAAAACGTTGTGCATACGGCAAAATCCGTACGCGTACGCGATGAGCATCGTGTTTTGCACGTTATTCCACAGGAATACGCCATTGATTACCAGGAAGGTATTAAAAATCCGGTGGGTCTTTCCGGCGTGCGTATGCAGGCAAAAGTTCATCTGATTACCTGCCACAACGATATGGCGAAGAACATTGTTAAAGCCGTTGAACGTTGTGGTCTGAAAGTTGACCAACTTATATTTGCCGGGTTGGCAGCCAGTTATTCTGTTTTGACGGAAGACGAACGTGAACTGGGTGTCTGCGTGGTGGATATCGGTGGTGGTACAATGGATATCGCCGTTTATACTGGCGGGGCATTGCGTCATACCAAAGTAATTCCTTACGCAGGGAATGTGGTAACCAGCGATATCGCGTACGCCTTTGGTACGCCGCCAAGTGATGCTGAAGCCATCAAAGTTCGTCATGGCTGCGCACTGGGTTCTATCGTTGGTAAAGATGAAAGCGTTGAAGTGCCAAGCGTGGGCGGTCGTCCGCCACGCAGTCTGCAGCGTCAGACCCTGGCAGAAGTGATTGAGCCGCGTTATACCGAGCTGCTTAACCTGGTCAACGAAGAGATATTGCAATTACAGGAACAGCTTCGCCAGCAGGGTGTGAAACATCACCTGGCGGCGGGGATTGTGTTAACCGGCGGTGCTGCGCAAATTGAAGGCCTTGCAGCCTGCGCTCAGCGCGTGTTCCATACGCAGGTACGTATTGGCGCACCGCTGAATATCACCGGTCTGACAGATTATGCCCAGGAGCCGTATTATTCAACGGCTGTGGGGCTGCTTCACTACGGGAAAGAATCCCATTTGAGTGGTGAGGCTGAAGTTGAAAAACGCGTTACGGCATCGGTTGGCTCGTGGATCAAACGACTCAATAGCTGGCTGAGAAAAGAGTTCTAATTTTTATGAGGCTGGCAAATATTACGGCCTCAGGCGACAGGCACAACGGAGAGAGAAACTATGTTTGAACCTATGGAACTAACCAATGACGCGGTGATTAAAGTCATCGGCGTCGGCGGCGGCGGCGGTAATGCCGTTGAACACATGGTGCGCGAGCGCATCGAAGGTGTTGAATTCTTCGCGGTGAATACCGACGCTCAGGCGTTGCGTAAGACGGCGGTTGGACAGACCATTCAGATTGGTAGCGGCATCACCAAGGGTCTGGGCGCGGGTGCAAACCCGGAAGTCGGTCGCAATGCGGCAGATGAAGATCGTGAAGCTCTGCGTGCAGCGCTTGACGGCGCAGACATGGTGTTTATCGCAGCAGGCATGGGTGGCGGTACCGGAACCGGTGCAGCGCCAGTGGTAGCTGAAGTAGCAAAAGATTTAGGTATTCTGACCGTTGCTGTCGTCACCAAGCCTTTTAACTTCGAAGGCAAGAAGCGTATGGCATTCGCGGAGCAGGGGATCACTGAGTTGTCCAAACATGTGGACTCTCTGATCACTATCCCGAACGATAAACTGCTGAAAGTGCTGGGACGCGGTATTTCTCTGCTGGACGCGTTTGGTGCAGCGAACGATGTGCTGAAAGGCGCAGTTCAGGGTATCGCCGAACTGATCACCCGTCCGGGTCTGATGAACGTTGACTTTGCAGACGTGCGCACAGTGATGTCCGAAATGGGCTACGCGATGATGGGTTCCGGTGTGGCGAGCGGTGAAGACCGTGCAGAAGAAGCGGCTGAAATGGCTATCTCTTCTCCGCTGCTGGAAGACATCGATCTGTCGGGTGCGCGTGGCGTGCTGGTCAACATTACTGCGGGCTTCGACCTGCGTCTGGATGAGTTCGAAACTGTAGGTAACACCATCCGTGCA
Source organism: Citrobacter sp. Marseille-Q3906 (assembly GCF_916618775.1). Lineage (NCBI taxonomy): Bacteria > Pseudomonadati > Pseudomonadota > Gammaproteobacteria > Enterobacterales > Enterobacteriaceae > Citrobacter > Citrobacter sp. Marseille-Q3906. The sequence continues at coordinate 808,670 of NZ_CAKAKA010000001.1, forward strand.
TTTGCATCGGATAACGCGACCGTGGTTATCGGTACCTCTCTGGACCCGGATATGAACGACGAACTGCGCGTCACTGTTGTTGCCACTGGAATTGGTATGGACAAGCGTCCTGAAATCACTCTGGTGACCAACAAGCAGGTACAGCAACCAGTAATGGATCGTTACCAGCAGCACGGTATGGCACCGTTGACGCAAGAACAGAAACCGGTAGCAAAAGTGGTAAACGACAATACGCCGCAAACCACCAAAGAGCCGGATTATCTGGATATCCCCGCATTCCTGCGTAAGCAAGCTGATTAAGAATTAGCTGGAATTTGGGAATTGTGCCTCTTTGTGCTAAACTGGCCCACCGAATGTATAGTACACTTCGGTTGGATAGGTAATTTGGCGAGATTATACGATGATCAAACAAAGGACTCTTAAACGTATCGTTCAGGCGACTGGCGTCGGTTTGCATACCGGCAAAAAAGTCACCCTGACATTACGCCCTGCGCCGGCCAACACCGGGGTCATCTATCGTCGCACCGACTTGAATCCTCCGGTAGATTTCCCGGCCGATGCCAAATCTGTGCGTGATACCATGCTCTGTACGTGTCTGGTCAATGAGCATGATGTACGGATTTCAACCGTTGAGCACCTGAATGCTGCTCTGGCGGGCTTAGGTATCGATAACATTGTTATTGAGGTTAATGCCCCGGAAATCCCGATCATGGATGGCAGTGCTGCTCCGTTCGTTTACCTGCTGCTTGATGCAGGTATTGAAGAACTGAACTGCGCCAAAAAATTTGTACGCATCAAAGAGACTGTTCGTGTCGAAGATGGCGACAAGTGGGCTGAATTCAAACCGTACAATGGTTTCTCGTTGGACTTTACCATCGACTTTAACCATCCGGCGATTGACTCCAGTACACAGCGCTATGCGATGAACTTCTCTGCGGATGCGTTCATGCGCCAGATTAGCCGCGCGCGTACTTTCGGTTTCATGCGTGATATCGAATATCTGCAGTCCCGTGGCCTGTGCCTGGGCGGCAGCTTCGATTGTGCCATCGTTGTTGACGATTATCGCGTATTGAACGAAGACGGTCTGCGTTTTGAAGATGAATTCGTTCGTCACAAAATGCTCGACGCGATTGGTGATTTGTTCATGTGTGGTCACAATATTATTGGTGCATTTACTGCGTATAAATCCGGTCATGCATTGAATAACAAATTGTTGCAGGCCGTCCTGGCAAAACAGGAAGCCTGGGAATTTGTGACCTTCCAGGACGATGCAGAACTGCCGTTGGCGTTCAAAGCACCTTCGACCGTACTGGCGTAACGACACAAGCTGTCGCATAAATTCGACTGGTAAATCTGGCACTCTCTCCGGCCAGATGAGCCAGTCGTTTTTTTATTGTATTGATTGACCACTACCTTTCCCGATGCAATTTTTTCTCTGTCACGACATTAAAATACAGTGCGTTCGCTGCTTTCTTAAGCATATTTAGCTGTGACTTATCGTCATTACTGCTGTGGAGCGTACACTTTAATGATAAGATTTGTGCGCAAAAAAAGTTTTGAATTCATAACCCCAAATTCAGGGTATATCAGGTGGCAATAACGTGAGTGGAATACTGACGCGATGGCGACAGTTAGGCAGACGGTACTTCTGGCCGCATCTCCTGTTGGGGATGGTCGCGGCGAGTTTTGGCCTGCCTGCGCTCGGTAATACTGCTGAACCTAATACTCCCGCAAAAGCGACAGCCAGTAATCACGATCAATCAGCTAAGGTTAACTTTAGCCAGCTCGCATTGCTGGAAGCGACTAATCGTCGTCCGAATTTTACCGTCGATTATTGGCATCAGCATGCTATTCGTACGGTCATTCGCCACCTATCTTTTGCCATGGCCCCTCAGGCGCTTCCCGTTGCCGAAGAGCCCTTGCCAATTCAGGCGCATCATCTTGCTTTGCTGAATACGCTCAGCGCGATGCTGACGCAAGAAGGCCGACCGCCAGCGACCGTAAGTCGCGTGACGTATGCACATTTTACTTCTCAAGCCGCGTTTAGCATCCCTGTCTGGATAAGCCAGCGACAGGGGATCCGCGCTGGCCCCCAACGCCTCAGTTAAAAAAGAAACTTCCAACTTATAATTTTTGACTCCGCACCGCGGGGCGTTTGAGATTTTATTATGCTAATCAAATTATTAACGAAAGTATTCGGTAGCCGTAACGAACGTACGCTGCGTCGTATGCGTAAAGTGGTTAACGTCATTAATGCGATGGAACCGGAGATGGAAAAACTCTCCGATGACGAACTGAAAGCAAAGACCGCCGAATTCCGTGCGCGTCTGGAAAAGGGCGCAAGTGTTGAAAGCCTGATCCCTGAAGCGTTTGCTGTTGTCCGTGAGGCGAGTAAGCGCGTGTTTGGCATGCGCCACTTCGACGTCCAGTTGCTGGGTGGTATGGTCCTCAACGATCGCTGCATCGCCGAAATGCGTACCGGTGAAGGTAAAACTTTGACCGCAACGCTGCCCGCTTACCTGAATGCGTTAAGTGGTAAGGGCGTACACGTTGTCACCGTCAACGACTATCTGGCGCAGCGTGACGCCGAAAATAACCGCCCGCTGTTTGAATTCCTCGGCATGACCGTGGGTATCAACATGTCAGGATTACCTGCACCTGCTAAGCGTGAAGCTTATGCGGCAGATATCACCTACGGTACCAACAACGAATACGGCTTTGACTACCTGCGCGACAACATGGCATTTAGCCCGGAAGAGCGTGTTCAACGTAAACTGCACTATGCGCTGGTGGATGAGGTCGACTCCATCCTGATCGATGAAGCGCGTACTCCGCTGATCATTTCCGGCCCGGCAGAAGACAGCTCGGAAATGTACAAAAAAGTGAACAAAATCATCCCGCATCTGATCCGTCAGGAGAAGGAAGATTCTGATACTTTCCAGGGCGAAGGCCACTTCTCTGTCGATGAGAAAGCACGTCAGGTGAACCTGACGGAACGTGGTCTGGTACTGATTGAAGAACTGCTGGTGAACGAAGGCATTATGGATGAAGGTGAGTCACTGTACTCTCCGGGCAACATTATGCTGATGCATCACGTGACTGCTGCTCTGCGTGCGCACGTCCTGTTCACTCGCGATGTGGACTACATTGTGAAAGACGGTGAAGTTATCATCGTCGATGAGCACACCGGTCGTACTATGCAGGGGCGTCGCTGGTCCGATGGCCTGCATCAGGCTGTCGAAGCGAAAGAAGGGGTGGATATCCAGAACGAAAACCAGACTCTGGCTTCCATCACATTCCAGAACTACTTCCGTTTATACGAAAAACTGGCCGGTATGACCGGTACAGCAGATACCGAAGCGTTTGAATTCAGCTCTATCTACAAACTTGATACTGTTGTCGTGCCGACGAACCGTCCGATGATCCGTAAGGATTTACCGGATCTGGTGTACATGACTGAAGCTGAAAAAATTCAGGCAATCATTGAAGATATTAAAGAGCGTACCGCTAATGGCCAGCCGGTGCTGGTGGGTACTATCTCCATTGAAAAATCTGAAGTGGTCTCTAATGAGTTGACCAAAGCGGGTATCAAGCACAACGTTCTTAACGCCAAGTTCCACGCTAACGAAGCGGCGATTGTCGCGCAGGCGGGCTATCCGTCAGCCGTTACGATCGCAACTAACATGGCGGGGCGTGGTACGGATATCGTGTTGGGTGGTAGCTGGCAAGCCGAAGTCGCTGAGCTGGAAAACCCAACTGAAGAGCAGATCGCGAAGATTAAAGCTGACTGGCAGGTTCGCCATGACGCAGTATTAGCATCTGGCGGGTTGCACATTATTGGTACTGAGCGTCACGAGTCACGTCGTATCGATAACCAGCTGCGCGGTCGTTCTGGTCGCCAGGGGGATGCGGGTTCCTCTCGTTTCTACCTGTCGATGGAAGATGCGCTGATGCGTATTTTTGCCTCTGACCGTGTGTCTGGCATGATGCGTAAACTGGGTATGAAGCCGGGTGAAGCGATTGAACACCCGTGGGTAACTAAAGCGATTGCTAACGCCCAACGCAAGGTTGAAAGCCGTAACTTCGATATTCGTAAGCAACTGCTTGAATACGATGACGTCGCCAACGATCAGCGTCGCGCAATTTACAGCCAACGTAACGAGCTGCTGGACGTATCCGACGTAAGCGAAACCATCAACAGTATCCGTGAAGATGTCTTCAAAGCGACAATTGATGCGTACATTCCGCCTCAGTCACTGGAAGAGATGTGGGATATTCCGGGCCTGCAGGAACGTTTGAAAAACGACTTCGATCTCGAAATGCCGATCTCAGAGTGGCTGGATAAAGAGCCTGAGCTGCATGAAGAAACGCTGCGCGAACGTATTCTGGCGAATGCCATTGAAGTTTATCAGCGTAAAGAAGAAGTTGTGGGCGCTGAAATGATGCGTCATTTCGAAAAAGGAGTGATGCTGCAAACCCTCGATTCCCTGTGGAAAGAGCACCTTGCCGCGATGGACTACCTGCGCCAGGGTATTCACCTGCGTGGTTACGCACAGAAAGATCCGAAGCAGGAATACAAACGCGAATCTTTCTCCATGTTTGCTTCAATGCTGGAATCACTTAAATATGAAGTGATCAGCACCCTGAGTAAAGTTCAGGTGCGTATGCCTGAAGAGGTGGAAGCGATGGAGCAGCAGCGTCGCGAAGACGCTGAGCGTTTAGCGCAGATGCAGCAGTTGAGCCATAAAGATGACGAGTCTGCTGTTGCAGAAGAGCTGGCAGCGCAAACCGGTGATCGTAAAGTCGGTCGTAACGATCCTTGCCCTTGCGGTTCTGGTAAAAAATACAAACAGTGCCATGGTCGTCTGAGCTAAAAAAATAACTTACTGAAAAGGCGCAGAATTCTGCGCCTTTTTTATGGACGTACAATATGAAAACACTGCAAATCGCTGTTGGAATTATTCGTAATCAGCAGAATGAGATTTTTATTACTCAGCGCGCCGCTGATGCTCATATGGCTAACAAGCTGGAATTTCCCGGTGGGAAAATTGAATCAGGTGAAACACCTGAACAAGCTCTGATTCGTGAGTTACAGGAAGAGGTTGGGATTACGCCAATTCAGAGCCGGTTGTTCGAAAAACTGGAATATCAGTTTCCGGATCGGCATATCACATTGTGGTTTTGGCTGGTAGACAGTTGGGAAGGCACGCCGTGGGGAAAAGAGGGACAACCGTCTCAGTGGATTGCGCAAAACGCGCTGAATGCGGAAGATTTTCCGCCGGCAAATGAACCCGTTATTACGAAGTTAAAGCAAAATATGTAGTTCTTATGCCGGATGAGGCGACGCTGCCATCCGGCATAAAGCATGTATACCTGATGGCGCGCAGGTTTAAGTCTTACTATTCTTTTTCTTCGCTCCAGTCATCGCTTTCTGACAGATCGCCGGAACTGGGGATACGTTTCTCTTCTGCTGCCCACTCACCTAAATCAATTAGCTGGCAGCGTTTGCTGCAGAATGGGCGAAACGGACTGGTTTCAGCCCACACGACAGGCTTTCCACAGGTTGGACAGTTGACGATAGTTTGTTCAGACATATTCATTCCTTAACAGCATGCCAGGTCAAAATCGAGACGCTCGGGTACCTGGCCATTCTCACTATCCAGTGGCATAAAGCGGATGGCAAAACGGCTTTTATGGCCAGATATTTGCGGATAAAGCTGCGAATCAAGTGGCAATTGCAAACGCAGCAAATCTGCATCTTCGCCATTATCCTGATAAAACCCGTTCAAACTGGTCTGTTTGCGAAACGGTGCAGAATTACGGATTAAATCAAGAACCAGCGTCAGCGCCTGATTGAGGGGCTCCAGGCTGGCAATCCAGCGCCCGACCTGTTCGTCACGCTGCGCCTGCGATGAGTGCAACCAGATATGCAGAGTTGGTAAATCAAAACTGCAACACCCACCAGGAATACTTAAACGCTGGCGAACCAGACCAATTAAGCGATCTTCACGCAATGTTTGTCCGATGCGCGGGGCCGAAATTAAAATACTGCCTGCGTTTTTTAACTGCTGGCGCAGAGAGTCAATTCGGTTTTGATCGACGCCGGGAACTTCAACCCAGGCCTGAAGTTTACGCTGTTGTCGCTCCAGTTCTTTGAGGAGTTCGGTACGCACTTCACCCCGTTCAAAGACATCCAGTAAATCCCCAATGTTGCGGAAAAAATGCAGTGCATCTGCATGGTCTGCAATGGGTAAATTAACGGAGAGTTGCTGAGTTAGAAATTCAATGCGCAGCCATGTACGCATCTTCTCATTGAGAGGGTGTTCAAAAAGGACCTGGGTGTGCATTACGGTTTTTCCTGTGAGACAAACTGCGACGCGCATTGCAAATAGAGCGCGTGCAGGCGGGCAACATCCGAGACGATGGCATCCGGTGCGCCATTATTATCAATAACATCGTCTGCCACGGCAAGACGCGCTTCACGCGAGGCCTGGGCAGCCAGAATTTGTTCTACATGCTGGCGAGTCACATCATCACGCAGCATGGTGCGTCTGAGCTGTGTCTCGGGAGTAACATCAACCACGAGCACGCGATTGGCTTTTTTATACAATGAATTCTCAACCAGCAGAGGTACAACCCATAACAGATAAGGAGAGGTTGCTTGTTGAAACTGGCGCTGAGTTTCCTGCTGAATAAGCGGATGGAGCAGGGCATTCAGCCAGGCTTTTTCATCAGGATCGGAAAAAATACGTTCGCGTAAAATTCGCCGTTGTAACGATCCATCTGCAGCAATGAGTTCGGAGCCAAAATGTTCGGCAATCGCCTTGAGCGCTGGCATACCTGGTTCGACCACCTGACGCGCAATAATATCTGCATCAATCACGTTTATTCCGAGGTCAGCGAACGCATTCGCAACGGTACTTTTACCACTGCCAATACCGCCGGTTAAGGCTACCGTATACCTCATAGATCCAGATCCTGGAGTTTAAGTTTGATTATCAAACAGTTAAAAGTTAAGCATGCGAAGGCGAGGCTGTTGCAGGATTAACCTACTATTCGCCAGGTAAATTTATGGGATTGTAGCGTAAAAAAAGAGAATTTCGCAGTCTTGCGCGGTATTGATTAGTGCGTATGATAGCGTCACTGGAGTTGTGAGTTTCGATTTTTAGCCATTAACCCCAGGAATCCGCACATGCGTATCGAAGAAGATCTGAAGTTAGGTTTCAAAGACGTTCTTATCCGCCCTAAGCGTTCTACTCTCAAAAGCCGTTCCGATGTTGAGCTGGAACGTCAATTTACCTTTAAACATTCAGGTCAGACCTGGTCCGGCGTACCTATTATCGCCGCGAATATGGACACCGTCGGGACATTTGCAATGGCTACGGCACTTGCATCCTTCGACATCCTGACCGCTGTGCACAAACACTATTCTGTAGAAGACTGGGCTGCTTTCATCGCGGGTACTTCTGCTGATGTACTGAAACACGTGATGGTTTCAACCGGGACCTCTGACGCTGATTTCGAAAAAACCAAACAAATCCTGGCCCTGAATCCTGCGCTGAACTTTATCTGCATCGATGTGGCAAATGGTTACTCAGAGCACTTTGTGCAGTTTGTGTCGAAAGCGCGCGAAGCATGGCCGACAAAAACGATTTGCGCGGGCAATGTCGTTACCGGCGAAATGTGTGAAGAACTGGTGCTTTCTGGTGCTGATATTGTCAAAGTTGGTATTGGTCCAGGTTCTGTTTGTACCACGCGTGTAAAAACCGGTGTGGGCTATCCACAGCTTTCTGCTGTTATTGAATGTGCTGATGCCGCTCACGGTCTGGGCGGAATGATTGTCAGCGACGGCGGCTGCACGATGCCCGGTGATGTGGCAAAAGCGTTTGGTGGCGGTGCAGACTTTGTGATGCTTGGTGGCATGCTGGCTGGTCACGAAGAAAGCGGTGGTAAAGTGGTCGAAGAGAACGGTGAAAAATTCATGCTGTTCTATGGTATGAGTTCTGAATCCGCCATGACGCGCCATGTTGGTGGTGTCGCACAATACCGTGCAGCGGAAGGCAAGACCGTTAAGCTACCGCTGCGTGGCCCGGTTGATAATACGGCTCGTGACATCCTTGGTGGTCTGCGTTCTGCCTGTACTTACGTAGGTGCATCCCGCCTGAAAGAGCTGACTAAACGTACAACGTTTATTCGTGTTCAGGAACAAGAAAACCGTGTTTTCAATAGTCTGTAAAAACAGATAGTCAATCGTAAAATGCCTGATGGTGTGCTGCTTGAAGGCCTACGTTATGTGCTTCGTAGGCCGGATAAACCGTTTACGCCGCCATCCGGCATCTGAGGATTACCCCACACCGCTCATCGCATCTCCCAGGTGAAAAATCGGTAAATACATCGCGACAACCAGTGTACCGATAATCAACCCTGTAATGACAAGCAGCGCAGGCTCAAGTAGCGCAGCCAGGTTCTCTGCCTGTGACATTGTGTTCTCGCTATGATGTCGTGCCAGATTTTGCAACATTGCATCCAGCGAGCCGGACGTTTCTCCTGTTCTCACCAGCTGTAAACACAATGGACTGAATTCTCCGGCATTTTTGAGTGCCAGCCAGATCGGTTTTCCGGCACTGATGTCTCGGTGCGCTTGCGCTAAACGTTGAGACCAGAAAGGGCAAGCCAGCGTTTCGGCCACACTCTCCAGACCTTGCAAAAAGGGAATGCCTGCACTTTGTGTTAACGCCAGGACGGTAAAGATCTGCGTGAGTTTTTGGCCCCTTACCAGTGGCCCTATGACAGGGCAACACAGAAGAAATCTCTGACGCTGAATAAGGTAGTAGGGTTTCTGCTTTACCAGACAGTATGCCAGCCCCAATGCCAGTCCGAGTAATCCCGCCAGCCACCCCCATCGACTACTGTATTGTGCGACAGCAATAATTCCCTGCGTCAGTGCCGGCAACGGGGTGTTGAATGTACGATAGATGGCCGCAAATTCAGGCAGTACAAAATGCAGCATGGCGAGCACCACCATGACAGCCATTGTGAGAATGATGACCGGATAACGAAGCGCTTTTTTAACTTTATCAGTAAGCTGTTGCTGTTCTTTCTGTTGTCGGGCGAGTTCAAAACAGCAGTCGTCCAGCTTACCAGTGAGTTCTCCCGTGCGAATCATCGCCTGGTACAATGGAGGGAATACGTGCTGCCATTGTGAAAGTGAAGTGGAAAGTGAAATGCCCTGTTCCATATCGTAAGCCAGTGTGCGTAGTAACGCCTGCCATTGGCTGCTGGGATGTTGCTCGGCAAGTAGCGCTAATCCTTCGGAAAGTGTCAGTCCTGCTTTAAGTAACGTGGCTAACTGGTGTATCGCTTCGCGACTTCTTGTTCTGCTCCATTGTGAGGTTTTAACCTTCATGCGCTTAACGCGTATCGGTGTAATATGCGAATGCTCCAACGCCAATATTAGCGAAGGGCGAGTATCCGCCCAAAGAGCCCCCTCCATTGGTTGTCCCTCGTTGTTAATTCCATGCCAGCGCCAGAGTTGTTTAGCTGACATGGGGCATACCCAGTACGCGGATCAGCTCTTCAAACGTTGTTAATCCTTGTTCAACGGCCTGACATCCATTACCGAAAAGTGTGAGCATCCCCGCCTGCTGTGCATCCGATTCCACGATGTCGATGGATGTGCCGCTGGCGATGCACTGTCGTAATGCTGGTGTGACGGGCAGGACTTCAAACAATGCACTGCGGCCATAATAACCGTGATAACAGTGTTCGCAGCCAGGCGCCAGCCAGCGTGGAAGTGGGGTGGGCCACAGCGTAGCCGGGAGTGTGATGGGGGAGTCAAGACGTTGTCGACAATAGGGACACAGTTTTCTGACGAGTCGCTGCGCAATCACCAGCGTCAACGCGGAGGCGATCATCCACCGTGCTACGCCCATTTGCTGCAGGCGTATCAGCGTTTCACTGGTGGAGTTGGTATGCAGAGTTGAAAGGACCAGATGACCGGTTTGCGCGGCTTTGAGGGCAATCTCAGCCGTCTCGCCGTCGCGGATTTCACCCACCATGATAATGTCGGGGTCCTGTCGCAGCAGCGCACGTAATACGCTCTGAAACGTGAGACCTGCGCGTGGGTGAATTTGAGTCTGGTTGAGTCCTTCGATCGGGATCTCTATTGGGTCTTCCACGCTACAGATATTCACATCCGGGGAGTTTCTGGCTTGCAGCGCGCTGTACAGCGTAACCGTTTTGCCACTCCCGGTAGGCCCGGTTACCAGAACCAGCCCCTGAGGTTGCTGTAATGCTTGTGAAAATGCCGCCAGTTGCGCGTTCTGCATTCCCAACGCCTTGATCTCCAGCGTCTGCTCAACCTGATGCAGCAATCTCAGCACCACTTTTTCACCATGACGACAGGGTAACGTCGCGATGCGAAACGAGATCGGTTCTCCTGAAATATCAATGGTAAACTGCCCATCTTGTGGAAGCCGGTGCTCAGCAATGTCCAGACTCCCTAATACTTTTAACCTTGCAGTGAGGGCAATGCCTGTATCCGTCGCGATATCTGGTAAGGTGTGAAGAACACCATCCACGCGTAACCTTATTCGGTAGCGATGTTCTGCTGGTTCAATGTGAATATCAGAAGCGCGTTTCGCCAGAGCGGATTGCAACGTCTGATCCAGCAATTCTGCTGCGGTAACACTGCTTTCAGGGACGATTGCCGGAAGCCTCGCCCGTGTATTGTGCGAGTGACCTTCCATTTGCTGACGAGTCCAGCACACGATGTCGATGCGTCTTGTAGTCGCAAAATGCAAAGCGTCCAGCAGTTCGTGAGATGGGGCATCCACGACGGCAATATGCACCACGTCATGGTCTGCATCCAACAATATGCCCTGATAACGCTGGCACAGTGCTGTCAGTTGTGTGGTATTCATCTCTTGTCCTCTTACTGCGCATCAAATCGGAAAACGTCTTCACAGGCCTGCTGCAAAGCGCTGTCATTTGAGATGCCGCAGTTACGGCTCCAGCCGGTAATACCGTTGGCATTTTCCCAGTTTGGCGTCATGGTGATGTTCAGACCGTTCAGGCTTTCCTGCCCGGTGAGGGTAACCACGCCCTTTTCAACGCTCATGCCGGAGACATAGCGGGTCGTGGCTGGAGAGGGAATACCATTGGTCCCGGCATCACAGGTCTCAGTTCCGCCATGCTCCAGTGCGCAGAGTTCGACTGCCGTACGATAGGGGACAAAGGTTTGCAGCATGTCTGTTAGTGCTGCTTTGCGCAGATAATTTTGATAGGCCGGAATACCAATAGCACTGAGAATGGCAATGATGCCAATGACTACCATAAGTTCGATAAGCGTGAAGCCTCGTTGCTTGTCCATTGTTCTCTCCTTGAGTTAGCTGGCGCTACTTTGGCAAACAGGAGGGAGCGTTTGCGAGAGGCAAAAAACAAAACGGGAAGGTGGGTTCAGAGATATCTATATTTCTTTCAACGCAAGATGGCGTATTTGCGAAAAGGCTCGAAGAAATTGCCGAATAAGCGGGGAAGAAGGCCCGATACGCGAAGCGCCATCGGGCAATACACTTTGCTATTAACGAAAACGCATAGAGAGATCGAGGGCGCGAACGTGCTTTGTCAGTGCACCTACGGAGATGAAATCCACGCCGGTTTCGGCAAATTCGCGTAGCGTTTCGTGGGTGACGTTCCCTGAGACTTCCAGACGGGCCTGGCCGTTGGTGCGTTTAACCGCTTCGCGCATTTGATCGGTCTCAAAATTGTCCAGCATGATAATGTCCGCCCCAGCTTTCAGCGCGTCGTCCAGTTCATCCAGATTTTCAACTTCGACTTCGACCGGTACGTCCGGATGCAGCCAGAAGGCTTTTTCGACAGCCTGACGTACCGATCCGGAAGCAATAATGTGGTTTTCTTTAATCAGGAATGCATCCGAAAGCCCTAGTCGATGATTTGCGCCGCCGCCGCATAGTACGGCATATTTCAGCGCTGTCCGGAGTCCCGGCAGGGTTTTACGCGTATCGAGAAGTTGGGTATTTGTCCCTGCCAGCAGGTCGACGTAACTGCGCACCACGCTGGCGACACCGGACAGCGTTTGCACAAAATTGAGCGCGGTGCGTTCACCTGTAAGCAATACACGGGAAGGACCGTCCAGTTCAAACAGCGGCTGATTAGCTTTAATACTGTCGCCATCTTCGACATGCCAGGTGACGCTTACATCATCGCCAGCAAGCTGAATAAAGACCTCTTCCACCCAGCGTTTTCCACAAAAAACGCCATCTTCACGCGTAATTACGGTAGCGTGGGAACGCATATCCTCAGGCAAAAGTTGCGCGGTGATATCGTTATTGGCATTAACTTCCCCACCTAAATCTTCGCACAGTGCCTGGGCAACAGCAGCAGGGATATCGAGGTTTATGCGTTCCAACAGCGCGTCACGTCGGTAGTCAGGGTTATAGCGGCGAGGCGGCATGATAAAACTCCAAATTGCTAACGAATCATAAGGTAGAAACATGCTACCCTGAACCTGATATGAGCACCACCAATAAGGAGATTCTGCATGTTGTTAGATGAGGGCTGGCTGGCTGAGGCACGACGCGTTCCTTCTCCACATTACGATTGCCGCCCGGACGACGAAACCCCTTCTTTGCTGGTGGTTCATAACATCAGTCTGCCGCCTGGTGAATTTGGTGGTCCGTGGATAGACGCGTTATTCACTGGAACAATTGATCCCAATGCCCCCCCTTTTTTTGCAGAGATCGCCCATTTGCGCGTTTCTGCCCATTGTCTGATTCGTCGCGACGGCGAGATTGTGCAGTATGTCCCTTTTAATAAACGCGCCTGGCATGCGGGTGTATCGAACTATCAGGGACGTGAACGCTGTAATGACTTTTCGATTGGTATTGAGCTGGAGGGAACGGATACGCTGGCCTATACCGATGCGCAGTACCAGCAACTGGCAGCCGTTACGCATGCTCTGATTCAGCGTTATCCGGAAATTGCCAGTAACATAACCGGGCATTGTGATATTGCGCCTGAGCGTAAGACCGATCCCGGTCCGTCTTTTGACTGGGCAAGGTTTCGCGCCCTGGTCACCCCCTCGTCACACAAGGAGATGACATGACGCTGTTTACAACATTGCTGGTGTTGATGGTTGAACGCCTGTTTAAGCTGGGTGAACACTGGCAGCTTGACCACAGGCTCGAAGCCTTCTTCCGCCGGATAAAACATTTTTCTATGGCGCGCACATCAGGAATGACAATTATCGCGATGGCGGTGACGTTTTTGCTGCTGCGAGCCCTGCATGGGCTGCTGTTTAATGTCCCGCTGCTGGTGGTTTGGATCTCAATTGGCTTGCTGTGCATTGGCGCAGGTAAGGTTCGTCTTCATTACCATGCATACCTGAATGCGGCTTCGCGTAATGATGCACATGCCCGTGAGGCGATGGCCAGCGAACTCACGCTTATCCATGGTGTTCCACCGGACTGTGATGAGCGTGAGTTTTTGCGTGAACTGCAAAATGCGCTGTTATGGAACAACTTTCGCTTTTACCTGGCGCCGTTATTCTGGTTGATCGTCGGTGGCCCATGGGGACCGGTGACGCTGGTAGGCTATGCTTTTCTGCGCGCGTGGCAGTCCTGGTTGGCGCGTTATCAGACACCTCATCAGCGTTTACAATCGGGTATTGATGCGATTCTGCATGTGCTGGATTGGATCCCGGTACGTCTTGCCGGTGTGGTCTATGCGCTGCTGGGGCATGGTGAAAAGGCGCTACCTGCCTGGTTTGCCTCGCTGGGAGATCTGCATACTTCGCAATATCAGGTGTTAACTCGCCTGGCGCAGTTCTCGCTGGCGCGTGAATCTCACACCGATAAAGTAGAAACACCTAAAGCCGCTGTTTCAATGGCCAAGAAAACTTCGTTCGTAGTGGTGGTCGTTATTGCGCTGCTGACGATTTACGGGACGTTGATTTAACGTATTGTTGCCGGACGGCGTAGGTAATACCCCCTACCTTATGCAGGTAGGGGGTATAATTAATGCGCTTTAACAGCCCTGGCTGTTTTTTGTTTGCACAGATAGCCAATACCAAGAATGGCAATCCACACCGGGATCAGGTAAACAGAGATTGCCATGCCTGGTGTCATCAGCATAATCACCAGTACAGCTGCCATGAAAATCAGGCAGATCCAGTTACCCATCGGATAGAACAGCGCCGGGAAGCGGGTGGCAACGCCCTGTTGTTGTTTCGCTTTGCGGAACTTCATGTGCGCGAGGCTGATCATTGCCCAGTTGATCACCAGTGCAGAAACCACCAGTGCCATCAGTAAACCAAATGCGGATTCCGGTGCCAGATAGTTAATCAGTACGCATAAAGCCGTAACCAGCGCAGAGACCAGGATCGTGTTGACTGGTACACCGCGTTTATCCACGCTCATCAGTACTTTTGGCGCATTACCCTGTTGAGCCAGACCGAACAGCATACGACTGTTGCAATATACACAGCTGTTATAAACAGAAAGAGCAGCGGTCAGCACCACGACGTTCAGCGCATTAGCGACGAATGTGTCTCCCAGTTCGTGGAAGATCAGTACGAACGGGCTGGTATCTGCTGTCACACGCGTCCACGGCATCAAAGAGAGCAGAACGGCCAGGGAGCCTACGTAGAAAATCAGGATACGGTAAATAACCTGGTTGGTCGCTTTGGGGATGCTTTGTTCCGGGTTATCCGCTTCTGCAGCCGTGATGCCAACCAGCTCAAGTCCACCGAAGGAGAACATGATAATAGCCATCATCATGACCAGACCGGTGAAACCGTGTGGCAGGAAGCCACCTTGATCCCACAAGTTACTGACGCTGGCCTGCGGGCCACCGTTGCCGCTAAACAGCAACCAGCCGCCGAACAGGATCATCGCCACGACCGCAATGACTTTAATAATGGCGAACCAGAACTCCATCTCACCGAACACTTTAACGTTGGTCAGGTTGATGGCGTTGATAGCAACGAAAAAGACCGCAGCAGAAACCCAGGTTGGAATTTCTGGCCACCAGAACTGAATGTATTTCCCGACGGCAGTCAACTCGGCCATGGCAACCAGTACGTACAGTACCCAGTAGTTCCAGCCGGAGGAAAAACCTGCGAAACCGCCCCAATATTTATAAGCAAAGTGGCTGAAGGAGCCTGCAACTGGCTCTTCAACCACCATTTCACCCAACTGACGCATTATCAAAAAGGCAATAAAGCCGGCGATAGCGTAACCCAGAATAATACCCGGCCCTGCAGACTGAATAACGGATGCGCTCCCGAGGAATAACCCGGTGCCTATCGCGCCACCCAGCGCGATAAGCTGTATATGGCGGTTTTTAAGGCCGCGCTTTAGCTGATCGCCATGCTGTTGACTTTCCATCATGAAACCTCGTGTGTGGTTTTACTCTTTATATTCGAGTACCTATTTTTTGAACCACGCAGTGACGCGTGTGTAAGTTTGCAATTCCGTTTGTTGTATTGTTTTGTTTACGGCAGTGGTCGGTAAAATGTTGCCTAAATACTTTTGTCCTGGACAGAATAATGTTATGCGGACGCGAATGCACCTGCTTTATGAAGGGGGGATGACGAGTTGAATAAAAAGAAACCATTTGTAAACACAGGATTATCTACCACAAAATTTCCGATATGAATTTTTATTCGAAAATTGTGCTTATAAAATCGATAAATTGAGAGTTGAATCGGTTCAGATAAGATATTTTTTCGTTTCAATTACGTTAAAACTACTCCGTGATGGGTAAATTTAACATTTGTGCATAGTTACATGTTTGAAACGTTATTTCTGTAATGTTGTTAAAATGTGCCCGCTTTACTGATTTCAATCAAAACCTGTATGGACAGAAGGTGAATACTTTGTTACTTTAGCGTCAAGAACATGAAATTGGTAAGACCAATTGACTTCGGGCAAATGGCTTAAGACAGGAAATCATGGCCTACAGCAAAATCCGCCAACCAAAACTCTCCGATGTGATTGAGCAGCAGCTGGAGTTTTTAATTCTTGAGGGGACACTTCGCCCCGGAGAAAAACTCCCACCGGAACGCGAGCTGGCAAAACAGTTCGACGTATCCCGCCCCTCTTTACGCGAGGCGATCCAACGCCTTGAAGCGAAGGGTTTGCTGCTTCGTCGTCAGGGCGGTGGCACTTTTGTGCAGAGTAGCCTGTGGCAGAGCTTTAGCGACCCACTGGTCGAACTGCTCTCCGACCATCCTGAATCCCAGTTTGACCTGCTTGAGACGCGTCATGCGCTGGAAGGTATTGCTGCATATTACGCAGCACTGCGCAGCACGGATGAAGATAAAACGCGTATCCGTGAACTCCACCATGCAATCGAGCTTGCTCAACAGTCCGGCGATCTTGACGGCGAGTCTGATGCGGTTCTCCAGTATCAAATTGCTGTCACTGAGGCGGCACACAATGTGGTGCTCCTCCATTTGCTAAGGTGTATGGAGCCCATGTTGGCCCAGAACGTCCGCCAAAACTTTGAATTGCTGTATGCGCGTCGGGAAATGCTGCCACTGGTTAGCAGTCACCGCACCCGTATTTTTGAGGCAATTATTGCCGGTAAGCCAGAAGAGGCACGCGAAGCGTCCCACCGTCATCTGGCGTTTATCGAAGAAATTTTGCTGGACAGAAGTCGTGAGGAAAGCCGTCGTGAACGCGCCTTACGCCGTCTGGAGCAACGAAAGAATTAGTGATTTTTCTGGCAGAAAGTTAACCAGAAGATGTTGTAAATCATGCGCCAATTAAAGTGCGCGGCAACTAAACGCAGAACCTGTCTTATTGTGCTCTTGCGAGCAAGAACACAATGGGACAGGTTCCAGATAACTCAACGTACTAGATAGATAAGGAATACCCCCATGTCAGAACGTTTCCCAAATGACGTGGATCCGATCGAAACTCGCGACTGGCTACAGGCGATCGAATCGGTCATCCGTGAAGAAGGTGTTGAGCGTGCTCAGTATCTGATCGACCAACTGCTTTCAGAAGCCCGCAAAGGCGGCGTGAAAGTAGCGGCAGGTGCAGGGGCCAGCAATTATATAAACACTATTGCCGTTGAAGATGAACCGGAATACCCGGGCAATCTGGAGCTGGAGCGTCGTATTCGTTCTGCTATCCGCTGGAACGCCATCATGACCGTACTGCGTGCGTCTAAAAAGGACCTCGAGCTGGGTGGCCACATGGCATCCTTCCAGTCCTCCGCAACGGTATATGATGTTTGCTTCAACCATTTCTTCCGTGCACGCAACGAGCAGGATGGCGGCGACCTGATTTACTTCCAGGGCCACATCTCTCCGGGCATCTATGCACGCGCATTCCTGGAAGGTCGTCTGACTGAAGAGCAGATGAACAACTTCCGTCAGGAAGTTCATGGCAAAGGCCTGTCTTCCTACCCGCACCCGAAACTGATGCCAGAATTCTGGCAGTTCCCGACCGTTTCTATGGGTCTGGGTCCAATCGGTGCTATCTACCAGGCTAAATTCCTGAAGTATCTGGAACACCGTGGTCTGAAAGATACCTCTAAACAAACCGTTTACGCCTTCCTGGGCGACGGCGAGATGGATGAGCCAGAATCTAAAGGTGCGATCACCATCGCGACCCGTGAAAAACTGGACAACCTGGTCTTTGTTATCAACTGTAACCTGCAGCGTCTTGACGGCCCGGTCACCGGTAACGGCAAGATTGTTAACGAACTGGAAGGCATCTTCGCGGGCGCTGGCTGGAACGTGATCAAAGTCATGTGGGGCGGTCGTTGGGATGAGCTGCTGCGTAAAGACACCAGCGGTAAACTGATCCAGCTGATGAACGAAACCGTTGATGGCGACTACCAGACCTTCAAATCCAAAGATGGCGCTTACGTTCGTGAGCACTTCTTCGGTAAATACCCGGAAACCGCAGCACTGGTTGCTGACTGGACTGACGAGCAGATTTGGGCTCTGAACCGTGGTGGTCACGATCCGAAGAAAGTCTACGCAGCACTGAAAAAAGCGCAGGAAACCAAAGGCAAAGCAACTGTAATCCTCGCCCATACCATCAAAGGTTACGGCATGGGTGACACCGCTGAAGGTAAAAACATCGCGCACCAGGTTAAGAAAATGAACATGGACGGCGTGCGTTACATCCGCGACCGTTTCAACGTTCCTGTAACCGATGAGCAGGTTGAAAACCTGTCTTACATTACCTTCCCGGAAGGTTCTGAAGAGCATACCTATCTGCACGCTCAGCGTCAGAAACTGCACGGTTACCTGCCGGCTCGTCAGCCGAACTTCACCGAGAAACTGGAGCTGCCGGCTCTGGAAGACTTCGGTGCGCTGCTGGAAGAGCAGAACAAAGAAATCTCCACCACTATCGCTTTCGTTCGTGCCCTGAACGTGATGCTGAAGAACAAGTCGATCAAAGATCGTCTGGTGCCGATCATCGCCGACGAAGCACGTACTTTCGGTATGGAAGGTCTGTTCCGCCAGATCGGTATCTACAGCCCGAACGGCCAGCAGTACACTCCGCAGGACCGTGAGCAGGTTGCTTACTACAAAGAAGACGAGAAAGGTCAGATCCTGCAGGAAGGTATCAACGAACTGGGTGCCGGCGCGTCCTGGTTGGCTGCTGCGACCTCTTACAGCACCAACGATCTGCCGATGATCCCGTTCTACATTTACTACTCCATGTTCGGGTTCCAGCGTATCGGCGACCTGTGCTGGCAGGCGGGCGATCAGCAGGCGCGCGGCTTCCTGATCGGTGGTACTTCCGGTCGTACAACGCTGAACGGTGAAGGTCTACAGCACGAAGATGGTCACAGCCATATTCAGTCTCTGACTATCCCGAACTGTATCTCTTACGATCCGTCTTACGCGTACGAAGTTGCAGTCATCATGCATGATGGTCTGGAGCGCATGTACGGCGAGAAACAAGAGAACGTTTACTACTACATCACCACGCTGAACGAAAACTACCACATGCCGGCAATGCCAGCAGGTGCCGAGGAAGGTATCCGTAAAGGTATCTACAAACTCGAAACCCTCGAAGGTAGCAAAGGTAAAGTTCAGCTGCTGGGCTCCGGTTCTATTCTGCGTCACGTACGTGAAGCAGCGCAGATCCTGGCGAACGACTACGGCGTAGGTTCTGACGTGTATAGCGTCACGTCCTTCACTGAACTGGCGCGTGATGGCCAGGATTGTGAGCGCTGGAACATGCTGCATCCGCTGGAAACCCCACGCGTTCCGTACATTGCTCAGGTGATGAACGACGCGCCGGCTGTAGCATCTACTGACTATATGAAACTGTTTGCCGAACAGGTTCGTACTTACGTACCGGCTGATGATTACCGTGTACTGGGTACTGACGGCTTCGGTCGCTCTGACAGCCGTGAAAACCTGCGTCACCACTTCGAAGTTGACGCTTCTTATGTGGTTGTAGCGGCACTGGGCGAACTGGCTAAACGTGGCGAAATCGATAAGAAAGTGGTTGCTGACGCTATCACTAAATTCAATATCGATGCAGATAAAGTTAACCCGCGTCTGGCGTAAGAGGTAAAAGAATAATGGCTATCGAAATCAATGTACCGGACATCGGGGCTGATGAAGTTGAAATCACCGAGATCCTGGTCAAAGTGGGCGACAAAGTTGAAGCTGAACAGTCGCTGATCACCGTAGAAGGCGACAAAGCCTCTATGGAAGTTCCGTCCCCTCAGGCGGGTATCGTTAAAGAGATTAAAGTCTCTGTTGGCGATAAAACTGAGACCGGCAAACTGATCATGATTTTCGATTCCGCCGACGGTGCAGCAGCTGCTGCACCTGCTCCGGCAGAAGAGAAGAAAGAAGCCGCTCCTGCAGCTGCGGCAGCGAAAGATGTACACGTACCGGACATCGGCGGTGACGAAGTTGAAGTCACTGAGATCATGGTCAAAGTGGGCGACACCGTTGCGGCTGAACAGTCTCTGATTACTGTAGAAGGCGACAAAGCCTCTATGGAAGTCCCGGCACCGTTCGCGGGCACCGTGAAAGAGATCAAAATCAGCACTGGCGACAAAGTGTCTACCGGCTCCCTGATCATGGTCTTCGAAGTAGCAGGCAGCGCGCCTGCAGCTGCTCCGGCTCAGGCTGCTGCACCAGCCGCAGCGGCGGCTCCGGCTGCCACGGGTTCTAAAGAAGTTAATGTACCGGACATCGGCGGTGACGAAGTTGAAGTGACCGAAGTGATGGTGAAAGTGGGCGATAAAATTGCCGCTGAGCAGTCACTGATCACCGTTGAAGGTGACAAAGCGTCTATGGAAGTGCCGGCTCCGTTCGCGGGTACCGTTAAAGAAATCAAAATCAGTACTGGCGACAAAGTGAAAACCGGTTCTCTGATTATGATCTTCGAAGTAGAAGGCGCAGCACCAGCTGCCGCTCCGGCACAAGCCGCGGCCCCGGCTCCGACCGCAGCACCTGCACAGGCTGCTGCACCTGCTCCGGCGGCGAAAGCTGAAGGTAAATCTGACTTCGCAGAAAACGATGCTTACGTCCACGCGACTCCGCTGATTCGTCGCCTGGCGCGCGAATTTGGTGTGAACCTGGCGAAAGTGAAAGGGACGGGCCGTAAAGGTCGTATCCTGCGCGAAGACGTTCAGGCTTACGTGAAAGATGCGGTTAAACGCGCTGAATCTGCACCGGCAGCTGCGGCTGGCGGCGGTATTCCGGGCATGCTGCCTTGGCCGAAAGTGGACTTCAGCAAGTTTGGTGAAATCGAGGAAGTGGAACTGGGCCGTATCCAGAAAATCTCTGGTGCTAACCTGAGCCGTAACTGGGTGATGATCCCGCATGTTACTCACTTCGACAAAACCGATATCACCGATCTGGAAGCGTTCCGTAAACAGCAGAACGCCGAAGCTGAGAAACGTAAACTGGACGTGAAATTCACACCAGTTGTCTTCATCATGAAAGCCGTTGCCGCTGCTCTTGAGCAGATGCCACGCTTTAACAGCTCCCTGTCCGAAGATGGCCAGAAGCTGACGCTGAAGAAATACATCAACATCGGTGTTGCGGTTGATACCCCGAATGGTCTGGTCGTTCCGGTCTTTAAAGACGTGAACAAGAAGAGCATTACCGAGCTGTCTCGTGAACTGACTACGATCTCCAAGAAAGCGCGTGATGGTAAGCTGACTGCTGGCGAAATGCAGGGCGGTTGCTTCACTATCTCCAGCATCGGCGGCCTGGGTACTACCCATTTCGCACCGATTGTGAACGCGCCTGAAGTGGCTATTCTCGGCGTGTCCAAGTCTGCTATTGAACCGGTGTGGAACGGTAAAGAGTTTACTCCGCGTCTGATGATGCCGATTTCACTCTCCTTCGACCACCGCGTGATTGACGGTGCTGATGGTGCTCGCTTTATCACCATCATCAACAACACGCTGTCTGACATTCGCCGTCTGGTGATGTAAGCGAAAAAGCCGGCCCGACGGCCGGCTTTTTTCTGGTAATCTCATGAAGTCAGTGAGGTTATTGTGCGAAAGACAAATCGGTTGCCGTTTGTTGTTTCAAAATTGTTAACAATTTTGTAAAATACTGGCGGATAGAACGACCCGGTGGACGACGGGTATAAATTAAGAGGTCATGATGAGCACTGAAATCAAAACTCAGGTCGTGGTACTTGGGGCAGGCCCTGCAGGTTACTCTGCTGCCTTCCGTTGCGCAGATTTAGGTCTGGAGACCGTCATCGTAGAACGTTACAGCACCCTCGGTGGTGTTTGTCTGAACGTCGGCTGTATCCCTTCTAAAGCACTGTTGCACGTAGCAAAAGTTATCGAAGAAGCCAAAGCACTGGCAGAGCACGGTATTGTTTTCGGCGAGCCGAAAACCGATATCGACAAGATTCGTACCTGGAAAGAAAAAGTTATCACCCAACTGACTGGCGGGCTGGCTGGTATGGCCAAAGGCCGTAAAGTGAAAGTGGTAAACGGTCTGGGTAAATTTACCGGGGCGAACACCCTGGAAGTTGAAGGCGAAAACGGCAAAACCGTGATCAACTTCGACAACGCGATCATCGCGGCGGGTTCCCGTCCGATCGAACTGCCGTTTATTCCGCATGAAGATCCGCGCGTGTGGGATTCCACCGACGCGCTGGAGCTGAAAACCGTACCAAAACGCCTGCTGGTTATGGGTGGCGGTATCATCGGTCTGGAAATGGGTACTGTGTACCATGCGCTGGGTTCAGAGATCGACGTGGTTGAAATGTTTGACCAGGTTATCCCGGCTGCTGATAAAGACGTGGTTAAAGTCTTCACCAAACGTATCAGCAAGAAATTCAACCTGATGCTGGAAACCAAAGTGACTGCCGTTGAAGCAAAAGCAGACGGTATTTACGTTTCCATGGAAGGCAAAAAAGCGCCGGCAGAAGCACAGCGTTATGACGCCGTGCTGGTGGCTATCGGTCGTGTGCCGAACGGTAAGAACCTCGACGCTGGTAAAGCTGGCGTGGAAGTTGATGACCGTGGCTTCATCCGTGTTGACAAACAACTGCGTACCAACGTACCGCACATCTTTGCAATCGGCGATATCGTCGGTCAGCCGATGCTGGCGCACAAAGGTGTTCACGAAGGTCATGTTGCTGCTGAAGTTATCGCCGGTAAGAAACACTACTTCGATCCGAAAGTTATCCCATCCATTGCGTACACTGAACCAGAAGTTGCATGGGTTGGCCTGACTGAGAAAGAAGCGAAAGAAAAAGGCATCAGCTATGAAACCGCCACCTTCCCGTGGGCTGCTTCTGGCCGTGCTATCGCTTCCGACTGCGCAGACGGTATGACCAAACTGATTTTCGACAAAGAATCTCACCGTGTTATCGGTGGCGCGATTGTCGGCACCAACGGCGGCGAGCTGTTGGGTGAAATCGCTCTGGCGATCGAAATGGGCTGTGATGCTGAAGATATCGCGCTGACCATCCACGCGCACCCGACTCTGCATGAGTCTGTGGGCCTGGCGGCAGAAGTGTTCGAAGGTAGCATTACCGACCTGCCGAACCCGAAAGCGAAGAAAAAATAATCTTCCCACTTTTGTGAAAACGCCTCTTCGGAGGCGTTTTTTTACCTGAAGCATAACAGCAACTAATCTGACGCTTTAGATCCGTATAGCCAAAGTGCTGGAGACTCAGGGCGCTACAGGTTGCCAGGATTTATCAGGGCTGAATTCGGTCATTGCCTGCGCTTTCTGCTGGGATGTTGCGCCAAGATTGGCCTGATAAACCGTATCATCCCCACTAATGATAAAGCTCATTACACCGGTATGACTGTAACTGATGGGCCAGGCAATCATCGCAAAACCACTGGCTTTGTCGGGAAGTATGCGGAAATGATAACCGTGATAACCCGTACCTGGTTCCTGTGGACTGAAGGCGGGACCCAGAGGGCTGGGTGCTTCACCGGGGGCTACCGGCCAATAAAGACCGTCCTTTTTGCCATCTGAGCTGACAATTTTCTTTGCATATTTCTGGTTCATCGCAAAATAGCTTTGCTGCGCATCAACATACGCGTGAAGTGCTTCAATCGCGGCAAGCTCGTTGCGACCGATCTCGCGGGTCTGGATCTCTTCGGCAGCTTCCTGCATATCAAATTGCCATCCATCGGCAGTTTTGATCACCGGGATTGGGAGCTGCCAGTCACTGTCTCCGACGATCAGATGTGCCATATCACCGTTGATGACGGTGTCATGTTTCACTTTCCAGTCGCGCAGGAAGCGATCAACGGCATCAGGATCCACACCTTCCGGCGGCAGAAAGTCGCGCCAGTTCTCCCCAAGCAGGTTGCTCATGGCTCCTTCATTTTGCTCGCTGATGGCATTCACCAGAGCATCGGTTGCCTGAGCTGGTGTGCTGAATTGTTGTTGCGCCATCGCGACGGACGAAACCATGAACAGCACTATCCCACTGAGTAATTGTATTTTCATGTCGGCTCCCTTAACGATGACGGAATTCACGGTGTTCAGTACGCCCGGCTGGTGCCTGGCGCGATGCCTGGTTGCGGGATATTTGCCGGCTCTGGGCGCCTCGCTGTTGCTGTGCCTGCCAACTTCCTGAACGGCTATCATTGCCGCTTAACGCATTGGCGCGTGGCTGGCTGGTTCGTTGTTGCATATTTCGCTGTTGATGACCGCGTTGTTGCGCCGTTTGCGAAACCCGTTTTTCCTGTCTCTGCGGTGTTGCCTGGCGGCTCTCTCGCTGTTGTGAGGATGTCCGCTTCGCGGTTTGCGGTTTTGTGTCGTAACCACGATAGTTATTACGCTGGGAAATCTGCTTCAACTGTTGGTTTGAAGCCAGGCGCTGTGCATCTTTAGTCCCCGGACGCGTTGTTTGAGGGAATGTTTTCCCCGTCGATTTCTCCATCTGGGACATGGCCGCCTGACGCTGGCTATCACGGTTGACTGGTTTTTGCTGTGTAGCACTGAGCCCGGTCGCTGAGTTGGTGGAGTGGAAACGGTTATTGAGCTGGTTATTAGGGTACGGTACACCTTCGCGATACGCCGGATTATGTTGCCAGGTGCGGTTGGCATCAGTCAGACGCTGCCCACTGATTTTATTGAAGTTATCAACGTTGATATTGATGTTGTTATCACCGTTGCGGTTATAACTGCCATGGTGGTTGTAATCATTATCGTGGTGGTGATCCCAGTCGTCGTCATCATCATCCCAGTCGATGTTGCTGAAGATTGCATAGGTTGTCGCCACACCGAGGCTGAAGCCCAGACCGTTAACAAAGCTGTTGCCAAATTGCTCGCCGGGTGATGGCGGTAAATAGGTCGGCGGATAGGCGGTGTTTGGCCAGGTCCCGTAAACTGTGTTTGGGTTATAGGTGGGGACGTAAACCACCTGTGGGTCGGCAGACTCAATCTTGATAACCGTCGGGCTGGTCGTGGTAGTCGTGGCACTTGTTGTCGACTCGCTGCTGGTGGTTTTAGCGGGTGCCGGTTTTGTCACGGTGGTGACAGTCTGCTGCGGCGTTGATTGTAATGCACCAGTTTGCTGCGCCAGTAAGCGCAGGCGTTGAACAGAATCCATGACGTCTTTTGGTTGCGCGAGGAAAGCATCGCCCAGATTTTGTACCCACGGCGGATTTTCTCCCAGCAGCGACATCAACTGAGGAAACGCGACCAGCGATTTCACGCTAGGATCCCACGGTTGTCCGGCTACGGCCTGAATAGCGGCATCACCCTGCATTTTGGGATTGTCTTTCGACCATTGCGCAGCCTGAATAACGTTGGCCGGGTAGGTTGAGGCCATCAATATTTGCGACAACAACGCATCGGGATAGAGCGCAATTGGCGCAACCCACTGATCGATTTGCGCGGCGGAGTATGTTGGCGTTACGGTCGGTGCAGGTTGATCGGCTGGTGCGGCTGCGGGGGCCGCTGCGGCAGGGGCTTGCTCGACAGGCGCAGGAGCTGCAGGTTCCGTTGTGCGACTTTTGACGAGCATTACGCCTGAGGCGGCAAACAGCCCGGCACTGCACAAAAGGACGAGCAGGTGTGGCTTAATGGGCAACTTCATAAAATGACTCCAACGAGACAAGCGTTGTGCCGTGAGGCGTTCTTGTTGGCGCGAGTATCAATCACCCGTGTTTTACAGTTTTGACTTTTATTGGGAAACCGCCCGTAGTGTTCGGATAAAGAGTGTGAACATTTATTACACAATTATATCTGATGGTTGAAAAGCCGCTGGAATATTCGGAAGGTCACTCTTGCAAGTTACGGCTGCACAGCGTTTTTTGTGCTCGAATTTTGCCCTTTCTTTCCGCTATACCATTCTTAACGATTCAGCCAATTTTTTATGTTACTTTTTTGTAAACAGATTAACACTTAATGAAAATCCTGTTATTGTGCCCTATGCGGTACCGGGCATTTACCCTACAAACTGCTGTCTCACAGGAGCGTGAAGAGAATCGCCTACCGCATATGACAATGAGAGCGAGGAGATACCGTCGTGCTAGAAGAATACCGTAAGCACGTAGCTGAGCGTGCCGCCCTTGGGATTGTGCCAAAACCTTTAGATGCAACCCAAATGGCCGCACTTGTCGAGCTGCTGAAGACCCCGCCTGTGGGCGAAGAAGAATTCCTGTTAGACCTGTTGATCAACCGCGTTCCTCCTGGCGTAGATGAAGCCGCTTATGTAAAAGCCGGTTTTCTTGCCGCTGTCGCGAAAGGCGACACAACCTCCCCGCTGGTGACACCAGAAAAAGCCATTGAACTGCTGGGTACTATGCAGGGTGGTTACAACATTCATCCGCTGATTGATGCTCTGGATGATGCAAAACTGGCGCCGATTGCCGCCAAAGCCCTCTCTTCAACACTGCTGATGTTCGATAATTTCTATGATGTAGAAGAGAAAGCCAAAGCAGGCAACGAATATGCAAGGCAGGTGATGCAATCCTGGGCTGATGCAGAATGGTTCCTGAATCGGCCTGCACTGGCTGAGAAAATCACCGTTACCGTGTTTAAAGTGACGGGGGAAACCAACACCGATGACCTGTCCCCGGCGCCGGATGCCTGGTCTCGTCCGGATATCCCTCTGCACGCTCTGGCAATGCTGAAAAACGCCCGTGAAGGTATCGAGCCGGATCAGCCGGGCAGCGTTGGCCCGATCAAACAGATCGAAGAGTTGCAGAAAAAAGGTTACCCGCTGGCTTACGTAGGTGATGTTGTCGGCACCGGTTCTTCACGTAAATCTGCAACCAACTCCGTGTTGTGGTTCATGGGCGATGATATTCCTCATGTCCCGAACAAGCGCGGCGGCGGTTTGTGTCTCGGCGGCAAAATTGCGCCCATCTTCTTCAATACCATGGAAGATGCGGGCGCACTGCCAATCGAAGTCGATGTGTCTAACCTGAACATGGGCGATGTGATTGACGTTTACCCGTTCAAAGGTGAAGTGCGTAACCACGCAACAGGTGAACTGCTGGCAAGCTTTGAGCTGAAAACTGAAGTACTGATCGACGAAGTGCGTGCCGGTGGCCGTATTCCGTTGATTATCGGCCGTGGCCTGACAACCAAAGCGCGTGAGGCGCTTGGTCTGCCGCACAGCGACGTATTCCGTCAGGCGAAAGATGTGGCTGAAAGCAGCCGTGGCTTCTCTCTGGCACAGAAAATGGTTGGTCGCGCTTGTGGCGTGAAAGGTGTCCGTCCGGGCGCGTACTGCGAACCGAAGATGACCTCCGTAGGTTCTCAGGATACCACCGGCCCAATGACCCGTGATGAACTGAAAGATCTGGCGTGTCTGGGCTTTTCTTCAGATCTGGTTATGCAGTCGTTCTGT
The DNA here is from genome assembly GCF_916618775.1 of Citrobacter sp. Marseille-Q3906. NCBI lineage: Bacteria > Pseudomonadati > Pseudomonadota > Gammaproteobacteria > Enterobacterales > Enterobacteriaceae > Citrobacter > Citrobacter sp. Marseille-Q3906. The sequence continues at coordinate 835,987 of NZ_CAKAKA010000001.1, forward strand.
CATACCGCGGCGTATCCGAAGCCGGTAGACGTGACCACACACCATACGCTGCCTGACTTTATCATGAACCGTGGCGGCGTCTCGCTGCGTCCGGGCGATGGCGTCATCCACTCCTGGCTGAACCGTATGCTGCTGCCGGATACCGTGGGTACAGGCGGTGACTCCCATACCCGTTTCCCGATCGGGATCTCCTTCCCGGCAGGTTCTGGTCTGGTAGCGTTTGCGGCGGCGACCGGCGTGATGCCGCTGGATATGCCGGAATCCGTTCTGGTGCGCTTCAAAGGGAAAATGCAGCCGGGTATCACCCTGCGCGACCTGGTGCACGCCATTCCGCTGTACGCGATCAAACAGGGTCTGCTGACCGTTGAGAAGAAAGGTAAGAAAAATATCTTCTCTGGCCGCATCCTGGAAATTGAAGGTCTGCCGGATCTGAAAGTTGAACAGGCGTTTGAGCTGACCGATGCGTCCGCTGAGCGTTCCGCTGCGGGCTGTACCATCAAGCTGAACAAAGAGCCGATCGTTGAATACCTCAGTTCTAACATAGTTCTGCTGAAGTGGATGATCGCAGAAGGTTACGGCGATCGCCGTACGCTGGAACGTCGCGTTCAGGGCATGGAAAAATGGCTGGCCGATCCGCAACTGCTGGAAGGCGATGCTGACGCCGAATATGCGGCAGTGATCGATATCGATCTGGCTGATATCAAAGAGCCAATCCTGTGCGCGCCGAACGATCCGGACGATGCGCGTCTGCTGTCTGACGTGCAGGGCGAGAAGATCGACGAAGTGTTCATCGGTTCCTGCATGACTAACATCGGTCACTTCCGTGCGGCAGGTAAACTGCTGGATGCGCATAAAGGCCAACTGCCGACGCGCCTGTGGGTGGCTCCGCCAACCCGTATGGATGCCGCGCAATTGACTGAAGAAGGCTACTACAGCGTCTTTGGTAAGAGCGGGGCGCGTATCGAGATCCCTGGCTGTTCACTGTGCATGGGTAACCAGGCGCGTGTGGCTGATGGCGCGACGGTAGTTTCTACCTCTACCCGTAACTTCCCGAACCGCCTGGGTACTGGTGCTAACGTCTTCCTGGCTTCTGCTGAGCTGGCGGCTGTTGCGGCGCTTATTGGTAAACTGCCAACGCCGGAAGAGTACCAGAACTATGTGGCACAGGTGGATAAAACGGCCGTGGATACTTACCGTTATCTGAACTTTGACCAACTTTCTCAGTACACCGAGAAAGCGGATAGCGTGATTTTCCAGACGGCGGTGTAACGCCATAAGTTGCTGCACCTGATTTTTGTGCACAAACTCACCAATGCCCGGTAAACCTTGCGTTATCGGGCATTTTTATTTCCAATCCTTATGCCTGCTCTGCTTTTTTTCTTTCGTTGTGCTGCGATAATTACAGCATAGGCGCAATGCGGTATTGGCGCATTGCCGGGAGTAGAGGAACACATTATGGATTACGAATTTCTGCGCGATATTACCGGAGTGGTAAAAGTGCGTATGTCCATGGGCCACGAAGTTGTGGGGCACTGGTTTAATGAAGAAGTGAAAGAGAACCTGGCCTTACTTGATGAAGTGGAACAGGCGGCACGTGCGGTAAAAGGCAGTGAACGTTCCTGGCAACGGGCAGGGCATGAATACACGCTCTGGCTGGATGGCGAAGAGGTGATGGTGCGTGCCAACCAACTGGAGTTTACGGGCGACGAAATGGAAGAAGGGATGAATTACTACGACGAAGAGAGCTTTTCGCTGTGTGGCGTAGAGGATTTTCTTCAGGTCGTGGCGGCATATCGCGAATTTGTACAGCAGGGGAAATGATTAACGCCAGATGAGTCTTTACCTGCCGGATAAGGCACTTGTGCCGCCATCCGGCTTCACATTATTTAACGTAGGCCAACAGGCTCAGGGAATCTCGTGCCAGCGCTTTGCATTTTTTTGCGACCGGAATACCAATACCGCTCAAATCGCGATAACTGTCTTCACCGAGTGATTTCATATCGAAGGTGTCGTAATTACTGAGGTCCCACTGGTTCTGTTGGGCAAAAAAGACCAGTGCGCGACGGATCTGCCCGTTGGGCAAATTCTGGTATCCACAGTCATTTTTCAGAAAAACAAAAACTGCCGTTAAATCGGCCATATCTTCGGCTTCGGACTCGCTAAGCGCGTAGCTGTTTGCGCATACGGCCATCAGGCTGCCGAACAACACTGTTCTGAAAAACGTCTTCATTGCTTCTACCACTGCATCACGGAAATTAAACGTTAGCATACTGTGAGCGAAGCGACGACCTTTATTATCAGCCGTTCACTTGACCTTCCCGTAAGGGGAGGGCTTATGCTTAAAAGATAGCCTGCTTAAGCTGCTGAATATAAGGAAGTGATTATGCAACGTCGTGACTTTTTAAAGTACTCCGTGGCGCTGGGCGTCGCGTCAGCGTTACCTCTCTGGAGTCGTACTGTTTTTGCGGCCGACCGTCCCGTGTTGCCTGTTCCAGACCTGTTAACGGCGGATGCCTCTAATCGTATGCAACTGATCGTTAAGGCCGGGCAATCGACCTTCGGCGGTAAAACCGCTACAACCTGGGGATATAACGGTAATTTACTTGGACCTGCGGTGAAACTGCATAAAGGCAAGTCGGTGACTGTTGATATCTATAATCAGTTGGCTGAAGAGACCACATTACACTGGCACGGACTGGAGATACCTGGCGAAGTCGACGGTGGCCCGCAAGGGATTATTCCGGCGGGCGGAAAACGTTCCGTAACCTTCATCCCCGATCAACGGGCAGCAACCTGCTGGTTCCACCCGCACCAACACGGGAAAACGGGCCGTCAGGTGGCGATGGGGCTGGCTGGACTGGTGCTGATTGAAGACGATGACATCCGCAAACTGATGCTGCCGAAGCAGTGGGGAATTGATGATGTTCCGGTGATTATTCAGGACAAACAATTTTCTGCTGACGGACAAGTTAACTATCAACTGGATATGATGACAGCCGCTGTGGGTTGGTTTGGTGATACGCTGCTGACCAATGGTGCAATTTATCCGCAGCATTCCGCGCCGCGTGGGTGGTTACGTCTGCGTTTGCTAAACGGTTGTAACGCTCGCTCGCTTAACGTGGCTGCCAGCGATAATCGTCCTCTGTATGTTATTGCCAGCGATGGTGGACTGTTGGCTGAGCCGGTTAAAGTTACTGAACTTCCTATGCTGATGGGCGAACGCTTTGAAGTGCTGGTGGATATTAGCGACGGTAAAGCCTTCGATCTGCTGACCTTACCCGTGACTCAAATGGGGATGGCTATAGCGCCATTTGATAAGCCGCATCCTGTGATGCGCATTCAGCCGCTCCTTATTACTGCTTCCGGTACGCTGCCGGATACGCTGACGACAATGCCATCACTGCCTTCGCTTGATGGCCTGACTGTGCGCAAACTGCAACTATCAATGGATCCGATGCTCGACATGATGGGAATGCAAATGCTGGTGCAGAAGTATGGCGAACAGGCCATGACGGGAATGGGGCATGGGCAGATGATGGGGCATATGGATAACGACGGTATGAACCACGGTAATATGAACCACGGTAATATGGGTAATATGAAACATGGCGGGAAGTTTGATTTCCATAATGCCAACCGGATCAATGGCCAGGCATTTGATATGAATAAACCCATGTTTGCGGCAACGAAAGGTCAGCATGAACGCTGGGGGATTTCCGGGCAAGGGGACATGATGCTGCATCCGTTCCACATTCACGGTACTCAGTTCCGCATTTTGTCCGAGAACGGTAAAGCGCCAGCCGCGCATCGCGCAGGCTGGAAGGACACAGTACGTGTCGAAGGTGGTGTCAGCGAGGTACTGGTGAAGTTTGACCACGACGCGCCAAAAGAACATGCCTACATGGCGCACTGCCATCTGCTGGAGCATGAAGATACTGGTATGATGCTCGGCTTTACTGTGTAACGGCTTCATTGCCGGATGGAATTACCGTCCGGCGATTAACATACCGACAATCCTGCTAACTATCAGAGGAACGCGGCTTCTTTACTGGTATACTTCACCCACTGAATTGTTTGTATGCTGTCGCAAGTTTTGTGGTTAGTGCGAGCCACCGTCTGTCAGTCGGTGTATCAACATAAGCGCTTTCTTTCGATTTGCATGATGTGTTAACTGATAAAAATCAGTGAGTTATATTTTTTATGAAACATACTGTAGAAGTCATGATCCCGGAAGCGGAGATCAAAGCGCGTATTGCTGAACTCGGGCGTCAGATTAACGAACGCTACAAGGACAGCGGCAGTGACATGGTGCTGGTCGGGCTGTTACGTGGCTCGTTTATGTTTATGGCAGATCTGTGCCGTGAAGTGCATGTCTCCCACGAAGTCGATTTCATGACCGCCTCCAGCTACGGCAGCGGCATGTCAACCACGCGTGATGTTAAAATCCTGAAAGACCTGGATGAAGATATTCGTGGTAAGGATGTGCTGATTGTCGAAGACATTATCGACTCCGGCAACACGCTGTCAAAAGTGCGTGAAATCCTTAGCCTGCGCGAGCCGAAATCGCTGGCGATCTGTACGCTGTTGGACAAACCTTCCCGTCGAGAAGTGAATGTCCCGGTTGAGTTTATCGGATTCTCTATCCCGGATGAGTTCGTTGTCGGCTACGGCATTGACTATGCCCAGCGTTATCGCCACCTGCCATATGTTGGCAAAGTCGTGCTGCTGGACGAGTAATTCTGTGCGAGCGCCTGATGGCGCTCTGCTTATCCGGTCTACAGGTATGTACCTCGTAGGCCGGATAAGATGGAGTCGCCGCCCGGCAATACTGCGTTATTTATGGTTTATGTGTTTTTTACTGAGGTTAGACAGACCCTGTCTGTAGCGTTGTTCCAGTGATTCACGACTGGTGGCCGTAACTTCCAGATCGCGAAGCAGACCATCATGAATACCATAAGCCCATCCGTGAATGGTAACTTTCTGACCACGCTTCCAGGCGGACCGCATAATTGTTGAGTGGCCCAGGTTGTACACCTGTTCCATTACGTTCAGTTCGCACAGTGTATCAATACGGCGTTCCTGCGGCATCTCACCCAGCAGAGAGCTGTGTTTAAACCAGATATCGCGGATATGCAGCAACCAGTTATCAATCAGTCCCAGTTCCGTATTTTCAATGGCTGCCTGTACGCCACCGCATCCGTAATGACCACAAATAATAATATGTTCCACTTCCAGCACATCGACCGCATACTGAACGACAGAGAGACAGTTCAGATCGGTATGAATAACCAGATTGGCAACATTACGGTGGACAAATAATTCGCCCGGCTCAAGACCGGTTAAACGTTCCGCGGGAACGCGACTATCGGAACATCCAATCCATAGAAAACGTGGATTCTGCGCATGCGTCAGCGTTTCAAAAAATCCGGGATCCTCTTCTACCAGCATCTTTGACCATAGTGCATTGTTGCTGATGAGTGTATCTATGTCTTTCATGGAGGTTTCGACCCGAAGCCAAATAAATGCGATGGGCTAATATAGGGTAACTCCAGGATTAATTAAACTATATATAAAATGTCAGAACGTAAGGTAAGCAAAAAACCATGACCATTGCTCTGGAACTTCAGCAACTTAAGAAAACCTATCCCGGTGGCGTTCAGGCGCTACGTGGCATAGATTTGCAAGTCGAAGCGGGTGATTTCTATGCGCTTTTAGGACCCAATGGCGCAGGGAAGTCCACCACTATCGGGATTATCAGTTCCCTGGTGAATAAAAGCTCCGGACGGGTTAGCGTCTTCGGATACGATCTTGAAAAAGATACGGTTAACGCTAAACGACAGCTTGGGCTGGTACCGCAGGAATTTAACTTTAACCCGTTTGAAACGGTGCAGCAGATCGTGGTGAATCAGGCGGGGTATTACGGCGTTGAGCATAAAGAGGCTGTAAAGCGCAGTGAAATATATTTAAAGCAGCTCGACCTGTGGGAAAAGCGTAGTGAGCGAGCGCGTATGCTGTCTGGCGGTATGAAGCGCCGTCTGATGATTGCCCGTGCATTGATGCATGAACCAAAGCTGCTGATCCTCGATGAACCGACAGCGGGCGTTGATATTGAATTACGTCGCTCAATGTGGGGTTTTTTAAAGGATTTAAACGACAAGGGTACGACGATTATTCTGACAACACACTATCTCGAAGAAGCGGAAATGCTGTGCCGTAATATTGGCATTATTCAGCATGGCGAGCTGGTGGAAAATACCTCAATGAAAAACCTGCTCTCCAAACTCAAGTCCGAGACCTTTATTCTCGATCTGGCGGCGAAAAGTCCGCTGCCCAAGCTGGAAGGATATCAATACCGTCTGGTTGATACCTCGACGCTGGAAGTCGAAGTGCTCAGAGAGCAAGGTGTTAACAGCGTATTTTCCCAACTGAGCGCGCAGGGGGTTCAGGTGTTGAGTATGCGTAACAAGGCAAACCGACTGGAAGAGTTGTTCGTTTCCCTGGTTCATGAAAAGCAAGGAGATCGCGCATGATGCAGCTTTACTGGGTCGCGCTGAAAAGTATCTGGGCGAAAGAGATCCACCGTTTTATGCGCATCTGGGTCCAGACTCTGGTCCCACCCGTTATCACCATGACGCTCTATTTTATTATCTTCGGTAATTTAATTGGTTCGCGTATCGGTGAAATGCACGGTTTTAGCTACATGCAATTTATTGTGCCGGGTCTGATTATGATGGCGGTTATCACTAACTCCTACGCCAACGTAGCGTCGTCATTCTTTAGTGCCAAATTTCAACGTAACATTGAAGAATTGCTGGTCGCACCGGTTCCGACGCACGTTATCATCACGGGGTTTGTCGGCGGCGGCGTGGCGCGCGGCCTGTGCGTAGGAATATTGGTTACGGCTATTTCACTGTTCTTCGTTCCGTTCCAGGTGCATTCATGGGTCTTTGTGGCGCTAACGCTGGTGCTGACGGCGGTTCTGTTTTCGTTGGCCGGGTTATTGAATGCCGTCTTTGCCAAAACCTTTGACGACATCAGCCTGATCCCAACTTTCGTACTGACGCCGTTGACCTACCTGGGGGGCGTTTTCTACTCGTTAACGTTGTTGCCGCCATTCTGGCAGGGGTTGTCGCATCTCAACCCGATTGTCTACATGATCAGTGGATTCCGCTACGGCTTCCTGGGCATCCATGATGTGCCGCTGGTCACGACATTCGGTGTACTGGTGGTGTTTATCGCGGCATTTTATTTGCTGTGCTGGTACCTGATTCAGCGTGGGCGCGGGTTACGTAGCTAATTATTTCTTCCTCTCCCATCACGGGAGAGGAAGACCTTTGATGTTTATCACCGTTAAGTTTTTATCACTCTGATAAACTACTTGCCTGCTAAGGAGGTGGGCAATGTTAGGTTGGGTCATTACCTGTCATGATGATAACGCACAGGATATGCTGCATCGTCTGGAAGAAAAGTACGGCCCTCTGGCGCAATGCCAGGTGGTCAGTTTTTGGCATGGTCTAAGTTCGAATATGTTAAGCCGGATGATGTGCGATGCTCTGCATGCTGCCGATTCTGGTGATGGCGTGATATTCCTGACAGATATTGCTGGCTCTGCGCCATACCGCGTGGCCGCGTTGATGAGTCATAAGCATCCGGCCTGTGAAGTGATTTCCGGGATAAGCTATCCATTGCTGGAGCGAATGCTTTTGTCGCGAGAGTCGATGAGCAGTTCTGCGTTTCGTGATGAAATAGTCTCTCTTGGAGGTCCTGGCGTTACGAGTTTGTGGCATCAACAACAGAAAAATCCGCCTTTTGTTTTACTGCATGATTTGTATGAGTATTAATCATTGGTATTGATGATGCTTTTGCTACAATAGCTGAGGTTCTTCGCCTCGGTTAACTCATATGGCTACGCGCGTCCTGCTCATACTGTTGTTCCTGTTCTCTGGTTGTGCTGCTGCCGCTTTGCCTGCTCGTTATATGCAAACTACTGAAGATGCTGCCGTCTGGGCGCAGATTGGCAATAAAATGGTGACGGTAGGCCATATTCGCGCAGGTCAAATCCTCTCAGTCATCCCCACTGGCGAAGACTATTACGCATTTACATTTGGATTTGGCCGAGGGTTTATCGATAAAGGCCATCTGGATCGCGTACAGGGGCGGCAGAAGGTGGAAGATGGCCTGGGTGATCTCAATAAACCGCTGAGCAATCAGAACCTGGTTACCTGGAAAGCGACACCTGTTTACAATGCCCCTGACGCCGGTAGCGCACCGTTTGGCGTGCTGGCGGACAATCTGCGATATCCCATAATTAACAGACTGAAGGACAGGCTAAACCAGACGTGGTACCAAATTCGTATTGGTGACAGGCTGGCCTACGTTAGCGCGCTGGATGCGCAGCAAGACCACGGTATTCCGGTACTGACCTATCACCATATTCTGCGTGATGAAGAGAACACCCGTTTTCGTCATACCTCTACTACCACCTCCGTACGCGCTTTCAGCAACCAGATGACATGGCTGCGCGATATGGGTTACACCACGTTGACCCTGTATCAGTTGGAAGACTATGTGCGTAACCGCGCTAATTTGCCTGCGCGGGCGGTAGTGATTACCTTTGATGATGGTTTGAAGTCGGTGAGCCGTTATGCATATCCGGTGCTGAAACAGTATGGAATGAAGGCGACGGCATTTATTATCTCATCACGTATTAAGCGTCATCCGCAGAAGTGGGATCCGAAATCGCTGCAGTTTATGAGTATTTCTGAACTGAATGAGATCAGGGATGTGTTCGACTTCCAGTCACATACCCATTTTTTACATCGTGTGGATGGTTATCACCGGCCGATCCTGCTTAGCCGTAGCTATCACAATATTCTTTTTGATTTTGCGCATTCTCGTCGGGCGCTGGCGCAATTTAACCCGCATGTTCTTTATCTATCTTATCCGTTTGGCGGTTATAACATGACGGCCGTGAAGGCGGCGAATGATGCAGGGTTTCATATGGCTGTGACCACGGTGAAAGGAAAGGTAAAACCAGGAGATAACCCAATGCTGTTAAAACGGTTGTATATCTTAAGAACGGATTCGTTAGAGACCATGTCGCGGCTGGTCAGCAACCAGCCGCAGGGGTAGCCTTTATCAAGCTACCTGTACCGGGATGGCTTTCGCAGTACGTTTCATTTCATTGTCACCTTCAAAGTAGGCAACTTTTGGCCGCCAGGTACGCGCTTCTTCATCAGACATCGTGACGAAGCTGGCGATAATCACAATATCGCCAACCTCGGCACAGTGCGCGGCCGCACCGTTTACCGAGATGATTTTAGAACCGCGTTCAGCCGCAATGGCGTAGGTCGAGAAACGTTTACCATTAGTCACGTTCCAGATATCAATGGCTTCGTTTTCCAGGATGCCGGAAGCATCAAGGAAATCCTGGTCAATGGCGCAGGAGCCTTCGTAATGCAGGTCCGCCTGTGTGACTTTCACGCGGTGGAGCTTGCCTTGCAGCATGGTGCGAATCATAACGTCTACCTTTAACGCTTATCAGAAGCAAAGCAGGCGGTACCTGCTTTGAGTAATTTCTTAGGCAGTATTGCCCTATTTTTAACCCCTGTCTACTGGGCTAATGTTACACTCAGATTGTCGATCAAACGTGCCTGACCCAGCCATGCAGCGACCAGAATCACCGCGCGTTTGCTGCTGTCAGTCAGCTCGAGCAGCGTATCAGCATCGCGGATTTGAATGTCGTCGGCACGAAAACCTTTTTCATTAAGTTCTTGTTCAGCAATGGCAATTATCTCTTCCTGCTCACGTTCACCAGCCTGTAATTTTTCACCAATACTGCTCATCACTTTGAACAAGCCGGGCGCGATTTTTCGCTGCTCTGCGGTCAGATAGCCATTGCGTGAACTGAGGGCCAGACCGTCTTTAGCGCGAATAATGGGAACGCCGACGATCTCAATGTCATATCCCATGTCCGCAACCATTTTGCGGATCAGCGCCAGTTGCTGAAAATCCTTCTCGCCAAAACATGCGATATCCGGTTGGATCAGATTGAACAGTTTGCTGACGATGGTAGCAACACCACGGAAGTGACCAGGACGACTTGCGCCTTCCAGCATGGTGGAAAGCCCCGGAACTTCTACATAGGTTTGGCTATCTGTCCCTTGCGGGTAGATTTCTTGCGCTGCAGGAGCAAAGACAAAATCAACTTTGCGCTTGTTCAGCTTTTCGCAGTCTTCTTGCAGCGTACGCGGGTAGCGCACCAGATCGTCCGGACGGTCGAACTGCATTGGGTTGACGAAAATACTGACGATCACCACATCAGCCTGAGCTTTTGCTTCATCGACCAGCTTCATGTGACCGTCGTGTAGGTTTCCCATGGTAGGGACCAGAGCCACACGTTTACCTTCCTGACGCAGACGACGAATGTGCTGGCGTAACAGCGGCAGGGTTTCAATAATTAGCACAACAAGACTCCTTTAGTTGCCTGATGATCTGTAGGCCAGGAAAGCGCAACGCCTTATTTGGCCTACAAATTCCAAACTTTGCTTAATGGAAGCTATGTTCTTCACCCGGGTAGACGCCGGATTCAACCTCCGCAATATACTGCCGCACTGCGGCGCGCATGTCGCCTGCTTCATTGAGGAAATTTTTAGCAAATTTTGGAATATGGCCGCCTGTGATACCAAACGCGTCATGCATCACCAGGATCTGACCATCGGTGACATTGCCTGCGCCTATACCGATGACCGGAATGGACAGAGCTTCAGTCACGCGTTTAGCCAGCTCAACCGGAACGCATTCCAGCACCAGCAACTGTGCTCCTGCGGCTTCTAACGCCAGCGCATCGTCGAGCAATGTCTGGCCCGCATCTCCGCGACCCTGCACCTTATAGCCACCGAAGATGTTAACTGACTGAGGGGTTAAGCCCAGATGGCCGCATACCGGTACCGCGCGATCGGTGAGCATTTTCACCGTATCAACCAGCCACGCACCGCCTTCAATCTTGACCATATTCGCGCCCGCGCGCATAACGACGGCGGCGTTTTCAAAGGCCTGTTGCGGTGTGGCATAGGCCATAAACGGCAGGTCGGAAAGCAGCAGGCAGTTTGGCGCACCACGACGCACAGCACGGGTGTGATAGGCAACGTCTTCGACGCTGACCGGCAAGGTGGAGTCGTGCCCTTGTACCGTCATCCCCAGTGAATCGCCTACCAGCATCACATTGATGCCCTCGTCGGCAAATAATTTGGCGAAGCTGTAGTCGTAGGCCGTAATAGTCGCGAAGCGCTTTTTCTCTTGCTTACATTTTTGCAGCAATGAGATAGTCGTTGGTTTCATAACATTTCCTGAATGTGGAAGTCATATTTAACGGCATTCTAGCAGTCAGATTCAGGGCGGCAATTGTTTTAAGCAACCGTTTGGCGCAAAAGTAGTAAACTTTTTAGGTGAGAGTATGCTTTACCAGTGCGCAGGTTTTGCTACGGCGAGGCGGGTGAGATGCTGATGTAAGCTGATACCATCCGGGAAGGTCAGGTCGGGCGCGATTTCAAATAGCGGCCACAACATAAAGCCCCGGTTTTTCATATCGTAATGCGGAACCGTCAGGCGCTCGGTGTTAATCACGTCATTGCCAAATAACATGATGTCGAGATCCAGCGTACGCGGACCCCAGCGCTCGGCTTTGCGTACCCGACCTTGCTGCAACTCAATACGTTGAGTGTGATTAAGCAATTCTTCAGGTTCGAGGGTTGTTTCCAGCGCAACGGCAGCATTCAGATAATCAGGTTGATCCTGAGGACCTAATGGCGGCGTGCGGTAGAAGGATGAAACGGCGATGATCCGGCTGTACGGGATTTCTCCCAGCGCCTGCACGGCAGCATTTACCTGCTCAAGAGGAGAGGCTAAATTACTGCCGAGCGCGATATATACCCGTTGTCTTTCAAGCTGCATTTGTGTTGGCTTTCCTCACTCATCCCAGTCACGTACTGATGTACGCTCCTGGGCATTCGCTGTGTCGCCGTCTTGATGCAACTCGAAATCTATTGGGTATACACGATTGGTCACGCGGTTCCCTCGCGGCGTGGGGCGCGTTTACGCGGGCGACGATGACGGCGGCGGGCATCTGGTTCTTCATCAAGTTCGTTCAGCATGCCTTTTTGCTCTGGCGGAGCCGAAACCTGGAATTCACCCCACCACTGCGCCAGACGTTGCAGTTCGGCGTTGTTTTCCACTTCGGCACGCAGGGCCAGTAAATCGTAGGCTGCGCGGAATTTCGGATGCTCCATCAGCTTCCAGGCGCGTTTACCCTGGCGGCGGGACATGCGTAACTGAAGCTGCCAGATATCGCGGGTGAGCGACGTCAGGCGTTTTGGAATTGCCAGCGAGCGGCACGCTTCGTCCAGGACATCGTTCATCGCCAGTGCGAAGGCATCGTAGTAGGCCAGACCGCTTTCCTGGGCAATTTTCTGTGCCGTTTCCAGTAACGGATACCAGAACATGGCGGCAAACAAGAATGCCGGGTTAACACGCATATCGTTGTGAATGCGGGTATCGGTATTCTTCAGAACCTGGGCAATGATGCGTTCCATTGCGCTGTCACCGTCTTCGGTGAAATAGCGGGTAATGGTCGGGAACAGCGGCTGGAACAGGCTGTACTCACGCAGCTTTTTATAGGTTTCATAGCCGTAGCCCGCCTGTAATAGCTTGAGGGCTTCTTCAAACAGGCGCGCAGGCGGGATATCGTTAAGCAACGTAGCCAGACGCGGGATCGGCTCTGCGGTTTCCGGGCTGATGCGCATGTCGAGTTTTGCTGCAAAGCGGACAGCGCGCAGCATGCGTACGGGATCTTCACGATAACGCGTTTCCGGATTACCAATCAGGCGAATGACGCCGTCTTCCAGATCCTGCATACCGCCAACGTAGTCGCGAACGGTGAAATCAGCAACGCTATAATAGAGGCTGTTGATCGTGAAATCGCGGCGTTGAGCATCTTCTTCGATAGAACCGAAGATGTTATCGCGCAGTAGCATACCGTTTTGTCCGCGCTGAGATGTCGCACGATCGGCTTCGCTGCCTTCATGATGTCCGCGAAAAGTTGCCACTTCGATAATTTCCGGGCCGAACATTACATGGGCCAGACGGAAACGACGGCCAACAAGACGGCAGTTACGAAACAGTTTCCGTACCTGATCCGGTGTCGCGTTGGTGGTGACATCAAAGTCTTTCGGCTTTTTGCCCAGCAAAAGATCGCGCACACCCCCGCCAACCAGCCATGCCTCGTAGCCGGCCTTATTGAGCCTGTACATTACCTTCAGGGCATTTTCACTGATATCTTTGCGGGAGATTGAGTGCTGCTCACGCGGGATTACCGTCATATGGGGACGGGCGACGGCAAGCTCTGCCTCGCGCTCCTCGCGGCTTAGCACCTTGCGGCAAAAATTAGCGACTCGGGTAAAAATAGTGCACCTCGGTAGTGTCAAACTTCAGTCAGAACAAGTGTTGCTGTGTAAAAATAGCGGCTAATCATAGCTCAGCATGAGTCATTTGAGAATGCCGGATTTACAATACCCGATTCAGGTACCGCCTCAAGCTGCCAGTTTTCCACCGCGACTCGCAACAATTCCTCTACGCTGAACTCTTGCCACGGTATCGCTGTGCTCTGGCCGAGAAAGCGCAATGCGCTGATGAGAACCGGACGCGGATCGCCTTGTGGCAGGGCTGGCGCATGATTCTGCTTGGACAGTTTAGCGCCTTGTTCGTTGAGCGCCAGCGGCAGATGAATATAGTCAGGTGCATGCCAGCCGAACTGTTGATACAGCGAAATTTGGCGCACAGTCGGTTCAATGAGATCCGCGCCACGTACAATCTCCGTAACGCCCTGAAAATGATCATCGACCACCACAGCAAGATTATAAGCAAACAGCCCGTCGCGTCGGTGAATGATAAAGTCTTCCTGTGCAAGTTCAGGGTCGGCCTGAATCTTGCCGCGCAGCCTGTCGTTAAACTGCATGACGGGATGTCGTTGCTTGATACGTATCGCTGCCCGTTCTGGTCCGTGGCGCAACTCGCGACAATGGCCGTCGTAAATACCGCCGATGCTCTGGATCCGGGCGCGAGTACAGGTGCAGTAATAGCTCAGATCCTGCTTATATAACCAGGCAAGCGCCTCGCGGTAAGCGTCGTGGCGTTGGGATTGCCATAATATGTCGCCATCCCAGTGCAGGCCGTAATGTTCCAGCTGACGCAGGATAGTCTCTGCAGCACCGGGAACTTCACGAGGAGGATCAATATCTTCAATGCGTACCCGCCAGATTCCGTGTTGCGCACGGGCCTGCAGATAACTCCCGAGGGCGGCAATCAGCGAACCAAAATGGAGTTCACCGGAAGGGGAAGGGGCGAAGCGGCCAATATAGCGTTTGTCAGTCATGTCGGTGGATAACATAAAAGAATAAGGCGGGAGATGCTCCCGCCCAGGTATTGCCAGATGGCGACGCAAACACTTGATCCGGCCTACGAAATAGAGGTGTTCCGTAGTCCGGATAAGCGTAACGCCATCCGGCATTCAACAGGTTACGGGATTAACCCGCCATCTGTTTTTCGCGAATTTCTGCCAGCGTTTTACAGTCGATGCACAGATCGGCTGTCGGGCGAGCTTCCAGACGGCGAATACCAATTTCCACACCGCACGATTCGCAGTAGCCGAAATCTTCGTCTTCTACTTTCTTCAGCGTCTTCTCGATCTTTTTGATCAGTTTGCGCTCACGGTCACGGTTACGTAGCTCAAGGCTGAACTCTTCTTCCTGTGCGGCACGGTCAACCGGATCAGGGAAGTTAGCCGCTTCGTCCTGCATATGAGTCACAGTGCGATCGACTTCATCCCTGAGTTGATTACGCCATGCTTCAAGAATACGCCTGAAGTGCGACAGCTGGGCTTCGTTCATATACTCTTCGCCCGGTTTCTCCTGGTAAGGCTCCACCCCAGCGATGGCGAGAATACTCAGGGACGATGTTTTACGGTTTTGCCCTTCTTGCATGTTGCTTCTCCTTAACACGCACTATCGATCCCCATGTTCGGGGGAAAAATCAGGTCGCTATAAATAGCAGATGCTTTTCCGGATAGCAATTATCTAAACGTAACACTTGACAACCCTGTGAGGAAAAGCGTATTTGCGCACGCGGCCAGAATACTAATTAACCCGTTTTTCGCACCATTACAAAGTAATGGGCAATGGCTCTTTAAGAGTCATACCGTGGGCAGAAAGTTCCGCTTTATAAACCAGAATTTCTACCCCCTTAAGCTGCGCTTCGGCTAATAATTGCGCATATTTTGCATCAATATGCCGCGCGGGTGAAAACCGTGTAATTGCTGAATGCAGAACGGCGAAAAATATCACCGCTCGCTTGCCTTCAGCCGCTACGCTCATCAATTCCCGAAGATGTTTCTGACCTCGTTCAGTAATGGCATCGGGAAAATAACCTTGCTCATTCTCCGCCAACGTGACTGATTTCACTTCAATATAGCAGTCAGGGCGGAAATCCGCCTGTAACAAAAAATCAATGCGGCTACCTTCGGCACCATATTTTACTTCACTTTTCAACGTATTGTAGTTTGAAAGTTCTGAAATTAGCGAATTCTGAATAGCCTCTTTCGTTAATCTGTTAGCCCATAGCGTGTTAACACAAATAAAAGCACCAGATTGGCTTTGTGTTAATTCCCAGGTGTGCGGATATTTCCGTTTAGTATTTTCTGACGTCGAATACCAGACGGTATCTCCGGGGGTTGCACATCCTGTCATGGCACCGGTATTTGGGCAGTGTAGCGTTATCGTTGTGCCATCAGGTGTGATCACATCCGCTAAAAAACGCTTGTAGCGCTGAATTAACGTAGCGCGCTGAAGTGGGGGAGAAAACTGCATGGGTTATCCTTAATTATTCTGCAAGCGTCCAGCGTTGTAATGGCGTGTAGCGCGTGCGACCTCGTTCAAATGAAGAGGCGTAAAGGGCAAACTCCGTTACCGGAGACGACCAGCAAAAACCTGGCGGCGGGATAGTGACAGCATGACTGGCATCGCGCAGCAGCGTGATATGTGGATGAAATGGCTGCGGACTTTGGTAACACCCGCTGCGTGCGGCCTGTGACCGCAGCATATTCGCCAGTTGCAGCAACCCGCGCGGTGGTTGACGCATGCCAAGCCATATTACCCTTGATCGCAACCATTGCCCGGCGTCATCCAGTTTTAACGTAAAGCCTGGCTGGCGAATACGCCCTGCCAGTTGTGACAGCGCCTGCTGTTTCTCTGCGCTGATATCGCCTAAAAATGCCAGCGTCAGGTGCAGATTGTCAGAAGCGACTGGACGCCCCACCTCTGGCGGAAACTGTGCCGCCCGCCAGTGGATAAGTTGCTCCCGAACCTCGGCTGGTAATTCAATGGCAAAAAACAGCCTTTTTGGCTCAGACATGATGGATACTCGGTTATGAATTAACGCGATGCTACAATGCAGCGCGAAGAATGTTAACCCTCTGGAGTCATTTGTGACGTCGTTGCCCGTTGCTGCCGTTGTGCCTGAACTGCTTAATGCCCTTGATGCTTCACCACAGGTTCTGTTGACCGCGCCGACCGGTGCCGGGAAATCAACCTGGTTGCCGTTGCAGTTTCTTACGCACAAGGGAATTCAGGGGCGGATTGTTCTGTTGGAACCGCGACGTCTGGCCGCTCGCAATGTGGCGCAGCGCCTGGCTGAATTGCTGAACGAAAAGCCCGGTGAGACAGTAGGTTACCGTATGCGCGCCCAAAGCTGTGTCGGGCCACGGACCCGGCTCGAAGTGGTGACGGAAGGGGTGCTAACGCGAATGATCCAACGCGATCCCGAGCTGAATGGCGTTGGGCTGGTGATCCTCGATGAATTTCACGAGCGCAGCTTACAGGCAGACCTTGCACTGGCGCTGCTGTTGGATGTGCAACAAGGATTACGAGATGACTTAAAACTGCTGATCATGTCGGCCACACTGGATAACGGCCGCCTGCAACAGTTATTGCCCGCTGCCCCGACGATTATTTCTGAAGGCCGCGCATTCCCCGTTGAGCGGCGCTATCAGCCGCTGGCTGCGCATCTGCGTTTTGATGAGGCGGTGGCTATTGCTACTGCGGAGCTACTGCGTAATGAAAGCGGCTCTCTGCTGCTCTTTTTACCGGGGGTTGGGGAGATCCAACGCGTGCAGGAGCAACTGGCTTCACGTGTGGGTAGCGATGTTCTGTTATGCCCGTTATATGGCGCGTTATCGCTGACCGATCAGCGCCAGGCGATTTTGCCCGCGCCACAAGGTAAGCGCAAAGTGGTGCTGGCAACGAACATTGCCGAAACCAGCTTAACCATTGAGGGCATTCGTCTGGTGGTGGACTGCGCGCAGGAGCGCGTGGCGCGCTATGATGCCCGCACCGGTTTGACGAGGCTGATTACCCAGCGCATTAGCCAGGCCTCTATGACACAGCGAGCCGGTCGCGCAGGACGTCTGGAACCGGGGATTTGTCTGCACCTGCTTGCCAAAGAGCAGGCAGAAAGGGCGGCAGCACAGGGTGAGCCAGAGATTTTACAGAGCGATCTATCCGGTTTGCTGATGGAACTGCTGCAATGGGGATGCACCGACCCTGCGCAACTGAACTGGCTGGATATGCCGCCTGCTGTAAATTTGCAGGCGGCAAGACGATTATTACAGATGTTGCAAGCCATGGATGGTGAGCGCTTGAACGCTGCCGGGCAGAAGATGGCTGCGCTGGGTAACGATCCCCGACTGGCGGCAATGCTCATCGGAGCGACAAATGAAAACGAAGCGGTTACAGCGGCAAAGCTGGCGGCGATTCTGGAAGAGCCGCCGCGCGGTGGACATACCGATTTGACCGTACATTTTTCGCGTAACCAGCCAGGCTGGCAGCAGCGTAGTCAGCAATTGCTGAAGCGGCTTAATGTGCAGAGTGGTCAGCCCGACAGTGAGCTAATCGCGCCTTTACTGGCAAAAGCATTCGCCGATCGCATTGCGCGGCGTCGTGGCCAGGAAGGGCGATATCAGTTGGCTAACGGAATGGGGGCAATGCTTGATGCCGACGACGCATCAGGGCGGCATGAATGGCTAATCGCGCCTCTGTTGCTACAGGGCAGTGCTTCGCCTGATGCGCGTATTCTGCTCGCTCTGCCGTTGGATATTGATACGCTGCTGCAAACAAGTCCTGAGCTGTTGCAACAGTCAGACACCATCGAATGGGATGAAAATCAGGGAACGTTGAAGGCATGGCGCCGAACGCGTATTGGTCAACTGACGGTGAAAGTTCAGCCACTGGCAAAACCTTCGGAAGAGGAACTGCATCAGGCGATGCTGAATGGTATTCGCGATAAAGGCCTGAGTGTGCTCAACTGGACCCCGGAAGCGGAACAGTTCCGGCTGCGTCTGCAATGTGCGGCAAATTGGTTGCCTGAGTACAACTGGCCAGCAGTGGATGATGCCTCTTTGCTGGCGACGCTGGAGAGTTGGTTGTTGCCGCATATGCAAGGTGTGCACTCTTTACGTGCTCTCAAAGCGTTAAATGTGGGGCAGGCTTTGCGTGGGCTACTGGACTGGTCAATGCTGCAACGTCTGGATAGTGAGCTGCCTGCGCATTACACTGTGCCGACGGGCAGCCGGATAGCCATTCGTTATCACGAGGATAACCCGCCGGCATTAGCGGTTAGAATGCAGGAAATGTTTGGCGAAGCGAAGACCCCTACCATCGCGCAGGGGCGTGTTCCATTGGTGCTCGAGTTATTGTCTCCGGCCCAACGCCCACTACAAATCACCCGTGATTTGAGCGCGTTCTGGCAGGGGGCTTATCGCGAAGTGCAAAAAGAGATGAAAGGGCGTTATCCCAGGCATGTCTGGCCGGACGATCCGGCGAATACCGCGCCAACACGGCGCACCAAGAAGTATTCTGCCTGATGGTGCGCTGCTTTCAGGCCTACACTGTACGGCGATCCGTAGGTTGATTAAGGCGTTTGACACCGTCTCTGGCGAAAGAGCGGTAAAAATTGAGAGATTTCTTCTTCTGTCGCCTGACGGAAGAACAGAGAATCAGGCCTTTGCGCCTGAATGTTGCGGAGAAAAAGCATGGCGGGGAATGACCGCGAGCCAATTGGACGTAAAGGGAAACCATCGCGTCCGGTGAAACAAAAGGTGAGCCGTCGTCAACTCAGAGATGACGAGTATGACGACGATTATGATGATGACGACTATGAGGATGAAGAACCGATGCCGCGCAAAGGTAAAGGCAAAGGGCGTAAGCCTCGTGGTAAGCGCGGCTGGTTCTGGCTGCTGCTAAAACTCTCGATTGTCTTTTTGGTGCTGATTGCCATTTACGGCGTCTACCTGGATCAAAAAATCCGTAGCCGTATTGATGGCAAAGTCTGGCAGCTTCCTGCGGCGGTGTATGGCCGTATGGTTAACCTTGAGCCAGAAATGCCCATCGGTAAAAAAGAGATGGTGAAACTGCTGGAGGCCACGCAGTATCGTCAGGTGACGAAGATGACGCGTCCTGGCGAATTTACCGTACAGGCGAACAGCATTGAGATGATCCGTCGTCCGTTTGACTTCCCGGACAGTAAAGAAGGCCAGGTGCGTGCGCGTCTGACCTTTGATGGCGATCATCTGGACACTATCGAGAATCTGGACAACAACCGCCAGTTCGGTTTCTTCCGTCTGGATCCGCGTCTGATTACCATGCTCTCTTCGCCAAACGGTGAGCAGCGCTTGTTCGTTCCCCGCAGTGGCTTCCCTGATCTGCTGGTTGATACACTGCTGGCGACCGAAGACCGCCATTTCTATGAGCATGACGGCATCAGTTTGTACTCCATTGGGCGTGCGGTACTGGCTAACCTGACGGCAGGCCGTACTGTGCAAGGGGCGAGTACGCTGACTCAGCAGTTGGTGAAAAACCTGTTCCTCTCCAGTGAGCGTTCGTACTGGCGTAAGGCTAACGAAGCCTATATGGCGCTGATCATGGATGCGCGCTACAGTAAAGACCGCATTCTTGAGCTGTATATGAACGAGGTGTACCTCGGTCAGAGCGGCGACAACGAGATCCGTGGTTTCCCGCTGGCGAGTCTTTATTATTTTGGGCGTCCGGTTGAAGAACTGAGCCTTGATCAGCAGGCGCTACTGGTGGGGATGGTTAAAGGGGCGTCTATCTACAATCCGTGGCGTAACCCGAAACTGGCGCTGGAGCGCCGTAACCTGGTGCTGCGTCTGCTGCAACAGCAGCAGATTATTGACCAGGATCTGTATGACATGCTGAGTGCGCGTCCGTTAGGCGTACAACCACGTGGCGGGGTGATTTCACCGCAGCCAGCGTTTATGCAGATGGTACGTCAGGAACTGCAGGCGAAGCTGGGTGATAAAGTTAAAGACCTCTCCGGCGTGAAGATCTTCACCACTTTTGATTCTGTGGCGCAGGATGCGGCAGAAAAAGCAGCGGTTGAAGGCATTCCGGTGCTGAAGAAACAGCGTAAGCTGAGCGATCTGGAAACCGCGATTGTGGTTGTGGATCGCTTTAGTGGGGAAGTTCGTGCGATGGTTGGTGGGGCGGAGCCACAGTTTGCAGGCTATAACCGTGCCATGCAGGCACGCCGCTCGATTGGTTCTCTGGCGAAACCGGCGACCTATCTGACCGCACTGAGTCAGCCGAAGCTGTACCGTCTGAATACCTGGATTGCCGATGCGCCGATTGCGTTGCGTCAGCCTAACGGGCAGGTCTGGTCTCCGCAGAACGATGACCGTCGCTACAGCGAAAGTGGCAGAGTGATGCTGGTGGATGCGTTAACGCGTTCCATGAACGTACCGACGGTAAATCTGGGGATGGCGCTGGGTCTGCCAGCCGTGACCGATACATGGATAAAACTGGGTGCACCGAAAGATCAACTGAATCCGGTTCCGGCTATGCTGTTGGGAGCACTGAACCTTACGCCAATCGAAGTGGCGCAGGCGTTCCAGACTATCGCCAGCGGTGGTAACCGCGCGCCGTTATCAGCACTGCGTTCGGTGATCGCCGAAGATGGCACGGTGCTGTATCAGAGCTTCCCACAGGCCGAACGAGCCGTTCCGGCACAGGCGGCGTACATGACGTTGTGGACGATGCAACAGGTTGTACAGCGCGGTACCGGTCGTCAGCTGGGCGCCAAGTATCCTGGGCTGCATCTGGCAGGTAAAACCGGGACCACTAACAACAACGTTGATACCTGGTTCGCGGGTATTGACGGCAGTCAGGTGACCATTACCTGGGTGGGGCGTGATAATAACCAGCCAACCAAGCTGTACGGCGCGAGCGGAGCGATGTCGATTTACCAGCGCTATCTGGCTAACCAGACACCGACGCCACTGACGCTGACGCCGCCGGAAGATATTGTTGATATGGGCGTGGATTACGACGGTAACTTCGTTTGTAGCGGCGGGATGCGTACGCTTCCGGTGTGGACAAGCGATCCTGATTCATTGTGTCAGCAAGGTGAGATGCAGCAGCAGTCAGGCAATCCGTTTGATCAGTCAACGCAGCCGCAGCAACAACCCCAACAGCAGCAGCAACAACAACCGCCGCAGCAGGAGAAGAAAGATGGCGACGGTGTCGCAGGTTGGATAAAAGATATGTTTGGTAGCAACTAATACCCCCTAAAACCCGCTTCGGCGGGTTTTTCTTTGCCCACGTCTGGATTGAGGCAAACAACATTTCAGCGTAATTTATTAACCCTTTCTTTTCATCTGGTTATTTCTTAACCCCTCAGTTTTAGTAGGGATGTGTATTGCTTGCTATCCCGCCAGAGTTTCGAATATTATGCTGCCGTTATAATAATAATTCTCGTTTACGTTATCATTCACTTTCATCAGAGATATACCAATGGCGCGTCTTAAAACTGCTCAGCCAAACTCTTCGCTGCGTAAAATCGCAGTTGTAGTAGCCACAGCGGTTAGCGGCATGTCTGTGTATGCACAGGCGGCGGTTCAACCGAAAGAAGAAACAATCACCGTAACCGCAGCACCTGCCGCACAAGAAAGCGCATGGGGCCCCGCGGCAACCATCGCGGCAAGACAATCTGCCACGGCGACAAAAACAGACACTCCGATTCAAAAGGTGCCGCAGTCTATCTCCGTTGTGACAGCCGAAGAGATGGCGCTGCATCAGCCTAAATCTGTGAAAGAGGCGCTCAGTTACACTCCTGGTGTCGCTGTGGGAACTCGTGGCGCATCTAATACCTATGATTACCTGATCATTCGCGGATTCGCCGCTGACGGCCAAAGCCAGAATAACTATCTGAACGGCCTGAAAATGCAGGGCAACTTCTATAACGACGCGGTAATCGATCCCTATATGCTGGAGCGCGCTGAGGTTATGCGCGGCCCGGTTTCCGTTCTTTACGGAAAGAGTAACCCTGGCGGCTTGTTGAACATGGTCAGCAAGCGCCCGACGACGGAACCGTTGAAAGAAGTTCAGTTCAAAATGGGCACTGACAGCCTGTTCCAGACCGGTTTTGACTTCAGCGATGCGCTGGATGATGACGGTGTGTATTCTTATCGCTTAACGGGCCTTGCTCGCTCCGCTAATGCACAGCAGCAAGGTGCGGAAGAGCAACGGTATGCCATTGCGCCTTCTTTCAGCTGGCGTCCGGACGATAAAACGAACTTCACTTTCCTCTCTTATTTCCAGAATGAGCCAGAGACCGGTTATTACGGCTGGCTGCCAAAAGAGGGGACAGTAACGAAACTGCCAAATGGCACACGTCTCCCTACTGATTTCAATGAAGGTGCGGGCAACAATACCTATTCTCGTAACGAGAAGATGGTAGGCTACAGCTTCGATCACGAATTTAACGACACCTTTACCGTGCGTCAGAATTTGCGCTATGCGCAAAACAAAGTTTCGCAAAACAGCGTATATGGCTACGGTATGTGTTCCGATCCGCTCTATACCAAGGATCCGGCTAAAAGTCCTTGCGCCAGCGTTCCTCAGTCCGATTGGGATCACACGCTGACTCGTCAGTACGTTATCGATAATGAGAAATTGCAGAACTTCGCTGTTGATACTCAGCTGCAAAGTAAGTTCGCGACTGCCGATGTGGATCATACCCTGCTGACCGGCGTTGATTTTATGCGCATGCGTAACGATATCGACTCATGGTTTGGTTATGCCGGTTCTGTTGCACCGTCCGATATCTATAACCTTGACCGCAGCGACTTTGATTTTGGCTCACACCCAGGCCCTTCTGGTCCTTACAAAGTGCTGAACAAACAGAAACAGACTGGCTTGTATGCGCAGGATCAGATGCAGTGGGATAAGGTACTGGTTACTCTGGGCGGTCGTTACGACTGGGCTAAACAGGACTCTCTGAACCGTGTTTCTGGCGTTACGGATTCCCGCGATGATAAGCAGTTCACCTGGCGTGGCGGTGTTAACTATCTTTTCGACAACGGCGTAACCCCGTATTTCAGCTACAGCGAGTCGTTTGAACCGGCTTCCCAGACGGGGGCTAGTGGGAATATTTTCGCACCGTCCAAAGGTAAGCAGTACGAAGCGGGCGTGAAATATGTTCCGAGCGATCGTCCGATCGTGATCACCGGTGCTGTCTATCAGTTGACCAAAACCAACAACCTGATGGCTGACCCGACAGGCACATCGTTCTTCTCAGTTGAAGGCGGTGAAATTCGTTCTCGCGGTGTGGAAATCGAAGCGAAAGCGGCACTGTCTGCCAGCGTTAACGTTGTCGGCTCTTATACCTACACCGATGCGGAATACACCACTGACACCACCTACAAAGGCAATACGCCTGCTCAGGTGCCAAAACATATGGCATCACTGTGGGGCGATTATACCCTCTATGATGGTGCGCTTTCCGGGCTGACGTTGGGTACTGGCGTTCGCTATACTGGTTCCAGCTATGGCGACCCGGCAAACTCCTTCAAAGTGGGGAGCTATACGCTGGTGGATGCGTTGGTACGTTACGATCTGGCTCGCGTTGGTATGGCGGGCTCCAACGTGGCGCTGCATGTGAACAACTTGTTTGACCGTGAATACGTCGCCAGTTGCTTCAATACCTATGGCTGCTTCTGGGGCGCGGAACGTCAGGTCGTTGCAACAGCAACCTTCCGTTTCTAATTTCTCTTTGGGCACGCTTTGCGTGCCCGTTTTACAAGTTGGCCGCTATGCAGGAAAACAGATCCCATCCCGACACCACTTTTGCGCTAAGTCATGTCTCCTTTCGTGTACCTGGTCGCACGCTTTTGCATCCTCTCTCGTTAACCTTTCCCGTGGGGAAAGTGACCGGTCTTATCGGCCATAACGGCTCCGGTAAATCCACGTTATTAAAGATGTTAGCTCGCCATCAGCCGCCTTCTGAAGGCGATATTTTTTTGGATGGACAGCCCGTTGATAGCTGGAAGAGTAAAGCATTTGCCCGCAAGGTTGCCTGGTTACCGCAGCAGTTGCCGCAGGCGGAAGGGATGACAGTGCGTGAACTGGTGGCGATTGGTCGCTACCCGTGGCACGGTGCGCTGGGACGTTTTGGTGTAGCTGACAGAGAAAAAGTGGAAGAGGCGATAACGCTGGTAGGGTTAAAGCCACTGGCACATCGTCTGGTTGATAGTTTGTCCGGCGGCGAGCGTCAACGTGCGTGGATCGCCATGCTGGTGGCGCAGGACAGCCGTTGCCTGCTGCTCGATGAACCCACTTCGGCGTTGGATATCGCCCATCAGGTTGATGTGCTGGCGCTGGTGCATCGCTTGAGCCAACAACGTGGATTGACGGTGATCGCCGTGCTGCATGATATCAATATGGCTGCCCGCTACTGTGACTATCTGGTGGCGCTACGAGGTGGCGAAATGATCGCTCAGGGGACGCCTGCTGAACTGATGCGCAGTGAAACCCTGGAACAGATCTACGGTATCCCGATGGGTATTTTGCCGCATCCGGCTGGTGCTGCACCTGTGAGTTTTGTCTATTAATGATCGCATTACATCATATAACCCGCCGTCGTTTGCTAACGGCAATGGCGTTGTCACCATTGCTCTGGCAGATGAATCAGGCGCGTGCGGCGGCGGTTGATCCGCAGCGCATTGTGGCTCTGGAGTGGTTACCGGTTGAGCTGCTGCTGGCGCTGGGTATTACACCCTATGGCGTCGCAGATGTTCCGAACTACAAGCTGTGGGTCAATGAACCTGCTCTGCCGGACTCGGTGATTGACGTCGGGTTACGCACTGAACCCAATCTTGAACTGCTGACTGAAATGAAGCCCTCATTTATGGTTTGGTCGGCAGGCTATGGTCCTGCGCCCGAGAAACTGGCACGTATTGCGCCTGGCCGTGGATTTAACTTCAGCGATGGCAAAAAGCCGCTGGCGGTTGCCCGCCAGTCGCTGCAGGAAATGGCGCAGTTGCTGAATCTGGAACCTGCTGCCGAACGTCATCTGGCGCAATATGATCGCTTTATTGACAGCCTGAAACCACGCTTTATTCAGCGCGGAGAGCGTCCTTTACTGCTGATGACCCTGCTGGATCCTCGCCATATGCTGGTGTTTGGTCCTAACTGTCTGTTTCAGGAAGTGCTGGACGAGTACGGGATCCGTAACGCCTGGCAGGGGGAAACAAACTTCTGGGGTAGCACTGCTGTGGGTATCGATCGGCTTGCGGTCTATAAAGATGTTGATGTGTTGTGCTTTGATCATGGCAACAATAAAGAGATGAATGCGCTGATGTCCACCCCGTTGTGGCAGGCAATGCCGTTTGTCCGCACCGGACGTTTTCAGCGCGTACCTGCCGTCTGGTTCTATGGCGCAACACTGTCGGCGATGCGCTTTGTGCGCATTCTGGATAATGCGCTGGGAGGCAAAGCGTGAGTAAACGTGTTGCGCTTTTCCCGGTACTTTTACTGACAGTCTTGTTTGTATCTGCCTGCTGGCTGACCTGGGTTAACTTCTCTGTTGCCCTGCCGCGCAGCCAGTGGCTGCAGGCTATCTGGTCGCCGGATATCGATATCATTGAACAGATGGTTTTCCATTTCAGTTTGCTGCCGAGGCTGGCGATTGCGTTACTGGTCGGTGCCGGGCTGGGACTGGTTGGCGTTTTGTTTCAGCAGGTATTGCGTAACCCGCTGGCAGAGCCGACCACGCTTGGCGTGGCAACCGGAGCACAGTTAGGTATAACTGTCACTACACTGTGGGCGCTCCCCGGAGCGCTGACCACGCAATTTGCGGCGCTGGCAGGAGCATGTATCGTCGGAGCGCTGGTGTTTGGTGTCGCCTGGGGCAAACGTCTTTCGCCCGTCACATTGATCCTTGCAGGTCTGGTGGTAAGTCTGTACTGCGGCGCGATTAACCAACTGATGGTTATCTTCCATCACGATCAACTGCAAAGCATGTTTTTGTGGAGCAGCGGAACGTTAACGCAAACTGACTGGAACGGGGTGCAGCGTCTGTGGCCGCAACTGCTGGGTGGCGTGATGCTAACCCTGCTGTTATTACGTCCTATGACGCTGATGGGGCTGGATGACGGTGTAGCGCGTAATCTTGGCCTGGCGCTATCGCTGGCGCGTCTGGCCGCATTGTCGCTGGCGATTGTGCTGAGTGCTTTGCTGGTTAACGCAGTCGGAATTATTGGTTTTATTGGTCTGTTTGCGCCGCTGCTGGCAAAAATGCTCGGCGCCCGGCGCTTACTGGCTCGCTTGATGCTGGCCCCGCTGATTGGTGCTCTGATCCTCTGGCTTTCCGATCAAATTATTCTGTGGCTGACCCGCGTATGGATGGAAGTCTCTACTGGTTCGGTAACCGCGCTGATAGGCGCACCGCTGCTGTTGTGGCTGCTGCCGCGTTTGCGCAGCATGAGCGCGCCGGATATGAATGCCAGTAGTCACGTTGTTGCGGAACGTCAGAACGTGCTGATGTTCGCCCTGGTGGGGGGCGCAATATTGTTGTTGACCGTCGTAGTGGCGCTTTCTTTTGGTCGCGATGCTCATGGCTGGAGTTGGGCCAGTGGTGTGATGCTGGATGAGCTGATGCCCTGGCGCTGGCCACGAATTATGGCGGCACTGATTGCGGGTGTTATGCTGGCGGTTGCGGGCTGTATTATTCAGCGCCTGACCGGTAACCCAATGGCCAGCCCGGAAGTATTGGGTATCAGCTCCGGTGCGGCGTTTGGCGTCGTGTTGATGTTGTTTCTGGTGCCCGGAAATGCCTTCGGTTGGCTGCTACCTGCCGGGAGTATCGGAGCAGCGGTGACGTTGCTGATCATCATGATTGCCGCTGGGCGCGGGGGCTTTTCGCCTCACCGAATGCTGCTGGCAGGGATGGCGCTTAGCACCGCATTTACTATGTTGCTGATGATGCTACAGGCCAGCGGCGACCCGCGGATGGCGAGCATACTGACCTGGATCTCCGGCTCGACCTATAACGCTTACCCTGAACAGGTAATACGTACTGGGATCGTGATGGTGATTCTGCTGGCGATTACGCCGTTGTGCCGTCGCTGGCTGACGATTTTACCGCTGGGCGGTGATACGGCTCGGGCGGTGGGTATTGCGTTGACACCGTTACGTGTCGGTTTGCTGATGCTGGCCGCGGGACTGACCGCAACGGCAACCATGACTATTGGACCGTTGAGCTTTGTTGGGCTGATGGCGCCGCATATCGCCCGCATGCTCGGTTTTCGGCGTACCATGCCGCATATGGTAATGTCAGCGCTGGCGGGTGGGGTACTGTTGGTCTTTGCGGACTGGTGCGGCAGAATGGTGCTGTTTCCGTATCAGATCCCGGCGGGATTACTCTCGACGTTTATTGGTGCGCCATATTTCATTTGGCTGCTACGTAAGCAGAGCCGGTAATACAAAGCTGGATAAGCACTTTGTGTCGCCATCCGGCAACAAAAAAGCCGGGTGGCGGAGTGCCTTACCCGGCTTACGATCTCTGATGCTGCTTTTTACAACTTCCCGAACACCCGACGTGCGGCGTCGATGGTGTTATTGATATCTTCCATGCTGTGCGCGACGGACATAAAGCCAGCTTCAAAGGCTGATGGCGCGAGATAAACCCCTTCATCCAGCATCATGTGGAAGAAACGCTTAAAGCGCTCGACATCGCATGCCATTACGTCCTGATAGCAGGTCACGGTTTCTGCTTCGGTGAAGAAAATCCCGAACATCCCGCCCACATGGTTAACCACCAGAGGAATATTCGCTTCCTGGGCGGCTTCCAGCAGACCTTCTGCCAGACGGGTGGTGAGTTCATCTAATGTTTCATGAATACCCGGCTGGGCAACTTCATTCAGACAGGCAAATCCTGCCGCCATGGCAATTGGATTACCAGACAGCGTACCAGCCTGATAAACCGGTCCGGTTGGTGCCAGCGCGTCCATGACATCGCGACGACCACCGAATGCACCAACAGGCATACCACCACCGATGATTTTGCCCAGACAGGTCAGATCCGGAACGACGCCGTAGTAATCCTGCGCGCCAGCCAACGCGACACGGAAACCGGTCATTACTTCATCGATAATCAACAGCGCACCAAACTCATCGCACAACGCGCGCAGACCAGGCAGGAATTCCGGCAGCGGCGGGATGCAGTTCATGTTGCCAGCGACCGGCTCCACGATAATGCAGGCAATGTCTTGCGGATACTGTTCAAATGCTGCACGTACAGAGGCGAGATCGTTATAAGTACAGGTCAGAGTATGCTTAGCGAAATCTGCCGGAACGCCCGGAGAGTTCGGCTGGCCCAGCGTCAGTGCGCCGGAGCCGGCTTTTACCAGCAGGCAGTCAGCATGACCGTGATAGCATCCTTCAAATTTGATAATTTTATCGCGTCCGGTGAAGCCGCGCGCCAGACGGATGGCGCTCATCGTCGCTTCGGTACCGGAGTTGACCATGCGCACCATGTCCATGGTTGGCACGAGTTCAGTGACCAGCGCCGCCATTTTCACTTCCATCTCGGTTGGCGCACCAAAGCTCAGGCCACGTTCTGCAGCCTCAATCACCGCATTGCGGATAGCCGGGTGGTTATGGCCCAGCACCATCGGGCCCCAGGAACCAACATAATCAATGTAGGCTTTACCATCGACGTCATACAGATACGCGCCGTCTGCTTTTTCGATAAACAGCGGAGTACCACCCACGCCGGTAAAGGCGCGAACAGGGGAGTTAACGCCGCCGGGGATAAGTTCGCGTGCTGCGCTGTAGAGGTTTTCAGACTTACTCATGGATGGGGTCCTGGTTCGTAGAAAAAGTGAATGCCCGCTATTCTAGTTATTCAGAGAAGGTTATGAAAGTTTTGCGCATTTGAAACAATACGATTTGCAGGGGATTTTCACGAAATGTGCGAGTAGAATGCCGATTCCGTATTTGTATTACCAATTAATGATCATCTAATGAAAACAGACTCTCCCTCTTTTGAAGCACAGCAAATTGTGCGTTTACGGCGCAGGGATCAGATCCGTCGACTACTTGATCGGGACAAGACGCCGCTGGCGATCCTCTTTATGGCGGCTGTTGTCGGTACCGTGACTGGACTTGTTGGTGTTGCTTTTGAGAAAGCTGTGTCCTGGGTACAGAACCTGCGTATAGGCACGCTGGCACAGGTCGCCGATCATGCCATTTTGGTGTGGCCGCTGGCGTTTATTCTCTCTGCGCTGCTGGCAATGGTCGGTTATTTCCTGGTGCGTAAATTTGCGCCGGAAGCGGGTGGTTCGGGGATTCCAGAGATCGAAGGTGCACTGGAAGAGTTGCGCCCGGTGCGTTGGTGGCGTGTATTGCCGGTGAAGTTTATCGGCGGTATGGGAACGCTGGGTGCCGGGATGGTGCTTGGACGAGAAGGGCCGACGGTGCAAATTGGCGGCAATATCGGACGCATGGTGCTTGATGTTTTCCGTATGCGTAGCGCTGAAGCGCGCCATACTCTGCTGGCTACCGGTGCTGCAGCCGGTCTGTCGGCCGCTTTTAATGCGCCTCTGGCGGGTATCCTGTTCATTCTTGAAGAGATGCGTCCGCAGTTCCGTTACAACCTCGTATCGATTAAAGCCGTATTTACCGGCGTTATTATGTCCAGCATTGTGTTCCGTATTTTTAACGGCGAGGCCCCGATCATTGAAGTCGGGAAGCTCTCCAATGCACCGGTTAATACGCTGTGGTTATATCTCGTCCTTGGAATTATTTTTGGTTGTGTCGGACCGTTATTCAATACGATGGTGTTGCGGACCCAGGATATGTTTCAACGCTTCCACGGCGGCGAAATTAAAAAGTGGGTGCTGATGGGGGGCGCTATCGGCGGTCTGTGTGGGATCCTCGGTTTAATAAAACCTGAAGCGGCAGGTGGTGGGTTTAACCTGATCCCTATCGCAGCAGCGGGCAATTTCAGTGTTGGAATACTGCTGTTTATTTTTGTTGCCAGGGTCATCACCACGCTGCTGTGCTTCTCCTCCGGTGCGCCCGGTGGGATATTTGCACCGATGCTGGCGCTGGGTACATTGCTCGGCACCGCATTTGGCATGGCTGCAGCGGCGTCTTTTCCGCAGTATCATCTGGAAGCCGGGACGTTTGCTATTGCCGGAATGGGGGCGTTGCTGGCGGCTTCAGTACGTGCACCATTAACGGGCATTGTGCTGGTTCTGGAAATGACTGATAACTACCAGCTCATTTTGCCAATGATTATTACCTGTCTTGGCGCAACACTATTAGCCCAATTTATGGGCGGAAAGCCGCTATACTCGACTATTCTTGCACGTACGCTGGCAAAACAGGAAGCGGAGCAGGCGGCGAAAAGCCAGAGTACAGCTGCTGGCGAGAATACTTGAACGAAATACCAGGGTATTAGATAATGGCCCAAAATATTGGGTTGAAATTTATCCAATTGCCAATGTCGTTTGGAGCAAAATATGAGTGATGACGTAGCGCTGCCACTGCAATTTACAGAAGCAGCAGCCAATAAAGTAAAAAGCCTGATCGCTGACGAAGATAACCCGAATCTGAAATTACGCGTGTATATCACCGGTGGTGGTTGCAGCGGTTTCCAGTATGGTTTCACCTTTGATGATCAAGTTAACGAAGGTGATATGACCATTGAGAAACAAGGCGTTGGTCTGGTGGTTGATCCAATGAGCCTGCAATATCTGGTGGGTGGTGCGGTTGACTATACCGAAGGTCTGGAAGGTTCCCGCTTCGTTGTGACGAACCCGAACGCTAAAAGCACCTGCGGGTGTGGCTCTTCCTTCAGCATTTGATGAGCTGATTCTGTCTGCCCGGTAAGCGTCGCGCCGCCGGGCAATTTGTCGGATAACGGCGTAAACGTCTTATCCGGCCTGTGTATCCCGCGTCGTCAAATTATCGACCATTATCATCTAACGCAAACGTCGGTAGCTTTAAATGCCAGCGAATAGCGGCAAGCCGAATCAGCAATGTGACGATCATCCCCATCATGCTGGCGTTTTCCAGCGGTACTGAAAAAGTATAAAACGCCGTGGCGTGAACAATCCCGCCAATAATACAGGCAGTTGCGTAGATTTCTGTACGTAAAATCATCGGTACTTCACGTGCTAACACGTCGCGAATAATCCCGCCACCTACGCCGGTGATCACTCCCATACAAATTGCCACCAGTGGTCCGGTTCCGGCGAGAAATGCTTTATTAACGCCAATGCCGACGAACACCGCCAGACCGACAGCATCCAGTGCCGGAAGGATCCACTTGGGTAATCGTCTTGGCTGGCGCACCAGTAAGATCGTGAGCATGCTGGTGATCATGGCAACAACCAGATCGGTAGGATCTTTAACCCAAAATACCGGCCCGTTATCCAGTGCCATATCGCGGATCGTGCCGCCGCCTACTGCGGTAACAACGCCGAGGACCAGGACACCAAAGGGGTCCATACGCAATTTCCCGGCCAGTAATACGCCAGAGATAGCAAATACCGCAGTGCCTACAATATCGAGCCAATAGACGAGCATTGTCGAATCCCCAATACACATCACCCTTCAGGCTGCCTCTTTGTTGGCTGCGTTAGTTACCCCTGTCACGTATTATTTGTACGCTTCCGGGGATTCATTAACTTGCTGCCTCGAGGCATCATGAATGATTTTGTGTCTCATTTATCTGTGAAAGCGCATTACAGAGTTGTTTTGCGGCGAGGATAATACGCGGGCTCGCGCGTTCGAACCAGTCACTATTAAGGGTAATAACCGGGATTTTTAGCTGATTTCCCCAGTATTGTTCGATTTTAAGATTTTCGCCCGAATTTCCGGTGGTAACGATAGCCTGAGGCGCTCTTGCCAGAACCTGTTCGCGGCTGACCTGCGGCCAGGGGACCCGGCTGCCGGCAAAGATGTTTTCTCCGCCACAGACCTCAAGAACCTGGTGCTGAATGGAGCCTTTCCCACTGGTAAACAACGGATTTGCGCCAAACTGAAGAAACACACGTTTTTTCGGTTTGTTGGCATACTGTGATTTTAGTGAAGCATACTCATCAAGCAAGGTTTTCGCGGCCTGTTTTGCCTGTTCAGGTCTGGGACTCCACGCCGCCAGTTGGCGCAGCGCGTCTGCGACTTGCTCAATGGTTACCGCATCCACCCAAATAACTTTAATTCCCAGGGCGGTCAGTTGATTCACCTGCCGTTCGGCGTTCCCTCCGCGCCAGGCGATAACTAAATCTGGTTTGAGCGCCACGATGCGTTCCAGATTCATGCCTTGCCAGGTTGAGACCTCTTCAATATTTTTGGCCTCGGGCGGGTAGTTTGAGTAGCTGCTGACGCCGACCGGGGTAATGCCGGCGGCAAAGGCCAGTTCGGTGTTAGCAGGGGAGAGTGAAACTACACGCGGTGCGGCACAGAGCCACACCGGAAGAGTGAAAAGCAGGGCGGCCAGCGCCCTGGGCATTAATTTAGCCATGCGCCAGTTTCTGTACCAGCGTTTCAACCATCAGGCTCGACTGTTTCGCGGCAACAACCAGGAATTCGTCAAAGCTGAGATGGGACTGCTGATCGGCGACATCAGAGATGGCACGAACCACCACGAACGGGACTTTAAAGTTGTGGCAAACGTGCGCAATTGCCGTGGCTTCCATTTCTACAGCAACTGCCTGCGGGAAATTATGTTTAATTTTTGCCAGGCCAACAGATCCATTAATGAAGGCGTCACCGCTGACAATCAGCCCACGAACGGCGTTCAGGTTGAGTTCTGCGATGCAGGACTCAGCCGCTGTGATCAGTGCGGGATCGGCTTTAAAGCCTGCCGGACAGCCCGGCAACTGGCCAAATTCATAGCCAAATGCGGTAACGTCAGCATCGTGATAACGTGCTTCATCAGAAACTACGATATCGCCGACTGTCAGCGTAGAGGCCAGGCCGCCCGCAGAACCGGTATTAATGATGGCATCCGGCTTGCAGCGTTCGAGCAAAAGCGTTGCGCCCAGTGCCGCAGCCACTTTACCGATACCAGATTTCAGTAGCGCAACCTCAGTACCGTTCAGTTGGCCGGTGTAAATTTCACAACCGCCGAGGGAGATAGTCTGACGGTTTTCGATTTTGTCACGCAGGAGCGTAACTTCTTCTTCCATTGCACCAATGATGCCGATTTTCATAGATTTACTCGCGATAAGCCAGATTTGAGGGCATAGTCTATCATGCGCTTAAGGGGTAGCGCATTTCTCAGGCGGGAGAGGACATGGCACAGATCGATTTCCGAAAAAAAATAAACTGGCATCGTCGTTACCGTTCGCCGCAGGGCGTGAAATCTGAGCATGAGATCCTGCGAATTTTTGAAAGCGATCGCGGACGTATTATCAACTCCCCGGCAATCCGCCGGCTGCAGCAAAAAACCCAGGTTTTTCCGCTGGAGCGTAATGCAGCGGTGCGCACACGTCTGACGCATTCGATGGAAGTTCAGCAGGTGGGACGCTATATCGCAAAAGAGATCCTCAGCCGACTAAAAGAGCTAAAGTTGCTGGAACAATATGGCCTGGATGAGCTGACAGGCCCTTTTGAAAGTGTTGTCGAAATGTCCTGTCTGATGCATGACATTGGTAATCCACCGTTTGGGCACTTCGGTGAAGCGGCGATTAACGACTGGTTCCGCCAGCGACTTTTTCCCGCGGATGCGGAAAGCCAGCCCTTAAGCGATGACCGCTGCCTGGTGGCGGCGCTGCGTTTGCGTGAAGGCGAAGAGTCTCTCAATGATATCCGCCGTAAAGTGCGGCAGGATTTGTGCCACTTTGAAGGTAATGCGCAGGGGATTCGGTTGGTACATACCTTGATGCGAATGAATCTTACCTGGGCGCAGGTTGGGGGTATTTTAAAATATACGCGTCCGGCATGGTGGCGCGGAGCTGCCCCGACAACACATAACTATTTAATGAAAAAACCGGGATATTACCTTTCCGAGGAGCCGTATATTGAGAGGTTGCGTAAAGAATTATCTTTAGCACCTTACAGTCGCTTTCCATTAACCTGGATTATGGAGGCGGCCGATGATATCTCTTATTGTGTGGCCGACCTGGAAGATGCCGTTGAGAAAAGAATCTTCAGTGTCGAACAACTTTATCACCATCTGTACGAGGCATGGGGACAGCACGAAAAAGGTTCCCTGTTTACCCAGGTTGTTGAGAATGCCTGGGAGAAATCGCGCTCAAATACATTAAGTCGCAGTACGGAAGATCAGTTTTTTATGTATTTGCGAGTCAACACGCTGAATAAACTAGTACCGTATGCGGCCCAGCGTTTTATTGATAACTTGCCGCAGATTTTTGAGGGTAGCTTTAATCACGCGCTGTTGGAAGACGCCAGTAGCTTCAGCCAATTGCTCGGGGTTTATAAAAATGTGGCGATGAAACATGTGTTTAGCCATCCCGATGTTGAACAACTGGAATTACAGGGGTATCGGGTTATCAGTGGGCTACTGGAAATCTATCAGCCGTTATTAAAAATGACGCAATCAGACTTTAGCGCGCTGGTTGAAAATGAAAGATTAAAACACTTTCCGATTGAGTCGCGATTATTTCAAAAGCTGTCTACGCGCCATCGGTTGGCTTACGTTGAGGCTGTTAGTAAAATATCGTCTGTTTCTGCAGAGTATCCGGTTTTTGAATATTATTATCGCTGTCGCCTGATCCAGGATTATATCAGCGGGATGACGGATTTGTATGCCTGGGATGAATACCGACGACTGATGGCGGTAGAACAATAAATACTCATTTGTAAAGACTGACAATAAAATTTTACTTTTTCCTGAAACTTTACTCTGGAACTTCGCGCTATAAAACGACTCTGACGTATACAGCAATTTTGCGTTATCTGTTAATCGAGAACGAAACACATGAAAAAAACCACATTAGCAATGAGTGCACTGGCTCTGAGTTTAGGTTTGGCGTTGTCCCCCCTGTCTGCAACGGCGGCTGAGACAGCGTCTTCAGCAGTGACGGCCCAGCAGATGCCAAGCCTGGCCCCGATGCTCGAAAAAGTGATGCCATCGGTGGTGAGTATTAACGTCGAGGGGAGCACGACGGTGAATACGCCGCGTATGCCGCGTAATTTCCAGCAGTTCTTCGGTGATAATTCCCCGTTCTGCCAGGATGGTTCTCCGTTCCAGAGCTCACCATTCTGCCAGGGCGGTGCGCCGGGCGCAGGTAATGGTGGCGGGCAGCAGCAGAAATTTATGGCGCTGGGTTCCGGCGTTATTATTGATGCCGCTAAAGGTTATGTCGTTACCAACAACCACGTGGTCGATAACGCCACGGTGATTAAAGTACAACTGAGCGATGGGCGTAAATTTGACGCGAAGATCGTCGGCAAAGATCCGCGCTCTGACATTGCGTTAATCCAGATTCAGGATCCGAAGAACCTGACAGCGATCAAGCTGGCAGACTCTGATGCGCTGCGCGTGGGTGATTACACTGTCGCCATTGGTAACCCGTTTGGCCTCGGTGAAACGGTAACTTCGGGTATCGTTTCTGCGCTGGGGCGTAGCGGTCTGAATGCGGAAAACTACGAGAACTTTATCCAGACGGACGCCGCGATTAACCGGGGTAACTCCGGTGGCGCACTGGTCAACCTGAACGGTGAGCTGATTGGGATTAACACCGCGATCCTCGCGCCTGACGGCGGTAATATCGGTATCGGTTTTGCTATCCCAAGCAACATGGTGAAAAACCTGACCTCGCAGATGGTTGAGTTTGGCCAGGTTAAACGTGGTGAGTTGGGTATTCTGGGCACTGAACTGAACTCTGAGCTGGCCAAAGCCATGAAGGTTGACGCACAGCGTGGCGCATTCGTCAGTCAGGTCATGCCGAATTCATCCGCAGCGAAAGCCGGTATCAAAGCCGGGGATGTGATTACCTCGCTGAACGGTAAGCCTATCAGCAGTTTTGCCGCGCTGCGTGCGCAGGTCGGCACGATGCCCGTAGGTAGCAAAATCAGCCTTGGTCTGTTGCGCGACGGTAAACCGGTCACGGTGAACCTGGAACTGCAGCAGAGTAGCCAGACTCAGGTAGATTCCAGCTCCATCTTCAAAGGTATTGAAGGTGCGGATATGAGCAACAAAGGCCAGGACAAAGGGGTCGTGGTAAGCGATGTGAAACCGAATACTCCGGCGGCTCAGATTGGCCTGAAGAAAGGGGATGTAATTATCGGTGCCAATCAGCAACCGGTGAAAAATATCGCGGAACTGCGCAAAATCCTCGACAGCAAACCGTCTGTTCTGGCGCTGAATATTCAGCGTGGTGACACCTCAATCTATCTGTTGATGCAGTAATCCTCTCAAACCCCTTCCTGTTACCAGGGAGGGGTTTCTTTTTGTGATACTTACCACAACTCCATACTTCTCTTCTTCGCTTTGTGCATTTGCACAATGTTGCTGCGTATGATCTTCCTTATGCTTGAGCTCTGCTCACAGGAGGGTTTATGGCTGGCTGGCATCTTGATACCAAAATGGCGCAGGATATCGTGGCACGCACGATGCGCATCATTGATACCAATATCAACGTAATGGATGCCCGTGGGCGGATTATCGGCAGCGGCGATCGCGAGCGTATTGGTGAATTGCACGAAGGCGCACTGTTGGTGCTTTCGCAGGGGCGCGTGGTGGATATCGATGATGCCGTCGCCAGGCATCTGCACGGTGTGCGCCAGGGGATAAACCTGCCACTACGGCTCGAAGGTGAAATTGTTGGCGTTATTGGTTTAACCGGCGAACCGGAACATCTGCGCAAGTATGGTGAACTGGTTTGTATGACCGCGGAAATGATGCTGGAACAGTCGCGTCTGATGCATCTGCTCGCGCAGGACAGTCGTCTGCGTGAAGAGTTGGTGATGAACCTGATTCAGGCCGAAGAAAATACTCCGGCGCTGATGGAGTGGGCACAACGTTTAGGCATTGATTTGAACCAGCCGCGCGTGGTGGCGGTGGTGGAAGTTGACAGTGGGCAGCTTGGCGTTGACAGTGCCATGGCAGAACTGCAGCAGCTACAAAATGCCCTGACTACGCCTGAGCGTAATAACCTGATTGCGATTGTTTCTCTTACCGAGATGGTGGTGCTGAAGCCTGCGCTTAATCAGTTTGGTCGCTGGGATGCGGAAGATCACCGTAAGCGCGTCGAGCAGTTAATTGCCCGGATGAAAGAGAATGGGCAGTTGCGCTTTCGCGTTTCTCTGGGTAACTACTTTACCGGACCAGGCAGTATTGCCCGTTCATATCGAACGGCACGTACGACCATGATGGTCGGAAAGCAACGTATGCCGGAAAGTCGCAGCTATTTCTACCAGGATTTGATGCTGCCGGTGCTGCTGGACAGCCTGCGCGGCGGCTGGCAGGCTAATGAGCTGGCGCGCCCACTGGTAAGGCTGAAAGCGATGGATAACAACGGCTTGCTGCGGCGGACATTAGCGGCGTGGTTTCGTCATAACGTGCAGCCGCTGGCGACATCTAAGGCATTGTTTATCCATCGTAATACGCTGGAATATCGCCTGAATCGTATCTCTGAGCTGACCGGGTTGGATTTGGGAAATTTTGATGACAGGTTGTTGCTGTATGTGGCGTTACAACTGGATGAGCAGCATTGATTGGTTGCCTGATGGCGCTACGCTTATCAGGCCTACGAGGATATACCTGTAGGCCGGATAAGGCGTAAGACGCCGCCATCCGGCAATAAACTGCTTACTTACGCGTTAGTTTTTCCAGATCGGCTTCAATCTCGCTGATCTTGTTGGTGACGACGCTTTCCAGATGACGTAAATCATCAAGGATCTTGCGTTTAAGATCGACTTCACTACGATCGCGCAGACAGATCTGATCCAGTTCGTCGATCACGTAGCGCAGGTTCGGGCTTATCTCCTGCACTTCTTTGTAACCCTGGCCAACGCCATCGGCGACCACGGTTTTACGCTGACGGGGATATTTAAACTTTACGCTCTTGGCAAAAAACTCGCCTTTATCCTTCTGGAAATAGATTTTCAGGATATCGTTATTGGCTTCTTGCCGCAGGCTGTAACGATCGATCTCTTCAGGATTGGTAATGCCCAGACTTTTCAGATTGTCATACATAGCGGTACCCTTAAGCTCACTATAACCATTGAATAATTAACGAAAAGCCTTGTTTATGCCACTCGCAGATGTAAAAAAAGCGGGCCAGGCCCGCTTTTTCAAAATACCGTTAGTCGATGGTGCGTAACAGCTCGTTAATACCGACTTTTCCCCGCGTCTTAGCATCAACTTTCTTCACGATCACCGCACAGTAAAGGCTGTACTTACCATCTTTCGACGGCAGGTTGCCTGATACTACAACGGAGCCGGCCGGGACACGTCCATAATGTACTTCACCCGTTTCGCGGTCATAAATACGCGTACTCTGGCCGATGTAAACGCCCATAGAGATAACGGAACCTTCTTCGACAATTACGCCTTCTACGACTTCAGAGCGTGCGCCAATGAAGCAGTTATCTTCGATGATGGTTGGGTTAGCCTGTAATGGCTCCAGTACACCACCGATGCCAACACCGCCAGACAAGTGGACGTTTTTACCAATCTGGGCACACGAACCTACGGTAGCCCAGGTATCAACCATGGTACCTTCGTCAACGTATGCGCCGATATTGACGTATGACGGCATCAGAACCGTATTACGGGCGATAAATGCACCCTGACGCACAGCCGCAGGCGGCACTACGCGAAAGCCTTCCTTCTGGAAGCGCGCTTCGTCATAGTTGGCGAATTTCATTGGTACTTTATCGAAGTAGCGGCTTTCCGCACCATCGATAACCTGGTTATCGTTAATACGAAAAGAGAGCAGTACCGCTTTTTTCAGCCACTGATGAGTGACCCACTGACCCTCAATCTTTTCTGCGACGCGCAGTGCACCGGAATCCAGCAGAGAAATAACCTGATTAACCGCTTCACGGGTTACGGTATCCACATTTGCCGGAGTGATGTCGGCACGGCGCTCGAAAGCGGACTCAATAACGTTCTGTAACTGCTGCATTGTTAAACTCTTTCCATATAAATAAAAAACATTACCCTTTATCGTTTGGATTGAGGGCCTCTGTCAACCGTTGATGCACTTCCTGTTGCAGCTCATTATTAAGGGCACGCCGGTCGGCTGTTGCGATTATGAATAAATCTTCTACTCGCTCGCCAATGGTTGTAATTCGGGCGCCATGCAGCGAAATTCCCAGATCGGCAAAAATCTGTCCGACCCGCGCCAGCAGTCCAGGCTGGTCGAGCGCGATAAGCTCCAGGAATGATTTACGGTCAGTATGTGTCGGCAGAAAAGTGACCTCGGTGTCGACGGTAAAGTGACGTAATTTTGCCGGTTGACGACGTGGCTGCGGCGGCTGCCAGCTACGCTGAGTGATCGCTTGCTCCAGCCCAAAACGGATCGCTTCGTGTCTGTCTGATGACAGCGGGCTACCATCCGGTTCCAGCACGATAAACGTATCCATCGCCATTCCATCACGTGTAGTGAAAATCTGCGCATCGTGGACGCTAAGATTACGACGATCCAGTTCTGCACAGACCGCAGCAAACAGGTAAGGACGGTCCGGGCTCCAGATGAAAATTTCTGTCCCGCCTCGTGTTGCCTGTGGGCTGAGTAAAATCAAGGGATCGTTCAGATCATGCTGTAGCAGATGACGTGCGTGCCAAGCCAACTGGTTTGGACTGTGGCGCACGAAATAGTTGGCGCGACAGCGCGACCAGATATGGTGTAGCGCTTCCTCATCAATATTATCCATACGCAGCAGCGCCAGTGCCTGAAGTTGGTGGTGGCGTACGCGCTCGCGCATATCCGGCGTGTTTTGCATTCCACGACGTAGCTGTTTTTCTGTGGCGAAGTACAGTTCTCGCAACAGACTTTGCTTCCAGCTGTTCCATAGGGTTTCGTTAGTGGCGCAAATATCCGCTACCGTCAGGCAGACCAGGAAGCGCAGACGATGTTCTGTTTGCACCTCCTCTGCGAATTGCTTAATCACCTCAGGATCCTGAATATCACGACGCTGAGCGGTAACTGACATCAGCAGATGCTGGCGTACAAGCCAGGCGACCAGTTGTGTTTCGCGGGAATTTAGTCCGTGCAATTCGGCGAATTTTAGAACGTCCTGGGCACCAAGAATTGAGTGGTCGCCGCCGCGTCCTTTGGCGATATCGTGGAACAGCGCGGCAATCAGAATCAGCTCCGGCTGGCGCAGGCGCGGCCAGAGATCCACACACAACGGGTGGCGCTGACGAGTCTCTTCCTTGGCAAAACTTTCCAGCTTTAGCATCACTCGGATGGTGTGTTCATCCACCGTGTAGGCATGAAACAGGTCAAACTGCATTTGGCCGACGATGTGCGACCATTGCGGCATATAGGCCCACAAAACACTGTGGCGGTGCATTGGCAGCAGACCGCGACTCACTGCGCCTGGATGTCGCAACATGCTGAGAAACAGCGAGCGGGCCTCCGGGATGTAGCACAGCGGTTGCGTTAAATGGCGGCGGGCATGGCGCAGATGACGCAACGTTGTGGAATAAATTCCAGTGATCGCGCTGTTACGCACCATAGTGTAAAACATTCGCAGAATCGCCTCTGGTTCACGGATGAACAGATCATCGTTGCGCAGGTCAATCAGTGTACCGCGCAGTTGAAAGTCATCATCAATCGGGCGTGGTTTTTCATCCGCAGGCAGGGCGAGGATAGCCTCGTCAAACAGCTGTAGCAGCATGTTGTTTAGTTCACTCACCCGACGCGTGACGCGAAAATAGTCTTTCATCATCCGTTCGACCGGCTCGTTGCCATCGCCGCTGTAGTTAAGCCGTTGGGCTACGCTCAACTGACGGTCGAACAGCAGACGGTTATCATAACGACTGACCACCAGATGCAGTGCGAAGCGAATGCGCCAAAGGATGTGCAGACATTCGTTGAGTTCGGCGCGCTCCGCCAGCGTCAGAAAACCGAACCCGACCATTTCATCAAGCGAGGTTGCGCCAAAATGGCGTCGGGCAACCCATTGCAGGGTGTGGATATCGCGCAGGCCGCCCGGGCTGCTTTTGATATCCGGCTCCAGATTGTAGCTGGTACCGTGATAGCGCTGGTGGCGCTGATTTTGCTCTTCCACCTTGGCGGCGTAAAATTTATCAGACGGCCAGAAACCTTCGCTAAAAATATGTTTCTGTAGCTCAAGAAACAGCGCTACGTCGCCGATCAGCAGGCGCGTTTCAATCAGGTTGGTGGCGACGGTTAAATCTGACAACCCCTCCAGCAGACACTCTTCCAGCGTACGCACGCTGTGCCCGACCTCCAGCCTGACGTCCCACAGTAACGTTAACAGCTCGCCGACTTTCTCAGCTTGGGCGTCAGGCAGCTTTTTACGACTCAGGATCAGCAGGTCAATATCGGAAAGCGGATGCAGTTCACCGCGCCCATAGCCACCGACGGCAACCAGCGCCAGATCGGCGATCTGGCCGAAGCCAGCTTCAATCCACAGGCGTTGCAGCAACTGGTCAATAAATTCGGTGCGGGCTTCAATCAACTGTTCGGCAGAAATACCGCTGTCAAACGCTTCGCCTAACCAGTGCTGGAAAGTATCGATATGCGTTTTAATCCCGGTACAGTTGAGATCATGCTGTGGCCAGGTTCCAGGATTTTGCGGTTGGCCAGGCAGGGTGGGGAGGGCAGTATTTGCGTGCTGTTCAGGAAGAGTATTCATTGTGCGCCACCCATTAAAAAGCCGGATGACGGCGCTAACGTCTTATCCGGCCTACGAAGTAGAGCAATTTGTAGGCCTGATAAGATGCGGGGACATCGCCATCAGGCAAAAAATTATTCGTCGTGTTTGATGATCGCCGGGATGGTGTCATCCTTGCGTAACGTCAGAATTTCACAGCCGTTTTCGGTAACTACAATAGTATGCTCGTACTGTGCAGACAAGCTACGGTCTTTGGTTTTCACCGTCCAACCGTCTTTCATGGTACGAATGCGATAATCCCCCGCATTCAGCATCGGTTCCACGGTAAAGGTCATGCCCGGCTGAAGTACTACACCGCCATCGTCAGCATCGTAGTGCAGAACCTGAGGTTCTTCATGGAAGCCGCGGCCAATACCGTGACCACAGTATTCGCGAACCACAGAGAAGCCTTCTCCTTCCGCGTATTTCTGAATCGCAGCGCCCAGCGTGCGCAGACGAATGCCTGGTTTTACCATCCGCAGCGCCAGATACAGGCTTTCCTGCGTAACGCGGCACAGACGCTCGCCGAGAATTGTCGGTTTGCCGACAATAAACATTTTTGAGGTGTCGCCATGGAACTCGTCTTTAATGACAGTCACGTCGATATTGACGATATCGCCATCTTTCAGATGTTTGGCATCATCCGGGATCCCGTGGCATACCACTTCGTTAATAGAGATGCACACAGACTTCGGATAACCGTGATAACCCAGGCAGGCGGATATAGCCTGCTGCTCATTCACTATGTAGTCATTACAGATGCGATCCAGTTCGCCGGTGCTGACACCCGGTTTGATAAACGGTTCGATCATTTCCAGCACTTCAGCGGCCAGACGACCAGCGACGCGCATTTTTTCGATTTCTTCAGGGGTCTTGATTGAGATAGCCATGAATTCTGTCCATCAGTGTCGATGATTTCGACAATAATTGTGTAAGTGCTGCCAATGGTAACAGTCCGGCGTACTTGCTGCCAAATTGAGAATCATTAACAGCACAGACCGCCAACAATTATTGGTGTCTGC
The DNA here is from genome assembly GCF_916618775.1 of Citrobacter sp. Marseille-Q3906. Taxonomy (NCBI): domain Bacteria; kingdom Pseudomonadati; phylum Pseudomonadota; class Gammaproteobacteria; order Enterobacterales; family Enterobacteriaceae; genus Citrobacter; species Citrobacter sp. Marseille-Q3906. The sequence continues at coordinate 879,239 of NZ_CAKAKA010000001.1, forward strand.
GGCGTATTTGTGGTATAAAGCGCGCCGGACTTCCGTTCCATTCTCAGATACACAAGATGGACTGAAGCGACAAATCTCACTTTGTGTAACAACACACACGTATCGGCACATATTCCGGGGTGCCCTTTGGGGTCGGTAATATGGGATGCGTGGAGGCTTAACCCCAACTTTTATATATAGAGGTTTTAATCATGGCAACTGTTTCCATGCGCGACATGCTCAAGGCTGGTGTTCACTTCGGTCACCAGACCCGTTACTGGAACCCGAAAATGAAGCCGTTCATCTTCGGTGCGCGTAACAAAGTTCACATCATCAACCTTGAGAAAACTGTACCGATGTTCAACGAAGCTCTGGCTGAACTGAACAAGATCTCTGCTCGTAAAGGTAAAATCCTTTTCGTTGGTACTAAACGCGCTGCAAGCGAAGCGGTGAAAGAAGCTGCTAACAGCTGCGACCAGTTCTTCGTGAACCATCGCTGGCTGGGCGGTATGCTGACTAACTGGAAAACTGTTCGTCAGTCCATCAAACGTCTGAAAGATCTGGAAACTCAGTCTCAGGACGGTACTTTCGAAAAGCTGACCAAGAAAGAAGCGCTGATGCGCACCCGTGAGCTTGAGAAACTGGAAAACAGCCTGGGCGGTATCAAAGACATGGGCGGTCTGCCGGACGCTCTGTTCGTAATCGATGCTGACCACGAGCACATTGCTATCAAAGAAGCAAACAACCTGGGTATCCCGGTATTTGCTATCGTTGATACCAACTCTGATCCGGACGGTGTTGACTTCGTTATCCCGGGTAACGACGACGCAATCCGTGCTGTGACCCTGTACCTGGGCGCTGTAGCTACAACCGTTCGTGAAGGCCGTTCTCAGGATCTGGCTTCCCAGGCGGAAGAAAGCTTCGTAGAAGCTGAATAATAAGGCACGCTCGTTAGAGCCCTTATAGACCAGGTAGTATCACGTTTGGTTAGGGGGCCTGTATTAGGCCCCCTTTTTCACTTTTAAATCTGTGCGGTTTAATGCCGGGCAGATCAAATCTTCCGAGGATTTTAGAATGGCTGAAATTACCGCATCCCTGGTAAAAGAGCTGCGTGAGCGTACTGGCGCAGGCATGATGGATTGCAAAAAAGCACTGACTGAAGCTAATGGCGACATCGAGCTGGCAATCGAAAACATGCGTAAATCTGGTGCGATCAAAGCTGCGAAAAAAGCAGGCAACGTTGCTGCTGACGGCGTGATCAAAACCAAAATCGAAGGCAACTTCGGTGTGATTCTGGAAGTTAACTGCCAGACTGACTTCGTTGCTAAAGACGGTGGTTTCCAGGCGTTCGCAGACAAAGTTCTGGACGCGGCTGTAGCAGGTAAAGTGACTGATGTTGAAGTCCTGAAAGCACAGTTCGAAGAAGAGCGTGTTGCGCTGGTTGCTAAAATCGGTGAAAACATCAACATCCGTCGCGTTGCAATCCTGGAAGGCGACGTTCTGGGCAACTACCAACACGGTGCGCGCATCGGTGTTCTGGTTGCGGCTAAAGGCGCTGATGAAGAGCTGGTTAAACACCTGGCGATGCACGTTGCTGCAAGCAAACCAGAATTCGTTAAACCAGAAGACGTGTCTGCTGAAGTGGTAGAGAAAGAATACCAGGTACAGCTGGACATCGCGATGCAGTCTGGTAAGCCGAAAGAAATCGCAGAGAAAATGGTTGAAGGCCGTATGAAGAAATTCACCGGTGAAGTTTCTCTGACTGGTCAGCCTTTCGTAATGGACCCGAGCAAAAACGTTGGCCAGCTGCTGAAAGAGCACAACGCTGACGTGACTGGCTTCATCCGCTTTGAAGTGGGCGAAGGCATCGAGAAAGTTGAAGCTGACTTCGCAGCAGAAGTTGCTGCAATGTCTAAACAGTCTTAATTGTACTGTCCGGAGCCGCCTCAGGGCGGCTCCTTTTTGTACCCGTCATGTGAAAATCAGCCAGTTCCAGTAGGCAACAAACGGCAGGAAACACATGATGTCACCCGATTTAAATCATCCCATTCGTGACACTCGCAGGAAAGAAAATGGCTACCAACGCAAAACCCGTCTACAAACGCATTCTGCTTAAACTGAGCGGCGAAGCATTGCAGGGGACTGAAGGTTTCGGTATTGACGCAAGCATCCTTGACCGTATGGCGCAAGAGATTAAAGAACTTGTTGAACTGGGCATTCAGGTTGGCGTAGTGATTGGCGGTGGTAACCTGTTCCGCGGTGCAGGTTTGGCAAAAGCGGGTATGAACCGCGTTGTGGGCGACCACATGGGCATGCTGGCAACAGTTATGAACGGCCTGGCAATGCGTGACGCACTGCATCGCGCCTATGTGAACGCTCGCCTGATGTCTGCTATTCCGCTGAACGGCGTGTGCGACAACTACAGCTGGGCAGAGGCTATCAGCCTGCTGCGTAACAACCGCGTTGTTATTTTGTCCGCGGGTACCGGTAACCCGTTCTTCACTACTGACTCTGCAGCCTGTCTGCGCGGTATTGAAATCGAAGCGGATGTGGTTCTGAAAGCCACTAAAGTTGATGGCGTATTTACCGCCGATCCGGCTCAGGATCCAACCGCTACCATGTACGAACAACTGACCTACAGTGAAGTACTGGATAAAGAACTGAAAGTGATGGATCTGGCTGCGTTCACGCTGGCTCGTGACCACAAATTACCGATTCGTGTCTTCAACATGAACAAACCAGGTGCCTTGCGCCGTGTTGTTATGGGTGAAAAAGAAGGCACTTTAATCACGGAATAATTTCCGTCGAGGCCAAATACGGGTAAGATTCCGCTTTAATCAAGCGGGTCACTTACCCGGTGGCATATTTTAAACAAGACTATACTTAGCGCATCAGTGCTTCCGTCTGGTCTGTCTGAGACAAGTTTTCAAGGATTCGTAACGTGATTAGCGATATCAGAAAAGATGCTGAAGTGCGCATGGATAAATGCGTAGAAGCGTTCAAAAACCAAATCAGCAAAATTCGCACGGGTCGTGCTTCTCCCAGCCTGCTGGACGGTATTGTCGTAGAATATTACGGCACACCAACTCCGCTGCGTCAGCTGGCAAGCGTAACGGTTGAAGATTCCCGTACTCTTAAAATCAACGTGTTTGACCGTTCAATGGGGCCGGCTGTTGAGAAGGCGATTATGGCTTCCGACCTCGGTCTGAACCCAAGTTCTGCGGGTACCGATATCCGCGTTCCGCTGCCTCCGCTGACCGAAGAGCGTCGTAAAGATCTGACGAAAGTTGTGCGTGGTGAAGCTGAACAGGCTCGTGTTGCTGTACGTAACGTACGCCGTGATGCCAACGATAAAGTAAAAGCTCTGTTGAAAGATAAAGAGATCAGCGAAGATGACGATCGCCGTTCTCAGGACGACGTACAGAAACTGACTGACGCAGCAATCAAGAAAGTTGATGCGGCGCTGGCAGAGAAAGAAGCGGAACTGATGCAGTTCTGATTCGCCTGTACGTTTAAAACGCCGCTTGGGGGATCTGTGAGGATCAACTGGCGGCGTTTTGCTTTTTATCCTGTCTCAATTCTTCTGGATGTCTGATGAAGCAATTAACCGTTCTGGGCTCAACCGGCTCTATTGGTTGCAGTACGCTGGATGTAGTACGCCATAACCCGGAAAAGTTTCGAGTTGCTGCGTTGGTTGCGGGTAAAAATGTCACCCGCATGGTAGAGCAATGCCTGGAGTTTTCTCCCCGCTATGCGGTGATGGACGATGAAAAAAGCGCAGTGCTGGTGAAAGCCGCACTTCAGGAGTACGGAAGTCGCACTGAGGTGATGAGTGGGCAACAGGCAGCCTGTGATATGGCTGCGCTGGATGACGTCGATCAGGTGATGGCGGCGATTGTCGGCGCAGCGGGGTTATTACCGACGCTGGCGGCAATCCGTGCGGGCAAAAGTATTCTGTTGGCAAATAAAGAGTCTTTAGTGACCTGCGGACGTCTGTTTATGGACGACGTGAAACGCAACAAAGCGCAGCTTTTGCCGGTAGATAGCGAACATAATGCGATTTTTCAGAGTTTACCTCAACCTATCCAACACAATCTGGGATACGCTGACCTTGAGCAAAATGGCGTAATGTCCGTTCTGCTTACCGGGTCTGGTGGCCCTTTCCGTGAAACGCCATTGCAGGATCTGGTTTCAATGACGCCCGATCAAGCATGCCGTCATCCGAACTGGTCGATGGGAAGAAAAATCTCAGTCGATTCCGCCACCATGATGAATAAAGGTCTGGAATACATTGAAGCGCGTTGGTTATTTAATGCCAGTGCAAGCCAGATGGAAGTGCTGATTCATCCGCAGTCGGTGATTCACTCGATGGTGCGTTATCAGGATGGTAGTGTGCTGGCCCAGTTGGGTGAGCCTGATATGCGTACACCGATTGCTCATACGATGGCATGGCCGGAACGTGTGACGTCTGGCGCTAAGCCTGTCGACTTTTGCAAACTCAGTGCGTTGACTTTTTCCGCACCTGATTACCAGCGTTATCCGTGCCTGAAATTGGCAATGGACGCGTTTGAGCAAGGGCAGGCCGCGACAACCGCGCTGAACGCCGCGAATGAAATTACCGTTGCCGCATTCCTGGCGCAGCAGATTCGATTTACTGATATCGCACGTCTAAATTTATCCGTACTGGATAAGATGGATTTGCAGGAACCGCAGAGCGTTGATGACGTGCTGAGGGTCGATGCCATCGCCAGGGAAGTTGCCACAAAACAAGTGACGCGACTCTCAAGCTGATGATAATCCCTCTACGGGGGATCGTGCTATTTGTTAGCGTTGGGCTTCAGTGATATAGTCTGCGCCACCCGATTGTGGGTATTTGCTTTTTTTCGGTCGGGTAAGCCGTGGTTTGACACGGCTTTTTTGTGGATACACAAAATCATTCAGGTTGCATCAAGACGGCAAGTGAATGAGTTCCCAGGAGCATACAATCAGTATGTGGCTGGGGCGAATGAGCGCAGCTAACAAAGAGGCAGCCTGAAGGATGAAGAGCAAAAGGCTTCAGTATTCCTGAGTACCGTAAAATCCTTTCAGGGACTAAAAACGCGTTATGTTGTCTGCAACTCAACCATTAAGCGAAAATTTGCCAGCACATGGCTGCCGCCATGTAGCCATTATTATGGATGGCAATGGCCGCTGGGCGAAAAAGCAAGGGAAGATTCGCGCCTTTGGGCATAAGGCCGGAGCAAAATCCGTCCGCCGGGCTGTCTCTTTTGCTGCCAATAACGGTATTGATGCGTTAACGCTGTATGCCTTTAGCAGTGAGAACTGGAACCGACCTGCGCAGGAAGTGAGCGCGTTAATGGAATTGTTCGTGTGGGCGCTTGATAGCGAAGTGAAAAACCTGCACCGCCATAACGTTCGTCTGCGTATTATCGGGGATATCAGTCGATTTAACTCACGTTTGCAAGAACGGATCCGCAAATCGGAAGCGCTTACCGCCCAAAATACCGGGTTAACGCTGAATATTGCTGCGAATTACGGTGGACGGTGGGATATTGTCCAGGGAGTCAGACAACTGGCACAACAGGTGCAGGAAGGTCTGCTGCGTCCTGAGCAAATTGATGAAGAGAAGCTTGGTCAACAAATTTGCATGCATGAGCTGGCTCCGGTGGATTTAGTAATAAGGACTGGGGGAGAGCACCGCATTAGTAATTTTCTGCTGTGGCAAATTGCCTATGCCGAGCTTTACTTTACGGATGTTCTCTGGCCCGATTTCGATGAACAAGACTTTGAAGGTGCGCTGCATGCCTTTGCTAATCGAGAGCGTCGTTTCGGCGGCACCGAACCCGGTGATGAAAAAGCCTGATGGGGGTCGCTTTTGCTGAAGTATCGCCTGATTTCTGCTTTTGTTTTAATACCCGTGGTCATCGCGGCGCTGTTTTTGTTGCCGCCGGTGGGGTTCGCCATTGTTACGCTGGTCGTTTGTATGCTGGCAGCCTGGGAATGGGGACAGTTAAGCGGTTTTGCCACTCGCACGCAGCGAGTCTGGCTGGCGGTTCTGTGTGGGCTACTGCTGGCACTGATGCTGTTTTTGCTGCCTGAATATCATCACAATATTCACCAGCCGCTGGTTGAATTGTCGCTTTGGGCGTCGTTAGGCTGGTGGGCTGTAGCGCTATTACTGGTGTTATTTTACCCCGGTTCAGCGGCAGTCTGGCGTAATTCAAAGGTATTACGCATAATTTTCGGCATCTTAACCATTGTCCCTTTCTTTTGGGGAATGCTGGCGCTACGAGCCTGGCATTATGATGAGAATCATTATAGTGGCGCGGTATGGCTGCTCTATGTCATGATCCTCGTCTGGGGAGCGGATTCTGGTGCGTATATGTTTGGAAAGCTGTTTGGCAAGCATAAACTGGCGCCGAAGGTCTCTCCTGGTAAAACCTGGCAAGGTTTTATTGGCGGACTCGCCACTGCTGCTGTGATCTCATGGGGTTATGGTATGTGGGCGAATCTTGATGTTGCGCCTGTCACCTTGCTCATTTGCTCTATCGTTGCAGCCCTGGCCTCCGTGTTGGGTGACTTGACCGAGAGTATGTTTAAGCGTGAAGCAGGTATTAAGGACAGTGGTCACTTAATCCCAGGGCACGGTGGTATTCTGGATCGCATTGATAGCCTGACGGCTGCAGTACCGGTCTTTGCTTGCCTGTTGTTACTGGTATTCAGGACACTCTAACGGATGGTCTTATGCTGAGTATTCTCTGGAATCTGGCTGCATTCATCGTCGCACTCGGTGTGCTTATCACTGTGCATGAATTTGGTCATTTCTGGGTTGCCCGGCGCTGTGGAGTCCGTGTCGAGCGCTTTTCCATTGGCTTTGGAAAAGCGCTTTGGCGTCGTACCGATAAACTGGGTACTGAATACGTCATCGCCCTGATCCCACTCGGCGGCTACGTCAAAATGCTGGATGAGCGTGCTGAGCCGGTTATACCGGAGCTGCGCCACCACGCCTTCAACAATAAAACAGTTGGGCAACGTGCTGCCATTATCGCTGCAGGCCCAATTGCAAACTTCATCTTTGCTATTTTTGCCTACTGGTTGGTCTTTATCATCGGTGTCCCTGGTGTGCGTCCGGTTGTTGGTGAGATCACACCTAATTCGATCGCCGCTCAGGCGCAAATTTTGCCTGGTACGGAACTAAAAGCTGTTGATGGCATCGAAACCCCAGATTGGGATACTGTGCGGTTGCAGCTGGTCTCCAAAATCGGCGATGAGCATACGACCATCAGCGTGGCGCAGTTTGGCAGCAACCAGCGACAGGACAAAACGCTGGATCTGCGCGATTGGGCATTTGAGCCGGATAAAGAGGATCCTGTCTCTAGTCTGGGGATTCGCCCGCGCGGTCCGCAGATTGAACCGGTGCTGTCAGAAGTGCAGGTTAACTCCGCTGCAAGCAAGGCGGGTTTGCAAGCTGGCGACAGGATCGTTAAAGTCGATGGTCAACCGCTAACGCAATGGATGACGTTCGTGATGTTGGTGCGCGATAATCCAGGTAAGCCGTTAGCGCTCGAAATTGAAAGGCAGGGGAGTCCCTTGTCTTTAACATTAATCCCGGATACCAAACCGGGTAATGGAAAGGCGGAAGGTTTTGCAGGCGTTGTGCCTAAAATTATCCCTCTGCCTGATGAGTACAAGACTGTACGCCAGTATGGGCCGTTCAGCGCCATCCTCGAAGCCACGGATAAAACGTGGCAGTTGATGAAGCTGACGGTCAGTATGCTGGGAAAATTGATTACCGGTGATGTAAAACTGAACAACCTCAGTGGGCCGATTTCTATCGCCCAGGGGGCTGGGATGTCAGCGGAGTTCGGGGTAATTTATTACCTGATGTTCCTTGCGCTTATCAGCGTGAACTTAGGGATAATCAACCTGTTTCCGTTGCCCGTTCTTGACGGGGGGCATCTGCTGTTCCTGGCGATTGAAAAGCTGAAGGGCGGTCCGGTATCCGAGCGGGTTCAAGACTTTAGTTATCGCATTGGCTCTATTTTGCTGGTGTTGTTAATGGGGCTTGCACTTTTCAATGATTTCTCTCGGTTGTAAGAGAGTGTTAGGAAGAACGCATAATAACGATGGCGATGAAAAAGTTGCTCATAGCGTCGCTGCTGTTTAGCAGCGCCACCGTATACGGTGCTGAAGGGTTCGTAGTGAAGGACATTCATTTCGAAGGCCTACAGCGAGTCGCCGTTGGTGCGGCTCTCCTTAGTATGCCGGTGCGTACAGGCGACACGGTTAATGATGAAGACATCAGTAATACCATTCGCGCCCTGTTCGCCACCGGAAACTTTGAGGATGTCCGCGTCCTGCGCGATGGTGATACCCTTCTGGTTCAGGTAAAAGAACGTCCGACGATTGCCAGCATTACTTTCTCCGGTAACAAATCGGTGAAAGACGACATGCTTAAGCAGAACCTCGAGGCGTCTGGCGTGCGTGTTGGCGAATCTCTTGATCGCACAACCCTTGCCGATATCGAAAAAGGCCTGGAAGATTTCTACTATAGCGTCGGTAAGTACAGCGCCAGTGTGAAAGCGGTGGTAACACCGTTGCCGCGTAACCGCGTTGATCTCAAACTGGTGTTCCAGGAAGGTGTATCGGCGAAGATCCAACAGATCAATATCGTCGGTAACCACGCCTTTACAACCGACGAGCTTATCTCTCACTTCCAACTGCGTGATGAAGTGCCGTGGTGGAACGTCGTAGGCGATCGTAAATATCAGAAACAGAAACTGGCGGGCGATCTCGAAACCCTGCGCAGCTACTATCTGGATCGCGGTTACGCTCGTTTCAACATTGACTCCACGCAGGTCAGCCTGACGCCGGATAAGAAAGGTATCTATATCACTGTCAACATCACAGAAGGCGAGCAGTACAAACTTTCTGGGGTGCAAGTGAGCGGTAACCTTGCCGGACACTCTGCCGAGATTGAGACCCTGACGAAAATCGAGCCGGGCGAACTCTATAACGGCACCAAAGTGACCAAAATGGAAGATGATATCAAGAAGCTTCTGGGTCGCTATGGCTATGCCTACCCGCGTGTACAGTCGCAACCTGAAATCAACGATGCAGACAAAACCGTAAAATTACGTGTAAATGTGGATGCGGGTAACCGTTTCTATGTTCGTAAGATCCGTTTTGAAGGTAACGACACCTCTAAAGATTCCGTGCTGCGTCGCGAAATGCGCCAGATGGAAGGCGCGTGGTTGGGTAGCGATCTGGTCGATCAGGGTAAAGAACGTCTGAATCGTCTGGGCTACTTCGAAACCGTGGACACTGATACTCAGCGTATTCCGGGTAGTCCGGATCAGGTTGATGTGGTCTATAAGGTGAAAGAACGTAACACCGGTAGCTTCAACTTCGGCGTCGGTTACGGTACAGAGAGCGGCGTTAGCTTCCAGGCGGGCGTTCAGCAGGATAACTGGTTAGGTACCGGTTATTCGGTCGGTATTAACGGCACCAAAAACGACTATCAGACCTATACTGAGTTGTCTGTTACCAACCCGTATTTCACCGTTGATGGTGTCAGCCTTGGTGGTCGCGTCTTCTATAACGACTTTGAAGCGGATGATGCGGATCTGTCCGACTATACCAACAAAAGTTATGGTACAGACGTAACGCTGGGCTTCCCGATCAACGAATACAATACGTTGCGTGCGGGTCTGGGTTATGTGCATAACTCCCTGTCTAACATGGATCCACAGGTTGCGATGCAGCGATATCTGGTTTCCATGGGTGAGAATCCTGACGCTGATAGCTTCAAATCGGACGATTTCACCTTCAACTACGGTTGGACATACAACAAGCTGGACCGTGGGTACTTCCCAACGGAAGGTACGCGTGTCAACCTGAACGGTAAAGTGACGGTTCCTGGTTCTGATAACGAATACTACAAAGCGACGTTGGATACTGCGACCTATGTGCCGATCGATGACGACCATAAATGGGTTGTTCTGGGTCGTACTAAGTGGGGTTACGGTGACGGTATAGGCGGCAAAGAGATGCCGTTCTATGAGAACTTCTATGCCGGTGGTTCCAGCACTGTGCGTGGCTTCCAGTCGAACACTATCGGTCCGAAAGCCGTCTATTTACCGGCTAATCGTTATAATAATGATGACGATTATGACAACGAGTGTGACACTACCAATACTGCACCGTGTAAATCGGATGATGCTGTGGGCGGTAACGCCATGGCTGTCGCCAGCCTGGAGTTTATTACTCCGACGCCGTTTATTAGCGACAAGTATGCCAACTCGGTCCGTACTTCCTTCTTCTGGGATATGGGTACCGTTTGGGATACTAACTGGGATTCCGCGAAGTATTCTGGTTATCCAGACTACAGCGATCCGAGCAACATCCGTATGTCTGCAGGTATCGCATTACAATGGATGTCCCCATTGGGGCCGTTGGTCTTCTCCTACGCCCAGCCGTTTAAGGATTATGAGGGAGACAAAAAAGAGCAGTTCCAGTTTAACATTGGTAAAACCTGGTAATTGTTCTTCACAAAGGAATGTAAGAGTTGTGTAGCGATGACTTTAGGCGATCTTGCATGGGATCGCCTGGCCACGCAAAGAACTGCATCTTCGGATGCAAATGGGATGGTAAGGAGTTAATTGTGAAAAAGTGGTTATTAGCTGCAGGTCTCGGTTTAGCGATGGCAACGTCTGCACAGGCTGCCGACAAAATTGCAATCGTCAATATGGGTAGCCTGTTCCAACAGGTTGCACAGAAGACTGGTGTTTCTAATACGCTGGAAAACGAGTTCAAAGGCCGCGCCAGCGAACTGCAGCGTATGGAATCCGATCTGCAATCTAAAATGCAGCGTCTGCAATCTATGAAAGCGGGTGCCGATCGTACTAAGCTGGAAAAAGACGTTATGGCACAGCGCCAGACTTTCTCTCAGAAAGCGCAGGCTTTTGAGCAGGATCGTCAACGTCGTTCCAACGAAGAACGTGGCAAACTGGTTACTCGTATCCAGACTGCTGTGAAATCTGTCGCTAGCAGCCAGAGCATCGATCTGGTCGTTGACGCGAACACCGTTGCATACAACAGCAGCGATGTAAAAGACATCACCGCCGACGTACTGAAACAGGTTAAATAAGTAATGCCTTCAATTCGACTGGCTGATTTAGCAGAGCAGTTGGATGCAGAATTACACGGTGATGGCGATATCGTCATCACCGGCGTAGCGTCCATGCAATCTGCGCAAACTGGCAATATCACATTCATGGTAAACCCTAAATACCGTGAACATTTAGGCGTATGCCAGGCTTCTGCCGTTGTGATGACGCAGGACGATCTTCCTTTTGCTAAGAGTGCCGCGCTGGTAGTGAAGAATCCCTACCTGACCTATGCACGAATGGCACAAATTTTAGATACCACGCCTCAGCCTGCACAAAATATTGCACCCAGTGCAGTGATCGATGCGACGGCGAAGCTGGGTAATAATGTCTCTGTTGGCGCAAATGCGGTCATCGAGTCAGGCGTAGAGCTGGGCGATAACGTGGTTATCGGCGCAGGTTGCTTCGTCGGAAAAAACACAAAAATCGGTGCAGGTTCACGCTTGTGGGCCAATGTGACGATTTACCACGATATTCAGATCGGTGAGAATTGCCTGATCCAGTCAAGCACAGTCGTCGGATCTGACGGCTTTGGCTATGCAAACGATCGTGGTAATTGGGTGAAGATCCCGCAGCTTGGTCGCGTCATTATTGGCGATCGCGTCGAGATTGGTGCCTGTACGACAATCGATCGTGGCGCACTGGACGATACCGTGATCGGCAATGGTGTTATCATTGATAACCAGTGCCAGATTGCGCATAACGTTGTGATTGGCGACAATACGGCTGTAGCCGGTGGCGTCATTATGGCGGGTAGCCTGAAGATTGGCCGTTACTGCATGATTGGCGGCGCCAGCGTGATCAATGGGCATATGGAAATATGCGACAAAGTCACGGTAACTGGCATGGGTATGGTGATGCGTCCTATTACTGAACCTGGCGTCTACTCCTCAGGCATTCCGCTACAACCCAACAAGGTATGGCGTAAAACAGCTGCACTGGTGATGAATATTGATGATATGAGCAAGCGTCTCAAAGCAATTGAGCGCAAGGTTAATCAACAAGACTAACGTTCCACCTGTACACAACATCGTTCAAGCTGCATTGAAGCGGCAATTGAGTGAAATCCCGGGAGCTTGCGCAGGTAAGTGACTGGAGTGAGCCAAGGCAGCCAACAAAGCGGCAGCTTGAAAGATAAAGTGTATGTACGTGCCATCCTTTTACGGCCTGTCACATTCATGCGATTGCGACAGGCCGTGTTATTATTGCCTTTTAGTATATTTTGACAGGAAGAGTATTTTGACTACTAACACTCATACTCTGCATATTGAAGAGATTTTAGAACTTCTGCCGCACCGTTTTCCGTTTCTGCTGGTTGACCGTGTGCTGGATTTTGAAGAAGGTCGTTTTCTGCGCGCAGTGAAAAATGTATCCGTTAACGAGCCTTTCTTTCAGGGCCACTTCCCGGGTAAACCGATTTTCCCTGGTGTGCTGATTCTGGAAGCGATGGCACAGGCAACGGGTATTCTGGCGTTTAAAAGCGTAGGAAAACTGGAGCCGGGCGAACTGTATTACTTCGCAGGAATTGATGAGGCACGCTTTAAGCGTCCTGTCGTGCCAGGCGATCAGATGATCATGGAAGTGACTTTCGAGAAAACGCGCCGCGGCCTGACCCGTTTTAAAGGGGTTGCGTTGGTCGACGGTAAAGTTGTGTGCGAAGCAACAATGATGTGTGCCCGTAGCCGGGAGGCCTGATACGTGATTGATAAATCCGCCTTTATTCACCCAACTGCCATTGTAGAAGATGGTGCCAGCATTGGCGCTAATGCTCACATTGGCCCATTTTGTATTGTTGGACCCCATGTTGAAATTGGTGAGGGTACCGTACTGAAGTCTCACGTAGTCGTGAATGGTCATACCAAGATTGGTCGCGATAACGAGATCTATCAGTTTGCCTCCATCGGTGAAGTGAACCAGGACCTGAAATATGCTGGCGAACCGACCCGTGTGGAAATTGGCGATCGTAACCGCATCCGCGAGAGCGTCACCATTCATCGTGGCACAGTGCAGGGCGGTGGGTTGACGAAGGTGGGCAGTGATAACTTACTGATGATCAACGCGCACGTCGCGCACGATTGTACGGTGGGTAACCGCTGCATTCTGGCAAATAACGCCACGCTTGCCGGGCATGTTTCGCTGGATGATTTTGTTATCATCGGTGGCATGACAGCGGTGCATCAGTTCTGCATCATTGGCGCGCACGTGATGGTTGGTGGCTGTTCTGGCGTTGCCCAGGATGTTCCTCCATACGTTATTGCCCAGGGCAACCATGCGACGCCGTTTGGCGTCAACATTGAAGGTTTGAAGCGTCGTGGATTCACTCGCGAAGCGATTACTGCGATCCGCAATGCCTATAAAGCGTTGTACCGCAGCGGCAAAACGCTTGACGAAGCGAAACCGGAAATCGCCGAACTGGCGAAGCAGTACCCCGATGTTCAGGCCTTTAGCGATTTCTTTGAGCGCTCAACGCGTGGTCTGATTCGTTAATGACTGAGCAGCGTCCTTTAACGATTGCCCTCGTCGCCGGAGAAACCTCCGGCGATATTCTTGGTGCAGGATTAATTCGAGCACTCAAGGCTCGCGTCCCCAATGCGCGTTTTGTCGGCGTTGCAGGTCCGCTAATGCAGGCTGAAGGCTGTGAAGCCTGGTACGAAATGGAAGAGTTGGCGGTAATGGGCATTGTTGAAGTGCTCGGACGTCTGCGCCGTTTGCTGCATATCCGCGCTGATCTGACTCGCCGTTTCACCGATCTCAAGCCGGATGTTTTTGTCGGTATTGATGCGCCTGATTTCAACATTACCCTCGAAGGAAATTTGAAAAAGCAGGGCATTAAAACCATTCATTACGTCAGCCCCTCCGTGTGGGCATGGCGACAGAAACGCGTTTTCAAAATAGGCAGATCCACCAATATGGTGCTGGCCTTTCTGCCTTTCGAAAAAGCGTTTTATGACAAATTTAACGTCCCGTGCCGCTTTATCGGTCACACCATGGCGGATGCCATGCCGTTGGATCCTGATAAAAATGCGGCTCGTGATGTTCTGGGTATTCCTCATGATGCGCACTGCCTGGCATTGCTACCGGGAAGTCGTGGTGCAGAAGTGGAAATGCTCAGCGCTGATTTTCTGAAAACAGCGCAGCTATTACGTCAACAATACCCGGATCTCGAAGTTGTGGTTCCGTTGGTCAATACCAAACGCCGAGAGCAGTTTGAACGCATCAAGGCTGAAGTGGCTCCAGAACTTTCCGTACATATGCTTAATGGAATGGGACGTGAAGCCATGGTTGCCAGCGATGCTGCGCTGCTGGCCTCTGGTACGGCTGCGCTGGAGTGCATGCTGGCGAAGTGTCCGATGGTTGTCGGCTATCGTATGAAACCCTTCACGTTCTGGCTGGCGAAGCGTCTGGTGAAAACCGATTATGTTTCTCTGCCGAACTTGTTAGCGGGAAGAGAACTGGTTAAAGAGCTGCTGCAGGATGAATGCGAACCGCATGCATTGGCGCAAGCGCTGTTGCCGTTGCTCGCCAATGGTAAAACCAGCCATGCGATGCATGACACTTTCCGTGAACTGCACCAGCAGATCCGTTGCAATGCCGATGAACAAGCGGCGGATGCTGTCCTGGAGTTAGCACAATGATTGAATTTGTTTATCCACATACGCATTTAGTGGCGGGTGTGGATGAAGTGGGGCGCGGTCCTTTGGTGGGAGCCGTTGTGACTGCGGCCGTTATACTTGATCCTGCTCGTCCGATTGTCGGGCTCAACGACTCCAAAAAATTGTCGGAAAAGCGTCGTCTGGCACTTTACGATGAAATCAAGGACAAGGCGTTAAGCTGGAGCCTTGGGCGAGCGGAACCGCATGAAATTGACGAGCTGAATATCCTGCATGCCACCATGCTGGCTATGCAGCGTGCGGTTGCAGGTCTGCATATTACGCCTGAATACGTACTGATTGATGGAAATCGTTGCCCGGCATTGCCGATGCCGTCGATGGCGGTAGTGAAAGGTGATAGCCGCGTGGCAGAGATCAGCGCTGCGTCTATCCTGGCGAAAGTCACACGTGACGCTGAAATGGCGGCGCTGGATATTATTTTTCCGCAGTATGGCTTTGCACAGCACAAAGGCTACCCAACCGCTTTTCATCTGGAAAAGCTGGCAGAGCATGGCGCTACAGAGTACCACCGTCGCAGCTTTGGCCCTGTCAAACGCGCACTGGGACTCGCGTCCTGATTCTTGTGTCGAGAATAAGTAAACCGGAATCTGAAGATGTCTGAACCACGTTTCGTCCACCTGCGGGTGCACAGCGACTACTCCATGATTGATGGGCTGGCAAAAACCGGACCGCTGGTAAAAAAGGCGGCCGCATTAGGCATGCCTGCGCTGGCGATCACCGATTTTACCAACCTGTGTGGTCTGGTGAAGTTTTACGGAGCGGGTCATGGCGCGGGCATTAAGCCAATTGTTGGCGCTGATTTTCATGTTCGTAGTGAACTGTTTGGTGATGAGCTCACTCAACTGACCGTGCTGGCGGCCAATAACACGGGTTACCAGAACCTGACATTGTTGATATCGAAAGCCTATCAGCGTGGCTATGGTGCTGAAGGGCCGGTTATCGACAAAGACTGGCTGGTCGATTTAAAAGATGGATTAATTTTGCTTTCCGGTGGTCGCATGGGCGACGTCGGGCGCAGCCTGCTGCGTGGTAACAGCGCACTGGTCGATGAGTGCGTGACGTTTTATGAAGAACATTTTCCCAATTGCTACTTCCTGGAACTGATCCGCACCGGCAGGCAAGACGAAGAAAATTATCTGCATGCCGCAGTGGCTCTGGCCGAAACGCGTGGTCTGCCAGTGGTGGCGACCAACGATGTTCGCTTCCTTGAAAGCGGAGATTTCGACGCGCATGAAATTCGCGTTGCGATCCACGATGGTTTCACTCTCGATGATCCGAAACGCCCGCGCAACTATTCGCCGCAGCAGTATATGCGCAGCGAAGAGGAGATGTGCGAGCTGTTCTCCGACATCCCGGAAGCGCTGCAAAATACTGTCGAGATAGCCAAACGCTGTAATGTGACGGTACGTTTGGGCGAATATTTTCTGCCGCAGTTCCCGACTGGTGATATGACCACGGAAGACTATCTGGTCAAAAAATCCAAAGAGGGGCTGGAAGAGCGTCTGGCATTTTTGTTCCCGGACGAAGCCGAGCGTCAAGAGAAGCGCCCACCCTATGATGAACGCCTGGATATTGAACTTCAGGTTATTAACCAAATGGGGTTCCCGGGTTACTTCCTGATCGTTATGGAGTTTATCCAGTGGTCAAAAGATAACGGTGTACCCGTTGGGCCGGGACGTGGTTCCGGTGCGGGCTCGTTGGTTGCTTATGCTTTAAAAATTACCGATCTTGATCCGCTGGAATTCGACCTGCTGTTCGAACGTTTCCTCAACCCGGAACGTGTCTCGATGCCTGACTTCGACGTTGACTTCTGTATGGAGAAGCGCGACCAGGTAATTGAACACGTAGCGGATATGTATGGCCGTGACGCGGTATCGCAGATTATTACCTTTGGTACGATGGCGGCAAAAGCGGTTATCCGCGACGTAGGCCGCGTGCTGGGGCATCCGTACGGTTTTGTTGACCGTATTTCTAAACTGGTACCACCCGATCCGGGGATGACGCTGGCGAAGGCCTTTGAGGCTGAGCCGCAACTGCCTGAAATTTACGAGGCTGATGAAGAGGTCAGGGCGCTGATCGACATGGCGCGTAAGCTGGAAGGTGTCACACGTAACGCCGGTAAACATGCTGGTGGTGTGGTCATCGCGCCAACTAAAATTACTGACTTTGCGCCGTTGTACTGCGACGAACAAGGGCTGCATCCGGTTACTCAGTTTGATAAGAACGACGTGGAATACGCCGGGCTGGTGAAGTTCGACTTCCTCGGCCTGCGTACGCTCACTATCATCAACTGGGCGCTGGAGATGATCAACGCCCGCCGTGAGCGCAACGGTGAGCCGTCGTTAGACATTGCGGCCATCCCGCTGGATGATAAAAAAAGTTTCGACATGCTGCAACGCTCGGAAACCACTGCGGTATTCCAGCTTGAATCCCGCGGTATGAAGGATCTGATCAAGCGCCTGCAGCCTGACTGCTTCGAAGACATGATCGCCCTGGTGGCGCTGTTCCGTCCCGGCCCGCTCCAGTCGGGGATGGTAGATAACTTTATCGACCGTAAACACGGTCGCGAAGAGATTTCCTACCCGGACGTACAGTGGCAGCATGAGTGCCTGAAACCGGTGCTGGAGCCGACCTATGGCATTATCCTGTATCAGGAACAGGTCATGCAGATAGCCCAGGAGCTGTCGGGCTATACTCTTGGCGGCGCGGACATGTTGCGTCGTGCAATGGGTAAGAAAAAACCGGAAGAGATGGCCAAGCAGCGCGGCACCTTCGAAGAAGGGGCGAAAAAGCGTGGTGTAGATGGCGAGCTGGCGATGAAAATCTTTGACCTGGTGGAGAAATTCGCCGGTTACGGATTTAACAAATCGCACTCCGCGGCCTATGCGCTGGTCTCTTACCAGACGCTGTGGCTGAAAGCGCATTACCCCGCTGAGTTTATGGCAGCGGTAATGACCGCCGATATGGATAACACCGAAAAGGTGGTGGGGCTGGTGGACGAATGCTGGCGCATGGGGCTAAAAATCCTGCCGCCAGATATCAACTCCGGGCTGTATCATTTCCATGTTAATGATGACGGCGAAATTGTGTATGGCATCGGCGCGATAAAAGGCGTGGGTGAAGGGCCAATTGAAGCTATCATTGAAGCGCGTAATAAAGGTGGCTACTTCCGCGAGCTGTTTGATCTCTGCGCCCGCACAGATATTAAGAAGCTTAATCGCCGGGTGTTGGAAAAGCTAATCATGTCCGGGGCGTTTGACCGCCTTGGCCCGCATCGCGCTGCGTTGATGAATTCGCTTAATGATGCGCTTAAAGCTGCCGATCAGCATGCGAAAGCTGAAGCTATCGGTCAGGCCGATATGTTTGGTGTACTGGCGGAAGAGCCGGAACAAATTGAACAATCCTACGCCAGCTGCACGCCGTGGCCGGAGCAGGTGGTATTAGAGGGTGAACGTGAAACGTTAGGACTTTACCTGACCGGACACCCTATCAATCAGTATTTAAAAGAAATTGAGCGCTATGTCGGAGGCCACAGGCTGAAAGACATGCATCCGACAGAACGTGGTAAAGTTACCACTGCTGCGGGGCTCGTTATTGCTGCGCGGGTAATGGTCACCAAGCGCGGTAATCGTATCGGCATCTGCACACTGGATGACCGTTCCGGGCGTCTGGAAGTGATGTTATTCACCGATGCTCTGGATAAATACCAGCATTTGCTGGAAAAAGACCGCATACTTATCGTCAGCGGACAGGTCAGCTTTGATGACTTCAACGGCGGGCTTAAAATGATGGCCCGTGAAGTCATGGATATTGACGAAGCCCGGGAAAAATATGCTCGCGGGCTTGCTATCTCGCTGACGGACAGGCAAATTGATGACCAGCTTTTAAACCGACTCCGTCAGTCTCTGGAACCCCACCGCTCGGGGACAATTCCAGTACATCTCTACTATCAGAGGGCGGATGCACGTGCGCGATTGCGTTTTGGCGCAACGTGGCGTGTCTCTCCGAGCGATCGTTTGCTAAACGATCTCCGTGGCCTTATTGGTTCGGAGCAGGTGGAACTGGAGTTTGACTAATACAGGAATACTATGAGTCTGAATTTCCTTGATTTTGAACAGCCGATTGCAGAGCTGGAAGCAAAAATCGATTCTCTGACTGCGGTTAGCCGTCAGGATGAGAAACTGGATATTAACATCGATGAAGAAGTGCATCGTCTGCGTGAAAAAAGCGTAGAACTGACGCGCAAAATCTTCGCCGATCTTGGCGCATGGCAAGTAGCCCAACTGGCTCGCCATCCACAGCGTCCATATACCCTGGATTATGTCCGCCTGGCGTTTGATGAATTTGATGAGCTGGCGGGCGATCGTGCCTATGCGGATGACAAAGCTATTGTCGGCGGTATTGCGCGTCTTGAGGGGCGTCCGGTGATGATCATTGGTCATCAGAAAGGCCGCGAGACCAAAGAGAAAATTCGTCGCAACTTCGGCATGCCAGCGCCGGAAGGCTATCGCAAAGCGCTGCGTCTGATGGAAATGGCCGAACGCTTCAAGATGCCGATTATCACCTTCATCGACACCCCTGGGGCTTACCCGGGGGTGGGCGCGGAAGAACGTGGTCAGTCTGAAGCGATTGCGCGCAACCTGCGTGAAATGTCACGTCTGAGCGTGCCGGTTATCTGCACCGTTATCGGTGAAGGTGGTTCCGGTGGTGCGCTGGCGATCGGCGTGGGCGATAAAGTGAATATGCTGCAATACAGCACCTATTCTGTTATCTCCCCGGAAGGCTGCGCGTCCATTCTGTGGAAAAGCGCAGACAAAGCGCCGTTGGCGGCAGAAGCGATGGGCATTATTGCGACGCGTTTGAAAGAGCTGAAGCTTATCGACTCCATCGTTCCGGAACCACTGGGTGGTGCGCATCGTAATCCGGAAGCAATGGCAGCGTCGCTGAAGGCGCAATTGCTGGCCGATCTGGCCGATCTTGACGTGTTAAGTACGGAAGAGCTCAAAAATCGTCGTTACCAGCGTCTGATGAACTACGGTTACGCGTAAACTGTATTTATTCTGAAAAGGGCCACAACACTGTGGCCCTTTTTTTTACCTGCGGTTTGACCAGGCTATGATTAACTAAGGTTTTTCCAGGAGGAACGCATGAACATTATTGCCATCATGGGACCGCATGGCGTCTTTTATAAAGATGAGCCCATCAAGGAACTTGAACGTGCGCTGCAGCAGCAGGGGTTTCAGATTATCTGGCCACAGAATAGCGTCGACCTGCTGAAATTTATCGAACACAATCCGCGCATTTGCGGTGTTATTTTTGACTGGGATGAATACAGCCTGGAGCTATGTAGCGATATCAATCAGCTAAATGAATATCTCCCACTGTACGCTTTTATTAATACCCATTCGACGATGGATGTCAGCGCCCACGATCTGCGCATGGCGCTGTGGTTTTTTGAGTATGCGCTTGGTCAGTCCGAAGATATAGCGACGCGTATTCGGCAGTACACCAGTGAATATCTCGATAACATTACGCCTCCCTTTACCAAAGCGCTGTTTACTTATGTGAAGGAAGGGAAGTATACCTTCTGTACGCCAGGGCATATGGCGGGAACGGCGTACCAGAAAAGCCCGGTGGGATGCCTGTTCTATGATTTCTTTGGCGGCAACACGTTAAAGGCTGACGTGTCCATTTCTGTGACTGAGCTGGGGTCGCTATTGGACCATACAGGTCCACACCTGGAAGCAGAAGAGTATATCGCTCGCACCTTTGGCGCAGAGCAAAGTTATATGGTCACCAACGGCACATCGACGTCGAATAAGATTGTTGGGATGTATGCCGCCCCTACGGGAAGTACGTTATTAATTGATCGCAACTGTCATAAATCTCTCGCGCATTTATTGATGATGAGTGATGTGGTGCCCATTTGGCTGAAACCCACACGTAATGCGCTGGGGATCCTCGGGGGAATTCCGCGCCGCGAATTCTGCCGCGAGAGTATTGCACGTAAGGTAGAGGAGACTACGCAAGCACAGTGGCCGGTGCATGCAGTTATCACTAACTCGACCTACGACGGTCTGTTGTATAACACTAACTGGATTAAACAAACGCTGGATGTCCCTTCTATTCATTTTGACTCTGCCTGGGTGCCTTACACGCATTTCCATCCGATTTACCAGGGGAAAAGTGGCATGAGCGGTGAGAGGGTTCCAGGTAAAGTCATCTTTGAAACGCAGTCCACCCACAAGATGTTGGCCGCGTTGTCGCAGGCGTCTTTGATTCACATTAAAGGGGATTATGACGAAGATACCTTTAATGAAGCCTTTATGATGCACACCTCGACCTCACCCAGCTACCCCATTGTGGCATCGATTGAAACAGCGGCGGCGATGCTGCGTGGTAATCCCGGTAAGCGGCTAATTAACCGCTCGGTGGAGCGCGCGCTCCATTTCCGTAAAGAAGTACAGCGACTGCGAGAAGAATCGGACGGTTGGTTCTTCGATATCTGGCAGCCGGAAAGAGTAGATCAAGCGGAATGCTGGCCCGTTGCTCCTGGTGAAGGCTGGCATGGGTTTAATGATGCTGACGCTGACCACATGTTCCTCGACCCGGTAAAAGTCACTATTCTGACGCCGGGAATGGATGAACAAGGAAATATGAGCGAAGAAGGGATCCCTGCCGCGCTGGTAGCAAAGTTCCTCGATGAACGCGGTGTCGTGGTGGAGAAAACAGGTCCGTATAATCTGTTGTTCCTGTTCAGCATTGGGATTGATAAAACCCGGGCAATGGGCTTACTGCGAGGACTGACTGAGTTCAAACGCTCATATGACCTTAATTTGCGCGTTAAAAACATGCTGCCGGATCTGTATGCTGAAGATCCTGATTTTTATCGCAATATGCGTATTCAGGATCTGGCGCAAGGGATCCATAATTTGATCCGCCAGCATGATCTCTCCGGGTTGATGCTACGGGCATTTGACACCTTGCCGGAAATGAAAATGACGCCGCATCAGGCCTGGCAGCGACAAATTAAAGGCGAAGTGGAGACCGTGACGCTCGATCAACTGGTGGGGCGCGTTTCTGCCAATATGATCCTGCCTTATCCACCTGGTGTACCGCTGCTGATGCCGGGGGAAATGATCACTGAAGAAAGCCGTGCTGTACTCGATTTCCTGCTGATGCTGTGTTCAGTAGGCCATCATTACCCCGGATTCGAAACAGATATTCATGGCGCTAAACTGGGCGAGGACGGTGTGTATCGTGTGAGAGTCCTAAAAATGGCATAACGACTTGCCTGAACCGACTGCGGATGAGTAATGTGCGAAAAGAAAACTAAAGAGGCAAACACGCTATGCTGGGATTAAAACAGGTTCACCATATTGCCATTATTGCGACGGATTACGCGGTCAGTAAGGCATTTTACTGTAATGTGCTGGGCTTTACGTTGATGAGTGAAGCCTACCGTGAAGAGCGTGACTCCTGGAAAGGTGACCTCGCGTTGAATGGGCAGTATGTGATTGAGCTTTTTTCCTTTCCTTTTCCGCCTGGCCGCCCCAGCCGACCAGAGGCTTGCGGTTTACGTCACCTGGCGTTTAGCGTTGAGAACGTGGAAGCCGCAATAACCCATCTGGAAGATCATAATGTGAAATGCGAGCCGATACGCGTCGATCCTTTTACTGGTAAGCGCTTTACGTTTTTCAACGATCCAGACGGATTGCCTCTTGAACTGTATGAACTGTAAGTCTTGTTATTGTGGCTTTAGCCCGGTAACGTGCCGGGCAATGCCATTGTAAGCAACTATCATGACGACACTCACACTGAACACTTCACTTCTGAACGCTAACCAGATCCTCGTCGCTTTTAGCGGCGGCCTGGACTCTACCGTGCTGTTGCATCAACTGGTGCAGTGGCGAACGCAGCACCCTGAAGTCTCCTTGCGCGCTATCCATATCCATCATGGGTTAAGTCCCCACGCTGATGAATGGGTGACCCACTGTGAATCGATATGTGCGCAATGGCAGGTACCACTGGTGGTTGAGCGGGTACAACTGCAGGACGATGGGTCAGGAATAGAAGCTCAGGCGCGACGGGCACGCTATCAGGCATTTGAACAGACACTGTTGTCGAATGAAATACTGATGACCGCCCAGCATCTTGATGACCAGTGCGAAACATTTTTGCTCGCACTAAAACGTGGCAGTGGCCCCGCTGGGCTTTCTGCGATGGGTGAAAGTTCGCCGTTTGCCGGAACCCGGCTTATTCGCCCACTGCTAACACAAACGCGAGACGAACTTGAAAAGTGGGCGCGGACGCATGCGTTAAGCTGGATTGAAGACGAAAGCAATCAGGTCGATGCTTATGACCGCAATTTCTTACGCTTGCGCATTATTCCACTCCTGCAACAGCGCTGGCCGCATTTTGCGGAGGCTACAGCCCGCAGCGCCTCGCTGTGCGCCGAGCAGGAGAGTTTACTGGATGAGTTACTTGCTCAAGATTTAGCTGACTGTGTCACCGCTCAAGGTGCGCTGCGACTGGAACCATTAATGATGAAGAGCGATGTGCGGCGTGCGGCGCTGCTTCGTCGCTGGCTGGCTGGGTTGAATGCACCGATGCCCTCACGGGATGCTTTGGAGCGTATCTGGCAGGAAGTCGCGCTGGCGCGGGAAGATGCTGTACCCCGTTTGTGCTTTGGCGGGTACGAAATTCGTCGTTACCAGTCACAGTTGTGGTGGGTTAAATCTGTTGTCGGGCAAAGTGAAACGGTGATTCCATGGTCATGCACGAAAACGCCGTTGGTGTTGCCTGTCGGGCTGGGAACGGTGCAGTTACTTCCCGATGGCGAATTACGAAAACCGCGAGCGAATGAGACAGTCAGTATTCGGTTTAAAGCTCCTGGACTCTTGCATATTGTCGGGCGTAACGGCGGGCGTAAGCTCAAAAAAATCTGGCAGGAGCAGGGGATCCCTCCCTGGCGACGAGATACCACACCGTTGCTATTTTACGGCGATACGCTGATTGCAGCTGCGGGAGTATTTGTAACGCGTGAAGGTATGGCTGAGGAAGAAGAGAGTGTGCGCCTGCTATGGCATGCCTGATGATGGCGCTGCACTTATCTGGCCTACGGATTGTAGGCCAGATAAGGTGTGTGCATCGCCATTTGGCAAAGGGGATTATGATTCGCTGACCACCACGGTACCGATTTCCGGGTGGCTGAAGCTGGCAATTTTGTCGAGGCGAAGCTCACGGGTTTCACCTGCGACTTCTGCAACCAGATACTCCACATTTTTGCGGGAAACCAGGTCATTCGCTTTCGCCTGCAGAACTTCGCCATCTTTTAGCGCCAGCGTCAGTAACAAATGGTGCTGGCAGGCGAGCTCAAGATTGTCGTAATCATCACAGTTAATGGGTTGATACGTTTCATTCATTGACATAATCGCTCACCAGTAAGTTCGCGGCCGCATATGCCGCCTTTTCCCTGACCGACTCTGAAAGGGCGCTGTCTGCAGCCACTTCATTCAGTACCTTCAATACGCAACCCAGCGCATCCGGGACATACCCTAAGTCTCCGCTGGCAATTTCCGCGTACCGCTTGCGTATTAACTCACAATATTTTTCCACATGCCCTCCTGTCAGCACTCTGACTTAACCGTGGATGCAAGTCTAAGCCTACGAAGATAAACTCTGTTTAGCAAGGTGACTATACCATACTCATTCAAGCAATATCAGCGCCTTGATAGAGGACACCCACGTTACCGGTTAGCAGCCTTTTGGCGCAGATTTCGCTACAATGGACGCCTGATTCGAAAGGAGTTCTCTCATGGCGCTTAAAGCGACAATATATAAAGCCGTAGTCAATGTGGCGGATCTTGACCGCAACCAGTTTCTTGACGCGGCATTGACGCTGGCGCGTCACCCCTCAGAAACCCAGGAACGCATGATGCTGCGCCTGCTGGCGTGGATTAAATATGCTGACGAACGGTTACAGTTTACGCGGGGATTAAGCGCTGAAGATGAGCCGGAAGCGTGGTTGCGTAATGATCATCTGGGTATCGATTTATGGATTGAACTCGGTTTGCCGGATGAACGCCGTATCAAGAAAGCATGTACTCAGTCTGCAGAAGTTGCTTTGTTTGCCTATAACAGCCGTGCGGCTCAAATCTGGTGGCAGCAAAACCAAAGTAAGTGCTCTCAGTTTGCTAATTTATCCGTGTGGTATCTGGATGATGAGCAACTGGCGCAACTGAGTGACTTTGCTGGCCGTACAATGACGCTTCAGGCGACTATCCAGGATGGGGCTATCTGGCTGTCAGATTCTCAGAACAATCTGGAAATTCATTTGAGCGCGTGGCAGCAACCTTCATGATTGTTATCTCCCGAAATGTCTCTATTCCTGATAATGAGCTGGAAATCACGGCAATCCGGGCTCAGGGAGCAGGTGGGCAGCACGTTAATAAGACTTCGACGGCTATCCATTTGCGCTTTGACATTCGGGCCTCTGGCCTGCCAGAGTATTATAAGGAACGTCTGCTGGCTGCCAGTCATCATCTGATCAGCGGCGATGGTGTCATTATCATTAAGGCACAGGAGTACCGTAGTCAGGAGCTTAACCGGGAAGCGGCAATATCCCGACTGGTGGCGGTCATTAAAGAGTTAACCGCAGTGCAAAAAAGCCGACAGGCAACTCGCCCTACGCGTGCGTCGAAAGAGCGTAGGTTGTCATCAAAGGCGCAGAAATCCACAGTGAAGGCACTGCGAGGTAGGGTTCGTCGCTCGCAAGACTGACGAACGGGAATAAAAAAATCATAAGGAATTCATGGTGAAAACAGCGATATTGTCAGTAGCGGCTGCATGTACGCTCTTTGCCTTGATCGGCTGTAATAATCGTACTGAAGTTGATGTACTACAGCCGACACGGGCGGCAGAATTAAAACCGATGCAGCAAAGCTGGCGCGGTATATTACCTTGTGCGGACTGCGAAGGTATTGAAACCTCTTTGTTCCTCGAAAAAGACGGAACATGGGTGATGAATGAACGCTATCAGGGCGTGCGGGATGAACCCTCTTCGTTTGCTTCATATGGGACATGGGCCCGTACTGCCGATAAACTGGTGCTGACAGACAGCAAAGGCGAAAAATCTTACTATCGGGCAAAAGGTGAGGCGCTGGAGATGCTCGATCGTGAAGGTAATCCGATTGAGTCGCAGTTTAACTATACCCTTCAGCCGGTTTCAGCCAGTTTGCCGGTTACGCCAATGCCGATGCGTGGTATGTATTTCTACATGGCGGATGCGGCAGTATTTACCGACTGCGCAACGGGAAAACGTATGCCGGTGGCGAATAATGCCCAGCTTGAACGCGACTATTTAGCCGCGCGCGCGGAAACGGGACAATCTGTTCTGTTGACTCTGGAAGGGCATTTCACGCTGGAGGCGAACCCGGATACAGGCGAGAAAGTGAAAACGCTGATGGCGGATAAAGACGCGAAGTTTGTGCCAGGAAAAGCGTGTAATTAATCGATAAAGTAAAAAGGCCCTGAAGAATCAGGGCCTTTTGCTGGTATTAGCCTTTTATCGCTTTTACCAGATAGTCGACGATGTCGCCGGTTTTAATCAGCTGTTTCTCGCCGTTACGACGGTATTTGTATTCGATATCATTGTTATCGAGGTTACGGTCGCCGAGTACGATAGTGTGTGGTACACCGATAAGCTCCATATCGGCAAACATTACGCCAGGACGCTCTTTACGATCGTCCATCAGCACTTCGATGCCCTGTGCGCGCAGTTCAGCGTACAGCTTCTCTGCCAGTTCCTGCACTCGGTAGGATTTGTGCATGTTCATAGGCAGAATCGCTACCTGGAACGGTGCAATGGCATCCGGCCATACAATACCGCGATCGTCGTAGTTCTGCTCAATGGCTGCCGCGACCACGCGAGTTACCCCGATACCGTAGCAGCCCATAGTCAGAATCTGATTACGGCCATCTTCGCCCTGAACTGCGGCTTTCAGCGCTTCAGAGTATTTGGTACCCAACTGGAAGATGTGACCGACTTCGATACCACGTTTAATCAGCAATGTACCTTTACCGTCCGGGCTTGGGTCACCTGCCACTACGTTACGGATGTCTGCAACTTCAGGTGTTGCTACATCACGATCCCAGTTAATACCGAAATAGTGTTTGCCGTCGATGTTGGCACCGGCAGCGAAATCGCTCATTACTGCAACGGTACGATCGATAACGACCGGGATCGGCATATTCACCGGACCGAGAGAACCTGGACCTGCTTTCACTACGGCTCGAATTTCTTCTTCGGTAGCGAAGGTTAGCGGGCTGGCAACCTGCGGCAGTTTTTCTGCTTTGACTTCGTTTAGCTCGTGATCACCACGAACCAGCAGAGCAACCAGCGGGTAGCTACTGCCTTCAACGGCTTTTACCAGCAGAGTTTTAACGGTTTTTTCAATTGGCAGATTGAATTGCTCAACCAGCTCCGCGATGGTCTTCGCGTTTGGTGTATCAACCAGCGTCATTTCCTGAGTAGCTGCTGCACGAGGTTCTTTCGGCGCAACGGCTTCAGCAAACTCGATGTTGGCGGCAAAATCGGAACTGTCAGAGAATACGACGTCATCTTCGCCGCTCTGTGCCAGCACCTGGAATTCGTGAGAAGCACTGCCGCCGATAGAGCCGGTATCAGCCTGTACAGCACGGAAATCCAGCCCCATACGGCTGAAGATTTTGCTGTATGCGGCATACATCGCATCGTAGGTTTCCTGCAGAGATTCCTGAGAAGTATGGAAAGAGTAAGCATCTTTCATCAGGAATTCGCGGGAACGCATTACGCCGAAACGTGGGCGTACTTCGTCACGGAATTTGGTCTGGATTTGGTAGAAGTTCAGCGGCAGCTGTTTGTAAGAGCTGAGCTCGTTACGAATCAGGTCGGTGATGACTTCTTCATGCGTTGGGCCAAGTACGAATGAACGATCGCCACGGTCAGCAATACGCAGCAGTTCCGGGCCGTACTGTTCCCAACGACCACTCTCTTGCCACAGTTCAGAGGGCTGAACGACTGGCATCAACACCTCGATCGCACCGGCGTTGTTCATCTCTTCACGCACGATGTTTTCGACTTTTTTCAGGACGCGCACGCCGGTCGGCAGCCAGGTATATAACCCGGAGGCCAGCTTGCGGATCATCCCGGCGCGCAGCATCAGCTGGTGGCTGATAACCTCGGCGTCGGCAGGTGTCTCCTTCAGAGTGGAGAGCAGATATTGGCTAGTACGCATGTTGTTACGGTTCCAGTTGGACGATCGAACAGGCTCAATGCGAGCCTGACACAAAAAAAGTGATTTAGTTTACCAGCGAGAAAGGGATGTCAAAAGAGAAGGGCGCGAAATTACCGGGGTTCAAGCGCAAAGACTTCGAAACCCTCTTCCGTCACACGCCAGCGCACGTTGAAATCGTGTAACCAGACGGCGTACGTTTTGCCTGTCTCTTCACCCTTACGATACGCAGGACGCGGGTCCTGTGCCAGTACTTCACCAATAAATGTTTTTAGCTGCGGATAACGTGTTTCCAGAGCCAGAAGCTGCTGCTCAACCTCGGCGGTAAAACTTACGCCCATTTCGGCAACTGGAGCATGTTGCGCGTAGCTGGCGGTGGCATCGGGTAATGCTTCGGCAAACGGCAGGTAGGGCTTGATATCTACAACCGGTGTACCATCGACCAGATCCAGACTACCCAGCTTCAGAATGACGCTCTCTTTCTGGCAGACAATCCCTTGCAACTCGACCAGCGACATGCCGACAGGGTTAGGGCGAAAGGTTGAACGCGTGGCAAAGACGCCCATTCTGGCGTTACCACCAAGTCGGGGCGGGCGTACGGTCGGGCGCCACCCACCGTCCATCGTCTGGTGAAAGACGAAAATAATCCATAAATGGCTGAACGCTTCCAGGCCGCGAACAGCATCGGCCTGGTTATACGGTGCGAGCAAATGCAGTTCGCCGCAGGCACTTTTTACCAGGCCAGGCTGGCGTGGAACGGCGAATTTTTCTTTATAAGGAGAGCGGATAACGCCTATTTGCTCGAACTGAAAATGACTCATTTAGTCGAAATATTCAGTGCAGAACCGATGCAAACTGCCTGACGATAGCAACCAGGTGTACCACTGGTGACTTCACAGCTGTGCAGCAATACGGCATTAGCTTTCATTTTAGATGCGTTAATCTGCATGCGTTTGCGTGCGGTTGGAATGCTCGGAGGGGAATCCTGGTTTGATGCCTGGCAGGACTCGCCGCTCACTTCACCGAGATCGCGGAACGGTTTGCCAACTAAGTCTTCTGCATTGGTATAAATTCTCACCGGCACTGCGCGTGGTGCTTTCGGTTTTTCCGGCTCCGCTTTAGGCGGGGTTGCGGTGCTTTGAACGGGTTCAACAGGGGATCTGCTTAACATAGAACAGCCGCTCAGCATGAGTGCTAATAAACAGATCGGTAAAGCACGCATAATGTTTCCTCAATGAATGATCTAAACGTCAGATATTGAATCAGGTGCTTGCATAAATGACAAGACGGGCAAGCGCCCGTCCTGATGATATTACAAATTTTGGAAACAGCCTAAAATTACCAGCCCTTAACAGCGCCGCCATTAAAGACCTTGTTTGCCGCTTCGTAAACTTCGTCTGACTGATACGCCTCAACGAATTTCTTCACGTTCTCAGCGTCTTTATTGTCTTCACGAGTGACGATCAGGTTTACATACGGGGAATCTTTATCTTCAACAAAGATGCCATCTTTTGCCGGTGTCAGGCCAATCTGGCTGGCATAAGTGGTGTTAATAACGGCCAGAGCGATTTGCGCATCGTCCAGTGAGCGTGGTAACTGAGGTGCTTCCAGCTCAACCAGCTTCAGGTTTTTCGGGTTTTCAACAACGTCCAGGGCAGTCGGCAACAGACCTACACCATCTTTCAGTTTGATCAAACCCACTTTTTGCAGCAGCAGCAGGGAACGACCAAGGTTAGTCGGGTCGTTTGGAATTGCGACCTGAGAACCTTCCTGCAGTTCATCCAGTGATTTGATTTTTTTGGAATAACCAGCAATCGGGTAAACGAATGTATTGCCTACGGCAACCAGTTTGTAACCACGATCTTTGATCTGCTGATCCAGATAAGGTTTGTGCTGGAAGGCGTTGGCATCGATATCACCTTTGCTCAACGCTTCGTTAGGCAGAACGTAATCGTTGAAAGTTACCAGTTCAACGTCCAGACCGTATTTCTCTTTCGCGACTTTCTGCGCAACTTCTGCAACCTGCTGCTCTGCGCCAACAATAACGCCCACTTTGATGTGGTTAGGATCTTTTTCATCCTGACCACAACCCACAAGTGCCAGAGAACCGATCAGGGCTCCAACTGCCGCAAAGGTTTTGAATTTGAACGCCATGCTTATTTCCTTTTCTTAATGAGTTTTTTGTGTTGTGTGCAACGTTATTTGTGCGTGACAGCCCGGACGATGCGATCGCCGGATAACTGAATTAAATAAACCAGAACTACAAGTAATACCAGTACTGTATTCATCACGGTAGCATTGTATCCAATATAACCGTATTGATAGCCAATCTGTCCAAGACCACCGGCACCGACGGCACCGCCCATCGCAGAATAGCCGACCAGGGTGATCAGTGTGATAGTCGCCGCATTTACCAGACCTGGCAACGCTTCCGGCAGCAACACCTTACGTACGATCTGCAATGGTGTAGCGCCCATTGCGCGCGATGCTTCGATCAGTCCGGTAGGGATTTCCAGCAGCGCATTCTCAACCATACGGGCAATAAATGGTGCGGCGCCAACGGTTAACGGGACGATGGCTGCCTGCAAACCAATAGAGGTGCCAACAATCATGCGGGTAAACGGAATCATCCAGACCAACAGAATAATGAACGGGATGGAACGGAAAATGTTTACCAGTGCAGACAGCGTACGGTAAAGTTTCGCGTTCTCAATGATTTGTCCGGGACGCGTCACGTACAACAGCACGCCGACGGGCAGGCCAATCACAAAACCAAAAAAACCGGACACAAAGGTCATTGCCAGCGTTTCCCATACGCCGCGAACCAGCAGCCACATCATCGGCTCAGACATAACCCAGTACCTCTACTTTTACATGGTGTTCCTGCAGCCAGTTGATGGCCGCTTGCGTATCTTCTTGTGTACCGTGCATTTCAGTCAGCATGATGCCGAACTTCACGCCACCGGCGTAATCCATTTGCGCGCTGATAATATTGTTATTCACATTAAAGCGACGTGCTGTTTCAGAGAGCAATGGCGCATCCACCGAATGCCCTGTGAATTCCATCCGCAGCATTGGAACACTGTCGTTTTCGGGCTCTGCTTTTAAGCGCTCCAGATAATCTTCCGGAATGTCCAGATGTAGCGTGGACTGGATAAATTTCTGCGCCAGCGGCGTTTTCGGGTGTGAAAACACTTCGCTGACGGTGTCCTGCTCAATCAGTTCACCATTACTGATAACGGCTACGCAGTCACAAATACGTTTTACGACATCCATCTCATGGGTAATCAGCAGAATGGTTAATCCAAGACGACGGTTAATGTCTTTCAATAATTCCAGTATCGAACGAGTGGTTGCTGGATCGAGTGCGCTGGTGGCTTCATCGCACAGCAACACCTTAGGATTGCTGGCCAACGCACGGGCAATGGCGACGCGCTGTTTCTGCCCACCTGAAAGGTTAGCGGGAAAGCTGTCATGCTTATCGCCAAGGCCAACTAAATCCAACAGCTCCGACACGCGACGTTTAATCTCTTCTTTGGGGGTGTTATCCAGCTCCAGCGGAAGCGCGACGTTACCAAAAACAGTACGGGACGACAGCAGGTTAAAGTGCTGGAAAATCATGCCGATTTGACGGCGAGCTTTGGTCAGCTCGGATTCAGAAAGCGTTGTTAGCTCCTGGCCACCGACCTGTACGCTGCCTTCAGTAGGGCGTTCGAGTAAGTTAACGCAGCGGATTAACGTGCTTTTACCAGCGCCTGAAGCGCCAATAACGCCATAAATCTGCCCGGCAGGAACATGCAGGCTGACATTGTTCAGCGCCTGAATAGAGCGAGTCCCCTGTTGGAACACTTTGGTGATATTCGAAAGTTTAATCATTGGTTATTTATTATCGTAATTAAGTTAGCCGTGGCATTTTCGTCTGTCTGGTACGGTCAAAGCCGTTAACAAGATGGATGTTAAGGCATCCAGACGTCTAAATCAATCGGGGTTTGCACGATGAGCACTTTCTTGCCCGCAGAAACATGCGATACTAGAGCGATATGCCTTATTCAGGAGCTATAAAAGGTGGCAAAGTCTGTACCCGCAATTTTTCTCGACCGTGACGGCACCATTAATGTGGACCACGGTTATGTACATGAGATCGACGAGTTCGAGTTTATCGAAGGTGTCATTGATGCCATGCGTGAGCTTAAAAGTATGGGTTACGCACTTATTGTAGTGACGAACCAGTCTGGTATCGCTCGCGGTAAATTTACCGAAGCGCAGTTCGAAACGCTCACTGAATGGATGGACTGGTCGCTGGCCGATCGTGATGTTGATCTGGATGGTATCTATTATTGTCCTCACCATCCGCAGGGAACAGTAGAAGAGTACCGTCAGGTCTGCGATTGCCGTAAACCGCATCCGGGCATGCTTATCTCTGCTCGAGACTTTCTGCACATTGATATGGCCGCTTCTTATATGGTGGGCGACAAAATAGAAGATATGCAGGCGGCGACAGCGGCGAATGTGGGGACAAAAGTATTAGTGCGTACAGGCAAACCTGTCACCCCGGAAGCAGAAAATGCGGCAGATATAGTGCTAAATAGTCTGGCTGACCTGCCATCGGCGATAAAAAAGCAGCAAAAGTAAGCGTTGTGGATAAAAGGTGAGCGGTTGAAACAAAAATGCATTTTTCCGCTTGTCTTCCTGAGGCGACTCCCTATAATGCGCCTCCATCGACACGGCGGATGTGAATCACTTCACACAAACAGCCGGTCCGGTTGAAGAGAAAAATCCTGATATTCAGGGTTGACTCTGAAAGAGGAAAGCGTAATATACGCCACCTCGCGACAGAGCGCCAAAGCGCGTCGCAACTGCTCTTTAACAATTTATCAGACAATCTGTGTGGGCACTCAATGATACGGATTCTTAACGTCGCAAGACGAAAAATGAATACCAAGTCTCTGAGTGAACACGTAATTCATTACGAAGTTTAATTCACGAGCATCAAACTTAAATTGAAGAGTTTGATCATGGCTCAGATTGAACGCTGGCGGCAGGCCTAACACATGCAAGTCGAACGGTAGCACAGAGGAGCTTGCTCCTTGGGTGACGAGTGGCGGACGGGTGAGTAATGTCTGGGAAACTGCCCGATGGAGGGGGATAACTACTGGAAACGGTAGCTAATACCGCATAACGTCGCAAGACCAAAGAGGGGGACCTTCGGGCCTCTTGCCATCGGATGTGCCCAGATGGGATTAGCTAGTAGGTGGGGTAACGGCTCACCTAGGCGACGATCCCTAGCTGGTCTGAGAGGATGACCAGCCACACTGGAACTGAGACACGGTCCAGACTCCTACGGGAGGCAGCAGTGGGGAATATTGCACAATGGGCGCAAGCCTGATGCAGCCATGCCGCGTGTATGAAGAAGGCCTTCGGGTTGTAAAGTACTTTCAGCGAGGAGGAAGGCATTAAGGTTAATAACCTTAGTGATTGACGTTACTCGCAGAAGAAGCACCGGCTAACTCCGTGCCAGCAGCCGCGGTAATACGGAGGGTGCAAGCGTTAATCGGAATTACTGGGCGTAAAGCGCACGCAGGCGGTCTGTCAAGTCGGATGTGAAATCCCCGGGCTCAACCTGGGAACTGCATCCGAAACTGGCAGGCTAGAGTCTTGTAGAGGGGGGTAGAATTCCAGGTGTAGCGGTGAAATGCGTAGAGATCTGGAGGAATACCGGTGGCGAAGGCGGCCCCCTGGACAAAGACTGACGCTCAGGTGCGAAAGCGTGGGGAGCAAACAGGATTAGATACCCTGGTAGTCCACGCCGTAAACGATGTCGACTTGGAGGTTGTGCCCTTGAGGCGTGGCTTCCGGAGCTAACGCGTTAAGTCGACCGCCTGGGGAGTACGGCCGCAAGGTTAAAACTCAAATGAATTGACGGGGGCCCGCACAAGCGGTGGAGCATGTGGTTTAATTCGATGCAACGCGAAGAACCTTACCTACTCTTGACATCCA